>PBGO01000012.1 GCA_002719095.1 Fidelibacterota bacterium
AAACTCATTAAAACCAATCTCAGGATTTTTATGAAGCCATCGTCTGAGATCTATAATTTTCTTTTGATTTAACTTTATCCAAGAATCGATATTCATCACTTTATTTCCAAAGTACGAGGGTAATAATCAAAGTAACTTAGTTCTAACTTACTTTTATCAATATCAATTAAATCGTTAACTGATAGTCTAGAGTTATCTGTTACCTTGCCAATTGTTTGAATATGAATATCTCCATGCTTATTTAGTGAAGTAAGTAATGTGATATTTTTGGGATTTATTGTAGCAATAATGACACTCTGACATTCACCAAAAAGAAGCTCATCGTTCCTTAATTTGCTTTCAATAGAAATTTTAGCTCCTATTGATTTGTTTGCTTTAATAACTGATTCAGCAACATTAACAGCTAACCCTCCGTCTGACAAGTCATGAGCTGAATTCAAAATTCCTAATTGAATTGCTTTCAAACATAATGACTGTACGCTCAATTCGTAGTCCATATCAATATTTGCTAGAGGACCTTCAATTTTACCATGTATTGTTTTTAAGTATTCAGATCCCCCTATTTTTCCATTTAAAGAACCTAAACAAACAATAAAATCTCCAGGATTCTTGTAATCTATTGATGTTTGATGAGAAATATTCTCTAATTCTCCTACCATACCAATTACTGGAGTAGGAAATACAGCACCGTCTTTTGTTTCGTTATAGAAACTAACATTACCACCTGTTACAGGAGTATTAAGTTTTCTACATGCATCCCCCACACCTGTTACAGATTCCTTAAATTGCCAATATATCTCAGGATCGTTAGGATTTCCATAATTAAGACAATTAGTTATGGCTAATGGCTTTGCTCCTGCACATACTACATTTCTAGCTGATTCAAGAACAGCTATTTGTCCTCCTTTGTAAGGATCAATATAGACATAGCGCCCATTGCAATCTGTGCTAACTGCAAGACCTTTATTTGAGCCCTTAATTCTAATTACACCCGCACTTCCTCCTGGGCCTTGAACTGTGTTAGTTCTAACCGTAGAGTCATATTGTTCATAAATCCATTTTTTTGATGCAATATTTGGAGACGAAAGCAAAATCTGAAGAGCATTTTCAAAATCATCTACAGGCTTTAAATCATCTAAGCTTAAATCACTTATCTCTTTTAAATATTTGGGTTCTTCATAAGGCATATCATACTGAGGAGCTCCTCCACCTAAAACTAATTCTTTTGATGGAATTTGAGCAACCATATCTTCATTATTCATTACAGTTAAATTGCCGTCACTTGTAACATAGCCAACTTCAGTGCAATCAAGATCCCATTTATCAAATATTGCGGTTAACTCTTTTTCAAAACCCTTATTTATGACAACAAGCATTCTTTCCTGAGACTCAGACAACATAATCTCATATGGATTCATACCTTGCTCTCTCAAGGGAACTTTACTTAAATCAATGCAAATACCGCTTTCACCTTTAGCAGACATTTCTGAACAAGAGCAAGTTATACCTGCTGCCCCCATATCTTGTACACCTATAAGCCATTTCTTTTTACTTAATTCTAAAGTTGCCTCTAGTAGTAATTTTTCAGTAAATGGATCACCAACCTGGACATTAGAGCGCTTTGACTCAGTCTCGGCAGTTAGTTCTTCTGATGCAAATGTTGCACCATGAATCCCATCTCTACCAGTAGTAGCGCCTACGATAAAAACTGGATTATTTTCTCCCTTAGCTATAGCACTCACAACATTACCTTTTTTAACTATACCCAAAGAAAAAGCATTAACAAGAGGATTTCCAGAGTAAGCTGACTCAACGACAACTTCACCACCGAGGACAGGAATACCTAAGCAATTTCCGTAATCAGCAATTCCCTCAACGACATGTTCTAATAAAAATCTATTTCTACTATTATCATCTAAAGGTCCAAAACGCAAAGAGTTCATTGAGGCAATTGGCCTTGCTCCCATAGTGAAAATATCTCTCATAATGCCTCCAACTCCTGTTGCAGCACCTTCATAAGGCTCAACTGCAGATGGATGATTATGAGATTCAATCTTAAATGCGACTCCAAGATTATCACCAATATCAATTAATCCAGCATTTTCTTCACCTGCGTCAACTAGCATTCTATCTCCAGACCTTGGATATTTCTTTAGCCATTTAATAGAACTTTTATATGAACAGTGTTCACTCCACATTACAGAAAAAATTCCTAATTCCACAAAAGTAGGCTCTCGATTTAATATCTTTTTGATTTTAGAATATTCATCCTCGGATATTCCATGCTCAGAAATTATTTCTTTTGTAATTGGAGGATATTTATTCATTTTTATTATATTGATTTTTCATTCGTTTGATTTTATTAATTTAATTTGAATATCATGGTATTTAAAGGAATAAATATTTTTTTTTAATTTAAATTATACTAAAATATTATCATTAACATATTAGTAAGTGAAATGACCAAAAAAAAAGAAGCCTATTATTCAAAATACCTACAACTGGATAAAATTTTATCAGCTCAAGAACTACGATCTAAGATACTTAAAGATCCTATTCATGATGAAATGTTGTTCATTATTACTCATCAAGCATATGAACTTTGGTTCAAACAAATTATTCATGATATTGATTCTGTAATCGAATTATTTAAAGATTCATACATCGAAGAGAATAATTTATCTGTAATTGTTAACAGGTTAAATAGAGTTTCAATGATTCAAGAACTATTAATTAGTCAGATAAAAATTTTAGAAAGTATGACGCCTATGGATTTCCTTGAATTTAGGAATCTATTAAGTCCTGCTTCTGGCTTTCAAAGTCTACAGTTCAGAGTAATCGAAAATAAACTAGGACTCATTAGAGAAAACAGATTAAAATTTAGCAAAGAGCCTTATGATTCATATTTAAACAAAGAAGATCAATCTGGAGCTATGGAATCTGAAAAAGAAAATTTATTCAGTTATATTGAAAAATGGCTTGAAAGAACACCTTTTATAAAAAGTGAAAGTTTTGATTTTTGGTCAGAGTACAAAACTAGCGTTAATACAATGCTTAAAGAAGATATTGAAATAATTAAAAATAATCCAAATCTAACCCAAGAAGCGAAAACTAAGAACTTAGACCAATATAACAAAATCTATGAAAATTATTCAATTATATTTAACAAAAAAGAGTATGATAAATTACTAAAAACTGGAGCAAAAAGATTTTCTCAGAAAGCCTGTCTTGCATCTTTATTTATCATGCTTTATAGAGAACAACCTATACTTGATTTACCATACAGAATAATTACGAAATTAGTTGACATAGATAATTTAATGAATAAATGGCGATATGGACATGCCTCTTTGGCTCAACGAATGATTGGCTCTAAAATAGGAACAGGAGGGTCTTCAGGACATTCTTACTTAAGGAAAACGCTAGAAAAACATAAAATATTTGATGATTTTACAAACCTTTCAACATATTTAATCCCTAGATCCTCTTTACCAAAATTACCTAAAGATTTAAAAACTAAACTAGGATATTACTTCAATTATGATGAAAAATAAAAATATGACAGGACAGACTGCTTTTGTATGCGGTGCATCAAAAGGAATTGGTGCGGCAACAGCAATTGAACTATCTAAGCAAGGAGTAAATGCAGTGTTACTTGCTAGAAGCAAGGAAGGCTTAGATGATGTAATTAGTAAATTAGATAAATCTGAAGAACAAGATCATAGAACTATAATTGCAGACTTTAGCTCTCCCAAAAATCTAGAAAAAAAAGTTGGTGATTTTTTAAAAGACTTCGATAAAGATATAGAAATTTTAATAAATAATACAGGTGGGCCAAAGCCAGGTCCTATTATAAATGCTAATCCCTCAGAATTCATAGATACATTCAATCAGCATGTGATATGTAATCATATTTTGGTTAAATGCTTAGTCAATAGAATGAAAAAAGCAAATTACGGAAGAATTATAAATATTATTTCAACTTCAGTTAAGCAGCCTATAAGAGGTCTAGGGGTTTCGAATACAATTAGAGGAGCTGTAGCTAGTTGGGCTAAGACATTATCTTTTGAGTTGGGAGAATTTGGAATTACAGTCAATAATGTTTTACCAGGCTTTACCGAAACAGAAAGACTTCACGAAATTTTTCAAAAGAAATCTAAAACGTCAGGGACAGATATTGAGAGTATTATTATAGAAGCTCAGACTCAAATTCCATTAAAAAGATTTGCCAATCCTTCAGAAACTGCAAAAGCAATATGTTTTTTAGCCTCACCAGATGCAGATTATATCAATGGCGTAAATCTACCTGTTGATGGAGGACGTCTACAGACTTTATAAATCAATGAAAATCATACACAACTACATAAATGGAAAGCTAAGTAAACCTAAAAATTCTAACTATATTAGAGTATTTAACCCTTCAACAGGCAAAGCCTATGCAAAGTGCCCTGATTCAAGTTTCACAGATTTAAATAATGCCATTGCATCTGCAAACAATGCTTTTATTTTATGGAGCAAAAAATCAAACGAAGATCGAAGTGAAATATTGCTAAAAATTGCACATGAGTTACATAAAAATAGAGAAAAGTTTGCTTTAGCTGAGACTATAGACAACGGAAAGCCTTTAAACGATAGCCGCAATATTGATATTGAGAGATCTATAAATAATCTTAAGTTTTTTGCATCTGCAATAATAAATAATTCTTCAGAGTCTCATTCTTTACCTGGCAATGTCATTAACTATACATTAAGAGATCCTCTAGGAATAGTGGCATGCATAACTCCGTGGAACTATCCACTTCATTTACTGACCTGGAAAATCTCTCCAGCTCTTATGATGGGTAATTGTGTGATTGCAAAACCTTCGGAAGTAACCCCAATGACAGCATACCTTTTTTCTAAACTCTGTATTAAGGCTGGTTTACCTAAAGGTGTTCTTAATATCATTTATGGAGCTGGGAATAATATTGGAGATGAAATTGTAAAACACCCTAAAATAAAAGCTATTTCATTTACAGGAGGAACAAAAACAGGTAAAACTATATCTAAAACAGCCTCATCATTATTAAAAAAAGTCTCATTAGAACTTGGTGGTAAAAATCCCATAATTATATTTGATGATTGCAACTATGATGAAATGCTAAATACTACAGTAAGATCATCGTTTGGTAATCAGGGACAAATATGTCTTTGTGGTGAACGAATATTCATCCAAGAATCAATTTACAATAAGTTTAAAAAAGATTTTGTCAAAGAAACTAAAAAGCTAAAGATTGGAAATCCTTTGAAATCAGATACAAATCAAGGAGCTATAGTCTCTAAAGAACATTATACTAAAGTTTTAGCTTACTTTGATAGAGCAAGAGAATCTGGAGCAAAATTCATCACTGGCGGAAAATCTAAATCAGTAAAAGGTACTTGCTCTAAAGGTTGGTTTATTGAACCAAGTATTATAGAAAATTTAGATAGAAATTCTGATTGCTATAAAGAAGAGGCTTTTGGGCCTGTGACTTCTCTTCATAAATTCAAAAATAAAGAAGAAGTAATAGCTATGGCGAATGAAACCAAATATGGTCTATCTGCATCAATCTGGACTTCTGATTTAAGTACTGCTCATCAAATTGCAAAAGATATTGAGTTTGGAATTGTTTGGGTAAACGCTTGGAATCTTAGAGATCTCAGGACTCCATTTGGTGGAATGAAAGACTCAGGGCTTGGTCGGGAAGGCGGAAATGAATCTATGAGATTTTTTTCAGAAACTAAAAATGTTTGCATAAACTATGACTAAAAATTTTAATATAAATAATGTCCCCTCTCCTGTTGGTAATTATCCCCATTCAAAAAAAGTAGGAGATTTTTTATTTTTATCTGGTATAGGTTCTCGAAATTTCTCTGATAACAGTATTCCAGAAACCTTTGAAGAAGAATGCAAATCGGTATTTAGAAACACAAGAACTGTAATTGAAGAGTCTGGAGCTAATTGGGAAAATTTAATTGACGTAACTGTATTTTTGACAAATATGGAAGAGGATTTTAATACTTTCAATACTCTTTATAATACTTTTTTTAAGAATATTAATCCATGTAGGACAACTATAGAAGTTAAATCACTCCCAACGCCTATCTCAATAGAATTGAAATGCATTGCTTACTTAGGAGGTAAAATTTAGTGAGAGTTCCAATAAACTTTATGAAATGGATTAATGATAATCGAGAATTACTTAAGCCTCCTGTTTGTAATAAAGTCGTTTGGGAAGACTCTGAATTTATAATTATGGTTGTTGGTGGCCCAAATTCAAGAAAGGATTATCATGTAGATATTGAAGAAGAATTTTTTTATCAAATCGAAGGGGATATGATCCTAAAAGTTATTGAAAATAATAAGCCAGTGGATATTCACATAAAAGAGGGTGAAATCTTTCTTTTACCTGCTAATATACCTCACTCTCCACAGAGATTCAAAAATACAGTAGGGTTAGTTGTTGAAAAAAAACGAAAGGCATCAGATCTAGATGGATTTCAATGGTACTGCGATAACTGCTTTTCATTGCTACACGAAAATTTCACTCAAGTTTCAAATATAGTAACACAACTACCTATTATTTTTGATGATTTTTGGAAGAATGATGACCATAGAACTTGCAAAAAATGTAACCACTTTCTTGAAAAGTAATGCTTAAAATAGATATACATACTCACATAATTCCCAAAGAGATTCCTGATTTCTCAAAAAAGTTTGGTTACGAAGGTTTCGTATCAATGGCAAATGAAACTCTTAAAAAAGCCGACATGATGATTTTTGGAGAAAAATTCAGAACAATAAAGTGTAACTGTTGGTCAGTTGAAGAAAGAATATCAGATATGAATAAACATAAAATTGATGTACAAGTTCTATCTCCTATCCCAGTGATGTTTTGCTATTGGGCAAGACCAAAAGATACTTTAATTGTATCCCAATTTCTTAATGACTTTATTATTCAAGAATGTCAAAAGTACCCTGAAAATTTCATAGGATTAGGTACTGTTCCTATGCAAGATACAAAGCTATCAATACTTGAGCTTGAGAGATGTAAGAAAATTGGATTAAGAGGTATTGAGATAGGATCAAACATAAATAACAAAAATTTAAGCGATAATGATTTTCATCCATTTTACGAAGCTGCAGAAGAATTAAATATGCCGCTTTTCATTCACCCTTGGGAAATGATGGGTATGTCCCAAATGAGTAAGTACTGGCTACCATGGCTTGTTGGAATGCCTGCAGAAACCTCAAGAGCTATATGCAGCATGATTTTTGGAGGTATTTTTGAAAAATTCCCAAATTTAAGAGTAGCTTTTGCACATGGAGGAGGAAGCTTTCCTCATATAGTTGGAAGAATTGAAAAGGGTTTTCTTGAAAGGCCAGATCTCTGTGCTATTGATAATCAAATTAATCCTAGGAGCTATTTAGGAAAGTTCTATGTAGATTCATTAGTTCACAGTCAAGAAGCTCTAAACTATTTAATTAAAATTTTAGGACCTAACTCCGTAATTTTAGGATCTGACTATCCTTTCCCGCTAGGAGAAAAAATTCCAGGAAAAGCAATAGAAATTTCTTCAAATATTAATGATGATGTAAAAAATAATTTACTTAACAAGAATGCTTTGAACTGGCTAGGTTTAAAAAAAATATGAATAGCTTAGATTATGCAATATCTCTTGATAATCAAGATAATTTATCTGATGCCAAAAAGCTCTTTCATATACCAAAAAACTCTACATATTTATGTGGACACTCTTTGGGGTTGCAACCAAAAAAAACATCAGAATTTATAACTCAAGAGCTTGAAGACTGGAAAAACTTAGGTGTTCTAGGTCATTTTGAAGCAAAGAATCCCTGGTATCCTTATCATGAGTTTTTAAATAAGCAGTCTGCAAATATAGTAGGAGCCTTTCAAGAAGAAGTCGTTGTAATGAATTCTCTTACTGTAAATCTTCATCTTCTGCTAACATCGTTCTATAATCCTAAAGGATCTAAAAATAAAATTATAATAGATACTCCATGTTTTCCTTCTGATCGTTATGCTGTTAATTCTCATATTAAAAATAAAAATCTCGATGTGGAAAAAACACTAATAGAACTAGTTCCAGAAAATGGAAAAAATTATCTTGAAAACAACTATATAATCAATCAAATTGAGAAGCATGGAAATGAGACACACCTTATTCTTTTAAGTGGTGTTAATTATTATAACGGCCAATATTACAATATTGACTTGATTTCAAAAAAAGCAAAAGAATATGATTGCATAATAGGTTTAGACCTTGCTCATGCTGTAGGAAATGTAAAGCTATTTCTGCATGATTGGGATATTGATTTTGCTATTTGGTGTGGTTATAAATATTTAAATGGCGGACCAGGCGCACCAGGTAGCGCTTTTATTAACAAAAGATATCTAAGTAAAGACATTAAAAGACTTGAAGGTTGGTGGGGTCATAATAAGGAGTCTAGATTTGAACTTAAAAATACTTTTGAAACTTCTAATACGGCAGAATCATGGCAACTAAGCAATCCTCCTATTTTTTCAATGGCAGCTTTATGGTCTTCGTTGAATATTTTTGACGAAATTGGAATGGATTCTATTTCATTAAAAAGTATAAAGCTAACCTCATACCTCTATACTTTATTATCTAATATATCTGATGTGGAGATTTTAACTCCAAAAAATCAAGATTCTAGAGGAGCACAATTATCAATACGATTAAAAAACTTCGATAAAAACATCTATAATAAATTAATAAAAAATGGATTTATTTGCGACCTTAGATCTCCAGATATTTTGAGAATTGCTCCTGCTCCACTTTATAACTCATTTGAAGATGTTTATAATTTCTCTCAATATTTAAACTCACTAATCAATGATTAAAGAGGCATCTATTGTTGGATCTGGTCTATCAGGTCCCTTATTGGCTATTCTTCTATCTGAAAAACATAAAATTAAAGTTACTATGTACGAAAGAAATTCTGACATTAGAAAAACATCTTCATTTTCTGGAAGATCCATCAATTTAGCCCTTTCTGAAAGAGGTATAAACGCTTTAAAAAAAGCTGATGTTTATAATACAGATTTTGAAAAATTATTAATACCAATGTATGGAAGAATGATTCATAATAGCGATAGTACCCAAGAATTTCAACCATACGGCAATAAAAAACATCACTACATAAACTCGGTGTCTCGGTCTAAAATAAACAAAATATTACTTTCTCAAGCAGAGAGATCAAAATTAGTTTCAATAAATTTTTCAACTAAATGCACAAACATAGATTTAGAAAAAAATAATTTATATATGAATGAAAAAATAATCCCGTTCAACGGCCCTGTTTTTGGTGCTGATGGATATCGGTCAGCAATTGCTAAGAAAGTTGCAAAAAAACTAATTTATAAAGATATAAAGCATGGCTACAAGGAATTGACTATCAAACCAAAAGGTGACGATTTCCAAATTGATCCAAATGCGCTTCATATTTGGCCCAGAAAAGATATGATGGTTATTGCCCTACCTAACAATGATAAATCTTTTACATGTACATTATTTATGAAAAAAACAGGAATATTAAGTTTTGATTCAATTAAAACTAAAAAAGATATATTTAGTTTTTTTGAACAAAATTTTACCGACCTGATTGATTTAATTCCAAATATTGATAAATACTTTTTAAATAATCCTACAGGCAATCTTATTTCAGTTGATGTGAATAATTGGGTGTATAATGATAAAGCATGTTTAATTGGTGATGCTGCTCATGCAATTGTACCTTTTTATGGTCAAGGTATGAATGCATCATTTGAAGATTGCTATATTCTTTCTGATATACTGAATGAACAAATTAGCTGGAAATCAACATTCAAGACTTTTTATAAACGTAGAAAAAAAGATGCGGATGCAATCTCTGAATTAGCTTTCAAAAATTATGACACGATGAAGAAAAAAGTACTCGATCAAAACTACATTGATAAATATAAACTAGGATTAGAATTAAATGATATGTTTCCTGATTACTTTATCCCAGAGTATACAATGGTTTCTTTTACAAATATACCTTATAATAAAGTAATTGAGAGAAATAAAATTCAAGATAAAATACTTAATAAAATTTTATCTTATGATAGTTTACCAAAAAAAGAAGTTTTAGAAGATATTGTAAAAAAAAATATAACTAAATTGAATTGTGAAAAAAATTGCTGAAATAACGCTTGAAGAAAAAAAATATAAAATAGATTTAAATAAATTTTATGACTTATCTATTCCAATAACTATGGATTCAAAATCGCCTTCATTCTACGATAAAAAACCTCTAAAAATTAAGTACTACAAAGATAGAAATGGTAAGGTTTGGAATCTAAACGAAGGATCTTCTTGCAATGTTCCTGTCATAGATTTAAACATTCATTGCGGATCCACTCACTCAGAATGTAGATCTCATATAACTAAAGAAAATATATATATTTCTGATATCCTAGATAACTCTTTTATACCGTGTTTACTAATATCTTTAGTGCCTCAGAATGAATTAGGAAATGACTCATACCACTATAATATTGATAGTAACGATTTTATCATTGACAAATTAGCGCTTTATAATAAACTTAATAATTTTAAAAATTCTAACATAAAGGCACTAGTGGTAAGAACTTTGCCAAATGACATTGATGAAATCATTCTTAAAAACTATGATAATGACCCTAATTGTTTTTTCTCTAATGAGGCAATAAAGTATCTTGTTTCTTTTGGTATTGAACACCTAATAGTTGATACTCCTTCGATAGATAAAATAAATGATGGCGGGACTCTAGGAAATCATAAAATATTTTGGGACCTTAATAAAAAAGGGAATAAAAATACTATAACTGAACTTGCTATTATTAAAAATGAAATTGATGATGGACAATATCTTTTATGTTTAAATATTTTAAATCTAAGACTTGATGCATCTCCAAGCAGGCCTTTAATATATCCTATATTAAAATAAATCTAACTTTAAATTATCTGAACTTTTTTTATTATCTGAATCTTCTTCAACATTCAAATCTTGATTATTTAATCGAATGATTTTAAATGAACTCAGTCTGTTAAAACCGTTAAGCTTGTTTCCAATTGCTTTCCAATTTTTGACAGCAACAAAATTGTCAATCTCAATCTCTTTTGAATTTTTATCGCCTCTTTTTGAAATATGATTAAATTTCAAAATTTGATTCGTTTTACTGGTAGCTGCAAGTATTTTTGAGTATGGAATTTCTTGAGTTAGAGAGAATTTTCTATCAATTGTTGATGTTTCAATTTTAAACCTCTTGATAAAGAAGTCCCTTGAATTTCCATTTTTATATATAATAGAATAAATATTATTTGAATTAAACTTTTCAATTAGAAGTAGCTCTTTCATATTGTATCTCTTTGAAAAATCAGTATTGCTCAATTCATAAGTTCCTTCTTCATTTAATGATATGATCAAATCGTCACTATTAAAAGAGCCTAAGAAATCTCCTTGACCATCTAGATTAAGTTTGCCTATTGTGTTATCTAGCCATATTTTTCTTCCACCTAATGTTGATTCTCCTGATTCTTTATGAGATACTCTAAAAATAGGATACTTGGTAACCAAGTTTCCTTTAGAAGTTCTATTTTTAATTAAAATATCTGCAAAGTCATATTCAAACAATTTTTTTCTAGCATTTGATCTTGAATTAATTCTCACTTCCACTAACTCAGACTCACTATTAGGATTATTACTAAAATAATGTATTTTACTTCCCTCGCTACCTAATGTCATATCATATTCTCTATCTTTTATAATACTGGTAACATTAAATCTTTTCGCATAGGAGAACCCATTTTTACCATCTTTATATATCACATTATAAATTCTATGCTTATCTTGTTTTTTCCATATTGCAACATCAATTATATCCTTACCTATGTACTGCTTATCCTTAATATTTGTAACAATATATTTTCCATTTGAGTAAAAGGCTATAACTAAATCAATATCAGAGCAATCTGCAATATATTCACCGTCTTTTATCCCATATCCAATAAATCCTTCTTTAGTATTGACATATAATTTTTTATTAGTTACTGCAACATTAGTAGCTTTGACTTTATCAAAAGTTAATATCTCTGTATTCCTTTTAAAATTATGACTATATTTTTTTAGAATTCTTTCAAAAAATATTATCGCATACTCTTTTAGATGATTTAAATTATTTTCTACTTCTTTTAAGTTTTCATTTAAAAAAGATATCTGCGAATCATGCTTTTTTTTATCAAACTTCGTAATTTTTCTTATCTTTATTTCTGTTAGTTTAATAATATCTTGGTCAGTAACTTCCTTTTTTAAAACCTCAATATGTGGAGTAATTTTTAAGCGTATCATACTTAATACTGAATCCCAAGTTTCGCAGTCTTCAATATCAAGATATATTTTATTATGAATGAAAATTTTCTCAAGATTAAGCATATGTCTTTTTTCTTCAATTCTATTTTTTTCCAACTCTAGCTCAGATTTGAAAACAGATAAAGCGTGCTCTACAGATTCTCTAAGTAAATCTTTAACATTCAAAAACTGAGGCTTCTCGTCTTTTATTACGCAGCAATTTGGAGAAACTGATATTTCACAATTAGTGAAAGCATACAGAGCATCTACTGTTACGTTCGGAGAAACACCTTTGGATAACAAAATATTTATTTGAATATCCTTAGCTGAATTATCTTCAATTTTTCTAATTTTTATTTTACCAGATTCGTTTGCTCGAATAATTGAGTCAATTAAAGATGTGGATGTTATGCCATATGGGATACTAGTTATTAAAATATTAGTTTTATCAATAACTTCTATTTTAGAACGAATCTTTACTTTTCCACCTCTCTTACCAGATTTATAATCTGTTATATCAATTAGTCCTCCAGACTGAAAATCTGGATACAAAGTAAAATTTTTATCTTTTAGATATGATATACATGATTTAACAATTTCATTAAAATTATGAGGAAGTATTTTAGTTGAAAGACCTACAGCAATACCTTCAGCACCCTGCATTAATAATAAAGGAAGTTTTGCAGGTAAAATTATAGGTTCTTTATTTCTTCCATCATAAGATTTTTGATACGTAGTAACATCTTTATTAAAAACCGTATCAATTGATATAGCTGATAACTTTGATTCAATATACCTTGGAGCAGCAGCTTTATCTCCAGTTATACTATCTCCCCAGTTTCCTTGAGTCTCTACTAAAAAGCCTTTTTGCCCAATATTTACTAAAGCGTCACCAATTGCAGCATCACCATGTGGATGATATTTCATAGTGTTTCCAATGATATTAGCAACTTTGTGAAATCTATCATCATGCATTTCAAACATCGAATGTAGTATTCTTCGCTGAACTGGTTTCAGGCCATCTTCAATTCTCGGAATAGCTCTTTCCAATATGACATAAGAGGCATAATCTATAAACCAATTCTTATATAGATTATCAATATTATTTTGATTTTTTTGATTTTTAATCATATTGATTCCTCTACATAAAGATTTTCGATAATAAAACTTTGTCTATCAGGAGTATTTCTCCCCATGTAATATGATAATGTTTTGTCAATATTAGAATCTGATTGAATAATTACTGGATCAAGTAATATATCCTCACCGATAAAATGCACAAATTCATCTGGTGAAATTTCACCTAAACCTTTAAATCGGGTGATTTCACTACTTTGACCTAACTTATTTAAAGCATTAACTTTTTCTAACTCGTTATAGCAATATACAGTTTCTTTTTTATTTCTTATTCTAAATAAAGGTGTTTCTAAAATATACAAATGTCTATTTCTAACAATATCAGGAAAAAACTGAAGAAAGAAAGTCATTAAAAGTAATCTTATATGCATTCCGTCTACATCGGCATCTGTTGCTATTACAATATTATTATACCTTAAGCCATCAATACCATCCTCAATATTTAAAGCATGCTGTAATAAATTAAACTCTTCATTTTCGTATACTATTTTTTTTCTTAACCCATATGAATTAAGAGGTTTACCTCGTAAACTAAATACAGCTTGAAATCTTACATCTCTTGATTTTGTTATTGATCCGCTAGCTGAATCACCCTCTGTTATAAATAAAGTAGATTTTGATAGCAAATCTAAATCTTTATTTTTATCATTAAAATGATTTTTACAGTCTCTTAATTTTTTATTAAACAAATTGGCTTTTTTAGCTCTTTTATTAGCTAATTTTCTTATTCCAGCCATATCTTTTCTTTCTTTTTCTGATTGTAAAATTCGCTGCAAAAGAGCATTAGCCATCTCTTGATTTTTATGCAAATAATTATCAAACTCAACTTTAAAGAGATTTATAAACTTTGACCTTATGGTTTCTCCATTTGGAGACATTTCAGTTGAACCCAATTTTGTTTTTGTTTGAGACTCAAATACTGGCTCTTGAATTTTAACACTTACTGCTGCTGCAATTGCTGAACGAATATCAAGGGGATCAAAATCTTTTTTATAAAAATCTCTCACACTTTTTACGATAGACTCTTTAAACGCCGTAAGGTGTGTTCCACCTTGTGTTGTATGCTGTCCATTTACAAAAGTGTAGTACTCTTCCCCGTAATTAGATGAATGAGTAAACGCCACCTCAATATCCCCTTTTTTGATATGAACAATAGGATATTTAGTTTTCTCAATATCTATATTTTTGTTTAATAAGTCTAATAAGCCGTTCCTAGAATAATATTTTTTTTTGTTAAATCTTAAAGTAAGTCCAGCGTTGAGATAAGCATAATTCCAAATTTTATCTTCAAGGTGTTCTGGAATATAATTAAAGTTTTTAAATATTTCTTTATCAGGCGAAAATTCAATTAGAGTTCCATTATCTTCACTAGTTTTAGAAACTGGAGAATCTTTTTGAATATCACCTTTTGAAAATGTAGCCTTTTTACATTCACCATCTCTAAATGATGAAACAATAAAAATGTCAGATAAAGCATTAACTGCTTTAGTTCCAACACCATTTAAACCTACAGACTTCTTGAAAGCTTCTGAATCATATTTTCCGCCAGTATTAATTTTAGAAACACATTCAATTACCTTACCAAGAGGAATACCTCTTCCGTAATCTCTGACTGTAACGTTATTTTCAATTATGTCGATATCAATTTTATTGCCGAATCCCATTACATATTCATCAATACAATTATCAATAATTTCTTTGATTAGGACGTATATTCCATCATCTGGATTTTTTCCATTTCCAAGTTTACCAATATACATACCTGGACGTAACCTGATATGTTCTTTCCAATCAAGTGATTTTATTGAAGATTCGTCGTATTTTACCATTAAAATATTTCCTTTGTTGATAATATATCAAGATAAACGCCTAAATATACTGTCAGATAATCAGCACTAATAGTTTTTGATATCTGTGTAAGCTGAATCATCTGATTTTCAAGATTTTGGTAATCTGATGAGATAGCTCTTAATTTTGGAATTATATTATATTGAATTCCAAAATCTACGCCCATTAAATCATTAATCTTCATATTTGCTCCAAATTCAAAAATTGCACCCAAATAAATTTTGCGTTCCAATGTATTTGTAAAAAAATTATCATCATTATCATCATAACAAAAAGAATTTTCTTCATCGTTTAGTAAATTTATAAACAAGCACGCCCAGTCCCAGCTTCCAATCTGATCATCCCATTCATACTTTAACTTTTCACTGAAAATAAAAAATCCTCCTTTAATTCCAAAATATGGCCTAAGAAATCCTCTTACAGTTGGAGACATAATTCTTGGACCAAAAAGAAAACCTAAAGACTCTTCTGAGTTAGTTACAGTTATTGGATATTGATTGTTATCTATCCAACTATCACTTCTAAATGCCAGTTTTTGAAATGAAAAATCATATCTAATATGTGCTTTATCGTTCGAAATCCATGAATAAGTAGCCCTTATTGAACCTC
Source organism: Fidelibacterota bacterium (assembly GCA_002719095.1). Lineage (GTDB taxonomy): Bacteria > Fidelibacterota > Marinisomatia > SCGC-AAA003-L08 > D37C17. Next base: position 16,010 of record PBGO01000012.1, read on the forward strand.
CAGGTTCATTATATTTATCAAAAATCCCTTGTGGCGTTTGCCATCCAAAATCTAATTCAAATTTGTGAGGAAGTATCAGCGAAAAAATAAGAGTTAAGATGTAGATACAATTCAAAAACATAATATTTATCTTAATTTAAAATATAATAATGTCATAATAATTAATATTTATTGAAAGTTTTTGTGAAGATTTTCTAATTCTAAAACTCCATTAACTAAATATTTATTATAAAATTTTAAATAATTTTTACTTTCTCCAATGAAATCTTGCTCGATTTCAAGTATTTTACTGATTCCTATGAAATTTGTTGATGATTCTCCAAATACACTGCTTGTTATGAAATCTAAATTAGATTTTGCCTCATTTTCATTCATAAAGCAATTAATTTGTAAATAATTCAGAAGTTTATTTGTGTTCGTATTTTTAATATGATACTCATTATCCACTATGCACTTACATATGTCATTTATAATATTATACTCATGAATTATTTGATGTTGCAATGATGCCTTTTTATTAGTTTTTATAAAAACACGCTCTGCATATCTTTGTAAACCACGTAATGTTGTCTTGTTTGGTATTCTATTAGTTATGAGCTTTGGGTTAGAAAAATTAAAAATATGATGTTCACCAGGATAAAATTTATATGCGTTAAGTAAGTCAATTTGAATTTCATTATAATAAGTTGCTTTCTTATCATAAACGTTCAGTGTTTTCAATGGTGATTTTGGTAGATTAACGTTAATTTTTTTAGATGAAGATTTATTTGAATCATAAGGTATAATTAGTGATAAATTTTCTCTTAAATAAAAATAATCAAATGAATTATCATAATAAGAAAAGTTGATATCTAAAAATCTATTTAAACCAAATTTTTCATAGGAATCTTGGACATATTTAAAATTTTCTATTTTATTTTGATTTTTTATTTTTTGAACAACATAGTTTATTACGTATAGTGTGTCATCATAATCAACCCAAACTGGTTCATCATTTTCTTTAAGAAAGAAATCAATTGTATTATTAAATATTTTTTTTTGATATATAGATAAGGTTTTCTTAGCTTTTTTAAAAACTACATCCAGTTCATAATCTGAATCCGTAATAGTTTTAAAATGTAAATTATCTAGGTTTAATTTATTATTATTGACATTGTACTGAGTTTTCATTGATTTAAGATTATTTTTATATTTTTTAATTTCTCGTATATTTTTTTTTGATATCTCAACAACGTCACTATAAAAATCATTTTTGAAATCTAGATTCAATTGAATATTTTCTAATATCAATACTATATCATCAATTATAATCTGACATTTTTTATATTCACCATCAGAAACATTTGTAATACTTATTAATGAATTACTTAATAATGATTTAATTTGACTTAAGCGCTTTTGTATTGATTGCATTGAAGAGTTGTAATTTACCAGATATAATAGCCCAAATTTAATCTCGTTGAGAAGTTTAGACGGCTTGGTTTCATCAACTTTAACTTTTTCTATGAGATATATAGATTTGGTAAGAATCTTTTTAATTCTATCATATTTAAACTGATTAATCATTGATAAGTTAATATTATCAATTTGTGTTAGCTCAAAATAAAATCTTTTCATATCAAGCAGATAACGCTCTTTTGTTTTAAAGTCATTGGATAAAAAATAATCATCGTAAATTTTATAACTTTTTAAAGAGGCTTCAACTGGATGGTTTTTGAAGTACCACTTTTCAAAAGAATATGAGAGTGAATCGAATGAAGTGTCTTCATTTGAATTACATGATAAAAAGAGAATTAAAACTAGTGAAAATGATAATTTCATTAAACTCTTAAATTTCCTTTCCATGACATTTTATCTCTAAGAGTTTTAAAGTAGTCATCTTCTGCAAATTTAATGTAATTTGCATAAAATTTTGATTTCTTTACAACAACTCTTGATCGACATTGAATATTTTTTTGAATCTGACCATCAACAGTTAATGATACTTCACGATTCGGGTCCTCATTGAAATTGATATCTATTTTATCAGTATCATTAATAATTAATGGTCGCATTGATAATGTATGGGGGCAAATTGGGGTTAAAATAATTAGTTCCATATCAGGTCTGACTATAGGACCTCCAGCTGATAATGAATAAGCAGTTGATCCCGTAGGTGTTGAAAAAATTACTCCATCTGACTCATAACAATTAGCATATTCACCAGAAATATAGATATTTGTTTTAATTGTTCTTGCAGAATCTCTCCTTTCAATAACAAGTTCATTAATTATATTCAGATTTACATCGTTTTCTTTGGATTTAACATTTAATAACATTCTCTTTTCAATGAAATAGTTTCCTTTAACAATTTCTGCAATCTTTTTTTTATAATTTAGTTTATTGCACTCAGCCAAGAAACCTAATCCTCCAATATGAAGACCCAATACAGGTTTTTGATAAACTAAAAACTTTCTTACGGATGAAATAATTGTTCCATCACCACCAATTGAAATAATAATATCAGTTTGTTTGAGAACTTCTGTCAAGTCTTCTATATATTCTTTATTTGATACCTTATTTATATCAAGATTATTATTTTTGAGTATTAGGAAATTTATTTTAGAGATCTTCAGGAATGAGCACAAATCATTGAGAATTTCATAAAATTCAGGCTTATTGAAATTACCCAAAATTCCAAATGTCACATTATCATTCATGTTCTAATTATTTCTCAATTATTGAAATTTGTTTTTCAATAGCTTTTAACTTATCATCACATAACTTAGATAGAGCATTGCCTTCCTCAACTAAGTTTACAATATTTTCAATATTTACATTTGATTTTTCAACAATAGAGACAATCTCTTTTAGTCTTTCAAATGCTTCTTCAAAAGTCATATTGATATCAATTATATTATTTTTTTTCAATTATTTTGGCTCCAATTTTACCTTTTAAAAACTTAATACTGATCTTCTGATTTAAATTTACTTTTTTTGAATCAGAAATCAAACTCCCATATTCATCATAAACAATTGAATATCCTTTATTTAAATTGTTTGAAATCTCATTATTTTTTAACCTACTTCTTAAACTATCTAATCTCTCAAAATATCTTTCTATCAAATTATTAATTCTAATTAATAAAAGTTTATGATAATTATTTTTTTGATATAGAAGTCCTTTTACTTTCTCTGATAGATAATTCAAAGATAGCTTTGATTGAAAATATTTTTTCTGTGTTTTGATTAACTCTATTTTTTGCTCTAATCTATGAATGATTAAATTTCTTGTGTTATTTATCTGCTCTTTTACACCATCAAAATTGGCGATAATATAATGAGCTGCAGCAGTTGGAGTTGAAGCTCTAAGATCCGATACATAATCTGCTATTGTGTAATCTGTTTGGTGACCTATTGCAGAGATTATAGGAACTTCTGAGTCGAATATTGATCTAGCTAATTTCTCATTATTGAAACAGTTTAAATCTTCAAATGAACCACCCCCCCTTGCAATAATTATTGCATCAATATTAGGTTGTTCATTTAGTTGATTAATAGATTCAATAATATTAACCACAGCTTTATCTCCCTGAACTTTTGTTGGAATTATAATAATTTTTATGTGTTGAGCTTGTAATTTTAAAATATTAAGCATGTCATGTATAACTGCGCCGTGACCAGATGATATTATGCCAATTTTAAATGGATATTTAGTAATTTCTTTTTTGTAATAATCGCTAAAAAGACCCTCATTCTCAAGTTTTTTTTTCAGTTCAAGATATTGCTTCCATATCAAACCCTCGTTATCTATCTGTATTTTTTTAACAACAAACTGATACGTACCTTTTGCCACATAAACTGATAGATCGCCTTGAAAATAAACTTGTTTACCTATACTTAAGGCTTCAACGTTTTTAACATCAGGGTAGGATATACATCTCAGGTCAGAAAATTGGTCTTTTATTGTTACGTAGGTAAATCCTGATGGATAAGTTTTAAGAGAAGATACCTCTCCTTTCACAGCAATATTTGAAAAATTACTTTTAAGTAAATAGTTAGCTTGGTTGTTTATCTGAGTAACAGATAAAGGAACTATCTTTTTATTAGTCAACTAGATTTATTTATTTTTCTTTTTATGTCTATTTGCTCTTAAGCGCTTTTTTCTCTTATGAGTATTCATTTTAGTGCGCTTTCTTTTTTTACCACATGGCATAAAAAACTCCCCTTAAAAACCTCTTAATATAGAATTATTCACCGAATCTTTTAACAATTTTGAAACCTTAAAATAAGGAATATATCTTAAATTTAGGTTAATCACTTCATTTGTCGACGGATTTCTCGCTTCTCTAGCTTTTCTTTCTTTTACGACAAATGAACCAAAACCTCTAATATCAACTCTTTCTCCGTTTTTTAGAGCAGTAGAGATTGTTCCTATAATGCCCTCAAAAACAGCTTCAGTTTCAACTTTGGTGAGTCCAGTTTTAGAAGAAACATCATTAATAATGTCAGATTTAGTCATATTTTTTTCCTTATTAGAAATTACTTCCGTTTAATTTAATAAATACAGTACAATTCTTCTAAAAATACTTTTCTTTATTTTTTTGTCCAAATCTTCAGCTTTTGCCCAACAATGATTCTGTCATTCCTAAGTCCGTTCCATTTTCTTATATTTTTAACTGAAGTTCTATACTTTTCTGCTATTTCACTGAGCGTATCACCTCTTCTTACTGTATAAAAAATCTTTTTTGATCTAGATTGTGTAGATTTTTTATAATCATCATACGCTTTTGTCGGAATTTTTAAGTTTTGACCAGGACGGATATACCCTTTATCTGATATTTTATTAATTGAAACTATGTCAGAAACTCTTGCTTTATACTTTCTTGCTATTATCCACAGACTTTCACCCTTTCGCACTTTATGATCAATAAAAACTAACTCATCAAGAATAGGAGCCTTAACCAAAGCAAAAAGGGAATCAAAATCTTTAGATATATTTGTTGGTAACCTAAGAATGTAAGTCTCATTTTTTTTAAGTGGTGGAATAGTTGCTTGCTTTATTTCAGGATTAAGCTTTTGAAGTTCTTTTATATCTATATTTGCACAATCGGCAACCGTCTTTAATTTTACACTTTTATTAGTTTCTTTTTCAATCCAATCAAAACTATCTTCGGAGTTAATTTGAAAACCATATTTTTTTGGATTATTTGAAATAATAATAGCAGCCATAATATTAGGAACATAACTTCGCGTTTGAGAGGGCAAAGTATGTAAGTCCCAATAGTTACGACTACCGTGTCTTTTAATAGCTCGTTCAACTCTGCTACTTCCACAATTATAAGCTGCAAAAGCTAAATACCAATCGTCAAACTCTTTGTATAAATCTTTTAAGTAACTAGATGCAGCGTGTGTTGCTTTTGTCAAATCTCTTCTTTCATCTACCCACCAGTTTTGCTTTAATCCATAAACTCTACCAGTAGATTTGATAAATTGCCATATTCCAGAAGCATGTGCATAAGAATAAGCTCTGGGGTTAAGACCACTTTCAATCATAGCTAAATAAAATATCTCTGGAGGAACATTCTCTTTTTCTAAAATAGGAAGAATAATTTCTTTGTACTTATTCATCCGATTAAGCCATTTAGCCATACTTTTTCTTCCGTCTTTTTGAAAGAACTTAATTATACTAGCTACTTTTCTATTATAAGTAATAGGTATGTGACCAGGAATAATTTCGACTGTTTCATCAACATATTCTAAATCATCAATAGTTTGATGATATATGTATTGGTTTAATCTATCTCTGAGCAAAGATACAGACAAACCAGTTTCTATTTTATCAATTGTTATACTATCCTTTTCGTAATAATCAATTGATGCAGTCAAAAGTCTGTTCATTTCAAGCTCTTGAAACTCATCTTTTGACTTAAAAGCATCCATATTACTTAATGATTCAAATAATGCATCAAATTGAAATTTAGCTTCAATTGTATCTCCAGTTAAATCTGCAATTATCGATTCAGCAAGTAAAATTTTTGATTCGTATAATTGTACCTCAAATAAATCTTCAGAATCTAAAGAATCAGAAGAAATCAATATATCTTTTAAAGATAGATTTTTTGAAATTTTTGAATTCTTAAAGTCATTTTCTAAAGTATCGATTTCGTTGGTCAGAATAATAGATGACAATATAAAAAAGGTATATTTAAGCATTGATTTTTGATAATTTTAGATAATCCTGTAGAACATCTGGGACAATAATAGACCCATCACTTTGCTGATAAGTCTCAAGCAAAGCTACCATTAATCTTGGTGTGGCTAATCCAGAACCATTCAAAGTATGAACATATTCTAATTTATTATCTTTATTTCTAAATTTAATATTTCCTCTTCTAGCTTGAAATGATTCAAAATTACTACAACTTGATACTTCTAAGTATTTTTTCTCTGAAGGAGACCAAACTTCTATATCATAACATTTGCTAGCTGAAAATGATAAATCGCTTGAGTTAATTTCTACAACCCTGTAATGAAGATTTAACATTTTAAGGATACTTTCAGCGTCTAGTAGTAAAGATTCAAGCTCTGAATATGAATTACTGGGTCTAACAAATTTAACAAGTTCTACTTTATTGAATTGATGAACTCTTAAGAGACCTCTCGTGTCTTTTCCATAACTACCTGCCTCTCTTCTAAAACATGCGGAATAAGCTGCAAACTTTTGAGGCAATACTGATTCTTCAAGAACTTCATTTTTATAAAAACTTGTTACTGGTACTTCGGCAGTTGGTATGCAGTATAATTCATCTTTTGGCATAAAATACATATCTTCTTCAAACTTAGGTAGTTGACCTGTTACTTGGGTTGTATCTTGTGTTGATAAAAATGGAGGAAATAGCTCAGTATATCCATTTTGGGTATGCTTATCTAGCATGAAAGCAATTAAAGCTCTTTCAAGTCTAGAACCATTACCTATAAAAAGAGGAAATCCAGAACCAGCAATTTTAGCGCCTCTTTTCATATCAAGAAGATTTAACTTATCTGATATTTGGATATGGTCTTTTATTTCAAAATCAAAAGTCGGTTTTTTACTATAAACTTTGATCACTTTATTATCAGTCTCTGATTCTCCTATTGGAACAGAGCTATGTACTAAGTTTGGCAAGAAAAGTATTTTATTATCAATATAATTTTTCAAAGAATCAATTTGTTTATCTAATTCTTTAATCTCGAGCGAAACAATTTTCATTTCTTTTATTTGGCGTTCTGCGTTCGAATTACTTGATTTAAGTTTTGAAATATCTTTTGAAACAGAGTTTCTAATTGATTTCAATTTTTCACATTTAGAAATCTTCAATCTCCATTGCTCATCTTTATTAATAAGATCTTTCAAATCAAAATCAACTTTCTTGTAGTTAATGTTTTTTTGAACTGTATCTTGATTCTCCCTTATATATTTCAATGAAATCATGGCTTAAAAGTATTAATAATTAATATTATATAATAAAGAAATTTGGTAATCAACGAAATTTTCATTTTCGTAAATGTTACTAGTCTTCAAATGGTTCATTTTCAATAAATAGCTCACAGAACCAATTTTAGTATTTATTTTTTTACTCAACTGTATTCCTGCAAAAAATCTATTTTTTATTTGAGCAACCTCTATATTTGGACTATCTCCATAATAGGGAGTACCTAAATTTGTGTTTCTTAAAGAAATATCTAATTCGAAATAATTATCAAAAAAATATGTAAAACCAAAATACAATTCCTCACTGTCTCCCATAGACCAAAAACCAATAGGGTAATCTCCATTAAAAGCTTGGTTAATAGGGATATCATGAACGTACACCTGTGGCTCTATCATTGTATATTCAAACTTAAAAATTCCTCTTTGAGAGAGAATTCTCGAAAATCCTATTTGGCTTCCAAACCAATTATGATGATTTTTATTAAATGTGTCAAAAGGTGCCCACTCATCAACTATTAGTGAAAAAATGAACTTATTATTGTTACTTAAAAGCTCCAAATCAAAACCCATTTGAAGGTTATCTTTATCTCTATTTGCATGTTGTACTGACCAATAAGGAATTATTGGTAAAAAGTATGATAATGATAAGTTATCTCCAGAAATAACCTGCTCGTAAAATCCTATTTTAAGGTTATCTTTTAACATAAAATCAATTCTATGATTAACTATGTATCTTTTTCTAATTATTTCCGATCCATCAATATTTATACTCATATCTGATTGAAGCTCTCCAACGATAAAAGAAAAATTAAGTTTTTTACTTTTTGTTCTTAATTGGAATTGAGGAAAGGCTGGTGCAGAATATGAAATCGATAAATTACCTGAATGAAATGGACCGATGTTAGTTTTAAATTTTCCAAATATAAAATTAAAAAAATTCGAATTTAAGGATATTGAAGCCTGGCCTTCGTCAAAATCAATTCCATTTGAAGGTTGCTTAGAATTTGAATAAAATTCAAAAGAATGATCAGGGTTAAATTTAAACATAACTTGATCTAAAGATGGAGCTATCCCATTGAAACCATAAGCAGAGTGTTTATGAAATCGTGTCCATGCTTGAAAATTAATACCTGTATCAAAAAAACCAAAAGTAATAGGCTTAATGTAATTCATCTCAAGACCCGGTGATATCCATAAAACCGTTGATGGAGAATTTTCTTCAAATATTTCAAATCCCGAAGAAGAATATCTAATTGCAAATATTGGGCTTAGTTTAAAATTCTTATTATTTTTAACTAAATTTATTTTAGAAAAATCTTCGATAGATGAATCAGTGTATGGAAAAAAAGAGCGACCTAGTGTGATTTTAGAATCTCCAATGGATTTGATTTCATTCTTTAATTGTTCTTTTTTTGAAAAAATAAAGTCAATATTACTTGCCAAAAAAATATTTAAAAAATAACATAATAAAAATAAAATTTTCATTATTAAATGACCACAGAACAAAAGAATATTATTGAAATTAAACTTAATATATAAACTAAATTGTTATTGAAAAACACTCTATCAAAAGATAGTGTTTTGAAAAGAGCTATTAATAAAAACACTTTAAATAAATATATACTATTAATCAAATCAAGACTTGAGGATAAACTTAAAAAAATAAGAAAAGAAATATATGTAAAGTCAACTGAGTTATATGAATTTATTAGCTTGAATCTTGTTTTGAAGTCAATGACAGAAATAACCAAAAGTATAATTAGCAGAAACCATAGGTATGAACCGGCTAAATCAATCCATTCCTGAAAGGTATTATTAAAATCAAGAGCAATTATGCTTGCAAAGATATTTAAGAGTATTACGTTTGATTGCCTACTAAACAATAAGTACAAATTAAGTAATGCAAAAAGTAAAAAAATTATAACAAATTCACCCTCAGAATAAATGGAAGTTTCAATCTGTTGAATTTCACTTATAACTAGATAATCACTTATGTTAGAAAAATTGTAGAAAGCATTAATTATAAAAAAAAATAAAACGAACGTAATCATAAAAGTTAATTTTCTTTTTAAGCTAAATTTAAATTTAAAGAAAATATTTTTTTTGATTTCGTGTTTATGAAAAAGGTAATAAAATCCAAAAAAAGATAATGGTATAATTAAATAATAGAAATGTAATTCTATATCAAGCTTAATTAGATTTAACCCTACGAATGAAAAAGCTGCCTGAAGAAATATTAGATAAATAACAGAATACTTGTGTGAAATTCCTGCTTTGAGCATTTGATGGTGTAAATGTTTTTTATCAGCAATGTAAATTTTTTGTTTTTTTATTAATCTTCTGAAAAATACATATATGATGTCACATAAAGGTATCCCTACAATAAAAAATAAATAAATCAGATTTTGAAGATTAATAATCTGATTAGATAAAAACAATACAGAAAAAATACTAATTGAATAACCTAATATGTAACTTCCAGAATCACCAAGAAAAATACTCGCTGGTCTAATATTTTTTATTAAAAAGGAGAACGTTGCTCCAATTAGTATAAAAATCATATTTACGTGAGTTGCTACGTCCAATATCAACGATAATGAAACAAGGCTAATAATTGACAAACTTGAAGACAAGCCATCTAAACCATCAATGAAATTTACTGCATTAATTACTGATAGCATAAAGATGAGAGTTAGTATGTAGGATATTATGTATGATTCTGGAAAAAGAAAATCAAGTTTAATATAGTTATCTGATATTGAAATAAATAAGCAACAGGAAATGATTTGAATTATAAATTTTGACCATGCAGGGATGTTTATTTTATCATCAACAATCCCCATTGAAAATAGTATAATAAAACCCGTTAGAAAAGAAACTAAAAATAATTTGTTATCAAAAATTGTTGAGGTTTCGGACATTGGAAAAATTGAAATCAGTACTAAAGACAAGATAACTCCTAAAAATATAATCGTTCCGCCGCCTGTTAAAATATCTTTATTGTGAACTTTTCTAATGTTGGGTTCGTCAAAAAATTTAAAATATTTTAAGAATCTAAAAACTAAAGGTATTATCAATGAAGAAATAGAAAATGCTACTAAAAGATAATATAAATTTATAAAAGTCATTGAATAAGGAGTTAATTTAATTAAAAAGAGTGTTTTTTTTAGTTGTTTTATTTAATGGTCTTTCTAAGTGAAGTATCAAAATTATATTTGGGCTTGTATCCTGATGTTTCAATTTTTTTTGTACACAAAGAAGTATCACTGCAAAATTTTATAACTCTATCAGAACTAAAATTAATATTTTTTCTCATTATAAAAGACACAGTATCAAAAAATAATCCAATTAAGTATGCAATGTAAAATGGCAATTTTAACACTTTTCTGTTTAATATTTTTGATACTTTATCCACTAGAGAAACCATATTCAAATGTGGAAAATCAGCATAATTATATATCATTATTTTTTCATCAATGTTTTTTGATACAAATATTGAGAAATCAACAAGATTCTCAACATAACAAACTGTTTTTATATTTTTCCCAGATCCCACCATTATAAATTTTCGTTTTTTTATATATTCAATCATTCGATTCATATTGCTATTTGATCCAATTCCATAAACTACACTAGGCCGAATAATAATCAGTTTTCGACTCTCCCCTTTCATTACCCATGTTTTTAGCTCAAATTCAGCTAAGGATTTACTTTTTCCATAGTGGTTCTGAGGCTTTAACTGTCTATTTGACTCTGATGCATTTGTAAAATTATTTCCATAAACTGCAGCACTACTATAAAAGACTATATTTTGAATAGAATTTCGCTCACAGAAATAAAGTATATTTTTCATCCCTTGGTGATTAGTTTCGTAATATTTATTTATATCTCTCAAATCATCTTTATGTTCTGCAGCTAAAACATAAATGATATCAAAAAAGCCTTGTAAGCTTTTAAAATCGTTTTGGTTTTTAACGTTTCCAATTATGTTTTTAAGATATTTTGATGAGATTTTTGAATGATGAATATCAAAATTTATAACGTTATTACTTTTAGCGATTAGACTTTTTATAAGGTAAGTACCAATGAAGCCGCTACCACCAATGACTAATATGTTCTTGATTCTGCTCATCTTAATTTTTTATAAGCCCAAATTCGTATAAATCTTGGAAGTAATCTAAAAACAATTGATGTAATTTTTAGAATATTTAATTTAGGTGAAATTGTATTGAATGAATATCTAGCCCTTATTTGTCTTTTTATTGATATGAATCTAGACCTTCTGTACTGTATACCTTTGGTTCTAAAATATATTAGTGGTTCCTGAAGATTATTAATTATAATTTTATTTCTTAATGCTCTTCCCCACAACTCAAGATCTTCACTACATCCGTCGTTTCCATTATAATAACTAGAATCATAATAACCAATTTTTGAAAAAACATTCATCCTGAATACAACAGATGGATGAATTAATGGGTTTTTATAATGAAAAAAATCCCTTAACAATTTAGAATCATTAGGTTTTTGATTGATAAAAGTTCCTTTTTCATCAATACTATTTTCAAACTCAATCGACCAGGTTCCTAAGATATCAACATTAGAAAATTTCTCCAAATATGCTACTTGTTTTTCAAGCCTGTCATTGAAAGATATATCATCAGAATCCATTCTTGAATAATATTTTGAAGAACAATTTTGCAAAGAAAAATTTAACACATTTGGAAGTCCTTTTTTGTTGGGCTTTAAATGTCTAATTAAAATTGGATATTTTTTTTTATAAAACGTAACAACTTTCTGTAAATCCTTAGAAATATTACCATCTTGTATTAGGTGAACCTCCTGGGGCAATAAAGTTTGGTTCAGGATTGACTCTATTGATTCGATTAATTGATTTACTTCTGTTTTGCTATAAAACGGAATCCCAACTGTTATAGTTTTTCTTTCAAATTTTGAAATGTCATTAGATTCTTCATTTTTTACCATAAACTAATTTAGTTGCGCAGTCGGCTAAAAAAAGAATATAATTTATTTCTTAAGCTATAAAAAAAAGAATTTGAATAAGAAATAAATTGAAGTTTTTGAATCAAAGAAAGATTTTTAATAAAAATAATTGAAAACCAATTGCTCTTAAATCTTAGGTGCTCAGCCTCTGTTAATGCTTGCAGCTCTAAACGTGCTTTATGGTCAATTTCTTTAAAATATTTGCTTAAAAAGACTTTATATACAACATTTCTTTCTTTAAGAATTTTTGATTTATCAGTAAAATTCTTTTCAAAACCAATAGAGTTTTTATCGTGTATTCTGTAATTGATACCAACAAAAGGTACATGTTTAATTACTACTTTATTAAATCTTAGCGCATGCTGTATTATCCACATATCTTCATTACCAAGAGAAATTGGAATAGGAAAACACATTTTTGATAATTCATTATTGAACATAATGGTACCCCCGCTCATATTACCATTTTTATGCTTAGGGATAATCAATCCGTTAAATTTTTTATTTTTAGAGAATGTTCTTAATTTACAAAGTGATATCATTGGAACATTGCTGTTTTCTAGAATTGGATTAATTCTAAGTTGTAAACTATTTTTGACAAGAGTATCATCACCAGCAAATAAAGATATAAATTTTCCTTTTGATTTTGAGTATGCAAGATTGAAAGCTTTAATTTTTCCAATTTTTCCAGGGTTGTAAACTGATATTCGCTTGTCCCTAAAAGACTGTATTTTTTTTAGTGTATTGTCGCTTGATCCATCGTTTATAATTATAAGTTCAAAATTAGTATAAGTTTGATTTAAAACACTTTTTATCGCTGAAGTGATATATTCTTCTTGATTATATACAGGCATCAATATTGAAATTAGTGGATCAGTCATATTTTTTTATCATCCATTTGAGCGTATTTTAAGTATGTAGCAATTCCACCTATACTAAACCATATGTAAGGATAAACAAAAGATCGCGATGAAATAATTTCTAAGATTGAAAATAAAGAAAGATAAAATAAAATATTTACATACCTATCTTTATTATTAGAACTAAACCATACTTTTGTAATTATCGAAAAATAATAGATTAAAGTTGAGACAAACACTACAAAAGGAAGTATCCCAAATTGTCTCCAAAAAGAAATATAATTGTGTATATACTCTCCTGATTTTCCAAAGTTATTTTCTACATCCCCCATAAAAGATCCCAATATCCAATCATTGCGTAAATCTTCAAGACCTCTACTTAAATCTTCTGCCCTCATATTATATGATGCATCTGCACCACCAAAAATGATTCTAAACATTCTATCTTCAATGATTTCCTGACTTACACCAAAGTATAAGATCGATAAGATGCATAACAATAATGAAAAGAAAAAAACTTTATTTGTTTTAAAGAGAAAAATAAAAGATGTTAAAATAAAGCAGTAGAGAGAAGCTCGAGAAAATAAAGCTACCAAACATATGGTTGAAATTATAACAATTAAAATTTGATATTTTTTCTTGTTGTAACGACTAAATAAAAAAATTGAAAAAATAGCAAATGAGTCAGCAAGCATTAAATATATCCCTGTTCCATCGAGGATTATCCCGAAAATATCATTATTCAATGCATTAGAAATGATTAAAGCTACTAGAAAAATCCATAAATATGTCATTATAGTCCAGAATTTTTTATCATATATAATATCCTTAATATGATTCCCTAAGAACCAGAATAACCAATATTTTATAATTGTATTGGAAATGGTGGTCAGGTAAAGATTTACTCCATTGCTAGAATAAGTTGAGGCCCACGGAAACGTTACAACTTGAACTAGAGTTACTAAAATAAGGAGGTATATAGAAACTGAAATATTTTTAGTCTTGATTTTATTGTAATTATAAATATTAATTAGATAAATAATTATTAAAATACCAAAATACAATAGTGACATATTAATTCTTGGGAAATGTAATACATATTCACAATATTTATATAATGGCTCTAGAAATAAAAAAATAAATAAAAAAATATACGATAAACGTGCCCCTAAAAACATTGTTTAAAGGTATTAAGTTTAATTGAATTAGGATTCACTTCTTAACTGTTCATATTTATCTTTTAAAATAAGAAAATAAAAATATGAAAAAAATGAAATAATAAAAGAGAGTAAAACAATGAGTATTCTTTTGGGTGAAGATTTTTGTTCATCTATCCTAAATTCTGGATTGTAGACTTGCTTTTTTGTTGATGAATCAATGATTCTTGTTTTTGGGACATAAAGTGAGTGAATAGCAATTTTTGTTTGAGATTCAATATTTGATTGAATGAAATCTCTGGTTAGGAAAGAATAAGCTTGTTCGTCAAAAGTTATTTCCCTTTTTTTATTATTTAAAATCTCTACCGTTTGAATATCTTCACGAGCTAATTTTTGAGCGTTTTGCTTGATGAAAGCTATTAAATCATCTTGCTTAGTTTTTAAACTTAATTTGTATTCTTTTCTTATTTTACTTATTTCTGAACCTTTATTTTCATATAACTTGTTTTTCTTATCAACTATATACTTTTCGATTTCGTCAACAATAAAAAATAGAATATCAGCAGATAAAACAGGATCTTCAGTTTGAATTGAAATTGTTACCATAGGAGAAATATCATCAGTAGATACGTCTATAAGCTTAAGTAACTTATTCTTAGCTTTGAAATATGATTTATCAAGGTCTGTATATGAAAATTCCCAAAAAGTGATAAGATTTACTTTTTTAAAATCATCTGAAATGTAGAATTCCTCTGCAAGTATTTTATCCATCATCATTTCACTAAGAACTAGGTCTGGAATGTGAAAGTCGATTTTTTTGTAAGAAGAGTTAAAACTATAACCAAAACTTTTTAAAATAGGATTTGCGCTTGACAAATTACTATTCAGTGACGAATCGTCACGTATCGGATAAATCTTTGCTACAGATCTAAAGTAGTGATTTGCAATGAAGAATGAATATATAATAGATGTAAAAGTACAAGCAATTACAAATTTAAAAATTTTATTTTTATTTTTTGTTAGCAATATTGATATGTCATCTAAAATCATTATTTACCCATATTATTTAATATAGCAAAAATTGTAAGTATTTGACTTGAAAGTTGAATTATATCTGTCAATCTTTCCCAGCTATTATAGTCATTTTTTTCTTCAACAAATATTATATCTTGGCTTTTGAGATCATAATTTTTTATTTGACTCAATGCTAGTCTATCACCTGTACTTGCTTGTATTATAAAGTATTTTTTTGTTGCATTTTCAGTAATTCCACCGGATTGAATTACATAGTCATTAATAGATAAAGTGCTTAAATAAGGATACCTTCCTGGATTTCTGACTGCTCCGATAACTTCAATAAAATCATACTTTTTAGGAATGATAATAACATCTTTATCAAATAATTTATAGCTTGAAATAACACTTTCGATTAAATTAAATTCAGAATTCCTAAATTCTCCTCTTTCAGAGCGAGCTCTTGCGCGAATATAAGATAAATCAGTATCAGATCGATCAGATGGGTTAATAGCAGAAATTCTTAATAGTTCTTTATCTCCAATTTTATCTATGACCTCATTATTGATTATAATTTTAGCTACATCTGATTCTTTTGTATAACCACCAGCTCTAATGATTACGTCTTTGATTGTTGTTGAGTCATTAATAGTGTATGTTCCTGGATTTAAAATCTCACCTTTTATTGATACTGTTTTAATCCTCTTATAATCAGACTTTAATTTTATTAGTACTTGATCATGAGGCATTATTTTAAAATTTGGAATTTGTTCGTTTATTATAGTTAAAGATATTATTTCATTTTCCGATGAGTTTATATGTCTTAGTACTTCTACGTTATTTTTAACATTATGAATGTTTTCAAGTAATCCACCTGCAAAATTTATAATATCTGCCAAAGAATCGCCTTCTCGATACTCGTATTTACCAGGCAATACAACTGCGCCTCCAATATTAATGTGGGATTCTATAAAACCTAGCTTGACAATATCTTCAGGATTTAAACTTGGATTTTGATCTAATGCAGATATTCTTTTAAATTTTTCTAAATCAAAATTTCTTACAACAGATGAACCATCGCTTTTTTTACTAATGATTGTCAAATTTCGAGAAGATATTTCCAGATCAGGAATGGAATCTGATGCGAAATCTATTTGAATTTCATCAAATAAATCAATTAAAGTTGTGGTAGAATTTACTTTCCTGTATCCAGAAAGACTACTTATTGGAGAAGAAACCAACACCCTAAATTGTTTCATAGAATTTAGCATTATGTTGACATCAGAATCAGGATAATAATCAATGCAATTTTTTTTAATAATAGTAAAAGCTTGAACTAATGACATTTTATCAACATTAATTTTACCAACGAGAGGTATAAGAACATCTCCTGTAGGTGAAACAATAAGAATTTCTTTAATAATTTGATTTGTTGAAATTAGAGAAAAAGAAAAGGAGTCTCCTGGGCCTACGATATAATCATGCGGGTTGATGGTTTTGCTCAAAATCGCATCATCATAGTTAAATTCTGGGAGTTTGTTATTATCACTCGAAGAGAATAAAGTACAAATTATACAAGCAATTAATATATGTTTAAGACTTATCATTCATTAAAATAAATTTAATAATTTTTTTACAACATAGGTATTCTATAAATTATTTACATTAATCCCAATCTCTTTCTTAAAAACCATTCTGTTGAAAGTAATATAGCTCCCAAAATAAGATAGTATAAATAGTTTCTAGAGTTTATGTCTATCCAGCTTTTTGATAGCGTTTCATTATTATTCTTACTATTAATGTCTGAAAGAAAATCATCAGTTTCCAATTGAGAAATATCTGAATAAATCCCTCTTGAGCTTTTTGATATATTTAATAGAAACTCATAATTCTGGCCAATTAAACTTTCCTCTGAATTAAAATCTTCAACTACCAACTCTAGAGTATTACTTAAATCATTACCATAATTATCTAATAATTTAATTTTATGTTTGCCAATGTATGGAATGGTAAATTTTTTATCAAGAGGTATTCTAAATTCCCGATTCTGACTGGTTACATAAAACTCTGCACCACTTATGCCATCTGGTGAATTTGAAGAAAATTCAATTTCAATTTTCTCATTATTGTAATACTTATTTTTTTTTGAATAAATATATACTTTATCACTATCATAGTACGCATCAGATATTATATCCATAATCATATTATCAAATTTCTTCTTACTGCCAAACTCAATAGACTTATATGAAAATTTTGCGATTTCAGGAAAAAAGATTAAAAAGAGATTTTTATTGTTGCATAAAAAGTATGAGCCATCATCAAATTTTATATTATTATCATTTTGACTACAATCTATTTTATAATCAGCTAAATCATTAAAATAGTAGCCGTTGGATATATTATATCTCTCTGATAATATTTTCTGATCAATTCTTCTTTCTGTGTCAATATTTTGTACTTTAAATTGAAGCAGACTTGATATTTCTTTCAAAGAATCATAATTATGTGATTTGCCAAATGCTATAAAAATTGGTATTGATTTTTCACCTGCCTCAAAAATGATTGACTCGAAGATATTTTTATCGGTTTCTTTTTGAAAAAAATTATCCAAAAAAATCATATCCGCTTCAAAAACTTGATTTTGAAAAAAATTTTTATCAACATTATTAATGTTGTAATCGAAGTATATTGAATCGAAAGGTAACTTATTTAATAATTCTAAGTAATATTTTGAGTTGTATGATAATCCTCCTGAAAAATAATATAATGATCTTTCTTTATCTATGAAGGAATTATACTTTACATTGATTTGATCAATCGTCGTATTTTTGTCATCTTTGATAATTAACCTCAGTTTTTCAAATGAATCAAGACCTAAGCTAGTTATGTTAACTTTATTAGAACTTGATAGTTCTTCGTCCATAAAATCTGACAATAAACAAAGTTTTGAATTGTTCTGATAAAGTTCAATTTGTTTTGTAGCATGATTAGTTTCCGATAATGTGAAGTCAATGAATGTTTGGTTTTTTTTTGTTTTTAAGCTGGCATTTTTGAAATGAGGAATTTTAATATTATTCTGTCCAACTCCAATAATATTTATTTTTTTGTTAAAGTTATACTTTTGCTCTTTTCCAAATGGTCTTAATCCATCTGTAATAAATAAAAAACTTTTTTCACTTGAGTTGAGTATATGATTTCTGAAATTATCCATATTTGTGATATCTTCATTGAAGACAAAATCGTTTGTTTTTACAATTGATTTTATTTCATTTCCAACAGCAAAAAAATTACTTTTGGTATTATTTTTATTTAACCAGTCTTTTATATCCATCAATAGTTGATTAATTTGATTTTGAGAAACATTATTGATCATACTTTTTGATGCATCAATATAAATATTGAGGTCTGAACTATCATTATTTTGATTCTCGTATCTGAAGTTCGGTTGGAAATAAAAAAAAATTATAATAAAAATAGCAAGTAATCTCAAAAAATATAAATATACTCTACTCTTATTAATTTCTTCTTTGGTATAATACTCTAAGCAATGATAAAAAGTTGAAAGTAATAGAAATAAAACAATTATTAAGCTAAAAATTTGAAAATTATAGAGGGATATCACTATTGATCCATCATTAAATTTGGATATATATCTAATGTTGAGTCAGAAGTCTCACTATTTAATGCTTTTTCGTATCCTGCAATGCAAATCATCGCAGCATTATCAGTACAATACTTTATAGGGGGATAATGTATATTATAAAGCCCATTTTTTGTAATTTGATCAAGCTTATCACGAAATCTGATATTAGCAGTTACTCCGCCTGAAATAACAACGTCAAAAACTCCAGTCTCATCTGAAACTAATACTAATTTTTTTATAAGTGTATCTAGAATCGTTTCTTGATAATCGCATGCGATATTTTTATAATCTTTTTCAGTTACTTTATTGCTTTTAAGTAGATAGTAAAGTGAAGTTTTTAAGCCACTAAATGAAAAGTTAAACTTTGAATTTTTAACTCTCGCTATGGGAAAATTAAACTCACCAATACTTCCAAATTTACTTAGTTTTTCAATTTCAGGTCCTCCAGGATAACCTAATCCAAGCATTCTTGCACCTTTATCGAAAGCTTCTCCTGCAGCATCATCAACTGTATTTGAAAATAATTTATAATCTTTATAAGAACTAACAAGCCAAATTTGAGTATGTCCACCTGAAACGAGCATACACAAGAAAGGATATACTATTTGCTTTTTATCAATGAAATTTGAAAAAAGATGACCTTCCATATGATTAACACCTATTAAAGGTATATCATTCGCTGCTGATAGACCTTTAGCAAAATTAACGCCCACAAGAAGTGCGCCTTTCAATCCAGGCCCATTGGTAACAGCGATATAATCTATCTCGCTTAATGTTATACCTGAATCTTTAATTGATTTTCTAGTTACTTCATTAATTAATGACAGGTGCTCTATTGATGCTATCTCAGGTACAACACCACCATACTCAGTATGAATAAGTTGACTAACTGTAGTGTTGGATAGTACTTTTCTATGGTGAGTTACAGCTACAGAAGTTTCATCACATGAAGTTTCTATACCTAGAATATTCATAGATAATTTAACAAAAGCTTAATCTCTATTTATCAATATTAAACATGACTTTCTTCATAGAATGATTTACCTCTGACACAGTCATGTCATATGAATCATCTAAAATATAATGACTTTTAAGATCTTCTCTGTCGTCTTCATTTAAATCTTTGAAAGATACCATTCCTTCTACAGAATCCTCGACTTCAAAAACAAGGCCTTTATCAAGGATTTTAACAAGCTTGGCATTTACAGTATCTCCTGATGAAAACTTAGCTAATGGATCATCTTGCAGCTGTTTTGTTCCTACACCAAGCTTCCTTTCATCTGAAGAAACTTCAAGAATTTTAATCTCAATTTTTTCTCCAATTGAAAAAACTTCATTTGGATGCTTGATTAATCGTGTCCAGCTTATGTCAGAAATGTGCAATAAGCCATCAATACCTTCTTCAAGCTCTACAAATGCTCCATATTGAGTAAAATGTTTCACTATCCCTTCATGTTTGGTTCCTATGGGATATTTATTTTCAATTGTTTCCCATGGATTTTCTAGAAGCTGTTTAATTCCAAGTGCAATTTTTTTCTTTTCAACGTCAAGGGAAATGACTGTGGCTTCGACAACATCATTAATTGAGTAAACATCTGATGGATGCTTGATATGCTTTGTCCAAGACATTTCAGAAATATGAATTAATCCTTCAATTCCTTCCTCCAGTTGTAAAAATAATCCATAATTCATAAGATTAACAACTTTACCACTCACTTTGCTACCAACTGAAAATTTATCGCTTATATTTTCCCATGGATCGCTCTGGAGCTGCTTCATTCCAAGTGAAATTTTGACATTTTTGACATCAAAATCTATAACTTTTACCTCAACTTTTTCACCGAGGGTAATTTTTTCAGAAGGATGATTAATTCTACCCCATGTTATATCTGTTATGTGTAACAATCCATCAATCCCTCCGAGATCAATAAAAGCACCAAATTCAGTGATATTTTTAACCATGCCTTCAAGAACCATGCCAATTTCCATTTGTCCGAGAATTTCTTGTCTCTTTTCTGTCATTTCATCATTTAGTAACTCTTTTCTAGATAAGACAATATTTTTTCTAACTTCATTAAATTTGACTATTTTGAAGTCGCATTCCATATCGATATATTTATCAAAATCAGTGACAGAGTAAATTTCAATCTGCGACCCAGGTAAAAAACCTTGAACAACTCCAAGCTCAACTACCATTCCACCTTTAATTCTTTTTATAATTTTTCCTTTAATCAAACCATCGTTGTTGAATATTTCACGTATTTCGTTCCATTTAATTTCAAAGTCAGCTTTCTGTTTGGACAAAATAAAATTACCTTTTGAGTCTTCAAATGACTTTATATAAACTTTGATTTGATCATTCATATTTGGCATTTCTAAAAATTCATCTTTTGGAATCATTCCTTCAGATTTGAACCCAATGTCAACAAAAACACACTTATCAGTTATATTAATAACACTCCCTTCAACAATTCTGTTTTGCTTTATATCAAGGACAGTCGTGTCATAAATTGAGTCATCGATATTCTTTTGTGTTTGATAGTTCTTTAATTCATCAACAGATATTGTTTTCATTTCGAGAATTTTTTTATCCAAATAATTTACTGTTGGTATTTGATTAGTCTGTTCTGCAGGTATTACTTCATTAATATCAACTGCAGGATTATCAGATGTTGATTTCTCTACGGTTTCTACGATATCAATATTTTCTTTGTTATTTTCATTGGTTACGTTTTTATCAGTCATTTGTTTTATAAAACTCCATTGTTATTTTATGTAATTAATTATTTTTAATACTTGCTCTTCTAAACCCATATCAGAATTATCAATGTAAATTGCATCCTGGGCTCTTCTTAAGGGCGAATTTTTTCTATTTTCATCATACGAATCTCTGTTCTTAATCATTTCTAATACTTCCTTATAATCTTTCTTAATATTGCATTCAAGAAACTCATTGAATCGTCTTCTGGCTCTTACCTCAACTTCTGCATCTATAAAAAACTTAAAATCTGCATTGGGAAAAACTGTTGTTCCGATATCGCGTCCATCAACAATAATGTTCTGGTAGTCAGCCAAGTCTCTCTGAATAGAAATTAAGAAATTTCTCACAGAGCTAACTGAACTTACTCTACTTACATTATTTGTTATAGAATCCTCTCTCAAGTACTGAGTAACATTAATATCGTTCAAAGTAATTAAATTTTTCTTTACATCGTAATTGATTTTTAAGTCTTTCAAAGCGCTATTAATGTCTATACTCTTTTTAAGATCAACATCTTTAGCTAATAAAAAATAAGTTACTGCACGATACAACGAACCTGAGTCACAATAATAATAACATAGTTTTTTTGCAAGTAGCTTGGCAGTTGATGTTTTGCCGGAACCAGAAGGACCATCAATCGCAATAACCATTTTAGTAAAAATCCCCTCTTATCAAAAAGCCAAATAATATACAATATAAATTGAATAAAATTAAAATTTTTCTTTTGTTTATTTTATTGTGCAATGTTAGCAATCTCTTTTTTATTTAATTTTCTATAAGATCCCACATCTAATGATTTCAAATCAACATTAGAAAATTTATATCTGTGAAGACTAATAACCTTGGAATCGAAATGATGAAATATTTTTTTTATTTCTCTGTTTTTACCTTCTCTGAGAGTTATGTCCCAAAGAAATTTTCCTTCTTTTTTATCAACACGTTTTATTTTTGCAGTTACAAAATCTCCATCGTCAAGCTTTATTCCTCTGCTTATTTCTTCAATATTTTCATTTGATAAATCAATTCTTGTAATAGCAGAGTATTTCTTTACTATCTGAAACTTTGGGTGAGTGAGCTTGTAGGCCAAGTCACCATTATTTGTAATAAGAATAACACCAGTAGTATCTCTGTCAAGCCTTCCAATGGTAAATAGTCTTTTTTTAGTATCTATCAATTCAAATACATTTTTCTTATTATATTTATCAAGATTTGAACAAACATAACCTTTAGGTTTAAATAAAACATAAACTAAATCTACTTCAGCGGACAGTACTTTACCTTTGTAAGTGACTATATCTTCAATAGAAACTTTGTAAGAGAAATCACTTACGATTTCTCCATTAACAGAAATTAATTTTTGACTAATTAAATGGTCTGCTTTTCTTCTTGAGGTAATTCCAGATTTGGCAATGAATTTATTTAATCTCATATTTTTTTTACTAGGCCTATTTTTCTATAAACTTTCGTTAATGTTTTGCTAGCAATGTAAGATGCTTTTTTAGAACCAGTGGCAAGGATTTCATCCAAATAATCTCTACAAGAAATTAAATCTTCGTATTTTTCTCTTACAGGTCTTAATGACTCTACAAGTAATTCAGCAAGATCATTTTTAAAATCAGAATACATTTTTCCATTATACATTTGCTCTATTTTTTTTGGAGACATCTTGGAATAACTCGAATAAATAGTAATTAAATTTTTTAATCCTGGCTTATCATCCGAAAAAACTATATCGGAACCAGAATCTGTTACAGCCCTTTTTACTTTTCTGGTGATTACATCGGGATCATCAATCAATGCGATGAAATTATTTTCGTTCACATCTGATTTAGACATTTTATTACTTGGATTTTGTAAACTCATAATCCGTCCATTAGATTTATTTATGTATGGTTCAGGGATATTAAACGTTTGAGAATATCTTTTATTAAATCGATGAGCTAAATTTCTTGATAGCTCTAAATGTTGCTTCTGATCAGAACCTACAGGTACTAGATTTGCGTTATATAAAAGAATATNAGCAGCCATCAAAATNGGATAAGTGTAAAGACCTGCATTTACATTATNAGCATATTTTTTTGATTTATCTTTAAATTGAGTCATCCTNTTCAATTCACCTAATGAAGTTAGAGTAGATAATACCCATGATAACTCTGCGTGATGTTGAATGTGAGATTGAATTGCAATTATTGATTTATCAGGTTCAATACCACATGCTATGTATTGAGCAGCAAAAGACATACATCTATTCCTCAAATCAGCAGGTTTTTGAATTACTGTCAGAGAGTGTAAGTCGACAATTAAAAAAATTGAATTATAGTCATCTTGTAAATCTACCCAATTATTTATTGCACCAAGCTGGTTAGCAATACAAAGTTTTCCGGATGGCTGTATGCCAGATAGTATAATTTTTTTTTCACTCATTTAATTTTTCATAAATAGATATTGTTTCCAAGATTCNTCTACATCATCATTAATATACTGCTTAAAATAAAAAAGATAATTGGGTTTTTTTGGTTTTTTAATCAATTTCATATCAATTGAATCGAGAATCATATCACCTTTTTTTGTATTGCATTTTGCGCATGCAGCTACGAGATTTTCCCAAACATCTAGTCCTCCTCGATTTTTTGGTATTATGTGATCAATTGTCATTGTTTGACTTCTCTTGCAACAATACTGGCATGTAAAATCATCGCGCTTAAGAATGTTTGATCTATTCAATACAATGTTGTTCCTAATAAATTTAACGTATCGATTTATTCTTATGATGCATGGTATATTCATACTGAAAGATTGGGATTTAATCATCTCTGAGTAGTTGTCTACGCACTCACTCTTTTTTGATAAAACTAAACATACAGCCCTTTTTGCGCCGACGACCATCAAGGGCTGGTAACTTTGATTTAGTACAAGAACTTTTTTGCCTAAAATATTATCCATTCTATTTGAATCTCATTATTTGCGATAACCGCATTGGCTGTAGATCCGTTCTAGGTACAAATTCTCCGTTATAATCATACATAGACTGCACTTCATCTCCTTCAATAACAACATAGTCGCAAAAAACGTTCCCTGTCCATGAACTTGAGTGTGTTAACACAAAAATATCTAAATGGAAATCAAATAAGGATTGATCAGTTTTTGATATAATTCCTACATGATTGACCTCTTCATTTTTCTTAAAAAAGATTAAATCTCCTATTTCAACTTCTTCTTTTTTAATAGGCTGCAATAAACTCGAATTAATTTGATCTTTAGTATCTCTTGGAATCTGATACCCTGCCAAATTGGAGCAGGTCTGTACTAGCCCTGAACAATCATATCCTTGAAAACTTCTACCGCCCCAAAGGTAAGGTATATCGCATAATGACCATGCGTAAAGTTGAATTAAATAGTTCCTGTTAAAAGAATAATTAGTTCCTTCCATCAGTATGCAAAGATCCTTGTCGTTGCGATTAAATGGTTTTGTCCTATTTTTATCGATTACATCAAGATTTAAGCCATNNTTACCCAATAAAAATTCATANGAATCAAAATNNTTTTCTGATGGAACCAAATAATAANTATCATTCTCTNCTATTACAGGCAAAACACATGACATTGATATTTTTTTGTGCCAAGTTTGAGACTCTACCTTTGAAAATAATTCTTGACTAGTTTTGAAGTCTTCATTTTTACCCCTAACAATAGGTCTAGGTGATGGAACTCTATAAATTTTAATTTTTTGTTTTTTGTTGAGTATGTCTATTAGCATTTCGTTGTGATTTATATTAAAACAAGTCAAATACATACCATTAATCCAGCCCAAATAACCATCTGTCTTTTGCGTAATTTTATACCAATCATTAAATTTTTCGTGTATGAGTACCTCTTCCCAAATTAGAGATTGATTTATCATCTCTGATTTGAAAGTTGGTTCAGCAAAAATGCCACATGCATAAACCTTGACTATGGCACTTTTTGGAAGATTCATGGGACTACTTTGAGGAATTTTCGCTTTCCGCACTTAATAACTTGTTCTTTAGCGTCAAGAGTAAAGTTAACATCATTGATTTTTATATCATCTACTTTTATAGCTCCCTGCTTNATTAGTCTTTTAGCTTCNCCATTGCTCGNNACTAAATTGTTATTNGTCANNACTTTTANTAATCTTTCTGAATCTTTCATAGAGTATTCTGGAATATCTTTTGGAGTAGATTTTCTAATGAAAACTCTATCAAAATTTTCCATGGCTTTNAAAGAATCATCTTTTGAGTGAAATGTTTCAATAATCTTACAAGCAAGCTCTCTNTTCATATCACGAGGATTAGATTCTTTGAACNTTTCTTGAAAAATAAGTAATTCNTCAACNGACGAACCTGAACAATATTCATAATATTTCAATATGAGTTCATCTGGAATAGATAAAACCTTACCAAACATTTCATCCGCTGAATCTGTAAAACCTATGTAATTATCATTGCTCTTGGACATTTTTTCAACCCCATCCAGACCTTCTATNATAGGTGTAGTAATTATAACCTGTTGATCTTGCCCAGAATCTCTTTGCAAGTCTCTTCCAACTAAAAGGTTAAACTTCTGGTCTGTTCCACCTAATTCAACATCAGTTTTCATCACGACACTATCATATCCTTGAGCTAATGGATAAAGGAATTCATGAATAGCAATTGGTGATCCTGACTTATATCTTTTGGTAAAATCGTCTCTTTCCAACATCCTTGCAACGGTATATTTTGAGGCTAAATTAATAATGTCATTAAAATTCATTATCTCTAGCCATTTTGAATTATTTTTTACAATAATCGATTTAGAGTCGAGGATTTTGTTAGCTTGTTCTACATATGTCTTTGCATTGTTCTTGGTATCATTAATTGTAAGTTGAGGACGGGTTTTATTTTTTCCAGTCGGATCGCCAATCATAGCTGTAAAATCACCTATGAGGAGAGTAACATTGTGCCCTAAATCTTGAAAGTCTCGCATTTTTCGAAGAATTACACCATGACCTAAATGCAAATCAGGGCGACTTGGGTCACATCCGCATTTTACTTCAAGGGGTTTATTTAATTTTATAGAATTTTTAATTTTTAATTCTAAAGTCTTTTCTGGTAATATCTCTTCTGTACCTTTTCTAATCAGATCCATTTGAGTATTTAAATCTGGAAATTTCATTTGTACCCTTTAAGTTTTCTGTCAATATTTCTTTTTATATCTTTATCCATCTTATCTTTCCTTTTATCCCAAAGTTTTTTGCCTTTCGCAATCCCAAACTCAATCTTTACTCTTCCATTTTTTAAATAAACAGTTATNGGAACAATAGTATGTCCTTTTTGATCTATATACTGTTTAATTTCTATTAATTCTTTCTTATTCAAAAGCAGTTTTTTAACTCTTTGAGGATCATGAATAGAATATCCTTGGTTTGAGTATTCAGAAATATTCATACCNACAGCAAAAAGCTCATTTTTTATAAATCTAATATATGATTCTTTGATACTAATTTTTCCTTCTCTAATTGACTTAACTTCAGATCCTTTGAGNACAATCCCTGATTCAAACTTTTCTAGNATGTGATAATTAAAATAAGCTTTTCTNTTGGTTGCTATAACTTTTTTTTGCATNTAACGAATTTGGTTTTTGANAAAGATTTATNAGTAATTTATAAAATTATCTATTAATAGAAAATATCTTCGATAATTGGGTCTGCTGATGAGATTCCCATTAAATCAAAAGAATCTATCAAATCATCAATTGAAAAGGAATGCAAGTCAACAATTAGTTCTAATGTGTTTGTATCAGCGTTGATATTATGNTCAAATACACCAGCTATTGGCTCCAGTTCAGTAGATAAATCAATAAATATATCTTGTGTAGATAGTTCTGGAATAGTCATGCTTATTTTTGCATTATAGTCTGAATCNTTTGAGTTAGAGGAATACAGCATTATGGCGGAAGCAGTTACTAGAGTTATGCAAATTGTTTTCATATACAATTATAATTTANAAATAAGAANANGTTATATGCAACAATTTACTTAAAGTAATTTNTTAAGTGATTCACGTAACTTTTATTTTCTTTATTTTAGAATTATCATCAACGGTTCCTAAAAGANAAATACCTGCTATCAATAGAAGACTAACNACCATCATTCCAATNTCTTGNGAACCAGTTAATAAAATCATNACCGATAGAAGAAGAAAGCCTGCAAAAGATGTNGCTTTTCCNGAAAACGCATAAAAACCATAAAATTCATTAACNTTGTTTNCNGGAANNATCCTACCCATTAAAGATCTGCTTGCTGACTGATTGGGNCCTGANGCAATTCCNAANATAATACCAGCCACCCAAAAGTATTGTTCATTTGTTGANAATACTGCAATCACCACAGCAATAAAAATAGCATAATTACTTATCTGAATTGTTCTTTTTGCACCTAGATAATCATCAAAAAATCCAAACACAAAGGCTCCTAAACCTGCAGCAATATTTAATCCAATACCAAAAACTAAAACCATTTCAATATCCCAACCAAACTTTTCTCTTGCATATATACCACCAAATGAAAAAATAGTAAGGATAGCATCGTTATAAAGCATTCTAGCAATCAAGAAGTTTAGAATATTCTTATATTGCTTAATCTCTCTAAAAGTATTTAAAAGTTCATCGTACGATTTACGTAATGTATTTGATGATAATTTTTCTCTTTTTTTATCTTTTAAAAAAATGAATGTTGGCAGTGAGAAAAAAGCAAACCACATCGAAATAAATATTGGCATTGAACGAATGTGTTCATAGTTNTCTTTGTTTAGGGNATTTCCAGTAAATGGATTAAATGGTTGTTCTGGAAAATAAAAAACAAATAAGCATATAGCCAATCCTATAAGACCTCCAAAATATCCAAGAGACCAACCATAACCGGATATTCTTCCAATTTTATCTCTAGGAGCAATATCTGGTAAATATGAGTTACAAAAAACTTGCCCCATTTCAAATGCTGCNTTTGATACTACTACCAAGATTAAAGCAAACCAAATCTGCCCAGGTTGAGGAAAGTATAAAAATAGAGTTGAAATTATACAAATCCACGTGCATACAATCAAATAAGTTTTTCTGNAACCACTGCGATCAGCTATAGCTCCCATTACTGGAGAGAGTAGTGCAATTATTATTGCACAAATTGAAATTGCAAATAACNATATAGAATCAGCATTTTGATAGCCCTTTGCCAAGTCATGTGTAAAAAAAGAGGAATATACAAAAGTAATAATTATTGTAGGATAAGGCTGATTTGCAAAATCATATAAGGACCANGTAAAAATTGTTCGTTTGTAATTCTTTGTATAATCAATTTTTTCGTTCATATTATTTAATTTTATCCCTTTTTAATAAATCTAAAATTTCAAAAAATCCTTTCACAGATATAAATAGAAACATAGCTATAAATAAAAACAATCCGATTAAAAAAAATACCTTCCAAATTAATATCCAAAGATCCATATCACTTTTCTCCGAAGAAAAGTCTTCCACAAAATGAACCAACAAATATCATAAATACTGCAGAAAATAAACCAATTAAACTAATTATCTCTGAACTTAAACTAATACTGAANAATCTTTTTATAGGGGATAAACCCATTACTGCGATGAACCCACAAAATAATGAACAATAAGCTCCATATTTATTAACGCTCTTTGAATATAGCCCAAAAACAACCAATGAAATTGCACCAGAAAAATAAATTGAACCAGTAACAGCAAGGTATTCCCAAATGTCTTCAGTTCCATTATAAATTAAACCCCAATAATAGATATACAATCCCAAAACAACAATAATTAATCTTGANAGAAATATTTTTTGTTTAGATGTCAAACTGGTTTTGCATAAAGGGGATATTATATCATTTGTTATAATTGTACTCCAGCAAAGTAAATAGCTATCATTTGTACTCATAAATGCTGACAACATCCCTGCAACAACTAAACCAAAAATTCCTAAAGGTAATATTTCNTTTATAAAAGAAGGCATAGCTCTNANTGAATTTTCTGGACCATCAAAACCTTCNCCCCCAAAATAAACAAAAGAACATATTCCTAAAAAAGCTGGGATTATGAATCTTATTAGAAAAGATATTGAAGACCACAAATACTGTTTTTTAACAGATTCTGAATCTTTCATTGCTAACGCTCTNGTTGCAGCTGTGGGCCATATAACAGCACTTCCAAAACCAATTATAACCATCCATAAAATGTAATCATAACCAAAATCAGGGTTAAGAATTGGATTAAAAGANATTTCAGATGAAAAATGACCAAAAATTTTATTCCATCCAATATTTTCGATTGCCAAAAAAGTGGTGATCAAAAGACCTAAAGAAAGAATAACAAACTGTATGTAATCAGTGACAATAACTGAAAGCATTCCTCCCATCATAGTGTAGGAAAGAACGAGAATTAGTAAAAAAAACATAACAATATTTAAACCAACACCTATTTCTCCAAAAATTGCACTCAAAAAAACAGCCCCTGTTTTCAGAAAAATACCCATATTAAGTACNCCAGCAAGAATTAAAAAGAATGCCCCAAGAATACGAANGTTTTTTCCATATCTAATGTCATAAAACTCAGGTATACTTTTCACTTTCATTTCTCTAAGTTTACAAATAACAAATCCACTCAAACCTATAAGGATAGTAACTAAAAAAGCAATTAGGCCAATATGAAAAGAAGCAAAATGTCCCGTCCAACCCTTTTGCGCATTGTACATGACAGTAATCAGCCCAAGTTCAGTTCCTGCCATTGATGCCACTCCCAACCCAACACCCATTTTACGATTAGCGATCATAAAATCACTAAAATTTGTAACATATCCCTTTAGATAGTACCCTATATAGAATATTCCAGAGAGATAAATAATGATTATTATTATATCAATAAGATGCATCTAGTATAATTCAACTCTCTTTATGATAAAATCTGCTCGATCTCGCTCATTTTTTTTAGAAATAGTATTTAAATTATCTCCATTTATAATCGCTAATCTTAAATCACTATTTCCATAAAGTTTGTCAAAAAAATTATCTTTAAATTTAAATTGGTTTGGATGACATTTATAGATTTCTGAGATTACTGCAATTCCAATTTTAAATGCATCAATTTCATATCCTTCAAAATTTATTTGAACTCCCTTGCATTCTACCCCTTTATACTTTGATGATGTTGGATTGAATGTCCTTGCTGAAAAATAAACATTCTCAAAGTTATATTCCTCCAGCTGTTTGATTATTTTTTCCGAATTTAACCAAGGGGCGCCAAAAAGCTTAAATGGATTATCTGTTCCTCTACCTTCCGAAATATTTGTTCCTTCCAGCAAACATGTTCCCACGTATATTAAGGCATGCTTCAGGGTAGGAATATTCGGAGATGTCTGCTCGAACTCTGGCCTGCATCGACCACCTATACTATACTTTTGGTCCCAGTTCTCACCGGTTATTATGCTTAAATTCAAGTTAGATGCATTTTTAATTAAACTATTATTTTTAATATATAATGCCATTTCTCCAGGAGTCATGCCGTGCCTGACAGGTACTGGATTCATACCTACAAATGATTTATAGTTCATATCCAAAACAGGGCCTTCAATTTTTCTTCCAAGAGGATTTGGTCGATCAAGAACAATAAAACCAATGTTGTTAGTTGCAGCTTGCTCCATACACAATTGCATAGTACTAATATATGTGTAATATCTTACACCAATGTCTTGGATATCAAATATTAAGTAATCAATGTTTTCTAGATGTTTTTTTTGTGGGGATTTATTTTCTCCATATAGACTAATTATATTATTTGTTGAGGGGACGTANTCGCCAGCACCATATGTTCCTGAAATTCCATGTTCAGGTGTAAAAATTCTAATAATATTTAGTTTAGACTCCTTGAATAACTCATAAGTTGTGATTGGATAATCATAATTGTGTTCTCTGAGTTCATTGATAGGTACTTTAGATGTATGATTAATTATTAATCCGATTTTCTTATCTTTTAAAAAATCGAACTCTTCGTTAAGAGAAAAATTTTTATTGATTTCTGAATATTTAAATAAAGTGGTTAAACCAGCGCTNCTAACTCCAGCTGAGAATATTATATTTGATAGAAAAAAGAAGATTATAGTTTTTGTTATAAATTTAATATTTAACTCTTTTAATTGATTTTATTGAGAAATTTACAAAATAAGTGATTATAAAATTACTCAATATAGATATTGAAATATAATATTCCCAAGGTATGTAATAATAAGCAAGAATTAAGAGTATAACTATTGAAGAAATATACCCGATCATAATACTTTCTTTTGAAAAAGGCATTTTTAATCTTGCAAAGATAAAAAGGCTAATCAGTCCTCCGTAAGTAAACGAAACAATTTTTAAACATAAAATAACTACTGATGATTCAGGATTATAATCAAATATTAAACTAAAAACTGTAAGCAAAATACCCCATAAAATTGAAGTAATAATAGATTTTTTCATGTTAAAACTTTTTCCAAGAATATCAATAATTGTTGAAGAAGCTAAAGAATTTATTGATGAACTAAGCGACGACATTGCAGCAGATAATGCTCCTGCAAGCATTATTCCTCTTAATCCTGACGGTATGTAATCTCTGATATATACAGTAAATATCTCACTTGAAGCAACTGTAGAATCAAAAAAAGTTCCAGATAATAGAAACGTTCCAACACAGAGAAATATTGAGAACTGAATAAAGACAAAAAAACCACTTCCAATCATCGCTTTTTTTGCGTTGGTTAAGTTATTGGTACTTAAAACGCGTTGAACCATGAGATAATCAATACCGTGTGAACCAAATGACATTAATATTCCTGCCAGTGTTGACATTATAAGCCCCTTACTAGATAAAGAATTTGTAGAGTAATTTATTATATCAAAAAAACCATTTTGATATATGTTCTGATAATTAAATAATTCACTTCCGTATATGTGAATAACAGCTAAAATCCCACAAGATAAATAAATGAAAAACTGAAATCCATCAACCCATAGTATTGTTTTAAACCCTCCAATTGAGGAATAAAAAATAGTAATTATCCCAATTACTAATATTGATACGTCTAATCCCCAACCTGTAATAATACTTACAATACTTGCTGTTGCCAAAAATCGAACGCCATCTGCAAAAAGACGTGTTATTAAAAATGTTAAAGATGCCATTTTCTGAATGGACTTACCAAATCTTTTTCCTATTACTTGGTAAATGGATACAATGCCCTCTTTAAAATACATCGGTAATAAAAAATAACTTACGAGTATTCTACCAAGTATATATCCAAAGACGACTTGTAAAAAATTCCAATTACCAGCTGTATAAGATATCGCTGGAATACCAACAAATGTTAATACAGAAGTTTCAGTGGCAACAATAGAAAGCATTGCAATGACCCAATGTATATCTTTACCTGCTAAAAAATATGATTCAATGTTATTCGTTAGATTCTTTTTTTGATAAATCGAAAAAATTATAATTAACGAAAAAAAAAGAAGAATAATAAGGTTATCAACTAAACTCAATTGTAGTCCAGTTGATTCGGAAATGCTTCATTTTTACTAAGCAAAGTTTTCATTACCTCATTGTGAAATTTACGTCTTACTTTGTAAATACCACTATTTTTTCGTGAAGGATAAGTTCTATTAGTTAATAAAATAATAATGATCTCATTTTTTCTATCTACCCAAACAGAAGTCCCAGTGAACCCTAAATGTCCAAAACTTTGATTTGAAAAAAAATCTCCTGCAGAACTTCCAGACAATGCTGGTGTGTCCCACCCCAAAGCATAATCTGAATTTGATAAGTTTTGTTTTGTTAGAAATCTTTGAACAGTAGATTTATTAAAATGACGTTTTCCAAGCCATAATCCATTATTTAAAAATAATTTCGCAAAAATAGCTATGTCTTGGGCATTAGAAAATAAACCAGCATGTCCAGAAACTCCACCAATCATATATGTATTTTCATCATGAACTACACCCTTTATCAATTTGTTTCGGTAAACTGAATCATATTCTGTTGGAGCTATATCAATAATTTTATCAGCATCTGGATTGAAATATGTATTTTTCATATTTAAAGGTCTATAAATCCAATTTGATGCTAATTTTTCAAAATCTGTTCTATTCGCTTTTTCAATAATATTTTTAAGAAGGATAAATCCCAGGTCACTATATTTATAGCCAAATGCTGGCTCAAATAGTAAATCTCTATTCAATATATCGTCAATTATATCTTTCTCGTTAAAAATATTTTTATTATTAAAATACTCCACATAACTACTTATCCCGGATGTATGTGTTAGCAAATGTAAAACCTTAACTTTTTCTTTATGCTTTCCCTTAAAGCTTGGAAAATACTCAGTCACATAACTATTAATAGATAATCTTTTTTTTTCTTCAAGTTTCATTACCAAAGGTACTGTAGACATCACTTTTGTAATCGATGCTATATCGTATATTGTGTTGACATCAACTTTTGCAGATTCCGATTCATATGTAAGCTTTCCAAATCCTTTATTAAGAATAATATTTTCTCCTTTAGATATAAATATCTGTGCTCCAGGAAATATTTTATCGTTGATGGCATCTTCAATTATAGATTCTGCAAACTGCATATTGTATTTTTTTTTTATACTAAATTCAGATAATCGCTTTTTAATAATTAGTCCATGTCCCCTCTTTAATTCTTTTGAAAGGGTTACTGGTAGCCTGCCAGAAATATTAGCTCTTCCAAAAATTGCATTTCCGACAGCTTCTACGCTCAATGGACCATATCCATAAGTAAGAATTAACGTATCAAAATAATTATAATTTTCAAAATAAGGACTCCCAAAGCTTACTAGTATACTTTTTATATTGGTATCATTATTTATACTTTTCAATAAATCAAGATGTGTTTTATCGATTGTAGATTCACCTTTGTCCATTCGAATACGAACTAGACTAGAAATTATAAGTAAATCGTGATTTTGTATTTTTTCAACTATTTTTTTTATTTGAAATTTATCAATCTTATAATTAACAAAAATTTCTGTAGCGTTATTGATTGTTCTATTTATGTCATTTGAGAATTTTTTTAAGTAATCTTTTGCATTGTCATCAGTGCTCAAAATTAGATGACATACCTTTTCATCTAGCTCTGGCATAATAGGTATATTCTTATTTTTATCCATAGCTAGAGTTATTGATTCCGAAGTTATTTTTTTTGATATTGAAATATTTTCTTTTGAACCAATCACAACTCCAATACTTTCTAAATCAGGCATACCTAATCCGTCAAACAAACCAGAATCTTCTTTTAAGCTGAGAATTCTTGAAACCGAAGTATTTATTCTATTAATGGATATTCTTCCACTTTTTACAGCACTCTTTATTGCTTGAATAGAACTAATTTCATCAATTGGCAAAAGTATAATATCAGCACCCGATTCTATTGCCCTCAAAACTGATTCATCATTTGATATAATTGAATTAAGAGCACCCATTTCCATTGCGTCAGTAATAACCAATCCATTGAAACCCATTTCATTCTTTAACAATTTAGAAATAATTGAATTTGAATGAGTTGCAGGAAATCCTATGGAATCTAATGCAGGCACAACAAGATGTCCAGCCATAATCATTTTTACTTTGTTTTTGATTGCAGATTGAAATGGGGCAAGTTCGTTTTCTAATAAATGCTTCTTACTTGATTTTATTATTGGAAGTGAAGTGTGACTATCTATATCAGTATCACCATGTCCAGGAAAATGTTTAGCACAAGCATGAATTCCTTGACTTTGAATTCCTTCAATAAAACTTACTCCAAAACTTGACACTAGAGATGGTAAATCGCTGTATGATCTGAGGTTTATAATTGGATTTGACGGATTACTGTTTATATCCATGACAGGAGCAAAAACTGCATGTACTCCCAAAGCTTTTGCTTCTTTGGCAATAATTTCACCTTGAGTATAAGCATTTTTTACATCTTGAGTAGCTGCTATTGCCATATTACTTGGAAATAGTGTACCCCCATCCATCCACTGCCCTAAACCTCTTTCATAATCAGAGCCTACTAAAAGAGGTATTTTTGACCATTGCTGAAATAAACTTATGTTGTGATATGCTCCATGAATATCAGCGTAAAACATAATAATTCCACCAATATTATGATTTTTAATGAGGTCTTTAATTTTTTTATAGCTGTAACTTTTCTGATTATAGAACTTTCCGGAAACTCTAACCATTATCATTTGAGCTATTTTTTCATCAAGAGTCATACTTTCAATGTTTGGTTTAATGAAATTCTGTGCAGAAACGAAATTATTAGATTGTTCAAAATCTGAATGCGCTATTATCTGAGATAAAAATAATATTATTAAAAATATCTTTAATTCGAAATCTTTCATAAATCAATCCTTGATAGAATTAAGGAACAATGATTTTCTATTAATATCTATTCCTTTTAGTCGCGCAGATAATATACCAGAAGTATATGCTGCGGATATATCGAGAAAAATCCATTTAAGCTCTTTGAAATCAAAAATCAAAGCATTGTTCAACTCTTTTCTAAAATAATTATTTTTTAATACACTTCCATTTCCA
This sequence comes from Fidelibacterota bacterium, assembly GCA_002719095.1. GTDB lineage: Bacteria > Fidelibacterota > Marinisomatia > SCGC-AAA003-L08 > D37C17. Next base: position 52,556 of record PBGO01000012.1, read on the forward strand.
GCAATGATAATATTTCTTTCATAAATTTGGACTTCATGGCAAAGATTTATTACATAGTCTGCTACTAGTCGTGTTGCATGCTGTATGATACCAATACAGAATTCATTATTTTTTTCAGCACATTCGATTACATGTTTAGCGAGTTTTGCAATTCTAAATATCTTATCTTGGGATTCATTAATACTATTTATTAATTCATCAAAGCTGTTGAAGTTGTTTTTTTCAAGAATCATCCTCAATAATTGATTTCCGCCATTGGAATTATTTTCTCCAAGACCTAGCTGTATTAGACATTCTTTCCCTATCCAATATCCACTTCCCTCGTCACCTTTGTCATGACCTTTTCCTGCAATTCGTACTAAATTTCCATTTTTCTTTGCAACACATATTACTCCAGTTCCAACATTCAATAAAATACCGGCATTATTTTCCCAAATAAATTCATAGACTGGATCAATGTCGTTTGTTATCAATGATTTATCACTAAGATTTATATTATCAAGTAATCCAAATAATCTATCTCTTCCATTTTTGTTTGATGCTCCAGCTAAGCCTATACCCAAAGCAGAAATACTTTCTAAATCTACATTAGACTTTCTACAAAGATTGTTTATAAGCGATAAGACTTTTTTTGAAGAGGCTTCTTCGTCGATAGAAAGATTAGTTCCCCCACATGTATCATAAGATAAAGTATCTCCAGCGTTATTAAACATTACAGCCGTTGTGCTTGTAGCACCACCATCAATGCCTATAATTATTTTATCTTTCATTTCTATGCCTTATTAATTTTAAAGAAAAACGAGTTACTGCATATACAAATAAAATGGAAATCAAAAAAATCAGAGCTACAGGAGTAAAACTATATTCAAATCTTGGCGATACAAATGCAAATGAATTGTAAATGAATGACAAAAAAAGATTTGAACTATAATGTGTTAATGAATCAAATTTTACATTTCCTAATAGTTGAATGAAAGAACAACTCAATGAGACTACAAATAATAACCCGATATTTTTATTTTCGTAAATTCCTAAAACTACTGCTACAGATGAAAAGATTAATGCTAAAGGAAGAACAGATATTATCAGATAGAAAAAATTAATTAATGATATTGATTTACCTGTAAAACTAAAAGTCATAAAATATGAAAATGAGATTGATGCAACGCAAAGTATTAATCCAAAACTAATTGTTGATATTATTATGCTATTTTTTGATATGTGTGAGTTAGAGAATAACGTGTTGTTATTTTTAGAACCAAAAATTTCACTCATAACATCATGAATAAAAATATAAGTAAATATTAATGGCGATGAGAACCAAATACCAATTGATGATAAAATTTTGAATGAATTTTCTTTACCAAAACTACTGGCAAGAAGAATGTTTACAACATATAAGAACATGGGAATTAAAAAAAATAAGAGTAGATACCTAAGGTATCTTCCCTTGATTAGAAATAACAACATCATTATNGTGCTTTTATTTAAGTTCATTTTTTTGTTTGATTTAAAAAAATATCCTGAAAGCTAAATGATCGTTCTTTGTAATCAATAATTTCATAATTAAAAGCAGTCTTTAGTATTGACAGAGCATCCCTCCTATCTGATGAGAAAAACTCCACGGCTCTACCCTCGGCTTTCAGATGGTAACATTTTGAATTATTACTTAAAAGATCAATTAAATTCTTATCAGCATAATCTTCAAATACAATTCTGTGATGATTATATGACTTTGTCTTTGACATTAAGTCTGCTATTGAACCATTTAATCTGATTTTTCCATTATCAAGAAAAGATATTCTATCGGAGAAATTTTCCACTTCAACTAAATCGTGAGACGAAAATATTATAGTAGAATTTTTAAGAACTGTTTGAATTTTATTCCAGAAAAACATTCGCTTTTCAATATCTAGACCCTCTGTAGGCTTATCCATTATAAGTATATCAGGCTGATGAATGAAAGCTCGAGATAAAGAAACCATTTTTAGATCTTCATGCCTTAAATTGGATATTTTTGTGCTTGAAATTCTATTTAAGTCAAAAATATCAATCCAATTTTGAATAATATTTTTTGCTTCAACTCTCGTTAATTTTTTTACCATATTTACGTAAATCAAAAGATTTTCGTATACTGATAGACAATTTATAAAATCGTTATTTGAAGGAATGTAGCATATTTTTTTTCTTAATTTTATGTTATTTTTACTAAAATCTACACCATCATAAAATATTTTACCAAAATCTCTATCAATGATACCTGCAAGAATTTTAAGCAAAATAGATTTTCCAGAATTATTTGCTCCCACAACTGCCAAAGTTTGAGACTTCTCTAATCCTAAATCTAGATCTGCTACAACAAAATCATTTTTTATTTTTTTTCCAATACTTTTTAAGTAGATATATGCAGCCATTTTTCTATCAATGAATCTCGTGCCAATTTTTGCCTGATTTACAATCGACAACTATTGGAACTTTTAATTNAACTGAACTTTCCATTTCTTTTTTAATTAATTCAATCATGTAATCTTCCTCATCATTAGGAACTTCAAATATCAATTCATCGTGAACTTGTAGTACTAATTTAGATATTAGTTTTTTTTCATCAATAAGATTTTTAATATTTATCATAGCAACCTTTATAAGCTCAGATGCTGTTCCTTGAATTGGCATATTGATTGCAGCTCTTTTTTCNGCNTTAACTAATCTCGTATTTGACGACCTTAAGTCGGCTGTATTTCTTCTCCTTCCAAAAAATGTTTCTACATATCCTTTTTCTTTTGCATCCAATAATGTTTTTTCAATATAACTTCTTATTGTACTGTAAGTGTTAAAATAATTTTCAATTAATTTNTTAGATTGAACCATATTAATATTTAATTCCTGTGACATTCTAAATGGTCCTGCACCATAGAGGATACCGTAATTTACTATTTTTGCTTGTCTTCTTTGTTCTTGGGTAACAAAATCGATATGTACATCATAAACTAATGATGCTGTTCTCTTGTGAACGTCTTCATTTAAAATAAATGCGTCAATTAATGCTTTCTCTTTTGAAAAGTGCGCCATTATTCTTAATTCAATTTGAGAATAATCTGCAGAAATTAGCTTCCAACCTTTATTTTGCGGCTTAAAAGCCCTTCTAATTTCTTTACCTTCAATAGTTTTAATAGGTATATTTTGGAAATTAGGCTTTGTGCTAGACAACCTTCCTGTTGATGCAACAGTTTGATTAAAAGAAGTATGAATTCTATTTGTTTTTTCATTGAAAAATTTTGGAATGCCGTCAATATAAGTAGTTTGTAATTTATTCAAATGTCTGTATTCTAATATTATTTCTGGTAAAGGATGGAATTTTTTTAAATACTCAAGAACTTCTACAGCAGTACTTCTTTTTCGTANTGGTTTTAATTTCATATCATCAAAAAGTATTNCAGCTAGCTGTTTAGTTGAATTAATATTAAATTTCTTTCCTGCAATAGAATAAATAGTTTCAGATATTGTATCAATNTTTTCTTTGTTTTTAATTGAAATATCTTTTAATTCTTGAATGTCAACANANAGNCCATTTTTTTCAAGGTCAACTAAAACATTTATGAATGGAATCTCAATTTTTTCAAATAAATCAATCAAATTATTTTTTTCTAGAAGATCAATTAATATTTTTTTAAGCTGAAATACCATATCGACATTTTCGCATGCGTAATCTTTAATTTTATGACTGTCGAGCTCAGCAATATTAAAGTTTTTATCATTTACATTGAACAATGAATTTAACTTTATTTTGCTGTAATTTAAATATTCATCACAAAGTTCATCTAAGCTGTAAGAATTTTTGACTGGATTTATTAAGTGAGCTGCAATCATTGTGTCAAAAGATATATTTTGAACACTGATACCTATATTTTTTAGAACAATTAAATCATATTTAATGTTTTGTCCAATAAACGATATGTTTGAATTTCCCATTATCGATTTCAAAAAAATAAAAATACTTTGCCAAGTTAAATCATAATTTTGTATTTCTTTTTTAATGTGAACTGGAATGTAAAATGCTTTATTCTGTTCAATTGCAAATGAAATACCTACAATTTCAGCATTGATAGGATTAATATCAGATGTCTCTAACTTGAATGAAACAATTGNACTATTTTCTAATTTAGTCTTGAGATCAGATAGATGATTCATATTTGTCACCAAACTGTAATCTTTTTTATAATCATTTAAACTTGTGTTACTTTTTTCTTTTTTACCTATCAAATTGAGCAAAGAAGAAAGCTCAAACTTTTGCAATGATTCAACACTTTTTTCTGTTGTAAGATTCTTAAGATCAAATTCATTTAAATTAAATTTTAATTCGACATCTTCTTTTAATTCAACTAGCTTTCTTGATAATTTTATAGTATCTATTTGGTCCAAAATCAAGTTTCTGATTCTTACATTACTAATATTATCTACATTTTGAATCAAACCATCAATATTTTCAAATTCCAATATTAGTTTTGATGCAGTTTTTGGCCCAATACCTCTTACACCTGGAATATTGTCTGAGCTATCTCCCATTATGCTTAATAAATCGCATATTTTATTAGGTTCAACATTCCATTTTTCAATAACACTTTCTCTATTATAAATTTTTGTTCCTGAAAACTTGTTTCCAGGACTGTATACAAAAACATTTTCATCTACCAGCTGCATTATATCTTTATCACCAGTAACAATNAATATTTTTAAATTATCANCTGAGATTTTCTTTGTAACTGTTGCNATAATATCGTCCGCTTCAAAACCCTCACATACTAAAGTNCTTATATTCATTTGCGATAAAATTTTTTTTATTTCGGGTATTTGCAATCGAAGTTCTTCAGGCATTTTTTTTCTATTAGCCTTGTAATCTGAGAAAATCTTGTGCCTAAAAGTTGGCTTTTGTGCATCTAAAGCAACAGTTATATAATCTGGTTTCTCAGTCTTAATTATCTTAAGAGTAGAATTTAGAAATCCATAAATTGCTGATGTAGGAAAACCATCTTGAGTTGAAAGGGGATTATTTATGAACGCGTAGTAGGATCTGTAAATTAGAGCCATACCATCAATTAAAAATAATTTTCTCATTTATTTTTAAATACAGGAATTTCTAACATTTTATGAATATTTGCATTCCTGAACTTGGTGTATACTTTTAGAATTTCGGTTTGTTTACTTGTAAGTAATTTAATATCTTTAACTTTTTTAATTTCATCGACATCGTGTCGCTCACAATATTTCATTGCCCATTCAAGTTCACCATAAGTAACACCGAGCTGTTCCTCATCTGTTCTTCCATCTGACCATAATCCATCAGTNGGTGGAGCATCTATTATTTTATCAATTATATTTAATTTTTTTGATAATTCATANACTTCAGATTTCATCAAGTCTGCAATTGGACTTATATCAACACCTCCNTCNCCATATTTAGTATAAAATCCTACTCCAAAATCTTCTACTTTATTNCCTGTCCCAACAACAATGCCATTATTGCTGCCAGAAATTAAATATAAATTAGTCATTCTAATTCTTGCTCTTGTATTGGCTAATGCTAAATCTGTTTTACAATTATTTGGGACAGCATTTTTAATTGACTCATAAGATTCTGTCAAATCAATATGTAAATGAATAATATTTTTATACTTNGATTTTAACCAGTTAATATGTTCAATACCTCTATTAGTCTCATCAATATTTTGATGAATAGGCATAGTAACTAAAATAGTTTTTCTGCCAGTTCTGGCACATAGTGTTGATGTTAATGCTGAATCAATTCCACCAGATATACCAACAACCAAACAATCATTTTTGGATTTGTTTAAGTATTCTTTTATCCATTCTGATATTTTATCTTCTAAATTCATTTAAGGAGTTATTCTTGTCATTGTTCTTGCAAAAGGAATTGTTTCTCTTATGTGAGAAATACCACAAATCCAGGCAACTACTCTTTCGAGACCCATCCCAAATCCTGAATGTGGTACAGAACCATATTTTCTCAAATCAAGGTACCATTTATAGTCATCTTGATTTAGNTTTTCACTTTTAATTCTTGAAACAAGATTATCAATATCTGTCTCTCTTTCTGAACCTCCCACAATCTCGCCATATCCTTCTGGAGCTAGGATGTCCATACTTAATACTAAGTTTTCATCGTTTGGATCTCGCTTCATATAAAAAGCTTTAATATCTTTAGGCCAACCGTATACAATTACGGGTAATTTATACTGATTTGATATAAAAGTATCTTCTTTAGCACCAAAATCCTGCCCCCATTCTATATCAAAATTATTTTTTTTAAGAATATCTATGCAATCTGTATAACTAATNCTTGGGAATGAACCTTTTATTAAATCAAAAAGNGTACTAACATCTCTNTCTAGAATNTCAAGNTCTTCAATTCTATTTTCCAGTACATTTTTAACAACGTAAATAAGTAATTTTTCGGCCCAATCCATATTTTCATAGATATCACAAAAAGCTATTTCAGGCTCAACCATCCAAAATTCTGTCAAATGTCTCCTCGTTTTACTTTTTTCGGCTCGAAAACATGGGCCAAAATTATAGTGTCGACCAAATGCCATAGCAGATGCCTCGCCATAGAGTTGTCCAGTTTGAGCTAAATAAGCCATTTTCTCAAAATATTCTGTTGAAAAAAGTGTTGATGTACCTTCCGCAGAATTTGGAGTCAAAATAGGACTATCCACAAGTGTGAAATCGTTTGAATCAAAAAAATCTCTTATAGACTTTACAATTTGATGTCTTACTTTTAAAATTGCAAATTGCTTTTTGGAACGTAGCCACAAATGACGATTATTCATTAAAAAATCAGTTCCATGTTCTTTTGGTGAGATTGGATAATCCTTGCTTAAGTTAAGAATCTCAATATCTTCAGTTATTAGCTCAACTCCTCCAGGAGCCCGATTATTTAGTACAGGCTTACCGTGAAGAACAATTGATGATTCCTGTGTCAAAGACTTGAAGAGCTCAAATTTTTCCTCACCCACATCATTTTTAGCCACAATACACTGGACAATTCCAAAACCATCTCTAAAAGTCAAAAAACCAATTTTTCCACTTCTCCTACTATTGTATACCCAACCGCTTAATGTTATCTTTTCATCGATATGTTTTTTTAATTTATTTGATAGTATTTTCATTTTTACCATGTTGATGTTATTGCTGAAATAATATTTTCAGCAGTTTTTCGTGATGCTATTATTAATGCGCTGTCTCTTGGTAGACCAAACTCATCTTCGTCTTCGTTATCCAATAATCCATCTTGATCGTTATCTATTCCATCATTTGAAATATCATTATTTAAAGTCGGACTATAAATTCCAAATGAAGTCATTTCCTTACTTAGAAGTGGTTCATTATTAGTTAAATCAATCCATTCAACTCTAGTCTTAATAGTGATTCTCCATTCATTTACCTGCTCATAAAAAGATGAAACATCATTGATCGAGTAGGAAAATGGCTTATCTGTTACACTGAGAATAACTATATCTAGTCTACTTTTCGCATCATTAATATCTTCTAATTTAAGTACATTTTCTTTTAAAAATGTATCATATATTTCATCGTTGAATACATCAAGCACTAAATATTCTTTAGAATTATTTAATATAGGACTGATATACAAGGAGTCAATATGTGCTGGAATAGAACCTTTAAAAGAGTAAAAGCCACAAGATTGGAATAAGAGTAAGCAGGTGATAAAAATACAGTATTTAATCTTTGATTCCATATTCTTTGATTTTTCTGTACAAAGTTCTTTCTGATATATTTAATGCTTCTGCAGCCTTTCTTCTGTTACCATCCATCTTAATTAGAGTTCTTTCAATTATTTCATTTTCAATGTCTTGCATACTTACCTCGCCAACAGAATCGTCTTGAAGAGCGAATGCTTTTGCCTCATCAATACTCTTAACTTTATTCTTAATATTATCTAAATTTACATTCTCTGAAAGATAGTATGAATTAGATTTTACATCATTTTCATAAAGATCATTCATTCCTTTTGATGCAAGAAAAATTTGCTTCAACTCATTAAGCTCTTGTCTCAAAAAAAGAAGCTGCCGAAGAATAAGCTCTCTCTCTGCTTTGTCTTGATTTATATCAAGTTTCATTGGAAGGTCTTTGTTTGAACTGTACTCATCTGTATTTAATTGTCGAGATATCATTTCACGATCTATTCTTTCACCCTTGTTCATAACTAATAAACTTTCAACAAGATTTTTTAATTCTCTTATGTTTCCTGGCCAAGAGTAACTTTTCATTAGTGCAAGTGCTTGTTTTGAGAAACCCTTNTANGGNATATCATTTCTTGCTGTAAATTCAAGNGCAAATCTACTAACTAACGATTCTANATCCTCTATGTGATCTTTTANATCGGGAACTTTTATATTTACTGTCTTAAGCCTAAAATATAAATCTTGTCTAAAATTATTTTTATCAACTTCAGCTTTAAGGTCTCTATTTGTAGCTGCAACAATCCTGACATTTACGGTCCNAAGCTTNGTATCACCTACTTTTAAAAACTCTCCTTGCTCAATAACTCTNAGTANTTTTGCTTGTGTTTCTTTTGGTAATTCNCCAATTTCATCNAGGAAAATTGTNCCATCGTTGGCTGCTTCAAAATAACCTTTTCTNTCTTCATTNGCACCAGTAAAAGATCCTTTCTTNTGACCAAATAATTCACTCTCAATAATTCCTTGTGGAATNGCAGCGCAATTAACAGTTATTANTTCTTTAAACTTNCGNTTACTATTTTTATGGATTGATTTTGCTACCATTTCTTTNCCTGANCCNGAAGCNCCTGTTACTAACACAGAGATATCAGTTGTTGCTACCTGAGCAACCTTAATTAGCATTTCNTCNATTAGCTCTGAATTACCTACTATACCAACTGATTTTTTNATTTTATCTATATTCATANCGATTNCCTTTCAAATTCCCTTCTTNCCGATATCTTTCCTGAAGNAGATATTGTTAAATTTGATGCCTTCAATTTGNCGGTAAGCTTCTTTAATTGATTCTTCTAGAGTTTTTCCATTTCCGACTACATTCATAACTCTTCCTCCATCAACAAAGATTTTATCATTGACANTCTTTGTTCCAGCNTGAAAAAGAAGTCTTNTATCATCTGAAATTTTGATTTTTTGACCTTTTTCATACTNATCTGGATAACCTTTTGATGCNAGAACTACAGTTGTATAAAAGGAATCTTTAAANTGAATGTTAAAATCAGCTAAATCACCATCGATCGCTTTTTCGAGAAGATCATAAAAAGATGAATCAATTCGAGGTATNACAACTTGCGTTTCGGGGTCTCCCATTCTTACATTAAATTCAATNACATATGGATTACCATTAACAATCATCAAGCCAACGTATAAAAATCCCTTAAAAGGTTCATTTAAATTATTCATTCCATTAATTGTTGGTTCAATTATTTGTTTTTTAACTTTTTNAAGCANGGATGGTGTGCAAATCTTCGTTGGAGAATATGAACCCATTCCTCCAGTATTAGGTCCTNNATCATTATCAAATACTCTTTTGTGNTCTTGAGCATCTCCAATGACAACATAATTTTTACCATCAACTACGGCAAANACAGACAATTCATCACCTNTCAAACACTCCTCAATGGATATCTTATNTGAAGCTGCNCCAAACTTTTTNTCTTCNAATAATACTTTCAAACCATTAATAAATTCTGATTCTTTATNACANATAATAACACCTTTCCCGGCAGCAAGNCCATCAGCTTTTAAAACTAACGGGANTCCTATTTCATTTCTAATANGGACTGACTTNTCAAAGCTATCAGATTCATAAAATATAGGCTGAGGTATNTTATTANCTTTCATAAACTTTCTAGCAAAAAGTTTACTTGATTCAAGCTTTGATGCAAATTTAGTAGGNCCAAATATCTTTACTTTTTNATTGTTNAAAAAATCAACTATACCGTTGCAGAGTGGGTTTTCTGGNCCNACNATAATCATATCGATTTNATATTTTTCTGTAACTTCTAAAATTTTATTAAAATCTTTAAAATTAATATCAAGATTAGTNGCAAAATCTTTTGTNCCGCCATTACCAGGTATACAATAAATTTTTTCTACTTTNGGATCATGATAAAGTTTCCATGCCAATGCATGTTCTCTACCTCCNGAACCTATAATGATGATTTTTTTCATGTTTTCAAAATACCTCATTGACNAGAAGATTTTANTANTTCTAGTTTATCTCTTATAATTGCAGCTTTTTCGAATTGTAGCTCTTTAGATGCTTTNAGCATCTCTTTAGTAAGTTTCTCAACTGCATCAATATGTTCNAAATTTTCAAAATCAATATCTAATTTATCNGCTTTTTNNTCAGCNTGATTATCGTTTGAAAAAAGATTTTTATTATTTACTTCCTTGANTATNGTCTCCGGNTTAATGCNATTTAATTCATTAAAATGTATCTGAACTTTTCTCCTTCTATCAGTTTCCTCAATNAGATATTTCATCGAATCGGTAATTTTATCNCCNTANAAAATAACCCTACCTTTAATATTTCTNGCTGCTCTTCCAGCAACTTGCATCAAAGAAGTNTTNGATCTTAAAAAACCNTCCTTATCTGCATCGAGCACTGCAACGAGNGCAACTTCAGGTATATCTAGCCCNTCTCTNAGTAGGTTAATACCAACCAAAACATCAAAATCACCTTTTCNCAAAGATTCTAATAATTTAACTCTTTGTATTGTATCNATCTCACTGTGAAGNTATTCAGCTTTTATNCCAAATTTTTTTAAATACTCTGATAAATCTTCTGCCATTTTTTTTGTNAAGGTAGTAACAAATACTCTNTCACCATTATCAATTGTTAAGTTTATTTCNGATAATAAATCATCTATTTGACCTATTGTAGGCTTGACACTTATTTCAGGGTCAATCAGGCCAGTAGGCCTTATTATCTGTTCNGTGAACTCCCCTGAAGTTTTATTTAACTCATAATCTGAAGGTGTAGCNGAAACGTAAACAACCTGGTTTATTAATTTTTCAAACTCTTCAAATTTTAAAGGCCTATTATCCAATGCTGATGGAAGTCTNAATCCATGCTCNACAAGAGTCTCTTTCCTTGAACGATCACCGTTATACATTGCNNTGAGNTGAGGNAAAGATACATGAGATTCATCAATAAACATCAAAAAATCTTTAGGGAAAAAATCCAGGAGNGTATAAGGCCTTTCTCCTTTNTTCCTCTGNTCAAGATGTCTTGAGTAATTCTCAATTCCAGAACAATAACCAAGCTCCATCATCATTTCAAGATCGTANAGAGTCCTTTGTTTAATTCTTTGTGCCTCAAGAAGCATGCTATTATCAGTAAAGTATTTTACCTGNTTACTTAGTTCATTATGTATGTTATCATATGCAATTTTTATTGTATCTTGATCAGTAATAAAATGTTTTGCNGGGTAAATNACAACTTGGCTTTCTTTAACTATTTCTGTTCCGTTAAGCGGGTCAAATCTGGACATATATTCAATCTGATTATCAAACAATTCAATCCTAATAGGATATTCATCATATATTGGAAAAATCTCAAAATTTTCTCCTTGNAGTCTGAANGAACCAGGTTCTAAAGACATGTCATTCCTTGTGTAATGTATATTTACGAGATCTTTCATGATTTTTTTTAAATTTATTTTTGATGGACACGAAATTGATACATGAGCATTGTTATAATTTTTTGGTGACCCAATACCGTAGATACAGCTTACGCTAGANACTATTATAACATCATTTCTAGTAGCTAAAGAAGCTGTGGCTCTTAACCTTAACTTATCAATCTCATCNTTAATGGAAGCATCTTTTTCAATAAAAGTATCAGTCACTGGTAAGTANGCTTCNGGCTGATAATAGTCATAATATGAAATAAAAAACTCTACTCTATTTTTAGGAAAAAGGTTTTTAAACTCAGAATAAAGCTGAGCAGCAAGTGTTTTATTATGTGAAAGNATCAATGTAGGTTTTTGACAATTTTTAATAACATTTGCCATAGTGAAAGTTTTTCCAGAACCAGTAATTCCAAGCAACACATTATGNTTTTGTTCANTTTTAAGGGATTCAACAATAGAATTTATTGCTTTAGGTTGATCGCCTTTGGGGCTAAAACTTGATTCTAATAAAAATTCTGACATAATGTCTTAAATATAAAAAATATNCTCAAAAAAAAAAAATGTCATTTTTTCATGTATTTCAACAATTATATTAATTAAATTATANTATGAAATTAGCAACTATAGGAGCNGGCTGTTTTTGGTGTGTNGAAGCAATTTTCAGACAAGTTGATGGAATTTATAATATNAACTCAGGATATTCTGGNGGTTTTGATGATAATCCAACTTATGAAACAGTGTGCTCTGAATCAACCGGTCATGCTGAAGTAATACAATTTAANTATGATTCTGANAAAATATCTTTTGAAAAGATATTGGAAATTTTTTTNAGTACCCACAATCCTACTACCCTCAATAGACAAGGAGCCGATNTAGGNAGTCAGTACCGTTCAATTATTTTATTTCATGACTTAAATCAAAAGAAGATTGCAGAANATTTGATTGAAAGACTTAATGATAAAGATACTTTTAAAGCAAAAATCGTAACAGAAGTTAAAAAATTTGAAAAATTTNATTTGGCTGAAGACTANCATCAAAATTATTTTGAGAAAAATCCAAATGTTCCTTACTGTGCTTACGTCATTAAACCAAAGTTAGAAAAATACTTTAAAAATANTAAAACNGATTAATTANAATCGCAGTAAAATATTATTTTTACAAAACTTTGTAAAANCCAAAGATANANANAGAAAAAATAATTANTAATACGATAGNTTTAACCAAAAAAGTACTTTTAAATCGATAATGAAAGACATCNAAAGATATAGATGCTAAGGAAGCAAACATAAACATCAAAGGAAAAGCCAATATTGCAGCATCCGAAAAAATTAAAANTGNTATCTGTGAGCATAGTAAATACAAAAAAGTCTTTCACACCAACATATTTTAAATTTTCATCAATTTTGGAAGCATAATTGAGTGTATGAGCTCCTGAATCACTAATTTGATTCGTCACAAAATCAGACTCATAAAATAATATAGAATCATTTCTTATAACTATTTTTTCACCAATGAAATCATCCTCGCTGATAAGCTGTAGTTCTCCAAGTGAATCAAAGCTCCACTCTTCGTCAAAGTGAGTAAATTCATCAATAAAATGATTTTGAATTAATTTCAAATCAAGTTTTATTAAATCTTGAAAAATTTCGTTCTCAATCGCTAATCTTAGATTATCTATTAGAATGCCTTCGTATTTGAGTTGACTAGGATTATTTTCAACAAATGAATCCAATGAATCTAACTGCCTGCCAGGTGAACTAAATCCAAGAGATTTAATGGCATTTATCATATCTAATGATCTTTCATAATCATTACGATTCTCATTGTACTCGAATACTGTTTGACTTACAATTTTCTGCTTAATTGCGACTGTAGATTCTTTTGGGTATCTATTATGAAAATCTTTGGATTTTAAAAAGTTGAAGCTTCGTTGTTTTGAATTATCATCATCATACGAAGATACATATAAACCTGGAAATGTAATTCCATCTTTAAAAAAGCCAGCCGTTGGTTTTTTTATGAAATCCGTAATTACAATAAGTGTAATTAAAAATGGAACTATGGTTAATGTTAAGGAGCTTATAATCGCAGGTAGTGTAATTGATATTAGGTCAACAATTTTGGCAATGACCATTTTATACATTGATATTGTTTGATTTAAGAAAGAAGATGTTGAATTATAATAATCAGAATTTATATATGATCCGTAAAAGATAGAACCAATAATCAAACTAAATATAGTAACAAATAGAAGTAAGCCTACAAAAAATACTGGACTAAGAAAAAAAGATAAAAATGTCTGACCACCATGTGGAATGAAACCACCTATCAAACAAATTAGAATAACAAATGAGATTAAAAAGACAATCATTAGAGAATAGCTTATGAAAAATTTTATATAACGCAAGCCAAATAAAAAATGATTTTTTAGCTGATATTCTTCAGAAGATAATATACTTTGTTTTATAGATGATATAGTGCTGAATCCCCAACCCACGGAACAAATACTGAAAACAACTATTAGATTAAAGAAAATTTCTTTAACAAGGCTATCTTCAATAAAATCATTGAAAAGGTAATATGTGTTAAACATTGATAAAACGAAAAATACTGATAAAAATGAAGAAAGCATTATATCCATTACAAAAACAGACTTCGTAGATTTCCATGATAGATTAAATAAATCAAAAATATGCATGAAAATATTTTTGAAAAATAAAATAATCATTAAAAAAGGGGCAGCTAATTCATTAAAAAGTCTGATCAAATTATTTGATTCTCGATTCATAAATCAAATCTCCTTGGTGATATTAATTTAGGGCGTCCATAGATCTTCTGTTTCTTCGTTTTGACTATTTATCCATCTTGATAAAACAAAAAATAAATCTGATAAACGATTAAGATATTTGAGAACATTTTGATCTAAAGATACCTGATTAAAAAGGATAACGCATTTTCTTTCAGCTCTTCTACAGATAGTTCTTGCTAAGTGAAGGTGTGAAGCAACAATGTTTCCTGAAGGTAGAATGAACGATTGAAGTTCGGGCAAATCTTTATTATAAAAATCAATTTTTTTTTCTAGATGGATGATATCTTCATGTTCTATTTTGGGAAATTTTTCCAATAGTTTTTCATCACTTGTAGCTAATACAGTTCCAAGGTTAAATAAATCATTTTGTATCTTTTTTAAAAAATCGATGAGAGTAGATTTTTTCTCTTTGCTATGAGAATTAATAAGTGATAAACAAATACCTATACTTGAATTCAACTCATCTATCTCTCCGTAACATTCTACACGAATATCAGATTTCAAAACAGATGTCTGGTCAACTAATCTCGTATTTCCAGAATCCCCTGTTCTAGTATATACTTTGTTTATCCTTATATTTGGCTTCTTTGACATATATCAAAAGTTACATTTTTAAATATTATATGCTTTAAAAATAACAAATAATTATAATACCTTATGAGTACTATTTTGTAATGAGTATTTTAAAGTAACATATAAATCGATGAATTCAGAAATTAAAAACCACAAGAGAATTATTTTATCAAATAGGCAGCTATGCGACATTGAACTAATTATTGACGGTTCTTTTAATCCCTTGGACAGTTTTTTAAATAAAGAAGATTATGAATCTGTTTTGGAAAATATGCGTCTATCAAATGGTGATTTATGGCCAATCCCAGTGTGTTTAGATTTAGATGAAAAAGAAATTGATAGATTNGAAGACGAGGTTTCGCTAACTGATAAAGAAGGATACATCATTGCAAATATGTCTATAAATGATATTTGGGAGCCCGATAAGAAAAAAGAGGCTTTAGCTATTTTTGGCACACTCGATGAAAGCCACCCTGGTGTTTACAAACTTTTTAACAATACTAAAAAATATTATGTAGGAGGTAAACTAAAGGACATAAATCAGGTTAGACATTATGATTATTTAAACTTGAGGCATCCTCCTAAATCCGTTAAAAATTTTATAAATACAACTAATCGAAAAAAAACAATTGCTTTTCAGACGAGAAATCCTATTCACAGGGCTCATTTTGAACTCNTGAAACGATCTATGGGTGAGCTTGATGCAAATATGTTAATCCATCCTGTTGTAGGCCAAACGAAANCAGGTGATATAAATTATTTCACAAGAGTTAATTGCTATAAAAAAATTATTAACCATCTACCAAAAAATAAGACTTTTCTCAGCTTAATTCCACTTTCTATGAGAATGGCAGGTCCAAAAGAAGCATTATGGCACGCTCTAATNAGAAAAAACTATGGTTGTACACATTTGATTGTTGGCAGAGACCATGCTGGACCTGGATTNGATTCTAAAGGTAATCCTTTTTATGGNGAATATGATGCACAAGATTTACTGAAAAAATATCAAGATGAGGTTGGAATACAAATTGTCCCTTTCAAGCTTTTTGTATATGTTGAACAAAAAAATAATTTTTTTGAAATTGATAAAGTACCAGACAATTGCCAATATAAAAACATATCAGGTACAGAATTACGCAATTTNCTTGAAAATGATAGAGAAATACCTGAATGGTTCACTTTCCCAGAAGTATCTAAAGAACTAAAAAAAGCATACCCACCAAAAAATAAAAAAGGATANACAATTTTTTTCACTGGACTATCGGGTTCTGGAAAATCAACAATTGCTAATGCCTTAATGTCAAAATTGCTCGAAAAAGACCACCGTCCTGTAACNTTACTCGATGGTGATATCGTTCGAACTCATTTATCAAGTGAGTTAGGGTTCACTAAGGAGCACAGAAATTTAAATATTACACGAATTGGTTTTGTAGCTAGTGAAATAACCAAAAATGGTGGAGCAGCTATCTGTGCGCCCATAGCTCCTTATGAAATTTCCAGAAAAAAAAATAGAACCTTAATCTCTCAATTTGGTGAATANATCGAAGTACATATTTCAACNCCAATTCAAACCTGCGAAAAAAGAGATGTAAAAGGTCTTTATGCAAAAGCTCGAGCAGGTCATATTAAAGGTTTTACTGGTATTGATGATCCATATGAATCTCCGATTAATCCTGAGCTCAGTATTGACACAACTAACATAACTATCCATAAAAGTGTATCAATTGTGTTTAATTATTTAGATAAAATAGGATTNCTAAATGATTGAGCTGAATGATTTGATTGAAATCATCTACAAAGCAGGTGAAAAAGTGATGGAAATTTATCAAAGTTCAGACTTTNAAATTAAGTATAAAAATGATGATTCTCCATTGACAATAGCTGATCAAGTATCAAATGATATTATTTGTAATTCATTACATACATTATACCCACAAATACCTATATTATCAGAGGAGGGAGCAGAAATTCCATTCTCCAAGAGAAAAAAATGGCAATCTTTATGGGTCATCGATCCGATAGANGGNACAAAGGAATTTATAAAAAAAAATGGAGAGTTTACGTTAAATATAGCACTAATTGAAAAAAATAATCCTACTNTTGGGTTAGTGTATGCACCGTGTATTAAAAAACTATGGTATGGAAGTGACCAAGGTTCTTTTAAGGTATCAAAAGGCAAGAAAAGTAAAATTTCCATCAATTCTAAATGCAACGATGATTTAATTNATATTGTCTCAAGTAGATCTCATTCAAATCCAATGNTANAAACCTTTTTAAATCAATTCAAAAATTATAACATTGTAAATATGGGCAGTTCAATTAAAATATGCTTGGTCGCTGATGGAACAGCTGATATATATCCAAGGCTTGCTCCAACAATGGAGTGGGATACTGCTGCCGCACATGCTGTATTAAAATATGCTGGAGGATCGTTAATTGATTTAGATACAAAAAAAGAAATGATTTACAATCGAAAGAACTTAAAAAACTCTAATTTCGTCGCAAACTCTAATCTTACCTTTAGAAGAATGATATAATGAAAAAAATATTACTAATATCTTTGATAAATTTTTTTATTAGTTCCAGTAACATAAGTCCAATTGAGATAATATCAAAAATGAATACTAGAATTAATTTTACATCTATGGAAGCAAAATTTAGCATGAGGACTNTAAGTAAAAAAGGGTCAATAAAAAAATTAGACTTTAAGACAAGGATTTTAGATACAGAAGATACCAATTATCAAATAATTTGGTTTCTTAATCCTTTAAATTTTAAAGGAGTTTCATTTCTCAAGATTGAAAGAAAAAACTTCATCGATGTGAAAATGTGGTATCCAAAGTATAAAAAAATAAGAAAAATACCAGCATCAAACTTTTCTGATACATTTATGAATTCTGAGTTAATTTATCAAGATATGATCAAAAGAGATATTGGTGATTATGATTATTTAATGNTTGATGAAAAGCCTTACAACAAAATTATGTGCTATATTATAAAAAGTACACCAAAAGAAGACACCTCTGTTTATGGCATGCATGAAACTTGGATTTCAAAAAAAGACTATTTACCNTTGAAAGAAATATCTTACGATAAAAAAATGATTCCAGTTAAAGAAAAGATAAATTACTTCAACAAAAATTTCAAAATTGATTCCCTTATCGTTAAAAATATCATAACTCAACGTTTTTCGGTTATTGCAATCTTAAGTGAAAACACTAGTGANGAATTTGATATAAATGATTTTAAAGAGCAAAACCTTAAGAGAGTTCCTAATTGANTAAATTNTTANTAATTTTANTTATATTTACTAATTTAACTTTTTCAAGTTCAATTAGACCTTTGAATAATTCTATTTTAAACTATACTCACATATTATTTGAATGGGAGCAAATTGAAGATGCCTCATTTTATGTTTTACAAATTTCGCTTGATAATAGCTTTAGTAATATTTTTATTGAAACCACAAGCTCAAGCTTAATTCACATTCAAAAAACTGATATTTCTTGGAACTCCAACTACTTCTGGAGGGTAAAAGGCATAGATTCGCAAAATAATGAACTTGGCTGGTCTGATACTTATAATTTTTCAACAGGTTCAAAGAGATCTAATGCTCAAGCAATCACTTATGATTCAGTAAATGTAAATGATGGTGTTACCATTTTCAGTTCATTTTTCGATTATTTTAGCGCAATGATTGATTCTGAAGGATACGAGATTTGGAACACAGCTGATAATAATTTTGTTTATTACACTATTGATTCTTTTGGAAAGATATATGGGACTAAATTTATTCCTGGCTCAGATATTTTATCTGGGATTGATTATTCAATTGATAATGAAATTAATTGGTCTTTGACTGGAGATTCATATGTTCATCATGAATTTTTTATGCTTCCAAATGGNAACTATATTGGCATAGATGAATCACATCAGAACGGTCCAATTCCGGAAGATATAAACCCTGATGAGCTCTTACAATTTCAAATGATAGGATATCCGACCTATCCATCAAGTGATTTTTTTATTTTTCCATGGGTTGGGGATCGAATAACCGAATGGAATCAACAAGGTGAAATTGTTTGGACTTGGGACACTTTTGACCATTTAGACTGGTTGCAAGACTATGACTTACTGGGAGACTTATGGCTTGAAGCATTTCAAATGGGTAGGCATGATTGGACACACAGTAATGCCTTATTTTTCGATGAAAGTGATAGCAGTATTTATTTATCATCGAGACATTTGTCGAGAATTATAAAAATAGGCTACCCTTCAGGAAATATCATTTGGCAGCTTGGTGCTCAAATGCCTTCAGGAGATGTAGATTGTGGTCAAGATTTAAACTTTAGTTTCCAACATAGTATACAAATTCTAGATAATGGTAATATTGTTATTTTGGATAATGGTAACAACAGTCAGCTAATTTACGATACAGATTATCCAACCAGTCGCGCTTTGGAAATTCAAGTATTAGAAACTGAAAATGGATGTCAGGCTGATATTATTTGGGAATATACTTTGCCAGAAGAGTTATTTGGATTTGCTTCAGGAAATGTTCAAAAACTTGAAAATGGAAATTATTTAATAACAACTGTTGGCGGAGGTGCGACTTCTCTCGAAATAATGCCAACAAGCGAAAATACTGGTTCAATTGTATGGAAAGGAAATTATAATTTAGCTCTTCCATCCGGCGCTATATACCGTGCACAAAGATTAAGTGGTCTCTACCCTATAGAATTTAGTGTTACACTAGATAAATTTCAAAAAAATCAGGATTCAATTTTATATCCACTTTCAATAAATGAACATCAGGTGGGATTCACCTTATGGAACGATGGAGAGTTAAATGAAGTTTTTGATGTTCATGTTAATGACCAGCTCTTGCAGAGTCCTCAAATTTCATCTGGAGATAGTTTGCACTTAACATTTGATGTAAATCTAGATAACGATATTCATTTGATGGTAACACCGCAGAATCGTTTAGACTTATCAAAATCAATAATTTTTAAAGTTACTGCTGAGAATGTTCTAGATAATGATACTTTCATATCTCGGTTTCAACTGGATAATCCATATCCAAATCCATTTAATCCAATTATTAATATAAATTTTTATTTACCTCAATTGTCTGTAGTTAAGATTTTAATTTATGACTCAAAAGGTACATTAGTTGACATCATTGAAGACAATCCTATTAATCATGGCTTTCATTCTTATAATTGGAATGCATCTAAATTTTCGTCAGGATTGTACTTTATAGAAATAATTACAGATGAACATAATGAGTCTAGAATGATAACATTAATTAAATAATTCAGGAGATTTAATGCTAAATACATATATAAAATTAATTCTTGTAAATACTTCAATATTTTTTGCAGAATGTACTGATATTTTTTCGCTTAATTTCGACCCAACATCTTCTCAAGATACAAATTGTCAGTACGCTGATCATATAATTAATTCGGGAAATTTNTATTATTCTCCTTCCTCTTTAAACATAGAGGCTGGTGAAAGTGTTCAATGGAATAACTTAAGTGGTTTTCATGATGTTGTTTCAATTTCAGGTCCTGAAATTATAGATATATCACCTGTTTCAGCACCAGCTTTGATTGGAAGCTATACTTTTAATTTACCTGGAACATATGAATATATTTGTAGTATTGGGAGCCATGCTAATCTTGGNATGACTGGATCTATTGTTGTTTCTGAGCCATCTTGCGAGCCTGGTTTCACCCAAATACAAGACTATCCATCAAATACCTGTATTCCATTGGATGGAAGCAATTGTTTCAGTAACCAAGATTTACAAGTTTTGGAAGATATCAATGAACTCAATAATCTTGAATTAACTCCGTTAGAAATTGGATTCCAAAATTGGTCAGGAGGTAGGATTACTAGATTATTGATTGGCAACAATTCCAATGGCGGTTTTATAACATTAGAAGCACTTCCAAACTCAATTGGTAATTTAGAATCTTTAGTCCAACTGTATATTGATGATAATAATTTAACTTCTTTGCCAGATAATATTGGAAATTTAAGTAATCTCNTTTATTTAGTAGCTAATTTCAATAATTTAATCACGTTACCTGAAACTATTGGTAATCTTGAGAACCTAACTTTTCTTGATTTAGGTTATAATAATTTAGAAAATTTACCGAGCTCAATTGGAAATTTATTGAATTTGGAATATTTATGGTTATTTGACAATAATTTATATACTCTCCCTAACTCAATATGTAATCTAGATATTGATTGGGATGAAACAACTATTGGGGTTAGTGTAGTTCCTTATTTTGGGTGTGGAGGAAATATGCTATGCAATGAAAGCTATATCCCTGATTGTATAGAAGATAGTAGTAACTTTAATATATCCCTTGATGCTGCGTATTACTTATTTATGGTGGTTCATGAACAAATATGTGAGGATATTGNACTAACTGGTGATG
The DNA here is from genome assembly GCA_002719095.1 of Fidelibacterota bacterium. Taxonomy (GTDB): domain Bacteria; phylum Fidelibacterota; class Marinisomatia; order SCGC-AAA003-L08; family D37C17. Next base: position 74,088 of record PBGO01000012.1, read on the forward strand.
TTAATTTAGATAATTTTATTGATGTTCTAGANATCATACTATTAGTTCAACATATTACAGGAGACTCAATACTTTCTGAACCCTCAACTAGTTTAGCCGATGTAAATGAGGATAACCTAATTGATATTCTTGATATCATAAATTTAGTTAATATAATCATTAATTAANATNGATTATAAGATTTGTAATAAAATAGNCCTACAAGTAATCCAGCAAATGAATCAACAAAGTAATGTTGTTTAATTAAAAAAGTTGCAGCAAAAATACTTACTAAAAGAGCAATAAAAATAAATTTAAATTTTGGCAACTCCTTAGCCAAAACCATTCCAATGATAAATGTAATCACCACGTGCATTGATGGAAAAGCATTTTGATGTAAAAAATCATACGTAATCAAATCATGGAGAGTTTTAAAAAAATGTCTATCNGGGACTGAAAATAAAACTTTGCTCGAACTAATTGGCCAGAAAATAAATATTATATAGCATACTATACTTGATTTAATCANCGCAGTTGTTAGTTTTTTTATTTTACTTGTATCGTAAATAATAAAAGGAGGAATCACTATTAAAACATAATAAAAATAATATGGAATAATCATAAATGAAAAAAAGGGTAAATAATCGTCTAAATAAAAAGCCCAAGATGGAGGCTCAATTGATTTTATAAATAATGGTATGTAAAGATAAAACAGTAGGCAAAACCAAAATGGTGAAAAAATTAAAAGATTTTTAAACTTCAATTAGAATAGATACTCCATCTCAAATCTAAGATGNGAGAAATCTTCCATTTGATTAAATCTATAATCATCATTCATATTCTCATCACCCCAAATTTTATTTATACACGCTTTCAATAATAAATTATCATTAATATTTGACTCCANACTTATCTCCAGAAGTAGTCCAGATTCGTTCAAATCTTTTAGACCTTTAAAACTTAATATTTTATTATCAATATTTTTTTGAATTTGATATAAAAATGCTCTTGGAGCTAAAATAGCTAAAGGAGCTCCTAATCCAGGATAAAAGTAGTCTCTGGGGTTAACATCTGCTTCAACACCAGGAATATCAACTGCTGCAAGATAATTTGCGGTATATTTATTTATTTTGTACTCAAAATAACTTAAAATAAGCGAACTATTACTATTAAATCGCTCAAACTGAACTGTTGTTTGCTGGTAATGAACATCCTCTTCAAAAGCGTGTGAGGCTCCAACTTGGTACCACAACTGATCTAGAGCAGTACCATTAAGCATATCAAATCTCATTCTTTCAACATTTGAACTGTTATCAAAAGTATGAAATAACCCATAATCAAATCTTAAAGCGAAGTTTTTATCTATGTAGGTTCCTCCTAAACCTAAAACTTCAGTTTTTCTAAAGGAAAAGACTGTATCAATATTTGCATACACATTTTNCTGTTCATTNGTAAATACATTTACTCCGCTTAGATTATATATTCTATCGTTACCATTGTAGTAAGATAATGTTAGATCAAACTTATCAAAATTTTGCTTTAAATAGGCACCGAACTCAACTTCATCTTCAACATNATTGACCAATACTGGATTTGGAATGACAGGAAGTTCAATCGGAAAATCATCTTTTCCGAGTGGTAATCGATTTGTATGGTGTATTGGAGAAAAAGCAAAGCCGAACACACTATTATTGAAATAATGACTATATGAAAGCGAGAGGGACCCAATTTTTTGGTCAGAACCNTCTAAAAGAATATAATAATAATCGTAAGGACTGGCATTATCTATTGGGCTATTTTGATCTACGGCTCCCCATGAATGAATTTGTTTGCCAATGCTTAAATCTGAATTATCAAAATACCATTTAACATATAGTTCACGTAAATCAAATAAAAATTCAGTCGAATTCTCTTGTCTAAGATAAAAATCAGAAAACTTTGGTTTATATTCAATTGAAACTGTAGAATTAACATCGAGATTATCATTAGAATGATTAAGATCTATACTTGCCAGTCTGAAAGGAATTTTAATAACGCCACCATCGGATAGTCTGTTAATGGAAAAGAGATTCAGCTTNTAGTAAATTTCTTCACCGGTAAAAATAAATGAAATAATAAATAATAAAATATGATATTTGATTCTAATGTTCATTTTTTCTATTTTTTTTACTAATATANTTTTTAAGCCAACTCAATACCTCTATTCCCTGTGTTTTCCATGCAGTAGTTAACTGATAACTTGGAAACATCCCAAGTAATTCTCCATTCCAAATATATTCAACTTTCGTTGTATTATTATCAACTTTTGTTAATCTCCATTCACCTCCTGCATTGGGTAANGTTACTGATGATTCATAATATGGAGTGTCAGGATGTGTTACGGACTGAAACTGGAAAGTAATCTGGCTCTTGTTTGGTGAGATTTTTTCTAAAAATTTTACAGTATAATCTCTATCAGAAAGAAACAAGGGCATGTCCAGCCTTATATAAACGATTCCTTGATTGCTATCTAATAATTTTGACTCAACTACTCTTCCAAATATCTTATCGTAATCATTAAGTTTTTTTAAAGTATCATATATTACATCAATATTGTATTCAAAGTTATTAGTAGTGTAACCCCAGTTAATATCATGGTAATTTGTGTAGTATACACTAATAGTATCTTCAATTANCAAATTCCAATTATCATAGCTCTGTTTCGGGATTTTTTCGTAAAATTCTATAGAGTTTAAATTTGTGAGCAATATGAAGAAAAATACTAGCATCTATATCAGCTTAAAAAGGTATCATATATAGCTTTGCAATCATTTTNAATCTGATCTTGACTTANGCCAAATTTTTCTAAATCATATTTATGCTTACTTTTATATTCACGTTGTTGATTTGCTGTAAGAGATATATCTTTCATAATTTGATCGTTTTTTTTGTATTCTGTGAAGCTCATTATATCATCCATTACACTTTCAAAGTCATTCATCATTTTATCAAACCTGACAATCATTACTCTACTTTTATCGAATTTATTGTTTATCCAGTCGTCATGAAATCTAATTTGTAACTCAATAAGCGCATTGTACAAATTATTTATAAAATGTTTTTTTCTCTTTTCAGGTAATGACCAAAATCCAAATTTTTTATCTAATACTCCAGTAACTAAACTCAAACCTGATGGTATGACACTAAGTGGATCTCTCACCATGTAGATTAGCTTAGCAGATGGAAACCGATTAAGAAAAGTAGGAACATTTGCACTTACAGAAAATAATTTACCTACAACTCTATCACCTCCATTTGAGATTTGAGACCTAAGCCATATTGACTCAAACCAGTCAAAATCTCTAGAACTTGTATCCCGTTTTTTTGGATCAACCCAGTCAAATAAATTTTCCTTTGACCATGATAAAAAGAATCCATAAAGAAAAAATCCATCTAAATATCTAAAAAGTAATGAAGCATCATCGGTTTCAATTGAATTAAGGCTAGTTTTGTGAGCGTCAGAACTATGATGTTTGGTAGGACTCACTTTTTCAAGAAAGGGNATAAAAGGTTTTAATATAGACTGTANAATAACAGAAGGAAAAAGTAGTTGGTAGAGCTTAGTACCAACACCAAATGAATGCTTAACCAAATACCTGTGCATAAANGTAGTACCAGATCTTGGATTTCCAACAACAATAATTGGTGAATTAATCTTTCCTATTCTAACAGATTTGAAAAAGAGAGAATCAAGAAACATAAAAATCGAAACTTTTAGAAATAGCAGATTAATAATTATTCCAGTGAATATCGGTGAAACCCATCTCCCAAAGTTTTGTGCAATGATTAGGTAGACAGTTTTTGACCGTTTAAATTTTGAAAGTCTATGATTCATCAACTTTATTTTATGTTTTTTTTTTAAAATTTTGACTTTTTATATCGTAACAATATATTACAATTTAAATTAATATGTGTATTCAATAAAATTGTAAAATATAAAGNAATAGACAGAAAATAAATATATGGAGCAAATTATAATATGAAATTTTTTTTGATGTTATTTTTTTTATTCAATATTACTCTTACCGAAATATACGACGGTTTTACATTGTATACACCGAGTGGAAATGAAACTACATTTCTGAGAGATAAAGATTGGAACATTATTAATNCATGGTCTCATGACTGTGGTCCAGCGAGCATGCCATATCTAGTTAATACAAATCAATCAGGAATTGAANATTCTCTTCTTTATTATCCTTGTAAAAATGATAATCCAATCATGCAAAGCGGTGGCGTTGGTGGTGCAGTAAAAATATATGATTGGCAAGGAGAATTACTTTGGGATATGACTATATCAGGAAACATTACAGGAACAACCTCATCAAATATGTTTCAACATCATCACGATATAGAACCTCTTCCGAATGGAAATTTTTTAATTGTTGCGTGGGAGCGATTNTATAGTTCAGAATGGCAACAACTTGGCGTTGAAAGTGTCAATAACTCACTCAACCAAATGTGGACAACAGCAATACTTGAGATTGAACCTGATTTTCAATCTGGATCTTACGAGGTAGTATGGGAGTGGTATATAAAAGATCATTTAGTTCAAGATAGAAATCCTGAATTAGAAAATTATGGATTAATATCTGATCATCCTGAATTAATGGATGCAAACTGCGGTAATATTGGTAGTTCAGGAGGTCCCGCTGGGGATCCTAACGGTGACTGGATGCATATTAATGCTATAGATTACAACGAACATCTTGACCAAATAGTTATCTCCTCAAGATTTCAAGATGAAATATATATTATTGATCACAGCACCANTACAGAAGAAGCTGCTGGTCACACTGGTGGNAATTCAGGAAAAGGTGGAGACTTTCTCTACCGATGGGGAAATCCTCTCAATTACAACAGAGGGAATTCATCAGATGAGTGGTTAGGAGATCAACATTCTATAAATTGGATAAAAGATGGCTATCCTGGGCAAGGCAACTTAATTTGCTATGTTAATCGTTANAACGGTAATCTCTCTGCGGTTGTTGAATTTTCTCCACCATTGATGGAAGATGGAAATTATTTCATAGAAGATGGTGAGCCATTTGGACCTTCCACATTAGAATGGGTCTTAGAAGCAACAAATAATTTCAATTTTAGCNCTAATATGCAAGGTGGATCATTCAGATTACCAAACGGAAATACAATAATTACGGACTGTGATTCATCTTTAATCTATGAAGTTGACTCCAACGGCTCTATCTTAACTCAGTACGATGTACCTGGACAAGTAACTTTAGTTGCGAGAGCAGAAAAATATGATCCTGAATACTTCAATTTTGTTAACGCTATTCCTGGTGATATTAATCTTGATGAATTAATAAATGTATTAGATATAGTGCAAGCTATAAATATGATTTTAGGAATTCAAAATCCCAGTTCATCTGCGGATTTAAACGATGATGGAAATATTAATGTTCTTGATGTAGTTCTGCTAGTTAATCTAATTATAAGTTAAATGAATATTTTAAATTCATTTATCTATATATTTAAAACTTTATTATGTAATTTTGTCGTAATTATCACAACTCTAAATATGTAGTNTTTGTCGATAAAAAATTTACTATACTTGAAAGAATAAACAAGGTTCCAAAAGAAGTTGAAAGCATTGCAAAAACCATAAGTATTCCCATATAATTAAGCGGAACAATAGCAGAAAATACAAGAACAATAAAACCAAGATTTGAAATAACATCTAGAAATATTGGGTAGCCTACATCTGAGAATGTTTGAATATTTATTTTTTCTTTTGTGACGCCTTGTTTTGATTTATCAATATAATCAGAAATNTAGTGAATTGAAAAATCTACACCAACTCCAATTATAATAGATATGAGTAATGCAGTTAAATGACTTAACTCAATACCTAATAAACCCATAATACCAAAATTTAAAATAATTGCAGTTAGTAGAGGAATTATTGATAAAATTGCCCACACAAACTTTTTGAAATATAGCCATGCAACAAACATAATTGCAAAAATAGATACAATTATACTAATTATTGAGGATTGAACAACCAATGAGACAAAGTCACCAAGAAAAAAAAGTAATCCCGTAGTTTGGAATGTTTGATCCACGTTACTATCTAATTTAAATTTTTTAATCTCATTATCAATTTTATCAGCAATCTCTGAAGCTCTATCAGTTGAAATTGTCTCAATAAATCCAGATATTAACGTCGAATTCTTTTCTTTGTTTATTATATTATCTAATCTTTCATTTTTAAAATTTAAATCTCTATGAATACCACCTGCTGTAAAACAAAAATCCAAATCATCTGAATCTGGACTAGAATTAATATCTAAAAATTCCTTACATAAAATTGATAAATAATCTGAAAGAGCATATATTTTTTTTATTTCACTAACATTATCAATATTAGAAATTTGATTTTTAAACTTTTCAAGTTGTATGAAACTCTTACTATGAGTAAAATCACCAGTTACATTGATGGTGAAATTCATAGTTCCAGACATTTTTTCATCAACGAAATCTGAACTCTGTCTAATAGTGCTTCCTTTTTTAAAAAATTTAATTACATTGACTTCTACTTTAAGAAATAATATACCTACAATTGCAATGGACAAAATTGAAGAGTAGATAACTAATTTTCTCTTATAATTATGACTAAGTCTATTTTTAAGTATTTCAATTTGTTTTTCAATAATACTTTTATTGAAAAAATATTTAGATTCAAGATCCCATTTTTTCAACATTAATAAGGATGGAATTAGTATAATTGAAATTAGACATGCAAGCATAATTCCGAATGAAATAACAATACCATAACCTCTCAAATGCGGTATTGGAGAAAAAACCATAGCTAAAAAAGCAATAGCAGTTGTTATGGATGTCATAAATATTGGTTTTTTTAGAATTGATACTGTTTTGTTAATTGATAAATCAATTTTTTTTGTTTTGATTAGATACTGCCTGAATCTACCAACAATATGTACGCCATCGGAGTTGGCAATGGTCAAAAGTATGATTGGCATTGAAGTACTTAATAATGTAAAATTAAATATTTCATACCCTGTAATTTTAAACATCCAACCCATAAATCCCACAGTTCCCAATAAACACATTACCACAGAAAGCAGTACAACTGAAACACAATAGAAACTTCTAAGGTTTAATTGCAGAATCGTAGACATTATTATAATACCTATTAATAAAAGATATTTAACATCTTTAGAAATAATCCGTGGAGTTTCACCTGTAAGGAATGGTTGTCCTGCATAGTGAATTTTATAATCATTAAGATTTTCTTTAACTATTTCTTTAACTTGCGATACAAGAATTGTGTTATTTTCTTGAATCTTTGGGGTAATGAAAATAGATATAAATTTATCATCAGTAGATAAAAAACTTTCTTTTTTATGTTTAGAATAATCTTTAAAAGTTTTTTTTGTAAAAAATTGTTTTTCATCATCTTTAGCTAAAAAGTTATTAATTGTAGTTACATAATCAACAATTTCTAATTCTTCAACTTTTTTAGTGAAATTTAATAAATCACTATGTGCTTTTTCATTATCTAAAATTGATTTTTTTTCATCACCAAAGGCAACTATAAGGCGTTCAGTGGAACCGAATTCATTCTGTATTTTATCCCATATGATTTTTGACTCGATATTATCAGGAAACATCTTTACAAAATCATCATCTATTTTGAGCCATATAATTCCAACCCCTAAGCAGGATACGATGGTTGTAACGAAAAATATTTTAAAAATAGTTTTTTTTAAACTTGGATTAAAAAAATAAAAGATGTTAGCTTCCCAATATAGAGCTAACTACCATTACTACATCAAGAACGTCAATCGAAAAATCTTGATTAACATCTGCTGCTTGGAATTCTGAGCTAGTTGGAGGGGAAATTGACTCAATTATAAAGCCCATTATAGCAACAACATCTAGAACATTAACTGAGCCATCAAAATTTATATCTCCGTAAATTATTTCAGGTCCGAGGACACTCATATTCAAAGGAATGATTTGATTAAAAGAAGCATCTGGGTTGATCACAACAGAAGCAGAGTACTCACCTGCAAGTAAATTATCAGCGTTAAAGCTTAATAAATAACTATCACTCTCGTTGAAAGAAATAGCGTTACCAGTTCCATCTCCTAGGTAAGAAAAACTTAACCATGCAGGTGTTGCTTTAAAACAAAGCGATAGATTATCTTGCATAAATATATCATTATAAACAACTTGATGACCAACATCACCATTCTGATTAATAATACCTATAGTTCCAGATTCAATATTTCCCTGCATCTGTCTGTAGTTAATTTTAATTGTATTATTAGGATATAAAATCAATTGAAAATCGTACAATCTTTCTAGGCTGGTCCAATGACTTACATTGTCAAACCATACTATACATCTTTGTGGGCTCGAATCAACATAAATATTACCAGAACCAACATTGTTGTCTAAGCTAGATTCAGGATTCAAATCATCCCAAAAAGCAAATATTGCAGCATTTGGACTATCCTCAGAAAAAACAGACTGGTTGTTCCAACCATTATTATCATCTTCAAATCCAATCCAGCCATTAGGATTAACAAAAAACTGATCGTAGGTAGTCCCATAGAAAGAAAAAGGGAATCCCAATGAAATAAAATCACTTGCAACATCATTTGCAGAAAAATTTAGAATGCTTGCATCAGGCGAAACATCTACCCAATCATAATCTAATTCATCAGAATCTATCGAATTTATCCATGAATAACCAAAGCTATCAACATCAGATGATAATCCTGAAAATGGGGAAACGCCAATATTGTAATTTAGTATAGAATTTTCTTGTCCATTATTGGATAATGTCAAGGTTATATCTTCCTGTTCATTTGAATCAAGTTCAATATTTATAATATTATCTGAAACAACTAATGCTGGTTGAGCATATATTTGAGGGATTCTTGTCGTAAAAAAGAGTGCACTCTCATTGGTAAGAGGACTTGCCGCAAGCGGATAATTATCATTATAAGTATATTCAAGACCAATATTACCCAAATGATTTTCAATTCCTATTGTTGAGTGCTGTCCATGTATTACAGGTCCTCCCTGATTACCAACAGGATATGAACCTTCACTTGTATTATTAAATACCTTATACTGAATCTTTATCTCATCATCGCCAGTAGGAGTAAAACTATCTGTGTTATAAAAAATTACCTGAAAAGTTTGTAAATCATTATCCGTAAATGTCCTCATATTTGACCATTGAATGATAAATTGGTTATTTTGAGAATCGTAATGTGAATGAATTTCTGCACCGTTAGTAGTCATTAAGTCATCCCAAAATGCCGCTAACATTGGAGAAGGTCCTCCCGTTCCAGGAAGTTTATAGTTTCTAAAAGATGTCATTTCGGTTCTGCCAAAGGAAATCCAACCGTTTGAGCATACAGTAATTTGATTATAATCAATACCGTAGAAGGTAAATGTAAATGGTAAATTTACTATCTGTGAATCATCTCCATTATCTCCTGGATCAGATATATTTATTAGATTACCATCACCTCCAAAATCTGGATTGATTTCAAGCCAACTGTATTCCGGTACCCATTGGTAATTATCATCTTCTTCACCATAAATATAATACCCATATTCATCAGGACCGAGTGGGTCAGTTTCTTGAACTAATCCAACCTGTAAAGGTATATTAAAAGCATTTGAAAAACCATTTGAAGATATAAAATCACCCTGGATATTTTTTATTGAACCGTTTACTAAATTAGAAGAAGCTGTGATAGTTAAGATAATTTCTTCATTAATTTCATCTAAATTTAATTGAGCGATAGTTGTCGAAGATGGTGTTACCTCTAAATTAAGTAGTTCTTCAATATTCAAAACTAAATTATTAAGCTCAATATATCCTTCATTAGCTACACTTAGACGATAAAAAGCTGTTTCACCAGGTTCAATAACTAAATTTTCATTTTGATCACTAACCATAGTAAGATTTAGATTAATGTTTCCGTAATCAATTTGTATTGGTAACAGAGAATTAAAAGTTAACTGATCACATTCAATTGAAGCAAATAATTGAAAAATATTTGAATTATGATTTAAAATATTATTATTAATTGTAAACCCGATATCGCTGATGTTGACATATTGGTTTGATGGCAAATCACCAATGACACTTAAACTGTTAGTCATTTGAACATTGGAGAGATTAGAGCTAACTAATACACTGCATCCAGTCATTGGTGTTTGAGAAGAGTTGTAGACATCGAAAGATAAAGTCACATTTTCACCAGGATTACTAATATTATCAGAGTTCCCAGAAGAGTCGTTGATGAAAATATCTTGTACTTGAAGATTCGGCAAATTATTCTGTAATTCAAAAGATGTTTCGCTAGGTACACAATTATGACATCTAGAAGTGACATTAACTGTTCCAATATTCTGATAATCAATGTTGAAATAAGCTTTACCTGATTCATTAGTTACTGAATTATTTGAAAAATCATCGCTACTTAGTAGCGTGACATGTACTCCACTCACAGGCCTACCATCATCTCCAAGAACAGTCACTTCAAAAAAATCTGAATCAATTGAAATATTTGAATCATGATTTACTATTAGATTTATTGGAGTCTTAGTCCATAAATGTGTAGATGGATCTCCCATTAAATTATTCCAGCTAGCGAATAAATATACATTATCGTTTGGATTCGATGGATAAGTATTGATTAAAGCTAATTTTCCATATAAAAGTGCAGCACCTGCAGTCTGACCGGAGTTTTTATTATAAATTCCCTCAAAAATACCCATTGCAACAATATTATTGAATGCAGTATGAGTATATGATTGAGATGTTCCAACAACTGCAACAGCGCCTGATGGATTTGCTACACTTCCAGCGCGAAGCAAAGCCTCAACAACTGATTCCTGTTCTGAAAGGTAATTATTTACACCACATGTCAAAGTAGCTACGAAAGGTAATTTATATCCGTTATTGAGCTGATTTACATCACTCTGATTGAAATTACTAAATCCGTAGAATCCTCTGTAATTTAGGAAAGAAATACCTGAATTAATTTGTTCTCTCATAAACGAATCAAAATTTGAACCACTGTATTGAGTATTTATGTTCTCAACTCCGTGAGATTCCATTAACTGCTCAATATATTGATTGGTTATGATTGTTGATATCCCTGAATCATATGGGTCACCAACAAGTGCTGTATTTTTTATCCAATCAGTTCCTGCATATGCTTTTTCGTAACCAATTATCTTACTCACAACTGTTGCAAGCTCACTGTTGCTTCTAACTGATATTCTACCAATTAACATTTCGGGGTACAAATCATTTCCTTCGATTAAAGTGTACGGATAATCACTTTCCCCGTGAGCATTATCTGGAGAGTCACCAAAAACATCATAAGTCGGAACAGATATACTTCCATTCGCATCACCTACAAGGCAAATATATTCAGGTGGATTGTCCCAATTGTAATATGCATTGGTAATATAATTTTTGATACTTGTGGTTGAGTTCCCGGTTTCATTTGTTGATGTAATTACAACCTCGTATCCTTGCAACTTCCTCCAATTAACTAGTGATTGGAGATAAGGGCTGTCAAATACATCAGGATCTGTTATATAGAGTATAGATGGTTTCTGATAATCAATATCTCTGCTAACTTCCAAGGAGACATCAGTAATTTCATCTAAAATATCTAAAAAGGTTTTTGAGTATTTAACATTTGTATCTACTGACGAGTTATTTGTAATATTTAATACAATGGAAGCGTTTTTGGTCAACCTGACCTGATTGCTGTTATGATTAATGCTTAATGGATTTACTGATATTTCAAGTATTTTAGTACCTCGAAAAATGTGCTCATTCAATTCGTAATTATTTCTATTGCCAACGAAATCTACATAATCTGTAAGGGAAAAGTTTAAATCTTCATGGTTTTGAATTTCATAATGAACTTCGTATTGAGTATTATTATTTCCTAGGTTTATAAATGTAGAGAACTTTTGAGGCGTATCATAATGGTTAAATTCGCTATCATTAAAGTACAACTCATCTCGTCCATCAACTGATGTGTAGTCAAACTTAGAAATTTCAAAATCTATTTTAATTTGCGTTTGAGTCTGGGATGTAACGGTGAAAAAGTTTTTTTTAATCGACGAAAATCCTATTGATAAAAAACACAAATAAATGAATAATTTTACTTTCAATTAATTTTCTAATACTAAATTGGATAATATGACTATGTCTAGGATGTTGTAAATACCATCGGAATTTAAGTCAGCCGTCCAAGTTTGAGAATTATTTGGAATCTGATAACCTAAAACAATGTTAATCAACTGTACAATATCAAGGATGTCAAGTGTAGTATCAGAATTCAAATCTCCTACGACTTGGCCTAAATTCGTGTAAAAAAGACCGTTTCTCATGTTATTATATTTAAACATACTCACAGCAGAGTCAGAACCAATTGATGAATCTTTTATATCAACGCTAAGCAAACCAGAACTATTTCCAATAATGATTTCTAAATCTCCATCGCTATCAGAATCCGCTATAGAAGGTGGACTTGTAATCTGAAGATCTGAAGCAATTGAACCATACATATAATCGTTTCCGGAAATATTTTTTATCACAATTGACGAAGAAGATACAGCAATAACTTCTTTAGCATCGTCTCCGTCTAAATCTTGAAAAAGAATACTACCTATAACATCATTGCCAATACTTAAGGGCCAACCTTCAACGACATTACCATCTAAATCAACTGCATGTACCATACCATCGTCGGAGCCGAAAAAGATGTAAATTTGATTATTTACAGTGTCAACGTAGAAAGATGGTGAAGTATAAATATTTCCACCTGTGGGGTAAGAGAAAACTAAATCTCCCGTTGAGCTAATTGAATAGAAATTATCATCTTTGGAACCAAAGAAAATTAACTTTTCTAAACCTAAATCTAATATTGAAGGGGAACCTTGAATTTTATCAGATACTGTATAGGGAAATCCATCAATCAAACCACCAGAATCTGAAATAACGTACAAATTATCATCATCAGTTCCAAAAACAATATCATCCTTATTGTTGTTATTAAAATCACCAAGAGATAATCCAGCTTTAATTTTTTCATCTATTTGGTAGGGAAACCCATCAAGAATACTTCCATCATGATTAATTGCATAAACAGCATTTTCTGATGATCCCGGTCCATATGATCCAATACATACTTCAAGCTGATCGTCATCATCTAGATTACCTATTGAAGGTGTACCTATTAAATATTTAGAAGTATTATAATTCCATTTAAGACCAAATCTATCAAAAACATAAATATTTCCGTCCTTGGAGGAGATGACAAAATCTAAATTTCCATCTAAGTCTATGTCCGCACTGGCAGGTGAGCCCCATATTTGATCATCGGTTGAAAATGGAAATCCAGGAAAAGTAGCCGATCCATTTTGCTGAAGAACATGAACAACGCCATTATTATCGCCATAAATGATCTCATTTGAAGCATCATCATCAAGATCAATTACTAAAGGTGATGATTTTACCGTACCCTCTGAATCGATAGGAAATCCTAGTTGATTTAAGCTAACACTGATATCAATATCGAAACTATCATAAAAATCTTCACCACCAGAACCAACGGCAGTCACATGTAGCTTTAATGATTTGGTTCCTAAAGATGCTAGCTCGGGAATGTTTAAAATGAAAGGATTAGAAGAATTGGAATAGCTATTTCCACTGATCAAATATGGGATAAATACTTCCTCAGTGGATAAAGTAATATCTTCTGAGTTTGATTCAAGTATTAGAACAACATTTTGAGCATTTTCCCAGGGTAAAAAATTTTCTATTGTAACATCTAAACCCAATGTTTCGCCAGGATTAATCATACCATCACCATCACCCATAATCTCGTAAGCATTTGAGGATGTCATTACAAGATTTGGGACATCTAAACTCTGAGGCTCAATATTGATAATAGCTCCTTGACCCGAATTAAAACCATTCATTGCACTTAATAGAAAATAACCATTTTGATAGCCACCCCAGCCCCAGTTACAGTGAAAATAATCATCATCATAACCGTCAACATTCCAGGCATGTCCACCATACCCACTATCATAACCGACGTAAATTATTGGTCTATTGTTATCTAAATCCTCTTGCAATAAAGCCCTAAAAACTGAGGCAGAATAATCTTCAGGAAATACCTGCTGCATAGTGCTTTTAAACTGAAAATAATTCCTCATAGCATAAAAAGTTGAGGGGTTACTACCAAATACTTGTGCCCCAGAACCATCTACACCATAACCCATATTGACTGAAACTCCTGCATGATAAAGTAAAAGAGCAGAAGCATCTGTAGCATAGTTGTCTGCCATGCTACTGTAGTCATAATAAGCATCTTGGAAGTTAACATACTGGTATCCATATTGCTGATGGTTGTAAGCATGATCACCCAATCCCACTTGTGGATACTCCCAATAATACATCGTTTGCCCCATTGCAATTGCAACACATCCAACTAAAGCATTTCCACCGGGACCATCTTGGTCTTCAGGACATGTATCGTTCCATGGGCTGCCTTGATCCCAGTTACTTGATAGCAGCGGTTGCACACCTCTCGTAGGTTCGTAATTGATTGCGCTTGAATACAACTGCCATTTGGATTGAATAAAATTCGAAGAGGGATTATTATTTTGGTAAAGAATATCAATCTCATCTGAAAATTGGTTTAAGAGCCATTCAAATTGCGCTGGACCATCAGCAATAAAATCATTTTCAAAACTATATCCTAATATCGGCATTGCAGAGTCATTTGCCGATACAATGATAAAGCCTGTAGGTTCTAATTTAACAATATATATAGTGGCATTGCTACCTCTATTAATTATATCAACATCACTAACTAATATCTCATTTTCATTCTTACTTTCATAAAAGTTTTTTGATACTAATAAAGCTTTGTCCATACTTACAAAAGCACAGTGAGCAAAAGTTATTAAAAAGGTAACAGATAAAAATATAAATTTGTGCATAAATGGTCCCAATAATTTTTATTTAATTTAGTTAATTTTCATTTCAAGAAAAAAAGATAAAAAGTAACAGAATGTTATAAGGTTTTTTCATGAAATTTAGCTGGACCTTTGATTTGTGTTTTAAATATTTTGTCCCAAAAAGAAAATGCTGATGCATAATTACCCCTAAGATATGCATGATGCATATCATGGTGCTCATTGGTACCAGAAAACGGAAAGTATCTTGTGAAATAACTAGATTTGAGCCCAGAGTGTATGTCTAATTCATGTAAGTTTCTTATTATCAACACTAACCAAAAAGAGTATATATTTACCCCTCCAAGCAGCACAATTGCAAGAAATGGTCCAACCATGCCAACCATCCATTCAATTGGATGAGTATATAAATATTCTGATGGAAATGGGGTCATGGATTTATGATGTATGCTGTGAATTTTTTTATATAAAAATTTATTTGAATGTAAAAATCTGTGCCAAGCATAAAAATATACATCATCAATCATTAGTATAATAACCACCTCAAATACCATAATGGAAATACTAGAAAATTCTTTAATTATTAAATC
>PBGO01000013.1 GCA_002719095.1 Fidelibacterota bacterium
GAGTCTAACTGAGTATGATATTGAGTTAAATATATATCATCTGAGTACGCCAATGTAGGTGCAGAAGAAATCCATCCATTTCCATAATTTGCTTCTAATGTATATATCTCAACTTGTCTAAGTGTATCACTATCAAAGTAAGAACGCGTAAAACTTAAATTCACCCATCTACCTTGATCGTTCACGACATCATTAACCGACAACAAAATTGGATTTTCAGATGGTACGCAATTTCCTACAATTGGAATTTCAATTACAGGGTTCAAAGGATCATTAGTTGAGATAGTCAAATTATCATTGATACTACCTGATTGCAACCCACATTCATATGCTACATGAATTGTATCCGAGTTGTTTGGTTCAACAGTAAAATCTTCAGATAGAGATAGAGGAGATTCAAGGTCACTCAGTGATATCGAAAGCTCCATATTTCCAGTGTTTGTAATCGGTATTTCAGCATATCCATAACTATTAAACTGTACCTCTTCAAAATTAATAAGATTCACTTCGGATACATAGGTAGGCATTCCAACATTCATCGTCACAGGTATTTCAATAATTTCATTCAATGGATCATTAGAAAAGATTGAAACAATAGAGTTGTATTCTTGAGCAATTAATGAAGTTGCATCAGCTGAGAAAATAATATCATGTGATTCGAATGGTAAAACTGTTATGCTTGATTCTAAAACATTTAACCAGTCTGGTAATAAAGATAATGAATCGTCATCTACCAAATCTGCTCCATTTATAAAACCATTTTGTTCATTCAAGGAACTATCAACTAGAATATTATCTGTATCAGAATCAAGCAGATAAGCTACTATTATATTAGCTGCATTATCATAATCTAGTTCTTGAACTTCTATTTCTGATAATTTTTTATTCCAAAAAACAATATCATCCATAAAACCTTCAAAATGAAGTGTACCGTTAAAGTTCTGTCTTCCTAAATTAATATCTCTTTCGTTTGATATTAAACCTAAAGGCCCATCCCCTGAGGCTTCCAGCTGCCCATCTAACCAAATTTCTACAATGCCAGAGGAAGCATCCCTAGTTAGCACCACATTATGCCACTGATTTTCTTCAATAGACTTAGTAGTAGAAAGTATTGCATACCCACTATCAGGTCCTGATTCTATTCTAACATTAGTAGTTATTTTACCTTCATCGGAAATTCCAATATTCCAATCTCCTCTAGGTGGCTCTGGATTATCATCTTTTGCAATTAGCTGAGCATTTACATTAGGAGTTCCTGTTTTTATTTTAAAGCTTATTGAAAAATCTTCAAGATCAAATATATTATTATTGGGTATTTGGACCCAGTCATCAATTCCATCAAATTCTAATGTCAAGTTATTTTCATTGTTTATATTGACTGCTAAATCACAATCACCATCATTTGTAATAGTTATTGTTTGAGTTTGAGTTGCTTCTTCTGATACAATTATATCAAAATGTATAGAATCAGTATCAATTTCTATAGTTGGATTTTCAGCTGTACCACCACAGGAACCAAGACAATCTTCAGTTGAATTATTAACACCACCACAACTACCATCACAATTATAGTCATCACTAATAGGATACGTACATGAACCATCGTCAATTTCAGCCATTTCATTATAATTGCACGCTGATTGGTCTGTACATCCCTCATAAACATACCTAATTGGTCTAACGTAATTAGTCCAATTTTTATTATCATCTGCACACTCTTCATAGTCAAGATTAAATCTACCAAATTCAATAAAATATGCACCTATGTGGCTAAATTCAGATGAGGACCAATAATATTGAGAATTAAAATCACCTAAGTTATTTTTATGTAGCTTTTTATACATTTCATAAAGCTCTTCAATGGAAGGTAAAAACCAGTCTTCAATTTCATTAATTTCGGCATTCCAAGATAAACTTGCAGCATTTAAATCTTGACAATCGCTTACTATGTCTAAAGTGTTCTGTAATCCATAACCAACCCCCATTGAATCTGCCCCGTCAACTTCATATGTACATCCCCAGCTTATCGATGGATCAGTATCCCCATACCAATTAGCCGGAGCTGCTTCTAGGTATCGCCACTCTTCACTTTCAGCTCCTCCATCATAGAATATATATCCACCAGAAGGTCCAATGGTGCCAAGCAAACCATTTAAACAGGTACCATCATCATGAGTAGCATCTTGGTTGTAATTATATGCATTTACATCAGTGCAACCAGAAATAACTTCTATACAACGAACTGATAGACCATAGTCTTTATTAAAATATCCTCTATATATTCTCTCTTCTTCAGAACTTAGGTAACGAGCTAAACCATCTAGTTCACTACTCATATCTTTTGACCAGAATCTAGTTCTTCCTTCAGATTGATAGTAGCTACCAGTATCAGTAATATATCCAGTAGGAATTGACGAAAAGTCAACTTCATTTGATCCGTTCCATTTTTTGTCATCTTTAAGCTTTGAACCTTCGTTTGTCCCTCTCCATCCAAAGTTATTGACAATTCCATTTCCATTATCATTAAAGGAATTCTCATCACCAATACTTCCATCTTCCATACCTAGATATAATTCAATTTTTTTCCAATCTAAATCAGTTGGTACTCTAAAGCCATCAGGACAGATATCTTCTTGAACTGCCAACCAATTGTATAGTCTATGTTCATTATATAAATGAGTTTTAGCCTCATGTGAGCTAGTCCATTCATTGGTTGATAAATCAAGAATATCAGTTCCATCTGAATAGCGAGTTGTTTTAAGGTTTTGTCTCATCCATTTTTGATTACCTATATCAACTGTGCCGTATAAATTACCGTCGATATCTTCAATGATTTCACATAATGAGTTATTACCACCACATTCACCACAAAGATCATCATATTCACAAGTCTCGTCATTGATATTAGCATCAGGATTATAATTACATGCTAATTCATCTGTGCATCCTTCAATCAATTCAAACCATGTCGCACCATTTATAGTTCCATGATTACCATTTCCTGAATGATCGTAAAGAGTGGTACCTGTTCCTGCATTAAAGTTCCAATAACCAATGAGTCCTTCCTCATTACCCACCAATGGTATTGTCATATCAGTTTGAATTTGTTCTTGAGTTAAAATAATATTCCATAGCGATAAATCACTTATCTTTCCCTCTAAAAATCCACCATCATCAAGCTGAGTACTAATATATCCAAAATTTAAATTGCTAGATGAAGGAATTTCTGATAAACTTATATTACTTGAGCCAACTAATTCGCCATTTATATAAGCATTAATATGTCCTGTATTGTCAACAGTAACTGATATAAATTGCCACGTACCAGGTATTGGATTTCCAAAATCAAAAACATTTTCTCCATTTCCTGTAAATCTATATCCAACAGTATGATCAAGAGTTATATAAAAGTTAGAATTACTTTCAGTTTCACCAGTGCTAGCATGATCATACTGACCCACTAAAAATCCAAACAAATCATCATCATAAAAATTATCAGGTATGTATACCCACATAGAAATTGAAAAATCATTTAATGTAGTTGGTCCAAAATAACTTGCAGGGATATCCACCCAATCATCTAATCCATCAAAACTTAAACTATAATCACCATTATCATGACAACCGTAATCACAAGTATCATCATCAAAATTAGCATCTAGATTATAATTACATGCTAATTCATCTGTACAACCTTCAATATTTCCTATCCAGGTTGCACCATTGATTGTTCCATGATTTTGATTTCCGGAGTAATCAATGAGATTATTTGAAAATTCACCATTTCCAGACTGATTAAATTTATAATGAGCTATTAAATTATCTGCATTAGGAGCTTGAGTATTTATATATTCTATCAATTCTTGTTGACTTAATGCAGATGACCAAATAGCAGCACTATTAATTTTTCCATTTAGATATTCAGGTAGAGACAAATCTCTAATTGCGCATCCAATAGCTAAATTGTAATTATTATCATCAGAATTTGACATGTTATTGCAAGAATTTACATTTTCTCCATTTACATAAAATTTCATAAGACCATCATTAAAAGTCAATGAAACCTCATAAAGCTCATTTATATTAAGAGGAAAGTTTGATTCACATATTTCTCCATGTTTAGGGTGAGCATAGATATATCCACCATTAGAATGAAGAAGTGCATAAGATGGATACTTATTGAACAAATTTCCAAATTCATTGTTATCGTTTAACATTAGATTCATTGTTAATGTATAATTTTCAAGTAGCTCTATTTCAGTTAACTCTACCCAATCATCTAGCCCATCAAAACTCAAACTATAATCACCGTTATCATGACAATTGTAGTCACAACTTTCATCACTAATATTAGCATCTGGATTATAATTACATGCTAATTCATCTGTACACCCTTCAATGTTTTCTACCCACGTGGCACCATAGATAGTACCATGATTACCATTACCTGAATGGTCATATAAAACATTACCCTCTCCAGAATTGAATTTATAGTTAGCAATTAGTTCGTTATTTTGATAAACTGATTCATCTAAATTTTGTATTTCTAAACTATCTAAAGCAGATGAAAAGATATATACCTCTTTTAGTCTACCATTCATAGAAGTACTACCTTGACTGGTCCATCGCCATCCCAATGTACTTGAAACATACCCACTATCCCAATCAAGTACACTATCAGATGTAATGCTATCTACTAGATTTCCATCTATATATAGCGAAAGCATATAACCATCATATGTTGTAACAATTCTTTGGAATCTATTTTTTTTATAACTAGCAATTGTTGAAGCACTTGGAAATCCAGCTTTTACTTTGCCATCAAGTGTCAAACCGTCAATACAATTATCACAGCCTAATTGTAGCACAACATCATTATTCAATGCATTATGGCATATAATACCAGATTGATTATTTTGTTCATCTTCAAGATATGCGTCAGCAATATAAGTAAAAGAATTTGAACTAGATAGATTAGAAAACCACTTTGGGGTTTCAACTTTTTGTTCAGTATTTCTTTCAAAGATAAGACTATAATCACCATTATCTGAATATTCACAGCTACCATCATCTACATTAGCTTGGTCATCATAGTTGGAAGCATTAGGATGGGTGCAACCGGATACTATCTCTAAACAACGTAATGATAGGCCGTATTCTTTATTATATCTTCCTCTAAAAATCCTTTCTTCTTCAGTATCTAGATAACGCGCTAAACCGTCATGTCCTTCATCAGTATCATCAGCCCAAAATCGAGTTCTGCCCTCAGATTGATCATAAGTACCTAAATCAGTAATATATCCAGTTGGATTTGCAGAAAAATTATAATCATTTGTGCCATTCCATGTATTATCATCCTTTAAAATTGAGCCCTGATTATCTCCTCTCCAGCCAAAATTACCAAGAAGTCCATTTCCATTATCATTAAAAGTATTTGGAGCACCAATACTACCATCACTAATGCCCGTATATGTTTCGAGATTTTTCCAATCTAAGTCAGAAGGAACCTTGTAGCCTGAGGGACAAATTGATTCTTGAGCAGCTAACCAATTATAGAATCTTTCACCATTATATAAATTTGTTTTAGGGCCCTGAAAATCGGTCCATTCTGTATTTGATAAGTCTAGAATCTCATTTCCATCTAAAAAATGAGTTGTTTTTAAATTTTGTCTCATCCATGTTTGATTGCCAATTTCAACAGTTCCATATTGGTTTCCATCTGCGTCTGCAATAATCTCACATAATGTATTGCTCCCTCCACATTCGCCACATAAATCATTATAAGCACAAGTATCATCACTAACATTGGCGTATGGATTGTAGTTACATGCCAATTCATCTGCGCAACCCTCAATATTTTCTATCCATATAGCTCCATTTATTGTGCCATCATTATCAGAAGCAAAGTCACTTACACTACCGCCTGAACCTTCTGAGAATGGCCAGTATGCAACCAAATTATCAAATTCCAATATATCCTTTTGATTATAAAATATTTCAGAAACCTCATTGGTTTCAAGAGCCCTATTCCATACTGCCACATATGCTATTTCTCCATCAAATGGCCCATTAAAATGAGCCCCTGATTGACCTATAACAGTTTCCCCAGAAAAAGTCCCTGTAGCTAAATTTCCAGGCATTGATTGGGTTGACAGTAAATTATCATTGTGATAAAAATAAATATTTTCTTGATCCCAGACACCTGTAACTAAAACCCATTCTCCAAAATTAAAAGAGTTATTAGGAATATCTGCATAATACCATTGAGTGTCTTGACCCTTTAATGCAAATTGATGTAATTCCAATCTATGCTCTCCTGTTGCGCTAGCAAAAGAGCTGTATATAAAGCCATTATCATTTGAATTAGGCTTTACAAATGCCATTATTGTTCTTGGCTCATTAAACGATAATATCCCTTCTGGCAAGTCAACGTAATTACTACCTTGACCATCAAAACTTAAAGAATAAGTAAGCGGACCTACATCATACTCACAGCTTCCATCATCTATGTTAGCGGCTTCACTGTAGTTTAACGCATTAGAATCAGTACACCCGCTAATATTATAACTAACACATCGTACAGATAGTCCTGAATTTTTATTTACATAATCGCGCTTTACAGTTGTGTAGCCAAAATATATTTGCCGGTACCAGCCTTTGCTCCAATCAACCTCTCCTCTTGTCCATATGAAAGAAGAGTTTCCTAAAGCTGTATATAGGTTAGCATTGTGGATTTTTGTGCCTGCAGGGAGCGCAGTAAACCCGCTTTCATTAGTCGCTCCTTGGTTGTTTTGAAACCAGTCACTGGTAGTACTTTTTAGCTTACCGCCTATATTGTGGTCAACTCCTGACTGATTACCTCTCCAATCTTCTTGGGAAGCTTCCCAAATTGGCATTCCAAGTTCTATTTCAAGCTCCATAAATTCTTCATCTGTGGGAACATGCCAACCCTCTGGGCAAACTCCTCTATCATCATCGACCGCATGCCAATTATAAAGCATTCCGTAGCTATCTACGTTCGATAAATCATTATTATAAGCGTTTGCTCCGCCAGAGCTTCCATTTATGGTCATCGGGGGTATAGCTTCGCCATTGCTGTAATGAGTAACCTTTAAATTTTCAGCCATCCATAACTGATTTCCTATTTGTACTGTCTGATAAACATTGCCATCAATATCCGTGACAGTACTATATGAAAATGAAACAAATAATANGAATAAATACTTTTTCAAGACTCTCCCCNNTTANTCCATAATATAATGAATTTTTAANAAATAAAAAGTGATNCANTTAATCAGTATATTGTTTGACATTGCGTGCATATATATGTTCCGCGCTGNGCNANTCTAGTTTTNATAATATCTTTTTTACATCTTGTACAGGATTCTTTTTCTTTTCCGTATGCTTTTANATTAATTGCATAATTTCCTACATAGGAAAAGTCATAAGTGTAGTCTCTTATTGTTGTCCCTCCTGAATTTATGGAGTCAGTAAGAACTTTCTTTATTGCAGCAGCTAGTTTTTTTACATTCTTAGCNGGAATAGCGTTCGAAGATGATTCTGGATGTATCNTTGCACGCCAAAGCGCTTCATCAGTATATATATTACCAAGGCCCGCNATAAACGATTGATCTAATAAAAGGGGTTTGATTTTTCTCTGTTTTTTTTTGAGNCCATTAGAAAGCCAATTAAAATTAAATTCGTTGCTGAGNGGNTCNATNCCNATTTTGGAATCTAAATNNCTTGAGTCATTGTAAAGATANATGCGTCCGAATTTTCTTGTATCNTCAAAAATAAGATCTTTCCCNGAATCTAGGCTGAATATGGCAGAAGTATGTTTTTTTTTATCGAAGCTTTTGGGTTGAACATAAAGTTTTCCAGTCATACGAAGGTGTACTGCTATTAATTTGTCTTCGAGATTTATAATAATATACTTACCAATCCTGCTAAGATTTTTTATCTCTTTGCCCTTTACTTTTTGATTATACTTTTTCAGATTAAAATTATGAGCGACTTTTGGCCAAATGATATCTAGANCTTGCAAGCANGCACCGGTTAAGTGTTTTTCCAGGGACCTTACAACTGTTTCGACTTCTGGTAGTTCGGGAATGCTTGCTCTCCTATGATTTATTAAAATCGTTNTTTATTAGTTCATATACTGGATGTGATTTTTGCTTATCAAAATCAAAGCAAACACATGTAATTACTGCNTCTGCTACTGCNTTATCGCGCGCNTCAAATAATGTTGACTGAATATCAAANCTAGTGTTTCCAACCCTAGAAACTTTTTGTCCTATGATAAAATCAGTTGGATGTAGTAATTGTAAATAGTAATTCGCCACCACTTTCGCTACTATTATTGATTTTCCGCTTGGTTGAATTTTCCACCTATCAAATAAAGCAACTCTAGCATCTTCAAAGTACGATAAAAAAACAGCATTATTAATATGTTGAAAGGCATCTAAATCTTTCCACCTTGTCTTTGTTTTATGATGGAAGGGGTACTGATCTAGCGTAATATTTTTTAATGACATAAATAACCTCNACTTCTAATTAACTTCATAATTTAACGATTGAATAATTTTTTTTACTTCATTAATGTTGATATTTTTTCCTGTTATCACAACCTCATCATTCTGGTGGCTTGCTTGTACTTCAGATATACCCTTAACTGACAAGAGAGATTTAATAACGCTCGACTCACAATGGCTACATGTCATACCTCTAACANTCATTGTTGTTGAGCTATCGGATGTTTCTAATTTTTTATTATAAAGCACTGCATTGGTTAAGATCATTAATAATGCTGCTATACAAAAATATGAAAATATAGATGTGTGTTCATGGAGTATGTTAGGATCATAATTGGGAATAGATATTGATATCGAATCAGTTATTATTCCCGATAGAAGCGCAAAAGAAAAAACGGTTAAAACATAAACTGCAGTGCTGCGTTTTCCAACGATTTTAATACACGTTGTAATTGTGCTAAAATTTGTAGCAGGTCCTGCTATTAACAGCGCTACTGCTGCTCCAGGAGAACCAAAAAGTGAAGCAATCATAAGCGCTATTGGTATTGAGGCTGTGGCGCAAATGTAAAGCGGAATTGATACTAGCATAATTATAAAAATTTTCATAAAAGAGCTATAGTTCTTTATATTTTCTGTTAGGTGTATGAAATTATCTTGTGCTAAAAGACCTATTATGCCGGCCAACAATAATCCAACCAATAGCGGTTCAGCAATATCCTTTGGTAGGGTTCTGAANCCATATGTTAAACCCTTTCGTAATAAGCTTTCTTTTTTATTATCACAACATCCACCAGATGGTTCAGCTTGAGCTACGGGAGAGCTTGGTGCTAATGTGTTTGTTAGTATGCCAGCAACCAAACCAGATGTTAATGCAACAATTAGCTTAAGAATTAATAGTGGCAGACCAAGCATNCCNTACGTTAATATTATGCTATCAACTCCAGTCTGTGGAGTGGTCGTTATGAAAGAAATCGTAGCTCCTCTGCTGGCTCCATAGCGTCTTAATGATGCCCCCACTGGAATCACTCCGCACGAACAAAGCGGTAAGGGAATACCAAAAATGACTGCTTTAAAACAAGATATAAAGTTGTTTGAACCAATTTTATTCTGTATTTGATCAGAGCTAAACAAAACAGATAACAATCCAGCAATTGTAAAACCCAGCAATAAATAAGGGGACATTTCTATTAGAAGGAGAAAAACATTTTCAGAAATATTATAAACAATATCCAAACTATCTTTTCCTTGCGTCAATAGCTAAGTTTGCTAGCTCATCCGCCCTCTCATTTTGCGGATGCCCAGAATGTCCTTTTACCCACTTCCATGTAATCTCGTGTTTTGAGGTAAGTTCATTTAATAAAATCCATAAGTTCTTATTTTTTACTGGTTTTTTGTTAGCCGTTTTCCAACCGTTCCTCTCCCAATTATGTATCCATGTTGAAATTCCGTTTTGGACATACTTTGAGTCTGTAAACACTGTTATATGGCACGTTTCTTTTAGTTGTTCGATTGATTTAATTACTGCGGTTAACTCCATAATATTATTAGTTGTGTTGGAAACAAATCCATTAATTTCTTTGGTATTATCTTGATAATGAAGAATTGCTCCCCATCCGCCATCACCTGGGTTTCCTCTGCAAGCACCATCAGTATAAATAACGACTTTTTTATAAGAATTCATATTTCAAATATACGTATAGGTAAGAAATCGAACACGATATTCGTTGATGTAGATTATAATTTTTATAAATAGTTATGAAAGTATGATATTAACTAGCTGAACGATATCAAGTACATTTAATATTCCATCTTGGTTCATATCGCCTGCTACTAATTCAGAATCCGAAATAGAGCCAGAATCAAGAATTATATTAACTAATATCACAACATCTAATACATTTGTTACTTGATCAAAATTGATATCACCTGCAATACCTTGATTGAGATCTAGCGTTACACAGCTACCAATATCTACTGCGACCGCATTTGCATTTGACGAAGAAAAGACTGGCTGATTTAAGCAAAGTGTTGTTTCTTCATAATTAATAATATCAAAATTAATAGAAACTAAAGATTGACTCCCTTCATTAATAGTTCCTCCGCTAAAAGAAAAAGCAATTACTTGTCCGTCTGTATTTGTTGAAACAGAGAAGTCTGATTCAGTTAAATCTTCGACGCTTGTAATGTTGATATTATTGGGAGAATCTTCCACCATAAACTGATAACCAGCAATTGGCACATCATTTTGTAAGTCTACTTTTATAGAACCTGAATTCCCACTATAGCTGTAATCACTAATACTAATACTGGCTGTTCCAGGACTATAAATTGAAAAGTTGTTATCGCTATAAGCAAAAGTATTGGAGTCTGATAAATCTGTGATTTTAATTTTGTAGTCAGTGCGCTCTTCAATGTTTGAGGGAATATTCCAGGAATATTGACCATCACTTTCAGTTGTTGAGCTTATAGTTGTAGCAAACACGCCACCCTTATAAAGCTTAATTGATATATTGTCGTCAAAGTTATCCTCCCAGGTTATTGTATAACTTTGACCGGCTTGCAATGATTCTCCTCCATTGGGAGATATTAATGTTATTTGGTGTGGTTCTGGCGGATTCCCTCCACCTTCTCCATTAAATGTTCCGCTTATCGATTCTTGATTTGTTCCTAGAGGGTCGAGCCAATTACTTAGTCTCGTAGTGCTTGACCCACCGCCTGTCCATGAACGGCTTATCTTGCCATACAAATCATTACCATTTCCACATTCACCGGTTCCTCCATGAAGCTGACCTACTATTAATTTTTCGTCATTAAATAATGGAGATCCCGACGATCCGCCTTCTGTGCCGCCAGAATCCCAGCTTAACCTCCAATGTGTATTGGAAGAGTACCATCCATCATTATATGCCGTATCATTGTTATCATAATTAATTTTTTTAGGAGCTCCACTAGGATGATGAATACCTGTCGAAACTTGAGGGTTTGAGCTTGATTTATCCCACCCCGCATAATAAGCATTAAAAGAAGATGCAGGCGTGTAATCCATTTCTAAAAGCGCAAAGTCTGAATAGTAATAGCTTGCTCTAAGGGTAGATCCTGTTCTGTAATTATTATAGTAGCTATTTGAATTATTGCAACCACTTGATTGATGATTAAAATAAAAAGTAAAATAATTATGATCTCCTGGGCTTTCAGAGTCAACGCAATGATTTGCTGTCAATACATATGGAGTTAAATCGTAGCTTGTATTATTAATTAAAACTGCAGAACATATATATCCGTTCATATCAAGAAAAATAACAGATTTTATTTGATCAGAAAACTCGCCTTCATCACATGCGACGTTTATACCGCAATTTCTTTCGCTCTCATTATTATAAAATCCTAAAATATCTTTGTAAGCGTGATATATTGTGGAAATATTGAGCCTAGCTTCTTCGTTACTATATTGAGGTTCTGTGTATTCAAGTATCAGATATTCTCCTTTCAATAGAGCGTGTCCAAATTTTCCGTCAATGTGATTATTGTCTGAATTAAAAGGCCCATCAACCATGCTTCGGTCATCATTAAAAATTAAGAGGCTAGATAAGTTAGGAAGATAAAATTCATTAAAATATACCTTCATTCCAATTGCGCTTTCAGATTTTAACCTTAAACGCCATAAGGTATTTCCATTTTCAAGAGTTTCTGAGGTTGCAACATCAAAAAAATTAATATTTACATCATGGGCATAGGCGTATCTCTCAGCTTGTCCAGGTTGACGATTAGAATCTTCTAAAAGAATACTTTCTAAGTCAACCCTATTCATTTCAATCATGCCAGCTTGGCTCGTAAAAGCGAANCCTATAATAATTAATGTCTGAACTAATTTTTTCATTTTTTCTCCTAAAAGTAGAGTACTAATTATTTNTTAAAATTTATGTCTAAGATTTTAAAACTTAAACATATTAAATGTTAAGATATGTTACAGCTATCTTTTGTGATTTATGTCTAAATAATAGGATATAATTTTTTTATGGCAATGAAATGCTAAATCGGGAAGCTCATTTATATCAAAAAGCTGAAGTTCTGCTACATCGTCGCCGGCGCACATTGTGGACCAATCGGTAATTTTAACTTCTAGGCCTATTAGTAAAACATCTCCAAAAATGCTTCCAAAATGCGAGCAAGTTCCTAATATTTGAGAAACTGTTCCTGTTAGCTGTGTCTCCTCTNTGAGCTCTCTTAANGCTGCTTGATTAAGAGTTTCGTTTAGCTCCATAAATCCTCCTGGAAGGCCCCACTCCCCTTTAGCAGGGTTAAAGGCTCTCTTGCCCAAAAGTATGGAATTTCCTTTTGCGCAAATCAATGTTGCTGTTGGCTTAGGGTTCTGGTAATGAATCGTGGAACACTTTACGCAGTGAAACCTTTCATTCCCGTCAATTCTTCCAAATTGATTTTCTNCGCCACACGCTGAGCAATATTTATAGATTTCCATTACCTATATTATTTTATATATATCAGTAATACAATTGGAATTAAGTAATAATTTTTATAAAATATTTTATAAATTTCACGGCTAAATGGAGAAACAACTAATGTTCAATTATAAATTTTTATTTTACACTTTTTTTTCAATTTTTATTATCTCATGTTCAGGAACTAATGCCACGACAATGGAATATCGCTCCGCCACAACAGCTGTACGGTCAGAGCGCGATTTAAAAAAAGGTGAGGAATATGCTTTGAAAGCTCTATATATGCCAGAGCACGCCAATGACGCTAGAGTTGCTTACTTCTTAGCAATTGAAATTTATAAACCACGGCGAAATTGGGAGAAAATGAATGAGATGCTTGATATTGCTATCACGAGAAATCCCAATCAAAAACTCGAACGGCCGTTTCGACTTGATGATGGAACTATTGTAACAACAATAGCTGAATCAACGACGATTTACAAAGAACAAGTTTGGATGAATCTGTTCAATCAGACAGTTGAGCTTGTAGATGCAGAGCGATATACTGATGCAATTAACAAAATTAATCTTGCAAAATCAGTTTTGAAAAAAACAGACAATTACATTACATCTTGCTTACTAAACATTCAAATAAACGATATGATGGCGGCCAAAGAAGATCTTGATAACGCAATTAAAATGGCTCCAAATAATGNTAGAGTACTTGAAATTGCTGGAGACTTTGCACAAAATGAAGAAGACTTTGAAAGCGCAATATCTTTCTACAAAAAAGCCATAAATCTTGCAGGAAAAAAATCTGTGATTATTGAAAAACTTATCTTTATTTACGTGGAAAAAGAGCTTTACGATGACGCTATCGATTTAAGTGCTACGTTGATTGATGAAAATCCTGACGATCCCGATATATATTTTAATGTTGGAATAATTTATCAGAGGCTTGCATCAAAGCTTTATGATGACTCGGTTAGCTTGTGGAAGGAAATAACTCAACAAGCAAAACCTAATGAAGATGACATTCAGTTAATTTACGTTAATCTTAAAAAAACGCTCGAAATGGTTCGACAGGCCTTGGGATATTTTATGGATTCAAGCATGCTAGAAGAGGAAGAAAACTCTGAAACAGAAAAAGCAATGGATGAAATGAAGAGAACCCGAAAAACAATTAATGATATATANTTAGATTCTATTAGACAAATAGCAAAAGAAAACNAGGTTGAGCTTAACTAACTTTTTTTCTTTTAAATAAATATTCTTTTAATGCAATTCCTACAGGTTCTTTTGTAGATAAAGGAATGTAATCAATTTTATATTTTCCACAGCTAGCTGTATAAAATTTTCTTATTTTTTTTATTTTTTCTCTATAGTGTTTTCTAATATATCTTGGATCTGTAGTAATGGTTTGCTTAGTCTCTAAATCAATGAACTTTATCCTTTCTTTGAAATCAAAATCAATTTCTTTTGGGTCCATTACATGAAAAACTATTACCTCGTGGCCTTTATGAAGAAAGTGTTTCAATCCCATCATAATTTTTTGTTGGTCATCCATTAGGTCAGAAATAAGAATTATGAGCCCCTTTTTATTAGTTTTTTCTGCGCACTGATGCAAAACATCTGCAATGTTAGTCGTACTTTTGGGTTGCATTTTTTCCATTTCGCCTAATAGTATGCTCAAATGTGTATTCGTTGACTTTGCAGCTATTGATTTTCTTATTTGATTGTTAAAAGCGTACATGCCTACAGCATCTTGATTTTTTATGAGCAGATAGCTCAGAGACGCAGCAAGAATTTTGGAATATTCCATTTTAGTTGTTGTTTGAGAGGTATACTCCATAGAACGACTTTGATCTACTAAGATGAAAGCTTTGAGATTTGTTTCTTCTTCATATCTTTTTATAAAAAAACGATCTGTTTTGGCCCATAGTTTCCAGTCTATATGCTTTAACTCGTCACCAGTTCCATAGGCTCGATGGTCTGAAAATTCAACTGAAAAACCGTGAAAGGGACTTTTATGAAGCCCTACCATAAAGCCTTCTACTACTTTTTTTGCTTTAATATGAAGATTATCTAACCTAGAAATTGATTCGTTGGATAAGTATTTCATTATATTAATTTATCTATAATATTATCTTTTGTTAGACCTTCTGCTTCCGCATTAAAGCTAGGCACGATACGATGCCTTAAAACTGGCTTTATCATGCTATTTACATCTTCAATGTCTGGCGATGCTTTTCCAGATAATAGCGCTTTTGCTTTTGCNGCAAAAATTAAATGATTGCTTGCTCTTGGTCCTGCTCCCCAATCCAGCAGCTTATCAATTTCTTTATTACCGTTGTTTGGTCGCGTTTTCTTTATTAAATCCACAGTATATTCGATTACATTATCTGAAACTGGTACATCATTAAGTAAATGTTGATAATCAATCAAATCTTCTTTACTTATGGCTGGGCTAACAGAACCTGAATGTTGATTGCTATGATTTTTAACAATTTGTATCTCCTCTGCTCTGGTTGGATAGTCAATCAATAAGTTAAACATAAACCGATCTAGCTGAGCTTCTGGAAGTGGATAGGTGCCTTCTTGCTCAATAGGATTTTGTGTCGCCAACACAAAAAAGGGTTCATTTAAATCATAAGTTTTTCCAGCTGCTGTAATTTTTTTTTCTTGCATTGCCTGAAGCAACGCAGATTGTGTTTTGGGTGGCGTTCGGTTAATTTCGTCTGCTAAAACAATATTTGAAAACAAAGGCCCTTTGTGAAANGTGAATGCTCTATCTCCAGTTTGATTATTTTGCTGAATGATTTCGGTTCCTGTAATATCTGATGGCATTAAATCCGGAGTAAACTGTATGCGATTAAATTTTAAATCGAGTCCATTTGACAAGCATTGTATTAATAAAGTTTTTGCTAGCCCGGGAACACCCTCCAAAAGAACATGGCCTCTACATAAAAGTGCTATAAATAAATGCTCTATTACTTCGTTTTGTCCGATAATTATTTTTGATAGTTCTTGATTAAGTTTGGATTGGCTGTCTTTTAATTTATCTAAGATTTGCATTCTTGATTCCTTCTATTAAGTTTAAATCTAACTTTGAATGTTGTTTTATCAAATGTTTTTAATCTTAAATTACATATGATATACAATTATTAAGATCGAAAATATGATAGTTAAAGATTATAGAAAAAAAATAGTATTTAAAGGGATGACACTAAAAGATTTGCTACATTGGTGCCAGAAAGAGGGCTTACCCTCTTTTAGAGGGAAGCAAATATATGAATGGCTGTATAAACATGGCATTAACAGCGTAAATAATATGAGTAACCTTTCAAATGAATTACGTGCTAAAATGGATGATATCGGAGTTTTTCAAACATTACAACTTGAAAAAATTGAATCCTCAGAAATTGAAAAAACAAAAAAAATATTATTCAAAACAATTGACAATCACTTTATTGAGTCTGTTAGTATGATTGAAAAANATCGGCATACAATCTGTATTTCTTCTCAAATAGGTTGTAACGTTGATTGCGATTTTTGCGCAACGGCATCAATGGGCTTAATACGAAACTTAATGTCCGGAGAAATAATTGATCAAGCAATAGCGATTCGAAATCTTGTTTCTAATCCAATAAGCAATGTTGTTTTTATGGGTATGGGTGA
Source organism: Fidelibacterota bacterium (assembly GCA_002719095.1). Classification (GTDB taxonomy): domain Bacteria; phylum Fidelibacterota; class Marinisomatia; order SCGC-AAA003-L08; family D37C17. Next base: position 16,646 of record PBGO01000013.1, read on the forward strand.
GCCTTTTCTTAATTATAAGCAAGTAATAAAAGCTGCCGAGATTCTAAGTAATGATTTGGGGTTTGGGCTATCTCCTAAAAGAATAACAATATCTACTTCAGGCATAGTTCCTAAAATTAATCAATTNATTAAAGATAAGCATAAATATAAATTAGCGATTTCCTTAAACGCAACTGATGATGAAACACGTAAAAAAATTATGCCTATTAATAGAAATTGGCCCATAAATAAAGTTATGGAATCCGCCACTGCGTTTGCAAAGAAGAGTAGTCATCGAATTATGTTTGAATATGTTCTTTTAAAAGATATTAATGATTCTTCTGAAGATGCTATTAGACTGACAAAATTAATAAAGAATATAAACTGTAAGATAAATATTATACCTTACAATGAAACGAATGGTAAATATAAAAGACCTTCCGAAAGTAAAATTGAAAACTTTATTCGCATATTAAATAAAAAAAGAAAGAATTTCACTATTCTTGTACGTTGGAGCAAAGGGGAGGATATTAGCGCTGCATGTGGACAGCTTGCGGTAAATAATTGATGAAAAAATCAATTCAATATTTAAACAAATTTTTTAACAAACCCCCACAAATTGGTGTTGTTCTTGGTTCAGGGCTACATCTTTTCTGTAATCAGCTCGATAACAAATTTGTTGTTAAGTACGAAGATATTCCAGGGTTTAGAAAAACCTCAATAAAAGGACACAAAGGTGAATTTGTTCTAGGCTCTCTTAAAGATAAAGAGATTATATGCGCTAATGGGCGATTTCATTTCTATGAAGGCTATGCTTACAATGAAGTTGCAATTATTATTGATATTTTTAAGTCGCTTGGTTGTGAAATGGTTATAATGACAAATGCTTCAGGCTGTACAGTATCGGAATGGTCAGTTGGCGATCTGATGTTAATCAAAGGACATCTGGATTATTCTTTTTTGACGTCAAATGAAAATCCTAATGTTATACAGGATGAAAGATACGATGAAAAATTGCTTAACCAAGTAAAGGTTATTGCACAAGATTGTAATGTTTGTCTACGCGAAGGTGTCTATGCTTGGACTACTGGTCCGAGCTATGAAACCAATTCAGAAGTTACCGATATCCTATCCTTGGGTGGTAACGCCGTTGGAATGTCGGGGCTACCTGAAATTGAAAGAATTTATGATTTAGATATGAAAATGATTGGCATTTGCTGTCTAACTAATTTTGCTTCAGGTATTAGCAAAGAGGAATTAACTCACGATGAGGTTGTAAGGGTTGCAGAAAAATCGCGCGATTCTTTTATAAAATTACTAGTTAATATCATTTTAAAGCTAAAATATTAATAAATTTCAATTTCTTTTGCGTCTTCAATTTTTGCTTCTCCGCTTAACGTTATTTTTTTCCAATCTTGAGAAAAATTGATTTCTAATTTACCACCATCCACATCAACAACTGTCGGCGATATTATCTTATTAGCTTTTGACAAATGATAAACGCATGCTAATGATCCCGTCCCACAAGAAAAAACAATATCTTCAATGCCTTTTTCGTATGTTCGAACTTTTATATTATTTTCGTTTATATCCTCGTAAAAATTTACATTTGTTCCTCTTGGACTGAAGACTTTGTTATTTCTGATTAACTTACCTAATGATTTTGCTTTCTTTTTGGAAATATTTTTATATTGAATAACGAAGTGTGAGGCTCCTGAGTCAATATGGCGCCCTTCAATTCCATTAATTTTAATACAACCTGTTGTATACTTAGGTGAATTCATGGAAATTTTAACAAAATTATGTTTTAAAATTTCTGCATAATGATAGCCGTCTCCAGTCTCGATTGTCATTTTATTTTTTTTTACTAGTTTTTGCTGATACATGAACAAGGCTGCACACCTTGCTCCATTGGCACACATTGTTTCCCAAGAACCATCGTTATTATAATAGTCCATCTTAAAATCTGCCTTTCTCGATTTAGATATCCATAAGAATCCGTCGATTCGGTCATAATTTGTTTTTTCAATTACTTTTTTTAAAAATTTTTCTAAACTATTTGGTTTTATTTCTTTCTTAATAATTAAAAAATGGTTTTTTGTACCTTCTGCTTTTATAATGTTAATTTTCATTATTATGAATTTTTTTTACTTCCTCAATTAACGAACGATCATTAAAAGCTCTAATCATTGTCCCAGTAGTATAAACAGTCATAAGCAGGATTATTGCTATCGCTCTTAAAATATTGAGGGTTTTGATTTGTTCTGTATTCTTATTTTTAGAATCTAAATATTGTTTTGTTTTAGCAGCACACAAATGAATAAGTCCAATTGTGATAATTCCTAGCATCATCTTTATTAAAACTCCATCTTTGGTAAGCCATTCTGGATTAGATACAAGGACACCAATGCCTAAAAGAAACATTACTCCAGAGACTAACTTTTCTAAAAAAATAAAAGCTCTAAATGAAATATTGTCAATTTTATTTGAATCGTTTGCAATCCAGTACCACATCATTGAAGAGTATATGAATATTATAAGAAGAATATTTGCTGTCCATTTATGTGTTTCTTGTATGATATCCATATTTTAATATTTAATCTTCTAATTCGTATCCTGTTAGTTGTGAAAATTGATTCCTAACATTGTTAACTACACCGTTAATACCAATATCTTTAAATTTTTGAGGCTCAACTAATTTTCCGATTTTAAGATAAACTGTTCTAGGCTTTATATACCAACGATTTTTAGGTTTAAACTCGTATGCTCCTACTGTTCCAACAGGTAATATTGGTGCCTTAATATTCATTGCCATATGAAATCCCCCTTTCTTGAATTTCCCTATTTTGCCATTTGTTGTGCGTGTGCCTTCCGGTAAAATAATAACATTATATCCGTTTGACAGAGCTTCTTCTCCCTTTTTGATACTCTGCTTTGCTTTTTCAATATTTGATCGGTCTATTGGGATTGCATTCCATTTCTTTAACATCCAACCAAATACTGGCAGCTTATAGTTTTCGGCTGCAGTGATTCCTGTTGTCTTGCCAGGTGATGCGTAGGCAAATAAAAATGGATCTATAAAAGATGTATGATTGAACATTAAAATCATCGATTTATTTTTTGGGATTGTTCCAATAATTTTAACATTAATGAATAATAATCTAAGTACAGATATACTAGTTAATCGTCCTAATGTATTCATTTTTGAAGGAAAAAGCATTACTGATCCTACAAAAAGCAAGCCCACAATTGTTAATGGGGCCGCCATCAAAGCGTATACTAAAATACTTATTATTTTATTCATATAATTTTGTCATTTATTTTTTCGAATATCTTGTGAGTAGCTTTTGGAAACGAAAAATTTTCTATATCATTCAGTTTTATCCAACTATAATCATCAGCTGCTTGTATTTTTAATTTACCGCTTTTAATTTTACACATAAAACCATGTAATCTAATTTTAAAATGGCTGTATGAATGTTTAACAGTTCCAATTTTTTTTTGTACTTCAATATTAATATTTAACTCTTCTTTAATTTCTCTTTTTAAACATGTTTTAAATGTCTCTTTCTGTTCTTTTTTGCCCCCAGGCAATTCCCACAATCCACCAAGCATTTTATTTTGTGGTCTTTTAGTTATTAAAAAATCCATATCATCATTGAAGATAAAACCAACGACTACATCCAATATCGGTGTTTTTTTCCTTTCTTCTTTTACAGGATATTGATCTACTGATTCGTTTGTTAATGCTTTACAATTATTATGAATTGGGCATTTGCAGCATTCTGGGTTTTGAGGTTTACAGATTTCTCTTCCCAAGTCCATTATTGCCTGATTGAAGCATCCTGGCCTATTGTTTGGCATATATTTTTTTAATTCATTTGATAAGGACTTAATCTCAGAAAGGGTTGAAAATTTCTTTTCGAAAATTCTTGAAGATACACGTTTTACATTTCCATCTATCGCTGGAACTTTTTCATCAAAAGCAATAGACATTATTGCAGAATAAGTATAGTCCCCTATTCCTGGAAGCTTTTTTAATTCACCGTGTTTGGGAAAACTTCCCCCTAAATTATACTGAATTATTTCAGAGCTTTTCTTTATGTTGTGTGCTCTTTTGTAATAGCCAAGGCCTTCCCAAGACTTTAATATATCATCTAAATTAGAATCTGCAAGAATTTCTACTGTTGGGTACTTTACCATCCATTTTTCATAATAAGGAATTACTGTTTTAACTTGCGTTTGTTGTAGCATTATCTCTGAAATCCAAATTCTATAAGGATTTTTATTAATTCTCCAAGGCATTAAAAAGTTATTATTATCATACCATAATAGTAGTTCTTTAGTCATTTTTAGCGTTTCTTTTGGTTAAATTCCAATTGAACTTTTGTAATAAGTTTTTTAGTGTATTTGGTCGATTTGATAATCTAACAAGAATTTTATTTGCATCTTGCTCTATAGAATTTCCTATACGTTGACCATTCTTGGATTTGTATATATTTACTCTTCTAGAATCTATAGTGCATCTTTGTCTAAAAATTAATTGCTTACATTCTAATTTTTCAATGTTTCTTGTAATTGTACTAGGATCTAGACCGAGCTCCATGGCAAGATTACTCATAGATATTCCTCCAGATGTTACGTGCATAAGAATTAATGCTTGCTGTACAGTGATTCCTCTTTCAGAAGATAGTTTTCTTAAAATTATTATAAAGTTTGTATTGGTTTGTAGTATTTCTTCAAACATTTGTATTATACAAATTTATAATATTTTACTTAACTCGTGCAAGCTTGAAATATGCATATCTGCTTCTTTAAGCAATTTTTCATCCAGAGTGCCTAACAAAGCAACAACAAAGCATCCAGCAGCCTTTCCCGAACTAACACCTTGAATGGAATCTTCAATAACTACACACTCTGAAGAAGCAAGTCCCAATTTATTTATCGCATTAAGGTATGGTTCAGGGTCTGGTTTATGCTTATCTGTGTCGCTTGAATCAAATGTAAAATCAAACATTTTTCTTATTGACAAAACTTTATCAATATGGTTCATTAGCTCAGGACCAGTCGAGGTAACCAAAATGAATTTATATTTTTCTCTATATTTATCATGTATTTGTTTGAAACCGTTCATATACACAAGTTCTTGAGAAAATATTTTTTTTAAAAAGTCTTTACTTTCGTTAATTAACGTATTTCTATCAATTTTTGGACTAAATTTTTTAAAAACATGATCATAAAATTGTTTTTCGGTACATCCTTTGATAAGCGACCAATCTTCTTGATCAAAATTAATTCCATATTTTTTCAAAATATATGGCTCTGTTTTTGAATACAGTTTTTCTGAATCTATTGTAACGCCATCCATATCAAACAACAGCGCTTTAATATTTGTATTGTACATTCTTTTTAAAGTTCTAATAAGCTCTTTGTTGACCTATTCAATGGAATGCAAGATTCTTTTGTCAACAGGCAGTCATCTTCAATTCTAACACCGCCCAACTTGGGAATATAAATGCCTGGCTCTATTGTGACTACATGGTTTTCTAATAACTTCTCATTGTTAGCGGAGCTTAGCCTAGGCATTGTATGAACCTCAAGCCCAAGTCCGTGACCCGTGGAATGGGTAAAATATTTTCCATACCCAGCTTTCTCAATGACGCTTCGACATGCCTTGTCTACTTCTGCTCCCGTTATTCCTGCTTTCGCTTTTTTAATTCCAGCAATCTGCGATTCGCTAACTATACTATAAATATCACTCTGCTCAGTTGTTGCCTTACCAACAACTACAGTACGTGTCATATCTGCATGATAGCCATTATACAAAGCGCCAAAGTCCATAACCACAAAATCTCCCTTTTCAATTTTTTTATTGGTTGGAGTTGCATGTGGCAGAGCGCTCCTCCAGCCGCTTGCAACTATGGGGTCATAACTGTCTCCATCTGCTCCATGTTCTTTAAATTTATAAGACATTGTAGCCGCTATTTTATTTTCGGTAACTCCTGGTTCTAGCAAAGGAAGAATCTCGTCAAAAACTTTATCTGTTATTTCTATTGCAGCTTTCAAATAGCTTATCTCATCTGAATCCTTGACGGCAGCGATAGTCTCAACAATGTTTTCAGTGCCAACCCAATCAACCTTTGGAAATTTCTCACACATATTTTTGTGAACGAAATGCGTGACATGCTGCGACTCAAAACCAACAGATGAGTCAACTGCTATTAACTTTTGTTTATAAATTTCCTCCAAGTGTGATGATCCTGTTATAAAAATTTTACAATTCTTTACCTGACTTTTAACCTGCTCCGTATATCTTCCATCTGTAAAAAAATATGCTTTTTCTTTTGTGATAAGCATTGAGCCCGCAGAGCCGGTAAAGCCACTCAGATATCTTACGTTTGTAATATTGGTAATATAAAAGCTACTTAAATTATTATCGATAATCTTATGCATTACTTGATTTGTTCTTTTTTCGTACATCAGCTAGCCTATCTTCTTTTTTATTTCTTTTCTTTTTTTGTTAATGCGAGTTAAGCTTCGTCCTTTTTTTTCTAGAATGTTCAGTGCAAGCATTGCTTCCGAATAATGTTTCTGTGACACCAAAATATCAACAAAAGTAAAGGTCGCCATATTCTCGCTAATAGATACTTTAGGCTTTTCGCTAACCTCTTCATATATTACATTTTTTTTGTTCTCTATATTTTTTTCTGAGCTCTTCGCCTCCGGCCTAACTTTTATTTCATTTAACTCTAATGAGTTAGGAAAATGTTTTTGAAGAATCGCGACATTTTTATCAATGTTTTTGTAATCGTTTCTCTTTCTATAAATTTCAATTAGTAATTTTCGTGCCTTTAAATGAATTGGAAAAGCTTCCAAAATTGAAAGCAATGTAGATTGTGATTTGTTGATTTCATTGTTTAATAAATAAATTTTGGCTTGCAAATATTTACCTACCATATTATCCGGATGGTGCTCGGTACCTATTTTTAGGACAGTTTCCGCCCTTCCTATATCGTTGTTTTTTAGATATTCACTAGCTAAGAGTAAGTAAATAGTAGATGAGAAATTTTCTGAAAAGACTTCTTCAAGTTTAGGTAGGTCGAATTTAAAATCCATATCTATTTTCCTTACACCATTTTTTTATATATTCTATTGATTTTTGAATGTTCGCGCCAGGACCAAATAACTCTCCGACCCCCTGTCTTCTAAGCTCTTCTATGTCGTTTTCCGGAATGATTCCTCCACCTGTTAACAAAACGTCGTTTAATTTTGAATCGTTCATTAATTTTTTTATTTCAGTAAAATATGTCATATGCGCACCACTTAATACTGAAATTGCTATAACGTCAGCATCTTCCTGCAAAGCTGCTCTAACTATCATTTCAGGAGTTTGTCTTAATCCGAGGTAAATAACTTCCATACCCGATTCCTGAAACGACCTGGCAAGTATTTTGATTCCTCTATCATGGCCGTCAAGTCCAGGCTTTGCCATCACAACTCTTATTGGTCTAGTGTTTTTCATTTTTTGTATTAAGAATAATCGTCATGGGTCCATTATTAACCAATGAGACTTCCATTTTTTCTCCAAACATTCCTGTTTTTGTAATCACTTTTTTACTTAGCTCTTCTACCACTAAATTGAAATACTTTAAAGCTTTTTTAGAGTTCATCGCTTTTTTAAAACTTGGCCTGTTTCCTTTTTTTGTCTGCGCACAAAGCGTAAATTGGCTTACTAAAAGAATTTCGCCCTCTATCTTCTGAACACTGTATTGTCCATTCTCTTCTGAATTATTAAATACACGTAAATTTAAAATTTTTTTTGATACTTTAAAAATATCATCTTCAATGTCGTCGTCAAAAATTCCTAGAAAAACAACAAGCCCTTTTTTTATTTGTGCTACTTTTTTTGACCTTGACGCTACAGATGCATTGCTTACTTTTTGAACAAGTGCAATCATATTCCTATTTTGACATTAATATCAGGAGATATCCCTCTAAGCTGATTCAAGCAATCATCTCCTGGGCTCATTCTTATATCAGCAAACCTAAGCTTTTCAAGCTTTTGATGAGAGTTTTCAAGATGCAATATTAACGGTAACTTTCCTTTATTTTCTTCCGAGACTTTTTTAATTTTTTTAAGAATACTTGGATCTTGACATGTAAATGGAACTTTTATGTTAATGGTTCTTGCTAAATTGTCTCGAATTCCTGACAACTTATAAATTTTATCTACTATAATTTTGTGCGTCGTATCTGAAAGATCTGCACGATCTGATATTTTTCCCTCAACATATATTTTTGCATCATCTTTGATAAGATTACTGTACTTTTCGTAAGCTTTATTAAACACAAATAGCTCTGCATTACCCTCTAAACAATCTAACGTTATAATTGACCATTGGTTATTTCTCTTATCGTATAAAATTTTTATATCGGTTATAATTCCGCCCAACCTGAGCTTTTTATTTGTCTTTGGACTCTTGTTTACCCCTATATTGCTTAGCTCACTTAGGTCTTTGGCATGGCTATCGAGAGGATTTTGAATCATATAAAATCCAAAAGCGCTTTTTTCAAACTGCAAAAGCTCATTTTTTTGAAACTCTTCTGAACTAAACAGACTTGGCTGTGAAGGCCCTATGTTGTTTTCGCCCGAAAAAAGACTCACTTGTGCTGAATTACTTTCTCTTGACATTTTTTGATTATATTTAAGAGCAGTTTCTATTGATTTAATTTTCTGTGCCCTATTTCCCTCTAAGCAATCACATGCGCCTGAGAAAATAATTCCTTCCAGGACTTTTTTGTTTATAGCTTTAGAGTTAATCTCGCAAAGATCAAAAAGTGTTTTATAGTCTCCGTTATCAACACGATACTGATAAAGAATTTCTGCCGATTTCATGCCTACATTCTTTATTGCAGACAGCCCATAAACTATCTGACCTTTTTTATTGCTATAAAAATAAGGTCTCGACAAATTAACAGATGGAGGAATTACTTCAATGCCTAGATTTTTTGCATCATTAATAAACATTGATATCTGATCTTCTCTGTTTAAAACAGAACTCATGTTGGCTGCTATAAATTCTGCGGGGTAGTGAGTTTTTAGCCAAGCTGTTTGATACGCTATTACGGAATAAGCAGTAGAATGACTTTTGTTAAACCCATACTCGGCAAACTTTTCCAATAAATCAAAAATTTCAACTGCTGTCTTTTTATTGACATTTTTTTTAACAGCGCCCTCAACAAACTTAACTTTAAATGTTGCCATAAGCTTTTTTTTCTTTTTTCCCATCGCCCGCCTCATTTCGTCTGATTCAGCCAAACTAAGACCTCCTATCTCAAGACCAACCTGCATAACTTGTTCTTGATATACTATTATTCCGCAAGTTTCTTTAAGAATAGGCTCAAGCAAAGGATGAATATATTTAATAGGGGAAACACCTTGTTTTCTCGCAAGAAATTCAGGAATATTTTTCATGGGCCCAGGCCTATACAAAGAGTTCATAGCAATCAAATCTTCGAGGCATGTTGGCTTTAATTGTTTTAAATATTCGCGCATTCCATTAGATTCAAACTGAAAAATTCCCGTTGTGTCTCCTTTTGAAAATAATTCATATACTTTCAAATCATCTAAAGATATAGTATCAATATTTATATCAACATTATGGTTGCTCTTTATTGCTTTAATTGCGTTGTTCATCACAGTTAAGTTTCTTAGACCTAAAAAATCCATTTTTAAGAGTCCAAGGTCTTCTAGCGATACCATATCATACTGTGTGGCAATATCGTCGGAGCTTGGGCTTTTATAAAGAGGCACATAGTCGGTAAGTTCTCCAGGGGTGACAACCACCCCTGCAGCATGCGTTGATGCATGTCTATGCATACCCTCTAATATGATAGAGTTTTCTAGCAACTCTTTATGCGACTCTGACTTTGAAGCAATTTGTTTAAATTCAGGATTCATTTTCATTGCTTTTTCTAGTGTCATTTTAGGTTCATTTGGAATCATTTTTGCCACTCTGTCTACTTCCCCATATTCCATGCCTAAAACCCTTCCAACATCTCTAATTGAGGATTTAGCGCCCATTGTTCCAAAGGTTATTATTTGTGCAACGCTTTTTTCTCCATATCTTTTTTTAATATATTGGATAACTTGATCTCTTCCCTCTATACAAAAATCTATATCAATATCTGGCATGGTTACTCTGTGAGGGTTTAAGAATCTTTCAAAAATCAAATTATATTTCATAGGATCAATATTGGTTATTCCAAGGCAATAAGATGCTAAAGAACCAACTGCCGATCCCCTGCCTGGGCCTACAGGGATTTGTTGATTTTTTGCATATTGAACAAAGTCTTGTGTAATTAAAAAATATCCAGCAAATCCCATTTTTTGGATAACTCCCAATTCGTAATCTAATCTCTTTATTAACTCTTCTGACTGGTGTTTATATTTAGACTTTAAACCACGAATACATAGCTCTCTTAAATATGCGTCTGAGCTTTTGGCATCTTTGGGTATTGGAAAAGAAGGCAGGTGTATGTCGCCAATTGGGATTTCTACATTGCATTGCTCTGCAATTCGAATAGTATTTTCAATTGCTGATGGATTATCTTTGAACAATCGATACATCTCGTCAGTACTTTTTATATAAAATTGTTCATGCTCATACCTATGCCTGTCTTTATCTGTTTTAAATTTTCCCATACCACAACAAAATAAAATATCGTGAGCATTGGAGTGCTCCTTTCGCGAATAATGATTATCGTTCGTTGCAACTAAGGGAATATCAAGTTCTTTTGATAGCTTAATAATTGTTGCTCTAGCAATTTCTTCTTCTGGAATACCATGATTTTGTAGCTCTAAATAAAATCTATTACCAAATATTTCCTTGTGTTCTAATGCTGCTTTTTTAGCAGATTCATAGTCTCCCTTGGCTGCGAAACTAGTGACTTCTCCAGCTAAACATGCTGAAGTTGCGATTAAGCCTTCGTTATACTTTTTTAGCAAATCCTTATCAATTCTTGGCTTGTAATAAAAACCTTCCAAATATCCTATCGTTGTTAATTTCATTAAATTCATATAACCAATATTGTTTTGCGCTAATAAAACTAGATGATAATATCCCCACTTATTATTACCATGATTATATGTTTTTTCATTATACTTGCCAGCAGAAACATAAACTTCGCAACCTAGAATGGGCTTCACGCCAGCTTTTCGCGCAGCTTTATAAAAAGGTATTAAAGAAAATAAGTTTCCGTGCTCTGTAACTGCAATAGAATCCATTTTAATATCATTGATTCTATTCAACATCATATCAACTGATTGAGCGGCATCAAGCAGCGAATAGTCTGTGTGATTATGTAAATGAATAAAGTCTGACATACTATACCATATATATTATTAAAAGCCCTACTATTGTTATTTTTTTAAGCAGTAATGAAGCCTGTTTAAGCGCTTCTCTTGATGGTTTTTTTATTAAGAAAAATATTAGATAAAAAAGTGGCATAAATACAAGAAAAATCATGCTCATTTCATAATAAAATAAGCTATTAGTAAAAAAAGTGGTTGAGCAAAAAACAATAAAACCTATTATTGTGACGGAGATAAAATAAACTGATAAATTGAGTCCTATTAAAACTGGTACAGTTTTAAGATTTGCATAAGAATCTCCCTTAATATCCTCCGCATCTTTCACAATTTCTCTAATTAATGAAATCCCAAATGCAAAGCAACTTGGTAAAATCATTAAGTCTAGCTTACCGGTGATTAAAATTTCTGTAAAACAGAATACGAACGCTAAATAAAAAGCTACGAATATATTTCCCAGCAAAGGAACCCCCTTAAGAAAAAATGAGTACAAGAACATGAGTGGTAGGGTAATAATTACTATTATTTGAGATTCTATATTAATTGTAAAAAAAAGAGCAGCTATTGTTACCGTACAAAAAATTATCAAATATATAAAAACAACCTTTAGATTGGGGTTTTTAGCTAAGGCGCGATTGGGCTTATTTATTTTATCTATCTCAATATCATAAATGTCATTTATTAAATTTCCAATGGTCGCAATTAAGGCAACTATTAGAATGGCTAATACAATTTGATAGGGATCTTTTGTTTCAAGTTTTATTGCCGTACAAATAATACTGCAAATAATTATTGCAATATTTAAAGGACGAATTCCCATTAAAAGTAATTTAATCGTTGATAAGCGAAACAACCCTTGTGTCTCCATTCAAATCTTTGTGAAATTTAATATTTGAAAAATCTTTGAAAATATTCCTTATTTTTTTCAAGTCAAACAAATGAGATAGCTCTAATATCGCAATTGCTTTTTTGTTCATAATGCTTTTGAAAATAGCACCATATCTTTTATAAAACTTATACCCATCATCAAAATCCGTCAATGCTTTTGTTGGTTCATATGTTCTAACGCTTTCATCTAAAAGCTTAAATTCTGATTTAGAAATATATGGGGGATTTGATAGTATTATATCATACTTTGTTGTAGGAATACTCAATAAAATATCAGTCATAATAAAACGGGCTTTTTTTATATTATGAAGTCTACAATTTTTTTGCGCTAGCTTTAGAATATTGGGGTTGATATCTATTAAATGAATAACGTCCGCCAATTTTTCTAAATGTGATGTTATACCTAGACAGCCTGTTCCAGTTCCGATGTCTAGAAGTTTTCTTCCCTTGTTTTTGCTTTTTTTTAGTATTTCAATTATGATCTCAGACTCCGGACGTGGAATGAGTGCACAATTTTCTACACTAAAGTCTCTTCCATAGAAAGATGTTTTTTTTAAGATATATTGAAATGGAATTTGTTTGGCCCTCATTTTTAAAAAATAATTTAATCCTTCATAACTATCATTGGTTACGGGCTCTTTCAAAATATCTAAAAATTGTTTTTTATTAATTTTTAAGTAATGTTCTAGAAACCAAATAACTTCGTTGCGTGCATTGGATATATTTTTTTTCTTTAGCAAAGATGCTCCCAGATTAACTGCTTGTCGTAGTGTTTTGGGTTTTCTTATAAGCTTTGAATCAGTCATTCTCTAAAGAGATTTTTTGTTCTTCGAGCTGTAAAAGCTGAATTAGCTCTTTTAAATCTCCGTCAACAAAACTGTCTAACTTATAAAGTGTTGCATTGATTCGATGGTCGGTTATTCGATTTTGAGGAAAATTATATGTTCTTATCTTTGCGCTTCTATCTCCTGTAGAAACCATAGACTTTCGTTGCAATGAAATTTCTTTTTGTTTTTTTTGCTGTTCGAACTCATAAAGCCTAGTTCTTAATACTTTCATAGCCTTATCTTTGTTTTTATGTTGCGAACTCTCATCTTGGCATGTAACAACAATCCCTGAAGGAGCATGAGTTATTCGTATTGCAGATTCTGTTTTGTTGACATGCTGACCACCTGCCCCAGATGCTCTGTAGGTGTCAATTTTAATATCTGAGTCGCTTATCTTAATATCAACTTCTTCTGCTTCTGGCAGCACTGCTACAGTTGCAGCGCTTGTGTGCAATCTCCCGTTTGATTCTGTATCGGGCACTCTCTGCACTCTATGAACACCGCTTTCAAACTTCATTTCTGCATAGACTCTATCGCCTTTAAAAGATAAAACTGCTTCTTTTAAACCCCCTCCTTCATTTTCACTTAAATTGAGAAGGTCTGTCTTCCATTTTTTTTCTTCAGCAAATCTTAAGTACATTCTATATAAATCGTTAGCAAACATACATGCCTCGCTTCCTCCTGTTCCTGCCCTAATTTCTAATATTATATTTTTTTTGTCATTAGGGTCTTTAGGTATAAACAGAACTTTAAGCTGTGATTCAATTTTTTCAATTTCTTCGCATAGTAATTCGTTTTCTTCTTTTGCTATTGCAGCAATATCCTCATCTGTGTCGTTTAGTAGTGACGCGTTATCTTTGAATAACTTTTTTTTAGACACATATTTTTTGCAATGCTGATATAAATTTTCTAGTTCTGACTGCTCTTTTGCAAGCAGGCCTAATTTGGTATGATTTTGAATGTTTTCAGGGCTCTCAATTTGTGCTGACAATTGAGCGTACTGATTAATGATATTTTTAGCTTTTTCAATCATCAAATTGTATCTGCCTTAAATATTCTTTTTTTATTTTTCTTTATTGGGTCTTGAATATTTTTTATTGAACTTTTCTATTCTTCCAGCAGTGTCTACCAAGTTTTGCTGGCCTGTAAAAAAAGGATGTGACTTATTAGATATGTCTAGTTTGTACAAAGGATATTCCTTGCCGTCTTCCCACTTAATGGTATCTTTAGTTTCAACCGTAGATCTGGTCATAAACTGATAGTCGCAAGATGGATCCTGAAAAACAACATATCGATAGTTCTGCGGATGTATATCTTTTTTCATTTTTATACCTTTAGTTTAATAGTTTTTTTATTCTTTGGATGGCTAATTTAAGACGTTCAGAAGAGATAGCATAAGAAAATCTTATATTATTTTCTGCTCCAAAACTTTGTCCTGGAACTGAAGCTATTGATTGTTTTTCAAGTAAGTCAAAACAAAAATCCCATGCGCTAGAGATTTTATTGCTTTTAATCAATCCTTTGAGGCATGGAAATACATAAAATGCTCCTCCTGGGTTTTCACAACTAACTCCATCAATCCTGTTGAGCTCTTTAACCATGTAGTCTCTTCTTTTCTTAAATTTTTTCTTCATTTTTTCAATTTCGCTTTGATTTCCAGATAGCGCTTCTACTGCTGCGTACTGCGATATTGAAGTGGGGCACGATGTGCTTTGGCTTTGTAGTTTTGACATCGCTTTTATGATTTTTGAATTTCCAGCGGTATAACCAATCCTCCATCCTGTCATTGAATATGTTTTTGAACAACTTTGAAATGTTAATATTTTTTCATTTTCTTTATCATAAGTGGCGATACTCCTAAAGTCTTGATCGTATGTTAGTCTTTCGTAGCATTCGTCTGAAAACACCCATAAATTATATTTTTTTGCTATTTCTAAAGTCTCTTTAATTGCCTCATCTGACCATACACCTCCGGTCGGATTTGAAGGTGAGTTAATTATAATACCTTTAGTTTTGTCACTTATTGCCTTTTTAAGCATGTTAAAATTTGGCTCATATCTTTTTTCAGGAACTGTAGGCACTATCTTAGGTCTTGCGCCAGTGACNGCAACAAAATCAGGAAACGACACCCAATAAGGGCTGAAAATTATTACCTCATCGCTTTTTTCGAATAATACTTGACAAGCATTGTAAAGAGTATGCTTGCCTCCGCACGAAACGATGATTTCTTCTTTGTTAAATCTAAGGTTGTTGTCTCTATCTAATTTTTTAATTATAGCATCTTTTAGTTCAGGGATCCCTGATCCTGCAGTATATTTTGTTTTACCTTCTTTAATCGCTAAATAAGCAGCTTCCTTAATATTTTGGGGAGTATCGAAATCTGGCTCTCCTACACTTAAATTAATTACATCAACTCCAGACTTTCTAAGTTCTGCCGCTTTTGATGTCATTTCAAGCGTAATAGAGGGTTGAATCCTATCTATTCTTTGAGCTGTTTTCATTTTTACTGAGAAGAAAGCGTATCTAGAAAATCTCTGTTACTTTTACTTCTTGACAACTTGTCCTTGAAAAACTTCATAGCTTCTACATTTTTCATGTCTGAAAGCATATTTCTTATTAGCCAAATTCGTGGAAGGTCTGTCTTGCCTATTAGCTTGTCTTCTCTTCTGGTTCCGGACCTACTAATATTAATTGCAGGATATACTCTCCTGTCACTTAACTCTCTATCTAAAACAAGCTCCATGTTGCCTGTGCCTTTAAACTCTTCAAAGATAACTTCATCCATCCTGCTTCCTGTATCAATAAGTGCTGTTGCTATTATTGATAGACTTCCTCCATCTTCTACATTTCGTGCCGCACCAAAAAATCTTTTGGGTTTGTGGAGAGCGTTAGAGTCAACTCCCCCTGACAAAATTTTTCCACTATGAGGCATAACTGTATTGTAAGCTCTAGCAAGCCTAGTAATAGAATCAAGTAATATTACTACATCCTCTCCTGCTTCAACGCATCTTTTTGCTTTCTCAAGCACCATTTCCGAAACCTGAACATGTCTCTCTGCTGGTTCGTCAAAAGTTGATGCAAAAACTTCTGCATCGACACTTCTTGCCATGTCTGTGACTTCTTCTGGGCGCTCGTCTATCAACAAAATAATAAGCTTTATGTCTTCGTCGTTTGAGGAAATTGCATTTGCTATTTTTTGTAACAACATTGTTTTGCCTGTTTTAGGCTGAGCGACAATCATGCCTCTCTGGCCTTTACCTATNGGCGAAANCATATCAATTATTCTTGTAGAATATTTNTCAGGNCCTGTTTCNAGCTTTATTAGCTCNTCTGGAAANAAGGGTGTTAGGTTNCCAAAATAAATTAAATCTCTAATNTCGTCNGGNTTTTTATCATTAATAGACTCAACCCTAAGAAGAGCAAAAAANCTTTCGTTGTCTTTTGGGGGACGAACTTCTCCAGACACCAAGTTNCCTGTTTTTAATCTGAATCGTTTTATTTGTGANTGAGATACATAAATATCNTCNGGACCNGGAAGATAGCTGTAGTCAGGNGANCTTAAGAANCCGTANCCATCCGGNAAAATTTCAAGAACTCCTGTGGCATATATTTTTTTCTTGTTTTTTGCTCGTAGCTCATAAATTAANTTAATGAGCTCTTGTTTTTTCATGCCAGATATATCNTGTGCTCCTAGTTTCTTTGCTTTTGCTTGCANCTCTGGNACTTTTAGTCCTTGAAGTTGGCTCTTTTGTTTTTTTAATCCTTTGCTCTTTTTTTCTGACATATTTNTCTCTTTATTTTTTGTGATTATTTATTGAATTGAACTTTTGAAAAGATAAGCATTTTTCAATACGAAGTGTGTATTGNTTGAAATTTATAAACTAAACTATATATTATCAAAACAAATATTAAAAAANTTTTTAATATACTCTCCCCAGTAATGTGTNCCTAAAATTGCCATTAAGTCAGCNTTGTTCANCGTTTTANTAACTTTTTGNATAGCTTGNTCGGGAATATTTATGATNTCAGCATTTGGTATNTGTTTTTTTATCATTTCAAAATCCATAGATNTNTCTGGACAGGTTTTTGTATANTACACCAAATCAAACNTCNTGTTTATGACNGGGCCAATTTTTTCAATTTCNTTATTTTTNTGAAGAGATANCAATAGGATTTTTTTATCGTATNTTTTGTTTTTTTTAGAATGATATATAATTATAAAATGATTCAAATCCCGCATGGTTATGNGCTACATCAAATATTATATCCGGANTTTTTGAAAGCATTTGATTTCTGCCTGGCCAATTTATTNTTGCNAATATTNCTTNTAGCTCNNNCTGGNTTAAATCTGGCAAGATATGNTTCACTATTGTNTTNGCGAGNGAAGCNTTTTCNATTTGNTGCTTTCCCNTTAAGCTTAAGGATTTTTCANNTGATTGGTTTATAAANNTNAGCTCTGCTTTTTGNTTAAAACATCTTTTTTTTATTGCCTCTTGAATTTCTAAACTATGTCGAACGCTATAAACTTTTGCNCCGTANGATATTGCTGCAATTTTTTCATTAGCTATGTCTAATAATGTTGGGCCTAATATGTGTGCATGATCAATTGAAATAGAAGTAAAAGCNTGTACTTGTGCTCTACACGCGGTTACGCTATCGTGNCTTCCACCTAGCCCNGTTTCCANTATTGCAAAATCNACTTTTTGATGCTTAAAGNACCACACAGCCATNACNGTCATTGTCTCGAAAAAAGAGGCNCCCACTGAGCTTATATCGTCNCGGTATTTTTTTATAAATCTATCGACTTCTTTAGTNGGTATTNCNTTTCCCTGAACNCTTATCCTTTCTCTGTACGAAACTAAATGAGGNGAAGTATATAACCCTACTTTATATTTTGTCTTGAGAAGGCCGCTAATAATTGCGCCTGTTGAGCCTTTTCCNTTAGTGCCAATAATCTGAATTATTTGTAACTGTNTATGTGGAGAACCACATCTTTTTAAAAGTTCTTTNGTTCNATGTAGNCCNAGCCTAACNCCTTTCGTTTCTAAAGAAATTAAATAATTTNTTANNTCTCTCTCCATTTTATATTTTCACGATTCTTGCTTCGTTGATTTTACTNCCTAAAAAAATACTACCATATTTTTTAAATCTNTCTGGTAANTCCGTNACATAGTATTTAACATNGCTTGTTTGCTTGTTTTTCTTTATCAACATACTACGCTTTATTGATTTNGCTACNTGAGAACCAGAATCCATTATATCCACGNTCTNTCCAAGAAAGTTTTTCATCTTTGGTAATAAAATAGGGTAATGCGTGCATCCTAATATTACTTTGTTTATATTTTCTGTTTTTATTTTATTTAGGTAATACTTAATGGCCTGATCTGCCAAGCTTGTGGCGTCAAGCCCTTCCTCAACTATAGGAACAAACAGCGGGCATGCTATATTTAATATCTTGGCTTTTGGATTTTTTTCCATTATTAATTCTGAGTATATGTTTGAACTAGCAGTTTTCTCTGTTCCTAAAACCGCTACGTTTAAATCTTTTATTGAAGAAATTTCTTTAACGCATGGGTTTATTACATCAAAGACCGGAATTAAAAAATTTTCCTTTATTATTTTATATGCACATGAAGACGCTGTGTTGCAGGCAATAACAATTGCGTCAACATTTTGTTTTTTTAAAAACTTGGAACACCTNAAGCTACACTCTATAACTTTTTTTGTACTTTTGTTTCCGTATGGTAAGTTTTCCAAGTCTCCAAGATAAATGAAGTTTGTTCCTGGAAACATTTTTAACAAATGTTTTAAAACCGTTAGACCGCCTAAACCACTATCAAAAACACCAATAGTTATTTTTTTTTTTACATCAAAGGCTTTGTTCATATTCGCTTTTATAGCTTAAAATTGCTTCATATATTGAGTCAGCCATTTTTTTTCTATATTTTTTCTGGCTTAATAGCCTGTGATCTTTTTTGTTCGTAATAAATCCTAGTTCTACCAACACGTTAGGCATCGAGGCTCCCACTAATACATGAAAGCCTGCCTGCTTAACCCCCCTGTTAGGTGCCGTGAATCGTTCTGAAAGCTCACTTTGTATCTCTCCTGCCAAAAACTCGCTTTGCTTGGTAAAGCTGGCTTGAGCCATTGTAGCAATGATTAAATTTTCTTTGCTAAGCTTTGGATATTTTTTTGGAGAGTCTTCAAGCTCAATGACTTTGTTTTCCCTTTGAGCAACCTCTGTAGCATCATCAAACTTTCCGGGTCTAATAATAAATGTTTCAAATCCCCTGGCACTGGATGATTTTGGTGACGCATTAACGTGTACGCTAATAAATAACTTGCCTCCTGAATCGTTTGCAATCTTTGTCCTCTTCCAAAGAGGTATAAACTCGTCTTCGGTTCTTGTATAAATGACTTTAATTCCCATTTCTCTTTCTATTCTGTTTCCTAGCATTTTAGAAACATCTAATGTTATGTCTTTCTCCATTAGCCCATTATCAAGGCATCCTGGATCTTTTCCTCCGTGCCCAGCATCTATAACAATTACATCTAAGTTCCATCTATCTTTCATTTTTTTTATTTTTTGGGCGCTAATTTCTGATTTGCTCCTTATTCCAATTCTTATTGATGCGTTATCAACTGATATGTCATAATCATCAATTTTATCATTAAATAAAAAAGAAAGTTGTGCTGATTTTTCAAGCTGAATAGGCCTGATTTTAAGTATAGGCTTTATAAGCTTTGTATTATTTATTAAAGCAATTGAATCAATTGACCCTTCGGCAATGTTTATATTCAACCATCCTCCGCGTGTTACAGTTGCAGATACTTTGTTCTCCTCAAAATCTTCTTGTGTTTTTATTTTGATTAAAACTCCATTTTCTTTTCTTTCGAAACTACAGCCAAGTATATTTTTAGGAATTATGCTTAACAAAGCGTACTTTTCTGAAGAGTCTATTTTAAGTTCTGGTAGATCAATTGTTTTTATTATTCTCGAAAACGAATTAAGCGGAACCCAAAAATCGTTTCCATCATATATAACTGGAACTGAAATATTGTAAAGAATATCGTTAACTAAAACAAACGAACTGCTTGGCGATAAAACAATTTTTTTTGACCCATACTGAATTATTAGCTTTTCTTTTGTTTTGACAAAAACCGTTTTGATTTTTGATGTTTCAGCATAATCTATTGCAGAAAAATATTGTATGTTATTAATTCTATTAATTTCAAGCTTCGGGCTTTCGCTGCCTTGCGATAAAGCAAATGTGTTTAATAAGATTAGATATAAAAAAAATTTCATGTTATAAAATTACTAATATATTTTATTGGTGAATAATATTATTTATGCTTTTGTTTCACTTGAACCTTAATATCTTATGATTCTCCGGCAAAATACCTTCAAGCACCAACTCTCTTTCAATAACTTCTAGCTGCTCTTTTGTAGGGGTCGAGCCATTTGTTAATTCGGGTGCATCTAATATNGATTTTATATAATTTCTAAGATAATTTATTTTAATCNTCTTGTTTTTTTTTGCTTTTTTTAGTTCTTGAATTTCGGTTTTAAGTTTTTTATTATGATTTTCTTGTGCCTTGTACTCAATTATTCCTTTTGGATTAAAAATTACCCAAAGCAAGNTNAAAAAAGTAAAAACATAAACTATATACCTAAACCTAATCATACCTTACATTGCGTTATTTGTTGTGGTGATATATTTGCTCTTCAATTCTTAAGAGCTGATTATATTTTGCTACCCTATCTGTTCTAGCTAGCGAGCCTGTCTTTATTTGCCCTGATGCAGTCCCTACCGCTAAATCTGCAATCGTAACATCTTCTGTCTCTCCCGATCTGTGAGATACTACGACTCCAAATTTGTTTTCTTTTGCTAGCCTAATTGTTTCAACCGTTTCAGTTATAGTCCCAACTTGGTTTGGCTTAATTAGAATTGCATTCATTGCTTTTTTATCGATTGCCTGTTGAAGTTTTTCAAAATTGGTCACTGTTAAGTCATCGCCAACTAACTGTATTGACTCTCCCATTAGTCGATTCATTTTTACCCATCCATCCCAATCGTTTTGATCTAGTCCGTCTTCTATTGAAATAATGGGATGTTTCTTGCACAGCTCTTTGTAATAGCCAATCATTTCAGAACTGTTTAAATACACTCCCTCTGACTTTAAAAAGTATTGTTTATTATTTCTATTATAAAGTTCACTGGATGCAACATCGAGAGCAAAATTTATTTCATCCAAGCTATATCCTGCTTTCTCAACCGCTTCTGATAACAGTAAAAGAGCTTCTTCATTACTTTGCAGGTTAGGAGCAAAACCACCCTCATCTCCAACCGAGGTTGCTAATCCTTTCTTTTTTAATATTTTCTTTAATGTCTGAAACACCTCAACCCCCATTTGCAATCCTGACCTAAATGTCTTTGCTTCAACTGGGACAATCATAAACTCTTGTATATCGATGTTATTGTCAGCATGNGAGCCACCATTTAATATGTTCATCATAGGTCTTGGCATGATATATTTTTTGCCAAAATTAAGATTTTCAAAAATAAATTTTTTATTTGAGTTAGCGGCTGCGCTTAGTGCTGCAATTGAGACGGCTAAAATTGCGTTTGCTCCTAAATTAGATTTATTAGGTGTGCCATCTATATCAATCATAGCTCTATCAATTTTAGACTGATTATGAATATTATAGCCAATTAGGGCTGGAGCTATAATGGAGTTAACATTTTCAACGGCTTTCAGAACCCCATTCCCCATATATCTATTGGGGTCGCCATCTCTTAGTTCAACCGCTTCATGCTCACCTGTTGAAGCTCCGCTTGGAACACACGATCTGGCATAAACGCCGCTATCTAAAAAAATCTCAGCTTCTACTGTTGGGTTTCCGCGTGAATCTAAAATTTCTCTGGCTTGAATTTTTTTGATTTTACACATAATCTATGACCTTATATTCTTAAAAGAGCTTAAATTAATGTTTGATTGATACTATAATATAAAATGATTGAAATTTTAAAATATGAAAATAATCTTTTGAGTGATTGGGATGACTTTGTTGAGCATTCTAATAATGGAACCATTTTCCATAAACAAAAATTTTTATCTTATCATATAAATAGACGTTTTGACGATTTTTCCTTAATTTTTAAGAAGAGAGGAAAAATTATTGCTGTCTTTCCTGCCGCTATAGAGCTAAAGGGCTCTAAAAAAGTTTTATTTTCTCATCCTGGAGCGAGCTTTGGTGGAATAATCCATCGTAATTTGTCTTTTGATAGTTGTTGGAAAATTATAGAGTTAATCGAAAAAACAGCGCTTAAGAATAATTTTGATAATATTTTTATCATTCAGCCTCCCAATATTTTTAATAGATATCAAAACGACGAGATCGTTGATTATTGTTTAAGGCGTAAAAAATACAATTCTAAAGAGTTTTATTTAACTAGTGTTCTGGCTATTGAGGATGTAGTAAGCGAACAAATCAAAAAAATCTCAAAGAATAAAAAAAGATCAGAAAAATATTATGATACACTGATTACTAAAAATAATCTCAAGTTTAGGTGGGTTGAAAATTTTGATGATTTTTATCCTATCTTAATTAAAAATAAAAAAAAGCATAATGCCACTCCGACTCACAGTGTTGAGGAGTTAGAAAAATTACGTTATTTATTCCCTAATGACATTTTACAGCTTATGCTCTACCGTGATGCCCCTATTGGGGGAATGACAGTTTTTAAGGCAACCCCAAATTGTATCATTATTTTTTATAGTATGTTTGATTATAAATATAATAATTTGCAGCCCATTACGCTACTTATGCAATACGTTATAAGGTGGGCAAAGAAAAATAAAGTCAAAATAATAGATTATGGCGTTTCACACCAACCGAACGATGGAGACTGTCTATCGCTAAATAAATCCTTAATTAAATTTAAAGAAGAATTTGGGTGCTTTGCTTCCATTCGAAACACATATAGCCAAAAAGAATGACTAGTGTTTTAAAAAAAGAAACTCTTCTGTATGGTCTTGGTCGCCTTTTTGGAAGCTCTATTTCCTTTTTTTTACTTCCTTTCTATACGCACACATTAAGCTCTACTGGAGAATACGGTGTGGTACAGATAATCGTTGCTTTCATAGCTTTTTCAAATATTGTTTTCCTATTTGGCTTTGATGGAGCGCTAATGAAATATTATGTTGCTTCGAGAAACGATTTAGACAAAAAAGCTTATTTATCTAACACATACCTTTGGGTTTTTGTTTTTGGTTTTTTCATTTTGTTGATGCTAATTTCTATTANAGAGCCTCTANCAAACTATATTATTGCAGGNTATGATTCTNGCCTGGTCTCTAAAATTNCTTTTATACTCTTTTTTGATGCTTTGCGNTCAATTCATTTGTTGGTATTNCGAGCTGAAAACCGATCCATTCATTTCACGATAATGATGGTTTTAGATATTCTTTTATTNGCCAGCTTTAATGTTTTCTTTGTTGGTATTAAGGGGCTGGGGGTTGCTGGGGTTGTACATGCTAACTTTTTGAGCTCTATTATTCTCTTTCTTCTTACTTTGTCTGTTATCATTACTAGATTTTCTTATAAAACACTCTCTTTCAAACGCTGGAACACACTGCGTATGTTTGCTTTTCCTTTAATGCCTGCCGGTCTTTTCTGGATGATACTCGAATTTGCAGACAGAAAAATGTTAGAATTTTTAATACCAAATGACTCTTTGCATATAGTTGGAATATATGGTGCTGGCTATAAGCTTGGTTCTTTAATGCTTCTTTTAGTGTATGCTTTCAATTACGCCTGGAGGCCCTTTTTTTTGAAAAAGAACAATATTCAGTCTTTTAAAAAAATTAGCGCTTACTTTTTTTTTGGCTTAGGTCTTTTTTATATTCTTCTAGTATTATTCGTTGATGTTATAGCGACTATGAATATTCCTTTTATTGGAACCTCCCTAATTGACAGTCGCTACTGGGAAGGTTTAGTTATTGTTCCAGCGATTGCCCTTGCTTATATTTTTCATGGCTCTTTCGTACTGCAAGAAGCTGAGCCCTTTATTACAAACAATGTTTATAAAATATCTGTTTGTCGGGCCTTGGGGGTTATTATAAACATTTCTTTAAATTTTTTGTTCATCCCTTATTTTGAAAAACCTTACCTGGGAGCTTCTTTGGCAACATTGATAGCTTATTTCTTAATGTCTTTAATACTATATTTTTGGAACTATAAATCTTCTATATTTAGATATGATAGTCTTATGGTTCTGTTTGTTGCTACAAATATTTTTGCTGCATGGCTTTTATCAGCTTATGGAACATTTTTCTTTAAGTTGTTGTTTCCTTTTACTTACACATTACAATTTAAATACTATACAAAGTGGCGCCTTACAAATTGAATAAATCCTTAGAAGTTGTTTTTTGCGAAATTGAAAAAAAATTTGATTTTAAAAACATAACTGCAAACAATGTGCCTGTTTGGCAGTTTTTACGAAACATAGCCTGTTCAAAATTGCTCTCTCATGTTACAACAAGTAAAAAATCAACTACATCAAAGCTTAAAAATTTGTTAAGAGCTTCCTCTTTAGGATTGAATCCTAGNCCTTCTAACTATGTTTTGTTTACTGACCGCTACGAATTAGTTAAAAATAATGANGGAGTGTTTGTTGATAAAATTTCTCAAAGTATTATTAANACGCTAAAAGAAANTCTATTAGTTGTGATTAGCGATGCTCAAGGATTTAAAGGNTCAATAAAAAACGTAAGCAATTATTTGGACGCCTCNTATTTTCATATTAAAAGAAGGTTGANGCCNTGGGTAAAAGTTCCNCGCGCNNACGGNCTTNCAGAGCTTGTATTAGCCTTTAAAGATCTTGGNTTGGACTCCAATAGCTATCAACTTGAAAAATATATTTATCTTTTTTTTGTTTATTGTTCAGTTTTTGATTCGTGGCTTTCTAAAGTTAGCCCAAAAGTAGTTTTTATCAATTGTAGCTATTCTCTTTTTCATCAATCTTTAATATACTCTTGTAATATAAAAAAAATTAAAACCGTCGAAATGCAACATGGCTTAATTTCTTCTGAACACGTTCATTATTCACCATCTTGCGACATTGGAACAGAAACGTTCCCAAAGCATTTATTAACTTTTAGCGATTATCATTCTAAGTTCATAAATGATAATTTTATAGATAAGGCAAATATTTTCCCAATAGGTCATTATTTTAGAGAGTATAAAAATACTTTCTTGTCTGAGAGCTGCTTAAGTCTATGTAAGCTTTTGAGAAAAAAATACGACAAAATAATTCTTGTTTCTTCTCAAAGAGCCGTAGAGCGTGAGCTTTGTACGGCTATAAACTATTTGGCAGAAAAAAGACCTAATTATGTTTTTATTTTTAAACAACGACAAGCCGCAGATTTAGCTTTTAAACATTCCAATATTATAGTTGATCGCGACCACAGCATATATGATTTTATAAATTTAGTTGACATTAACTTATCTTGTTTCTCGACAAGTATTTTAGAATTTTTATCGTCCAAAACTATCGGCGTTCTATTGGACTTTAATAGTTTAGCATCTAATTATTTTGCTAGCATTAAAGAGGATTCTAATAATATTTTCATTTGTAAAAACAGACAAGAAGCCCTCAGAATTTTGTCTCGTAAAAATTACAGTTCTAAAGTTGTCGAGTTTTATAAAAATAATAATGCAAACAATGTGGTTTCTTTTTTGAGGAATTTGATTTTATGAAAATTTTGTATATCTCTCCTGAAAACACTGTTGGAACATTATCTGCATGGAAAAGGTTTCATGAATCTAAGGGCAATACGTGTGATTTTATTACATTTTATAAAACCCCAAATAATTTTGAACCAGGAATTTGTCTTGATTTGCCTCTAATTTCAACTGGAGGTTTTTACAGAAAATTAAGGTCTATTTATTATTACAATAAATATGGAGTAAATGGAGAATATAGTATAAAGTGTGGGTACCCACCTACTTGGAGGGCCTCAAAAAATTATGAACAACTTTTTTTTTCAATAAGAGACTACATTTGGAAAAAAACAATCAGAAAAAAATTAAAACATATTGATCTTTTAAGTTATGATATTTATCATTTTGAGTGGGGTTTAGATTTTTTCAGAGATTGCTCTTTTGCAAAAAAAATTGCAAAGCTCAATAAGCCAATTTTTTGCACGTACCATGGTCAGGACCTCCGTACTCGTGGGGTTATTGAACCTTTAAACACTTTGTCGGACGTTAATTTAACTAGTGAGGTTGATTTATTGTCGATGCATCCAAAAATGGATTATATGTTTTTGCCTGTTAGTATGTCACCAGGTCTTTCAATAAAAAAAACCTCCCGTAAAATAAAAGCATGTCATAGTCCTACAAATAGATATTATAAAGGTTCTGACAAAATAATTGATATTTGCAAAAGAATCTCACAACAAAATAAATGCTTCGAATTTATTTTAATAGAAAACCTGTCAAACAAAGAAGTTTTAAAAATAAAGTCTTCTTGCGATATTGTAATAGATCAGATTGGGAACTGTGGTGGTTGGGGATATGGNATGAACTCTGTTGAATCTATGAATCTCGGNCTTTGCTGTTTAACAGAAATGAATCAACAGTGTGACNANTTTTATAAAAATCATCCTTTTGTTGGNGTTGATGAAAANACCTTGGAAAAAAAACTAACTTTTCTCATTAACAATCCAAAAACCATAGATGATTTTAAACAAAAATCCCTAGATTGGGTGCGAAAAAACCATNATATNNCGGTTGTAGGACAAAAACTATATGATTATTACAAGCAATTGTTGTAGGAGCTTTTATTTCATAAGCTTTATCTTTNAGGTAGCTCTTTTGGATTTTTAAATGAAAAAAACTATTTCAATAATCATACCTTGNCTNAACGCTGAAAAAACTATTTTAAAAACNATTAATGCTATTAAGGCTTCAATAAAATACTCTAATCTCGTTTCTGATTGGGAAATTATAGCAGTTAANGACGGCTCTTCTGANAAAACTAAAACAATATTGTCAAANATAGCTGATGTTTCCTTNGTTGACCATAAGATAAATAAATCGCTTTCTTGTGCTAGAAATACTGGCCTTGAAAACAGCAAGGGNAACTATGTTGCCTTTATTGATGCGGACATAGAGGTTTCAAAAAGATGGCTACATGAAATGTTCCTTATATTAACGAATAGCCCTTCTGCAGTGGGGGTGACAGGAACTCTTCGGCCTCATCCTAAACAAAAACTTACCCCGCTAAANAAATATTTGTTTAGCAGGTANAGGGCAGGACAAAAAACCAATAAAGATAGCTCGCTAAGCTATAGGGCTTTTGTTTTTAGCAATACGCTGATTAAAAAAAGTGTTTTGATGGATGTGGGTTTCTTTGATGAAAACTTAAAGCATTATGGCGGAGAAGATACGGAGCTTGCTATTAGAATTCATCGCCNGTATCCTTNCGGAATGAGAAAGTCTCCNTCTGTTAGTTTTCACCTTACAAATAAAAAACTTAAAAAGCATTTATTAAATATTTATGATTACGGTCATTTTAATTTTCCNCAAATAATAAAAAAGCACCCTGATTACAAAAATAGTCTTGGATATTTTCTCATTAATCCTATTTTTTCTTTTTTTATTTTTAATCGCTTAATAGAATCNTTGGCNTTAATACTTTATAAGGTTCTTAAGCACCCTTTATTAATAAAGCTTTTGGTTGTAAATAGCTTTGTAAAAGGAGCAAGACGCGGGCTTAATCGTTAATATATATATTTATCTGAACTCAAATCTTCTTCTGTTGCTTCTTCCCATCCGTCTGGAAAAACTTCTTTAGGTGCCGGCCTAAACAGCTCTGGTCTTNTCTGTTTTGCATACAGAGACCGCTTCTTTTCTTTTATTTGCTGTGAATCCTTAATGTTTACACTTATAGCAAAAAAGAAAGAAGATAAAAACAAAATTATAAGCGATGCGGCTATTCCGTTGATTGAAAAGTCGTACAAGGTTTTATATCCAACTGCCGTCTCTTCAACGGCGAAAAGCCCAAAGACAGATACTCCTACAAAAAGCAAAGAAACTGCTACCATTAAAGTCATTCCTTTAAGCATGATTGATTTTGTTGCAATCCCGTATATGTTAATGCTTACCAANAATAGTAAAAATATAACNAGCCCTTNTATAAAAAGCGCGTTAAATACATTAATTGTNAATAGGATAATTCCTGTAAAAAAAAGAATAGTCATTACCATTATATGATGAATACTTTGCATTGAAGTTTATTATACTTAGGTTCAAAATATAATTCAGTATTTTTTTTAAAAAAAGTTTTAATATTTATTTCTTACTTTATGAGCATATGTTTTTAATATTTAAATTAGTGTTTCAATAGTGGGCGACCGTTTTTTTATAATTGCAGGAGAAGCCTCNGGTGATCTTCANGCGGCTAANCTAATTCATGAAATAAAAAAAATTAAGCCTCTTGTTTCTTTTAAAGGCATTGGTGGTCCGGCAATGGCAAGGGAGGGCATGTCCTCAATTGTTAGCCTATCTAAAATGGCTGTAATGGGCTTTTGGGAGGTCTTAAGCAATCTCTTATTTTTTAAAAAAATAGAAAACAAGGTTCTTTCTGAACTTGCAAAAGGAAGTTTTGAGGCTTTGATTCTTGTAGACTATCCTGGGTTTAACNTAAGAATTGCAAAAAAAATAAAAAAAATTAACCCTACTCTGCCGGTTTTTTTCTACATAAGTCCTCAACTTTGGGCTTGGAAAGAAAATAGATTAGAGTCTGTTAAAAAGTATGTCGATAAAATGATCGTTTTTTTTCCGTTTGAGAAAAAGTGGTATCAAGATAGNGGTGTTCAAGTTGATTTTGTNGGCCATCCTTTTGCTGATAGTTTGGCGAACATAAGTAAGCCTGATTGCAAAAAACGATTGGGATTAANCAAGAACAAAAACTACTTAACTTTATATCCCGGAAGTCGCCATCAAGAAATAAACAGCCACCTCCCTGTGATGCTTTCTGCGTTGAAAGATGATTACTTTAAAAATTTTGAAATTTTATTAGGTTGTGCTCCTACGATTAAAGAAGATTTCTTGCGTCGTTTCGACTTAAGGGGTGTAAAAATCGTTCAAAACAATTCTATTGATGCGCTTGCCTGCGCGAACTTCGCATGGGTTGGTTCAGGAACTAGTACCCTTGAGTCTGTTTTTTTTAAGACCCCGACAATTGTAGTTTATAAAACATCTTTTATTTCTTGGCACATGATTAGAATTATGTCCTCTGTTCGTTTTGCTGGAATGCCTAATATAATATTANATGAAGAAATTATGCCTGAACTCCTCCAAAATGATTTTACAGCTCGAAATCTAATTGACATAACTAAGAAATACTTCAATAATAAAGATTTTAGTAAATCTATGATGTGTGGTTACGAAAAAATTATTAGCTCGTTAGGAGCCCCTGGCGCAAGCAAAAGAGCTGCAAAGGNTATCGTTTATGACGGCTAAATCTTTCTTACTATTTTGCGTCTTTTTTTTAATTGATAAAACTTGTANATGGACATATCGACGGTTTTCTGATTTTGAGACATCTTTGAATTCTTCTAAANCGCTATTGATTTGTACGTGGCATGGAAATTTTATATTTCCTATGATNTTTTTAAAAAGAGAACACTCANATACGTTTGTNATTTCTAGCACCCACAAAGACTCTTTGGTTTTAGGAAAAATTTTGCAGTTCTATGGGTTTCGTTTGATAAAGGGTTCGAGTACTCGAGGTTTNAGAAACGTTTTAAAACAGATGATATTACAATTTAAAAATGCAAAATCTGTTGTAGCTATTACTAATGATGGCCCAAAAGGTCCTGCGCGAATTGCAAAAGAAGGTGCTCTCAACCTTGCTCATAAAATGGGTGCTGAAATTTTATTTATTACTGGAAAATCTTCTAGTTTTTGGACATTAAGAACCTGGGATAGCTTTGTCTTGCCTAAGCCCTTTGCAAAAAACATAATTTATATTGAAAGAATTGAGGTCCCTCACGACCTTGAAAAACAAAAAGTTGCTTCATATGTTTCAGATAAAATGAATCAAATTCAAAATGATATTGATAACATCNCTATATAAATCTGTCGTTGGCTTGAGAAATTTTCTTTACGACAAAGGCTTNTTGTCATCATATAAGTCTTCTATCCCCGTTATTTCNGTTGGNAACTTAACTGTTGGAGGAACGGGAAAAACTCCTTTTGTCATTCATATAGCAAATTTCTTNAAAAAGGAGAANTATAATCCGTTAATTTTAACGAGAGGTTATAAAAGAAGCAGCTCTAAACAAATTTTAATTTCTANAGGATCGAAGCCCAAATTANAAGAAATTGGAGATGANGCTGCGGTCCTTAATAGCTCATGTCCTGGGGTAGATATTTTAGTCAATAAAAATAGGGTTGCTGCGGCCAAGTGGGCTGAAAAACACTCTTCTAAGTATAGTTGTATTATCTTGGATGATGGCTTCCAGCACAGATCACTTGAACGAGACTGCAATATCTTGCTTATTAATCCAGCTCAAAATATGTCAGATTTTCCTCCTTACGGTAAGTTGCGAGAGCCCTTTCAAAACATTAACCGCGCAGATGTTGCTGTATTTACTAAAAATCAGCCTTCTCAACTTCTTTTNGAAGAAGTAAAGAGCCTTAATATNCCAATTTTTAATGCTTGTTATTCTTTTTCTTNTGANCCACTTTTTGACATTAATAATAATAAAGGTTGTTTAGCTTTTTGTGGNATTGAAAATCCTGGCTTCTTTTATAATTCTGTATCATATATGGGTATTNACTATAAGCAGAAACTAACCTTTAAAGATCATCAAAAATATTCAGCATCGGTTGTTGGCTCTATCATTCAAAAAATGAAAAAACATAACATCAGAACTTTCATAACGACACACAAAGACTGGGTCAAGCTTCCGAAATCTTTTTTAAAAGCTTACGAAGGGCACTATTTAGTTATGCATGTTACGGCAACTTCTAGTACGCCAGGAAAGAGCTTTAAAGAAACTATTTTAAACAGAGTTCAAGTTTGATAATAGAATACTTTGTAAACGATTATAGTTTGTTTTTAAAGGTCCTTGATAGAGAGCTTCAGGTTTCAAAAAAGGCCCTTCGAGACTCATGTCCTTGTGCAAAATGTTATGGGGAAACAGATGTTTTTGGAAAGGGGTCTTCTTTACAAGTTAACGTTAAAACTTATTTGTCATACGAGATTTCAAGAATTGATTCTGTTGGGAACTACGCTATTCAGGTTTTTTGGAAAGATGGTCACAAAAATGGAATATACCCCATTAGCCTTTTAAGAGATCTTAATGAACAAAACTAAACTTATCATATGGGACTTCAATGGAACACTTGTTGACGACACTTGGCTTTTTGTGGAAATTATTAATATTTTATTAGAAAAGAATGGCCTTAAAAAAATATCCATTACTGATTATCAGTCTGTTTTTTGTTTTCCTATAAAGAAATATTATGAGCTTCTTGGCTTCGACTTTAAAAGAACGGATTTTGATTCTCTTTCTCGTGAATTTATAAAGCTTTACAACAAAAGAAAATATAGCGCGTCTCTTTATTCTGGGGCTTTTAGTCTTCTANAAAAGCTATCAGCTAGAAAGGTCGATATGTGCCTTCTTTCGGCACAAGAACATTCTTCCTTAATTGACCTTTCTAAGTATTATAATATCCACTCTTGCTTTAAGTTTATCCAAGGAACAGATAATATCAACGCAGAGGGTAAGTCAATCCTTGCAAAAAAAATTATTTCATCTTTTAATTACGAGCCAGAAGAGCTCTTATTCATTGGAGATACCAATATGGATGTTGATATAGCGTTAGAAAANAATTCAAATGTTATTATTCTAACTTGCGGACACCAGGCAAGNTATCGTTTTACAAACTCTCCTTGTGTTTTTAAAATTAACTCTTTTNATCGCCTTANTCCCTGCTTACGTGCAAAATTTCTGGATTGTCTGTAAAGATACCGTCTACTCGTAATTTTTTAATTTTAATAAATGTTTTTTTATCATTAACAGTATAGCACAAAACTTTAAGATTTATTCTTCGTGCTTTTTTTATGATTTTGGNGCTTGTAATCTTGTGATTTATGTGNATGGCGTCTATTTTTAAATTCTTCCAAAGCTTTGTCGCTAATAAGTCTCTCCAAAAACTAGTTTTCCCTATAATCAACGCCGTGGCAAATCTATCATCTTCTTCTTTTATTTTTTTTATTATACGGGAACTAAAGCTCGAAATTACAATATTGTCTATTAGGCTGTATTTCTTAAGCTGCCTAATCGTTTCTTTTACCACGCTATCCTCTCTGTCTTTTTGATGCTTAATTTCTATGTTAATATTTGTTTTGTGCCCTATTGAACTTAGAACTTGTTTAAGGCTTGGTGTTCTAGGNTTTTGTTTTACTANCTCTCTATGATAGATATCGCATATGTTTTTTGAACCGTCTCTGGTNTTCATAAACAAGTCATGATGTATAATCAACTTTTGGTCTTTTGTTTCAACAACATCAAGCTCTATTCCTGTAAAATTCAGCTCAATGGCTTTCATAAAAGACTCCATNGTGTTCTCTGGCAATAAATTGGGAACACCTCTGTGTCCAAAAACTATAAAATTATTATCATAAAAATGNCTCTGCCCTCTTTTTTCCATTTTTAAATATAATAATAAAACATAATTTATCTTATATGTTAATAATAATGTGGATAAGGTTATGAGCGACACTATGCAAGAAGAATGGCTAAAAGCCTTATCTTACATACGGTCTCGCGTTGAAGATACAGCCTTTCAAACTTGGTTTGATTGCGTTAAGCTTAATNCTGTTGAAGATGAGTCTATAACTCTTATTGTTCCAAACCGNTTTCATTATGAATGGCTTGAATCAAAGTATAGACTTCTGATCAACGATGCTATNAAAGAAGCATTTAAAAAGCCTTTAATAGTAAATTATAGCGTTATCTTGACAGAGAGAACATCCGACAGCATCCCAAAATTTAAGGAATCTGGAAGAAGAGCGATTCCGCCAGGATATCATAGGCCCTCAAATCTTAACGATAGGTATGTTTTTGAGAACTTTATTGAAGGGAAGGGAAATCAGTTCGCTAGGGCAGCAGCAATTTCTGTAACTGATAAGCCTGGACAAACGTACTTTAATCCTTTGCTAATTTATAGTTCTCCTGGCTTGGGAAAAACCCATCTACTACAAGCTGCTGGAAACAGGATGCTAAGAAAAAATCGAGCTTTAAANGTTCTATATATTACTGGTGAAAAGTTTATGCTCGACTTTATCGGCTCGTTACAACAAAACAAGTCNTCAGAATTTACTAAGTTTTATAGGAATGTAGATATGCTTCTTTTAGATGATGTTCAATTTTTTGTTGGGAAAGAACAAACTCAAGAACAATTTTTTCATCTTTTTAATGATTTATATCAAAAAGGGAAACAAATTATCCTTACAACTGACAGGCACCCCAGAAAACTAATTGGATTGCAAGAACGACTGATTTCACGGTTTCAATCAGGCTTAATAACTGACATAAACCCTCCAGACCTAGAAACAAGAATTGCAATAATTATGAATGAGGCAAAACATACAGGCCTCGATCTGGAGTACTCGATTGTTGAGTTTGTTGCCAGAAGCATAAGCGGCGACATTAGAGTAATGAAGAGTCTTTTGGTTAGGCTACAAGCCCTTTCAACTCTTAAAAATATTGATATAGATATTAATCTTTGCCGAGACGTAATTAGAGAAAACATAGGGGAAAGCAACCTTCAAAGTATTACCTATTTACAAATTCTAAACTACATCTCAAAAGATCTTAAAGTATCAAAAAAACTTCTTTTGGGTAAGTCAAGAAGTCAAGATGTTGCCGCAGCGAGACAAATTATAATGTTTTTAACAAGGAAGTTAACTAATTTATCGCTTAAGAATATTGGAAAAGAGCTTGGAGGCAGGGACCACTCGACTGTTATTCATGCCTGCAAGCTAGTTGATGAGCGCGTGAAAGATGATGTGTCTTTTTCTAAAATGATTAAAAAATATATCAAAGACTTAAGCAGGTTTGGAAACTAGGAGATTAAATGTCTAAAATAATGGTGATTGACGATGATGTAAAACTTTCTACTCTTATAAAAGATTTTTTAGAGCCACATAAATATCAGGTTATTTGCTATAATAATCCTGTGGTGGCTTTAAAAAAAATTAAACCCACAAAGCCCGACCTTATTATACTCGATATTATGATGCCTGAAATGGATGGGTTTCAGGTTCTACGCAAAGTCAGAGAGCTTTTACAAACACCTGTTATAATGTTAACCGCTAGAGGTGAGGTGTCTGATAGGATTGTCGGCCTTGAGCTTGGTGCGGACGACTATCTGTCTAAACCTTTCGAGCCGAGGGAGCTTCTTGCAAGAATTCAGTCAGTATTTCGAAGAACCCAATCTCCCGGTCAGCTTGTGGACACTCTATTGTTTGATAATCTTTCAATCAACAAGCTTAAACAAGAAGTTGTATTAGGAGGCGAGTCTGTTGTTTTATCCACAACAGAATATGAAGCTCTTTTATTGTTTGCTGAAAATCCTGGTAGAGAGCTTGATAGGGACTTTTTAGTTGAAAATTTGAGAGGTATTAGGTGGCAGTCTTATGATAGGTCTATTGATGTTTTGGTAAGCAGGCTGCGCCTCAAGCTAGGAGACACTCCTGCTAAAACCAACTATATTAAAACCGTTCACGGAGTAGGATACATGTTTATTGGGGAGCCTAAAAATAAAAAGTAACTTTTTATTTAAGTATAAGAAAAATATCTTTTTCAAACTTGGGGTGGGGTTTGTTCTTTTCTCTGTCGCCTTAATCTTCACCATAACTTTATATACAAGCATTGCATCTCAGCGCTCTACCGCACTGGCTTTTGAAGCTAGCTATACTGAACAAGATATGCGCTATGACTTAAACTACTTAGCTTATTCTGGATTTTTAATAAGCTATCAAAACAGTCATGATGAGTTTTTAAAAGACGTTAAGTCCTTGGGTTTGGATTTAAATGTTATAATTGTTCGCGAAGACTCTGTTATTAATAAGTACCCAGAACAGTTTTTTGACTTGCCTGATAGCGTTTACTACACTATTTCAGAAGACTTGCTTCATCCGTATCAGTCTGAAAGCGACTTCACAAGCCTTTCAAGCAGTCTTGGGCTTAATTTGAGCGAGCCTGGCCTCCCAAATATAAAAGCTTCCTCTTTTGGTCGCTGGCAAGACACTTATTATGCTGACTTAATTGAAACAACCGATGGTTACCGTTATTATATAATTGACAACTTTTTGATTAATGACGAACAGAAAATATCTTCTGGAGGAACTCTGGTTTTTACTTGGGGGCTTATCATTGGCGTCGTTTTTATTTTAATTTTTGTTGCTCTGACCTATAATTACATCAGGCTTCGATTAAAGCCCGTCCAGCTTATGAAAAAAAGACTCTTAGATTTAGAAAAAGGAGACCTCGAGTCTAAAATAAAAATTATGGGAACAGACGAGCTGGCTGAACTTTCAGTTTCTTTTAACAAGCTAATATCAGACATAAAAGACCTGATAAACCAAAAGCATCGTCTTTTATTAGATGTGAGCCATGAGCTTAAAAGTCCTCTTGCGAGAATGCTTCTCCTAATTGAGATGATCCCTGCTGAAAGCAAGCACATAGATAGTCTTCGCGAAGAAATTTCTTTTCTTAATGATATGATTTCTAATTTACTATTAACTGACAAATTAGATATTCCATATTCTCAATTAAACTTAGAAGAGATTGCCGCCTCTGATTTACTAAATAAAATTGTCGGCTTTTTTAATCAAGAGCAGCAAAAAAAAATTCATATTAATCCTGTGGCTCGNAATGCAGGCCTTATTAAGGTAGATTTAACAAAAATGATAATCTGCATTAAAAATATATTGCACAACGGTTTTAACTATGCGGATACTGACAAAGGGCTTGTAATCTCTGTTTTACAAAAAAATGAAGGACATACAATTATTATTCAAGATTTTGGGCCCGGAATATCTATTACAGAGCAAAAACATATTTTTGAGTCATTTTACAGAGCAGAGTCTTCAAAAACAACCTCTGGTTTTGGACTTGGACTATCTATATCAAAAAAAATAATTAAGGCTCATAGGGGATCTATTGAGCTAGAATCGGAAATAAACAGTGGCACTAAGTTTATTTTATTTCTTCCAAGGAGCGTAAATGATAAATAAAAAAAGCATTAATAAAGTGATTTTGATTGGACATACGGGCAATCTGCCAGATGTTAGATATACAAAAGAAGGCTTAATTGTTGTTAGCTTTTCTTTAGCAACGCACGAGATTCAAAAAGAAAAAGAGCATACAGAGTGGCACAATATTGTTGCGTGGGGTAGCCTTGGCTCTTTTGTTGAAGAGCACGTTAAAAAGGGTCAGCTTGTTTGTGTTGAGGGTCGTTTAAAAACAAGAAAGTGGGAGTCTAAAGAAGGCACTTTGCTTTCTAAAACAGAAATTCTTGCGAGTAGTATTGTCCCATTAGAATGGAAAAAATAGCTCCTGGGTTTGACATTGTCTGTTTTTTGTTGTATATTTGATTAGAATGAAAAATTACCTGACATATATTTGTTTTGTTCTAGCTTTTTCTTTTGGGGCTGCCAAAGGAGACGCTATTACATCTTCTTCTTTTTCTTCGGCTATTGAACAACTAAAGCCTTCTGATGACGATAGAAACACCATAGACCGAAGAAAGCGTGCACATAAAAGAAAAAGGCAGATTAGGCCTCGCAGAAACGGCTTTTAGCCTTAATCTTTTTCGTACAAAGTACTTTTTAATTTTTTTCCCTTTTTATAATTTACATTATGTCTGATTTGCCTACATATAAAGATTTAGATGTGGTTAACAATGAATATAGCGATAGGGACTATAATATAAACGTTGAAGTCCCTGAGTTTAATTGTGTTTGCCCTAAAACAGGCCTGCCTGATTTTGCTAATATCAAAATTAACTATATTCCTCATAAAAACATTGTTGAGCTTAAAT
This sequence comes from Fidelibacterota bacterium, assembly GCA_002719095.1. GTDB lineage: Bacteria > Fidelibacterota > Marinisomatia > SCGC-AAA003-L08 > D37C17. Next base: position 53,844 of record PBGO01000013.1, read on the forward strand.
CATTAAAGCTTTATATGGTTAAGTTTAGAAATATAGGAATCTACCATGAGCATGTAACTAACCAAATTTTAAATGACTTGGTTCGTGTTCTAAATCCTAAAAAAATACGTGTGGTTGGAGACTTTCATCCGCGTGGCGGTGTTAAAACTGCTGTTGAAGCTGTTTGGGAAAAATAGTTTTGATTTTAAATTATTTTACATAAATTGTCTTCCCGACATATCGGTTAATAAAAATGAAAATAACAGTTAAAATATCAAATCGTAAAAGAAAAAATAAGCACGGATTTAGAAAAAGAAACTCTTCCAAGTCTGGCAAGGCGATGCTCGCCAGAAGACGTAGTAGGGGAAGAAAAAGACTATCAGCTTAATTGATTGACTCCGCTTCTTCTAAAGATTTTCAACTTTTATACAGGGCTTCAAAGCTTGTTACTACAAATACAATACATTACCGTATTTCTAAAAATGAAAGGTATTGTATAGGTTTCATTATTCCTCGGTCTCTTGGGCCTGCTTTTAAAAGAAACTTATTTAAGCGAAGGTTAAGAAGTCTTTGTTGCAAATTTATTAGAAACCAAAATATTAAATTTTCACTAATTATAACCCCAAAAACAATTAACTTAACGTGGTGTCAAATTTTAAATTCTTTTGAATTAGTTAAAAATGAACTACATAATGTCTAAAATACTTATTTATACAATCTCTTTTTATCAAAGATGCATCTCTCCTTTGACATGGGCTTCTTGTAGGTATTATCCAACGTGTTCTGAATATTCTAAAATACATTTGTCTAAATATGGCTTTTTTAGCTCATTTATTCCTATTTTGAGTAGATTTTTATCTTGTCATCCTTTTTCTAAACGAAATCCTTGGGACCCTGTTAGATGAAAGAGTCTCAAAGAGTTTTGCTTGCTGGTTTTTTAATGGTCTCGGTTTATGTTCTTTGGTCTATTTTTTTTGCACCTCCTATTTTGCAAGAACCTGCTAATCCACAAGCAGACTTTTCTCAAAAAGATGAATCGCTTGACGCTTTCTTTAAGACAGATGTTTCTAGTGAGGATTCAAGTTTATTTAGCTCTTCAGATAATTTTATTTCTTTTTCTGTAAAGGGCGATAATTTTAATGCTGTTCTCTCTTCTAGATCCGGCGGAACTTTTGAACAATATTTTCTCAATGATCATTTAGGGTCTTATTCTGCTTCAGCTCAAACACGAAGAGGTGGAGTAGGGTACGACAGTTCTTCAAATTATGGATTCTTGTTTGACGATTCTAATGGCTTTTCTAATGATATGCTGGGGTGCAATCCTTGTGTTGAAGGAGTATCTCCTAGCAATGTTTCTGTTTTCTTTAATGGAAATTTGGTTGAACGCGATGAAGAGCTTATTTTAAGGGATAATGTTGGGGTGCTTACTTTTGAGTGGTTTGAAGAAGATGGTCTAAAGTCTCAACATATTATAACTTTTTATAATGACCGTTCAGAAGTTGATCATTCTTATTTAAATCTACCAGATATTCCTCATGTTGTTATGTGGAAAAATGGGATAGCGCCTGCGGAAAGATTTTCTTGGGAAGACGACAATAATTTTTGTTCTGGCTTTGTGAATGTAGGCGGAGACGAATTTTGGAATGAACAAAATAAAGAGCATAGTGTTCTTTCCTCTTCACAGATTCCGGTTGAGTGGGTAGGGGTGAGGAATAAGTTTTTTGTATCTGCCATCATTCCTATTACTAAAAATGTTGGTGCCTCTATTCATCCTGTCAACGATCATCCTTTTTCAATAAAAAATAAGTATGTCGGTTTGTATGGAAGAACTAAAGCTCCTGCTCTAACAGATATAAAAATAAAATTCGAAAGGAGTTCTGATATAAGCTTTCAAAGCCTGATGGCTCCTCTCGACTACTCGCTTCTTAGTTCGTATGAAAAGCGTATTTCTGGTATCAATAAAGACAGATCTCTNAATATTACCAAAATAATGACTATGGGGTTTTGGCCGTTGAGTGAAATTTCTAAATTAATTTCTTCTACAATACTTTTTTTTCATCAGTATCTTTACGGTATAAGCTATGGTTTCATTTTAATCTTATTTGCTTTTGTGGTTAGGCTTCTTTCTGGGCCTCTAACAAAAAGAAGCATGCAGGCAACACAAAAAATGCAACTTGTTCAGCCTCTCATAAAAAAAGCTCAAGATAAACACAAATCAGATCCTAAAAAAATGCAGCTAGAGATAATGAGTATTTATAAAAAGAATGGCGTTAATCCTCTTTCTGGATGCCTGCTTATGTTTTTGCAGTGGCCTATTATGATTCCTCCTTTTATTATTTTTAGATCTGCTGTTGAATTGAGAGGTCAAAGTTTCTTATGGATAGAAGATCTCTCTCAGCCTGACTATCTTCTTTATTTACCACTAGATATTCCATTTGTCGGTACTGGAGAAGGGTGGACAGGCGTTGGGATTCTTCCTTTTTTGATGGGAATAACTCTGTTTCTTACAATGAAAAAGACAATGGCGTCTGCAGATGGTCAAAATAAGGCTATGTTGTATGGTATGAATGGTATGTTTGTGCTGCTTTTCAATAGTTTTCCTTCTGGCCTTAATCTCTATTATGTTTTCTATAATTTATTGAACTACCTGCATCAAAGTAGAAGCTCTGACAAATCTTCTTCTGTTTTTTCATTTATTGGTTCAAAGTTTAAAAAAAAACCTAAATGAGCCAGTATAACAAGGACTCTATTGTTGCTCTTGCTACTGCGCGGGGTGTTGGAGCCCTATCTGTTGTAAGGGTTTCAGGAGATCTTTCCTCTAATGTTTTTAAATCATTAACAGGCATCAAAAACATTAGTTCAAGGTATGCTTATTATTCTATTATAAAATCAAAAAATGGTGTTGTTTTAGATGATGCTATTGCTATTTTTTACGATGGNCCTAAATCCTTCACGGGTGAAGATTCTTTTGAAATTACTTGTCATGGAGGGGACGTTGTTGCAAACAATATTATTAATGAAATTCTTCATCATGGCTGCAGATATGCGANCCCTGGAGAGTTTTCCAAAAGGGCGGTTTTAAATGGCAAAATATCTCTTGAAAGGGCCGAAGCCTTAAATANCTCTATAAAAGCAACATCACGTCTTTCTGCAGAAAAAGGACTTATGGGGCTTAATGGTGNGGCGAAAAAACTTTTACAAGATGCTCGCAATAAAATAATTCGTCTTCTTGCTATTCTTGAGCACGAGCTTGATTTTATNGAAGGCGAGATTGATGAGACTTCTAATNTCTCCTTTATTAAAATTCTTAATGAGGCTATTGCTCCCNTGAAAGAGGTGTCNGCTGGTACTTTAATTGGCAATAAGCTTAAGTCTGGTTTTCGTACCGCCTTAATTGGNCCTCCTAATGTTGGGAAGTCTACACTCTTTAATGCTCTTTTGGGTTATGACAGGTCTTTAATTTCTTCTATAAAAGGAACAACACGTGACTCATTGGAAGTTTTTGTTGAGATAAAAGGAATTCCTGTTGAGCTTATTGATACCGCTGGCTATTGGGATGTTCGCAATGAGCTTGATGCTCTTGGCGTTAAAAAGACACAGTCTATTATTGAGACTTCTGATATTTTAATAATTGTTGATGAAGATAATCCTATTCTTTTTTCAAAAAAACTAGATTTATTTGACAAGCCGTGTCTTTTTGTAAAATCTAAGTGTGATCAAATAAGTGAGCATAAAGATTTTAACAAAACAATCAAAGTCTCTTCACATAAAAGAATTAACCTAGATATTTTACTAACTGCTTTGTCAACACTAATAAAAACGTCTTTTTTAAACGAAAGTGTTTTTGTTTGTTCCTCAAGGCAGGCTACCTTGATAAAAAAAACCCTTTTATCTCTTAATGAATTAATAGACAGTTCTAGGTCTCTTGATCTGGTTCAAAGGGTTTCTGCTCTTCGAAACGTATCAGAAAGCCTATTTGATGTTTATGGAGAAATTTCAAATGACGACGTTTTAAATAATGTTTTTCAAAGCTTTTGTGTGGGTAAGTGAAGGCTCCTATTTTTATTGTTGGTGGTGGTCATGCTGGCATTGAAGCAGCGCTNGCTGTAAGCAGGCTTGATAAAAAATGTGTCATTGTTACAATGGATAAAATGGCGCTTGGAAGAATGTCTTGTAATCCGGCAATAGGTGGTCTAGCCAAAAGTCATCTTGTTCATGAAATTGATGCACTTGGTGGTATAATGTCAGTGGCCGCCGATGCTTGCGGTCTTCAATATAAAACTCTTAATTTGTCTAAAGGTAGAGCTGTTAGATCTCTTAGAATACAAACAGATAAAAAAAAATATCCTTCCTTTGTTCGTAATACCGTCCTTGCGGATAAAAACATCAGTATTTTGGAGGGAGAAATCGTTTCTTTCAATGTGTCTAAATCTAAAGTTTCTTCCGTAGATCTTCGCTCAGGCGAAACCTATAAATGTTCTTCATTAATAATAACCTCTGGAACTTTTTTAAANGGACTTATCCACATTGGAGAAAGGTCTTTCAGCGCAGGCAGGTTTGGGGAAACGTCTGCGGTGGGCCTTACTGAAGCTCTTTCGTCTTTTGGATTTAGTGTTGGAAGGCTTAAAACCGGAACGCCTCCCAGAATTCTAAAATCTTCAATTGACTGGAACAAAGCATCTGTTGTTCAGGGAGACTTGAGCCCTACTCCTTTTTCGCTTTTTAGATCTTCTTTTGAAATCAAAAATAACGANCCGTCNCATTCCATNTCGACAAATAAATTTGTTCACGAAGTNTTGGCTAATAATATAAGCAAGTCCCCCATGTATTCTGGAAAAATAGATGCAGCCGGCCCTAGATATTGTCCAAGCGTTGAAGATAAGGTCATAAGGTTTTCTAGCCAAGGAAGCCACTCTCTGTTCTTGGAGCCTGAATGGAGCGGTTCAGATCAGATTTATTTAGGTGGTTTTTCTACAAGCATGCCAAAATCAATACAGCTGAAAGCGCTAAAGCTCATTCCTGGATTAGAAAGCGTAGAGCTAATTAGACCAGGCTATGCGATAGAGTATGATTTTATTCCTACGTATCAGTTAAAGTCAACGCTTGAGTCAAAATCTATTGGGAATTTATATTTTGCAGGCCAAATCAATGGCACATCAGGTTATGAAGAGGCCGCAGCCCAAGGTTTAATAGCTGGTGCAAACGCAGCCCTCAAAGAGGAAGACAAAAATCCCTTGATAATTTCTAGAATGGAAGGGTATATTGGCGTCTTNATTGATGACCTTGTAACCAAATCTATAAGCGAACCCTACAGAATGTTTACCTCNAGATCAGAATACCGCTTATCNTTGAGGCCTGACAATGTTTATGAAAGNCTAAGNAAAAAAGCTTTTGCTTCAGGTCTTATTTCTAAGTCTCTTTANAANAAGACTTTAGAGTATNATAATCTCAAAAAAAGNAGCCTTTCTTTGTTTAAAGAAACTACTATACAGGACCAAGGGAAAAAGCGTTCTCTGTTTTCGATTATTAAGAGGCCTGAAATTGATGTTTTTAACTATGTCTCACCAAAAACACCGCTAGAAAAACATTCTTTATACGCAGCAGAAACCGAAATTAAATATGAAGGCTATGTTAATATTGAAAAAAAGCGNGCTGAAANAGTNCAAGGATTAGANGGTCAAAGTCTCCCCTCCTCCTTTGATTATANCAGAATATCAAACCTTAGNAACGAAGCTCTTGAAAAGCTTAAGCTCGTTANGCCNGAAACNGTTGCNCAGGCAAGTCGTTTAGATGGGGTTTCTCGCTCNGACATATCNTCNATTTGNCTTTATTTATCATCAAAAGGATACTTTGTTTCACGTGAAACCTAATCCTCTTTTTTTAGAGCTTGAAAAAAGCTCNGCNCTGTTTGAGTCTTGCTCGNNATCATATATTTCTTGTAGAGGTGCTTCAGACTTTCCTTTGCTCTCCTCTTTTCTTAAAAAAANGTATATCGTTTACTATANNGAGCCTAGCAGNNTGTTGCGAGACTCTTTAATGTTGCTACTTGGAAGGGATTCCGTTTTTTTTGACAAATCTTCTAACAAAGAGCATAGGGCCGTGAAAGGTTTTAGGGGGTCTGTAGCAAAAGATGTTGAGCTTTTTAATAGGTCTTTCGAAGAGCGTTTTATTAATCATCGTTTTGTTTTTTTTCCTGAAGATGTTGCTAACGAAAAAATATTTAAGAAAACTAAAGAAGAAGCAAGCTTTAATATTTCAAAAGGTTGTGGCTATTTTGATTTATGCAGAATCCTAGTTGAGTTCGGTTATTTAGAAGTAGATTTTGTCGAACAGCCTTTCACGTTTACAAGGCGGGGGATGGTTGTTGATTTTTTTCCAAAAAGTTATTCATCTCCTATTCGTGTTTTGTTTGAGGGAGATGTATGTTCTTCCTTGTATGTTT
>PBGO01000014.1 GCA_002719095.1 Fidelibacterota bacterium
TTAATAATAAGTAATTTAAACCGTATTTTTTATTTTTTTAATAAATATTCTTTAATTCGAGTTAAAGTAACATATGTCGTCGGGACTAATATAAGAGTGACGAATGTTGAAAAGAGAACTCCAAATCCTAGAGAGACAGCCATTGGAACTAAAAATTTTGCTTGTAAACTTTTTTCAAAAATTAAGGGCAATACACCCATAAATGTAGTAATAGAAGTAAGAAGGATAGCTCTGAATCTTACAGGGCCAGCATCTTTTGCTGCTTGAACAAAATTATTACTCTTTTCATTAAAACGATTTATATAATCCATCATAACTAAACTATCATTTACAACTATTCCAGATAATGCTGCAATACCTAGCATTGATAGAATTGAAAAATCCATACCAAGTAACAAATGACCAAATACTGCTCCAATAATTCCGTATGGTATTGCAGACATAATTATAAAAGGTTGGTAATATGACTTAAAAGGTACTGCTAAAAGCAAAAATACAACAAATAAAGCTATCATATAATTAGTTGCAAGATCGTTCAACGTTTCAAACTGTTCTTTTTGCTGACCTTCTAAAGAATATTTAACACTTTGATATTTTTTCATAAGGTCTGGCATATCATTTTTAATTATTGAATTTACAATATCATTTGAGTTTGAAACAGCAGGATCTACAGAAGCTATCACTGACAAAGCTCTTTTTCTGTTGACCCTATTGATTGATGTGTATCCAAACTTTGTTGACAACTCACAAACGGATTTTAATGATATCATATTTCCAAAGGGAGTTTCAATTTGAAACGCTTTTAAATCAGAAATTGAGTTAGTACTAAAATCGTCATATCTAACCACTACATCTACTTCATTTTTGCCACGTTGTAATGTCATGACATCATCGCCATAAAATGCATCCCTAATCTGTGTTGTTATCATTGAAATATCAACATTATAAAGTCTTGCTTCTGGTAATAATTTTATTATGACTTCTGAATTACCTTTGCTATCATTATCTGAAATATCAAAAACTCCTGCATACCTTTTTAATATTTGTTTAAAGTCATTAACAACCATGCTTAAATCAGATACTTTATCAGACGTGAATTGAAAATTAATATCTTCTCCAGTTGAAAATAAACTTGAAGAAAACTTTAATTCTTTAATTCCTTCAATAGGTTGTGTTAATTCTCTCCATTTCGCTGCTATTGAGGAAGACTTTATATCCCTAGTTTCACCTGGAGATAGTTCCACAGATATTTCTGCAAGATTCGAAGATGTGTACGAATTTTGTCTTGATTCACCCCTTCCAGCAGTTTCACTTTTTGTTGGCTGAGATCCAATGACAGTCAAAATATTTCTTATGTAGCCTTTATTTGAATTTATTACACCATCATATTCCATTTCTAATTCATATAGACTTTTTTCAAGTTCCATTGCAGCATTTCTTGTCTTTCCTATTGGCGTTCCTTCTGGAAATTCAACTTGAGCATATATTATATCAGACTCAACTCCGGGAAAAAAATTAAATTTTACATAACCACTATAAATTAAACCAATAGTAATAATAAAAATTGATGCAAAAGATGATAGCGTTGTCCAATTGTTTTTAAGGCAAATGTCAAGAAAAGGTTTGTAATAGTTTTCTATTACCTCATTTAAATATTTATTTACTTTATTTCTAATAGCTTTAAATAAACCTGATATTTTTCTAAATAATCTAATCTTTGATTCTTTATTTTTAGAATGAGCTAAATGAAAAGGAAGTATTGTTAATGATTCAAACAAGGAAAATAGAAGAATCGGAATCACGACCAATGGAAATATTTTCCATACTTTTCCTGAATTACCACTTAGAAATAACATTGGAGCAAACGTTGCAATTGTAGTCAAAATCGCAAATGTCACTGGTTTAGAAATCTCATAAGCTCCTTTAATTGAGGAATCTCTTGAAGAAAAACCCTTTTCTTTATATTTGTAAAAATTTTCACCAACAACAATCGCATCATCTACAACTATTCCAAGAACTAGGATAAATGTAAATAGTGAAAGCATATTTATTGAAACATCTAAAATAGGAAAAAAAGATAATGCACCGAGAAAAGATATGGGTATACCAATAGAAACCCAAAATGCTAATTTTGGCTTTAGAAAGAGCGAAAGAACAAACATAACTAGAATTAAACCTATTAAAGCATTCTTAAGCAATAAGTTAAGCCTACCCTCAAGATATTTTGAATCGTCGTTCCAAATTTTTAATTCTATACCCTCTGGTAATCTATCCTGCTTTAATTTGACATAATTTTCAACTAAATCGGATATCTCAAGAGCATTTTGATTGCCAATCCGGAAAACTCTAATAACATTCGAATCTTTATTATTAAATTTCAACGTTATTTCTGAATCTTTGAAGTCATCATTAATTTTGGCTACATCTTTGAGAAAAGTATATTTATTAAAATCATCTTTAGAGTAAATTTTTATATTTCCGATATCAACTCCAGTATAAGCTTTTTGATCCACTCTGAGAGTATTTTTTGTTAAAGAATTCTCAAGTTTACCAACTGGTGCTTCAACTGAGTTTAGTAATATGCATCTTTTTATATCTTGAATGGTTATATTGTGCTTTTCAAGTATTTCTCTAGAAACCTCAATAGAGATTTCTTTCTCTTTATCTATTGGAATATCGGTTAGCGAAATTCCCTCTATATTATCTAAGTCATTTTTAATTTCATCAATAATATTATTCAAAGACAACTCATCGATTTTACCAGACACTGCAAGTGTAAGAACTGGATTATTACGTTCAATTTTTGCTGTTACTGGCTTTTCTGAATCGCTTGGGAGATTCTTTAGGGACTCAACACTAGTTTTTATTTTATCTTTAATCGCATCAGTATCTTCCCCTGATATAATTTGAGCAACAACTACACCATAGCCTTCAGAAGAAGAAGAACTAATATTTTTTATACCTGAAATTCCAAATATTGACTCTTCAATAGGAATGCAAATACTTTTCTCAACATCTTCTGGAGCTGCTCCAGGATAAACAGTAGAAATAGCAACAACATCTAGTTCAAGACTGGGGAATACTTCCATTTTAATATTTGATATAGTAATAAATCCAGTAATAAAAATTAATATCATTAAAAGATTTGATATTACAGGATTATCTATAAACCATGTGATTATTTTTTTCATCATTGATTTACTATTCTTACGTCCATACCATCAATGAAGTAATTTAAATTTGTTAGATTCAGCTTCTCCCCATCTTTAAGACCTTCAGAGACAATCGAAAAATCTTCGTATCTATCTAAGACTTCGATAGTTCTTTTATATAATTTTTCATCAACTACAATGAGAACTTCATTTTTCGAAATTAAAGCTCTGTTAGGTATTACATAAACCTGATTGTAAATAGGTCCATATATTTTTGAATTAAAAAAAATATTGTTATCAGCAATAAGGTTTAAATCAGAAAAATTTTTAATCACACCAGTNAGATAAACTTTTTGTGTAAGATTATCTATAGAACCTGACAAACCTCCAAAATCTGCTTTAAGATTAATTTCTTTATCTCCAATTTTTGTAAACAAATCAATATCNATAATTTCTTCATAACTACTAAAATCACTTTTGAAGATTGACAAATCATCAATTGATAATGGAAGTTTTATTATCATTTCAGAATTGGAATAAATAGTACCCAGATTTGTTCTCTGGTCTATTAGTTGTCCTTCACTAAGCTTGCTATTAATTATTCTTCCTTTAAATGGTGCAATTAGGATTGTCTCATTCAAATCGTTTTGAGATTTTTTATAATTTGCTTTAGCCGCTTCGTACAAAGCTATTGATTTTTCGAGCTGTGGTTTATTTTTAGCTAAATCCGTTGGTGAAATCTCCGAATCAAATACTGCCAACTCATCATTATTTCTATCTGCGATAGCTTTTTGCCTCAAATATTCTAATTTTGCTTCCTCTAATCTAAATTTAGCATTAATTCTAGCTATACTATAATCTGTGCTATCAATCATCAGTAAAGTATCCCCTTTATTNAAAATATTCCCATTTGTGAAGAAATCACTGAGATANTTAATATTTCCAGAAACCTTAAGTACTAATGGATAAATAACTTTTGGTTTTAGATGTCCTTCTGAATTAATAAATGATCTAAAATCTTCATTTTTGAGTGTCATCGAACGAATATTTGGAATATATGGGTCAACATCTATCTTCTTCTTATCTGATTTTGTCAATGACAATATGAATGAAAAAAGAATGGATACGGATATTAAAGTAATAGGTAATAAATATTTTTTAAAATAAAGTTTAATATTCAAATTTTCCTCCAAGTGCTAAAATTAAATCTATTCTATTAATGTATTGTTCAAGTAAAATTTTATTTTTTTCAAGTAAAATATTATTAAGTCGNTCTTGGATAGTAAGAACGTANATTAGGTCAACTAATCCTAGTTCGTAACTTTCAATAGCAAAATCAAAAGCTTTTTGTGCATTTTCTTCAGCTTTATTAATATTTTTGTATGATTTCCTAAGTGAATTAGACTCTAATATTTTAGAATCAACTTCGTAAATAGCATTAATTACTTTATCTATGTANTCTATCTCAGAAGCTTGAAGATTAAAATCTGATATTTTTATATTATTCCGAATCTTACCTTTGTTAAAAATCGGTGNTAAGACATTAAGACCGANNCTCCAAACGGAGTATTGTTCATTTATTAGTTCACTTACGGATGAAGAAGAATATCCTACTGATGTATTAAAAGTTATGCTTGGAAATAGCATTTTATTAGCTACCTTTAATTCAAATCTCTTATTTATCAAATTGTTATAGCTCGACTTAATATCTGGACGTCTTTTTAAAAGGTCTGATGTNATTTCTTTTTCAAAGTCAGACACTTCCACAGTAAATGAATCATCAATANTATATTCATTAGAATCTAAATAATGACCAAGCATAATTTTTATTTGACTTTTAAGATCAGTAAGTTCATGNTTCATTCTTATCAAAACTGNCTCGAATAAAAAAAANTTTGATGAGGCAAGATACGATTCATCGTAACCTGATATACCCTCAATTGTTCTTTGTTCTGAAATTTCTTTAATACGNGATAGATTTTTTAAATTTTTCTCATATATTTTTATATCATTACTAAAAGATATCATAGAAAAATAAAGTTTGATAAAATTTCCTCTCAAAGATGCTTTTGCATATTCTGTATCAAAAATATCTGATTCGAGTTTANACCATGAAGCATTTTTTGAGTTTCTTACTTTACCCCATAAATCAAGTTCCCAGGATGAATTTAACCTTACTGAATTGCTTAATGTTTTAAAGCCACTTTGATCTGAATTATTTTCGTTTGTATTCTGTTCCTGGTTTTCACTATTTAAAAAATCATCATTTAAGCCAAACGCAGATAAATTTTGCTTTGATTGAGCTATAGAATTTGAAATATTTAAATCAGGTAGNGATTCNNTAGAATTAATTTTNTACATAGTTGCAGATATCATATTTTTTATATCAAGAAGAAGCATATTATTATTGCTTTTATTGAAATCATCTAAAAGATTCAATAANGTACTATCCTGCTCCAATGGCCATAAATCTGAAATAGAATATCCATTTGATGAAAATTCTTGTACATAAGTTGGAGGGATATTTTTAATATCTGGAGTATCAAAAAAATTAGAGCTTGTTTTAAAACATCTAATTTGTAATACAAATAATAAACNTATAAAAGTAAATTTAAATAGCTTCTTCATAAATTTTATCAAGTAATTCTAGTCCGTTATCGTTAAAAATTCCATTTGCCATTATATCTGCAAAAAGATTAATTGTTTCTTTGTAAGTCATATTCTGCTGAATNAAAAATTCTGGTTGAAAAGTCTTATCAATTATATTGACGTACAGCTTTGAAACTAAATTTGAGTCAAGTCCTGACCTTAAGTAGTTCATTGCTTTGGCTTTTTTTATTATTTTTTTTACTATCTCTAACTCATTTTTTCTATGTTTCTCAATTCTACTCCAAACGTAAGGGTATTTTACTTTAAGTTCGATTAGTTTACTTACATCAATATCTGTTGCCATCTTAATATGATACTTATTTATTTCATAAAAGCACTTGATAGGACAGTCATTTTTAATAAACACATCATTCATCACCTTATCAATTTCGNANAGTTTAGATTTAATGATTTTATCTATTAAAATTTCTTTAGTTGAAAATAATGAATAAATCGTTTTTTTACTTATTCTTAAGGTAGCTGACAATCTGTCAACAGTAAAGCTTCTAATACCTTCTTTAACAATTATAAAAAAGCCTTCATTTAATATAGTTTTTTTTTGATTCATATAAACTTNGGAAACGAAAAAAGTTTTTTTAGTTTCCNAGATAATTTATAAATATTTNAATGTAAAAAAATATAAAAATTAAATTGTTTTTAAGTGANAAAGTTTTAAGAGGTATAAAATATATATTGTTGTATCTATATTTTTTTGTGTTTTTAAATTTGCATGATATGGAAAGTAACCGTCGTTCAGCTGGATTGATTTAATCCAATTGATGATTGATTTTATTTTTCGATTGTTGTTTTCATTCGTATTTATAAGCGACTCTANTAGAATTAATGTTCCACCCTCAAATAAATTATTGGATTTGTAACCAACATTAAGCCTACTCCACCTGTCAGTTGTTTCTTTTGAGGAATTTGTCTGCATATGAACATCAATAAGAAATTTATTACTTTTGCTTAAAAACTTCTTATCTCTCCAAATAGGATTAGCAACAAAAGCTCTATGAATATGTAAGGTTGTAAATATATCGCTTTCTTTGTTTATATTACTATCTTCTGGCCAACCACCATCAATTAGCTGATAGTCTGCAATTTGCTTTAAATATTTATCAATGTGAATATTTCGAAAACCTAATANATTAAGGTAATATATGAATAGAGCTTTAGTTTTCATGAAAGATGTAAAGCCTATCATATCTAATTTTATTATTTGTTGAAATAGAAGCTCTATAAATTTTTTGTTATAAACCCTGAAATAAACAATTTTTGCTAGCAATTGTAAAGTTTCAAAAACAATATCTTCTGTCAAAGATTTTTTATCAATTTTTTTCTCGAAAAAACTTACAATATCTGAATTTATTTTTATTACAATTGATTCTTTGTAGTGAAAATAGCGGACCTCCCCCAAAACAGGATTTATTCTTTTAAAACCATATATTCTTTCTAATAAAGTAATTAGTTGATGCGACTTNGCTGTTTTTAGAATATCAGGGATGGGATTTTTGTTTAAAGAAAACCAAAAAGGATCCAAGTCAACAATTTCTAAGATTTCTTTTTTTAATTTATTCATTTAAAATTTAAATTTCAGTACGGTGACAAACTAAACAATTCATTTCATTTACTCCATCTCTATTTGTATCAAGAAGATGGACATGAGGAACTAACGGTGATAATTTATTTAATGTCATTTGAAATCTTATTCTAATTTCTTCTGAATCATCTCCTAAACCATGACATTTAAGACAACCAGTTGATTCTTTTGATTTNTGCGGACCTGATCGTCCNTCAACCAGTGACACCATTTTCGGTGCTAAATGGCTATTTCTNTTTATATGTTCTAGTGAAAGAAGATTAGAATTNTTNTNATTTTCAGTGAATAAAAAAAAAGAGAGCAAAATTCCAGAAACTATGATTGTTATATAAGTTGTTATTTTATACAAGTTGAGAACTCATTTTTTCTGCTTGCTTGTCCGCCATGTATGATGAGCGAACCATTGGCCCAGACTCTACAACTTTAAAACCAATGCTTAAACCATATTCTTTAAATTTAATAAACTGTTCGGGGGTTACATACCTTTTAACCTTTAAATGCTTTTTTGTTGGCTGTAAATACTGACCAATATTAAATATATCAATTCCTAGTTCCAGCATTTCATCCATAGTCTCATAAACTTCATTGTCTGTCTCTCCCAAACCTACCATCATTCCAGTTTTGGTCCTTAAACCATAATCTACTGAAGACTTTAATACGTCTTTAGATCTTTGCCAAACGGCTTGTGGTCTTACAGGTTTTGAGATTCGTTCAACACATTCAATATTGTGAGAAAAAATATCTGGATTAGAATTAAATACTTTTTTTAATGCAGGTTCATAACCTTGAAAGTCAGGAGTAAGAATTTCTATAGTACAATTAGGGTTTAAACTCCTTGTATTCATTACNGTTGCATGCCATATTTCTGCACCAAAATCACCATCTAAGTCATCTCTGTCAACCGATGTAATAACAACATGCTTTAGATTCATTTTTTTTACAGCAATAGCCGTACTCAATGGTTCTGACTTATCAACACCCATGCCTCTTCCAGTTTTTACTGAACAAAATCCGCAGGCTCTAGTACAAGTATCNCCTAAAATCATAATAGTTGCCGTTCTTCTCGACCAGCACTCATAAATATTGGGACATCTGGCTTCTGAACATACTGTATGCAAGTTTTGATCTTTAAGCATTTTATTTAAATACTTATAATTATCATTTATATCGATTTTAACTTTGAGCCAACTGGGTTTTTTTTGCTTTAAGTATTCTCCCATCATTCCTCATTCATTTTATTAAAATTCTCTAACCAATCTTTTATGCAAACAAGAAAACGTGAACCATAAGCTCCGTTGATTAACCTATGATCGTATCCAAGAGTAAGATTCATCATAGATCTAACTATCACTGCATCTCCATACTCAGTCTCTTTAACAACTGGCTTTTTTTGAATTGAACCTGTACTTAAAATTGCAACGTTTGGTTGATTTATTATAGCAAGCCCAAAAACAGAACCAAATATTCCTGGATTTGTTAAAGTAAAAGTAGACCCAGAAATATCATCTGTAGATAGATTTCCTGTTCTGGCATTAGCAGCTAATTCGGATGCTGACCTGATAAGACCAAGAAAGTTCNTTTCTTCTGATTTTTTTATTACCGGAACAATTAAGCTATCATCATCAAGAGCAACAGCAATACCAATATTAATATCAGTATGTTTTAAAATTTTATCGTCAATAATTGATGAGTTTATTAATGGAAACTGTTTGATTGCTTCCACGCAAGCTTCNATAAATATTGGAGTGTAAGTTAGATTGCACGAGTATTTTAATGAATATAATTGTTTATTATTTTTCACGAAATCAACAATTTTTGTTACATCCACTTCAACATTTGAATAAACATGTGGTGAAATTGCTAATGAATCTTTCATGTGAGATGCTACAATTTTTTGTACTCTGCTCATGTCTTCAAAACTTCCACTCTTTGTGCTTTCATGTTTAATTAAANTATCTTTTTTATGGCGACTATCATTAGTTCTTTGNTTTTTTTGATCTGAGCTAATGAAATTAAGTAAATCATTTTTAGATACTCTACCATTAAGTCCTGTTCCTAAAATATTATTCATTTCAGCTAAAGAAATATTTTTCTCTTTCGCAATTTTTCTAACTAATGGAGAAAAGAACTTTTTTCGGTCATCGTTGTAACTCATATTTTTAATTTCAAAATCAGAATTACTTTGTTCAACTTTTTTTGTAACTAAGGGATTCTTTGTAGAACTATTTTCTGTATTTTCATTAGAATTAGATGAAATATTAATATCTTCATCTTCATTTTCTTTTATATCTATAATTGTCTCTTCTTCTATAGCATTGACATCATCATCCCCAACGTAAGCAATTACTTTTCCTACTTCAACAGTATCATTTTTTTCATATAAGATTTTTATTAGTTTTCCCTCAACTGGTGAAGGTATTTCAGAATCAACTTTATCAGTTGAAATTTCAAGTAATATTTCGTCTTTTTCTACATAATCACCAATATTTTTTTTCCAATCAATAATTGTACCTTCAACAATNGATTCTCCCATTTTTGGCATTATAACTTCATTTGACATATTTCATTCCTTTTAAAACGTAAAATTTTTAATATCGACATATTTTATTAATATTTTCTATTATCCAATCTGTCTGCACAAGTATCTGCTGCTCGAGCTCGGAGGCATAAGCAATTGGAATATCTTTTGAGGCTACTCTTTTAATTGGAGCATCTAAATACTCAAAGCATTCATCAGATATTCTTGCAGCAATCTCTCCTCCAAAACCATTTGTTAAGTTGTCTTCGTGAACAACAATTACTTTACTTGTCTTTTTTACAGATTTTTTTATTATATCAAAATCAAGAGGAAAAAGATATCTCAAATCGACTATTTCAACTGAATAACTTGTTTCTTTGGATGCTTCTATACTTTTTTGCACCATTGCTCCCCAAGTTATTATTGTTACATCATTACCTTTTTTGACNATTTTTCCTCTACCAAGCTCAGANAAAGCATTTTGATCTGGCTCTTTTGTTGAAGCATATCCTTGTCTGTAAAGTCCTTTATGCTCTAAATANAGAACAGGATCATTTATTCTACATGCGGTTTTGAGCATCATTTTAGCATCCTCAGCATTTGAGGGGTACATAATAATAATTCCTGGGAGGTGCGTAAAATAACCATCGATACTTTGACTATGACATAGTGAGCCATGTATATATCCTCCCACAGGAACNCGAACGACNACTGGACAGCTCCAATTTCCATCTGAACGATATCTTAATGTTGCTAGCTCATTACGTATTTGCATCATTGCTGTCCAAATATAGTCTCCAAATTGAATTTCAACAACGGGTTTGTATCCCAAAGTCGACATACCAATAGCTGTTCCTATAATTGAAGATTCAGCTAAAGGAGAATTAAATACTTTATCTTTTCCATGTTTCTCTGTCAGTCCTCTNGTTGCAGTAAAGACACCACCTTTACCACCAGCAACATCCTGTCCGTACACTAACATTTTTTCGTTGTGATCCAACTCTTCGCTAAGAGCATGATTAATTGCATCAACCATAACAATTCTATCTGACATATAATTAACNTGTTTCGTAAATATATTTTTNTCGTCGGAAAATAAATGTGACTTAAATGATTNTGGACATGGAGATTCTTGTTTTTCAGCCCATTCAAGATCTGATTCTAATTCGCTATCAACCATATTTTCAATTTTTGAAAAATCAGTACTNGTAAACTTATATTTTTTTTCTGCTATCCTTTTAAATATTAGTAATGGATCTTTATCTTTTTCATCGTCAATTTCTTTTTTACTTCGATATTTACTGTGGTCATCAGAAGAAGAGTGTGGAAGTAAACGAACTACATTTGAAACAATGAGAGATGGGCCTTTTCCGTTTCTTGTTCTTTCAAATGCCTTGTTAAATGCAATCATAGATTCAAAAAAATCACATCCATTGATATCGTACCTCAAAAGAGAGTCGTACCCCGATGTAATATCATAAACTGAACCACCGGAAATTTGCTCCTCTATTGGGACTGATATTGCATAATTATTATTCTCAATATGGAATACAACTGGAGCTTTTTCTCTTGATGCCCAATTTAGCGCTTCATGAAAGTCTCCTTGACTAGTTGTACCTTCTCCACTTGAAACAAAAGCAACAGATAAATCATTTTTTTTCTTGAGAACAAATGATGCTCCAACAGCTTGCAAATATTGAGTTCCTGTTGGACTTGACTGAGATACAATCCCAAGTTTTTTATGCGAAAAATGTTGAGGCATCTGTCTTCCTCCTGAATTAGGGTCATCTTTTTTAGCTAAAAAGGATAAAAAAAGTTCTCTTGCTGTCATACCCAATCCAATACAAAAAGCTTGATTTCTATAATATGGATAAGAATAATCTTTATTTGTGTTGATGTATTTTGATGCTGCAATTTGCGCCGCTTCGTGACCCGATGCTCCAATATGAAAGAAGCCTTTTCCTTGCTTTAGAAGAATAAGCTGCTTCTCATCTAATTTTCTTGATTTGTACATATCTGAATAAATTGACGCTAGATTTTTTTTATTCATTTTTATCATGATTGCGCGACATCTTTTAGTTTTTGATTAATTATCTCTTCAAAATAAATGGCAACATTTTTTGTATCACTAAAATTATCTTTAATTTTACTTAATGAGGTTACTCCCTGATCAAAAATACCGCATGGAATAATACCGTCATAAAATGACAAGTCTGTATTAATATTTAATGAGAAGCCATGTGAAGTAATCCATCTAGATAATCGAATTCCAATAGCAGCGATTTTTTCATCTTCAACCCAAACTCCTGTGTGTGGAGATAATCTCTTTTCCCCCTGAATCATATTTTTATCTAAAAACTCAATGATTGAGTCCTGTATTAGATTTATGTACCACGAAATACTTTTCTTGTAATTCTTTAAATTTATTATTGGATAACAAACCAATTGACCTGGTCCATGATAAGTAACATCACCTCCTCGATCTACTTTTATAATATTATTACATTTCGTTTGCAGAGGAAGAATATGGTTCTCATTAGCATTTTTTCCTAAAGTATAAACATTATTGTGTTCAAGCAATAGAGTGGTCTCCTTGATTTTATTTTCAAGAATTTTTTTATGAATTTCTTTTTGTAAGCGAAAAACTGGTTCGTAGTTTTGAATTCCGAGCCAGAAAAATTTTTGGCTTTCATGTTTGGATATCTCATTGATTAATCTATCAATATTATATCTACTTATCTTGATGTTAGATAAATCTATCATATGTGAATTGGCTCATCTAATGAAACAGAAAATGCCTCAGGTATTATTTCTGAAATTGTTGGATGAGGATGAATTATACGAATTATATCTTCCGCAGTAGCTTCAAGAGATTTAGCTAAAACTATTTCAGATATTAACTCCGTCACTCCTTCACCAATCATATGAAACCCTAAAATTTCTCCATATTTTTTTTCTATTACAACTTTGGCAAATCCTGTAGTAGAAGATATAGCCATAGCCTTACCGCTTGCGCTAAGGGGAAACTTGCCAACTTTAATGTCAAAACCTTCTTTTACAGCTTGATCTTCAGTTAAGCCAATAGATGCAACTTCAGGCTGTGCATAGGTACATCCCGGAATAGAAGAATAATCGATTGGCGTGCATTTTTTATTTGAAAGATGTTCAACAGCTAATATGCCCTCTGCACTTGCTACATGAGCTAGCCATGGTGGTCCAGAAACATCTCCAATAGCATAAATATTATCATAATTAGTTTGCATGTATGCATTTGTCTGTATATGATTATTTTTTATTTTGATATCCATATCACCGATAACAGTATTATAATTTCCAGTTACGCCGATTGAAATTAAAGCTAAATCCGATTCAATTTTTTTACCGTCCAAGTTTGTACAAACTTTTTTATCAATAGTTATAGATTTTACTAATGATGATGTTTCGATGGTAATTTTACTGGACTTAAAAGATTTTTCTAGTTCTCTTGATATTTCATAATCTTCTGATGGTAATATCCGATCTTTGGACTCAACTATTGTTACATTTGACCCAAATGAACTAAAGAAATACGCAAATTCAACTCCAATTGCACCTGCACCAATTACAGTAATGCTTTTGGGTATCTCTTTGAGTGTCATGGCATCCTTATAATTAATTATGCGCTTGTTATCAAACGGGACATTTGGGAATTCTAGAGGGGAACAGCCTGTTGATAAAATAATATATTTTGCACTTATTTTCTCTGATTCAAGAGAAATTGTTTTAGAATCTTCTATTACAGCGACACCCTTGATTACATCAATATTATTTTTTTTCATCAAATATTCAATACCTTTTGACAGTCGTTTGGCTGTTAATCTGGAACGTGTGATTATTTTCTTCCAATTGAATGAGATATTATCAGCTTCTATACCGTACTTTGATAAGTTTTTAACACTTTTATACATTGTTGCGCTCTTGAGTAGAGCTTTTGTGGGTATGCATCCCCAATTCAAGCATATTCCTCCTAGTCTATCTTTATCAATTAGTAATGTTTTATTGCCAAGTTGAGCAGCACGTATCGCAGCAACATACCCTCCAGGTCCTCCACCAATAACAACTACATCATACATCATCATATTTTTACTCATTTTCAGGACCATAGTATTCTGTGAAAATTGTAGGTGTTTCCCTTAGGAATATTTTATGTAAATGAAAATCTTTTTCAGTAAAATAAGGATGTATTTTTTCCCACATAAAAATCACAAGATTTTCAGTTGATGGTGATTTATCCTTAAACCATGGAATATCTTCATCAATTTGAGAGTGATCAAGTATATTAATAATTTCTTTTTTTATGATGTTGTTCAGCCAGCCCAAATCAACAAGAAATCCAGATTCAGTATTAATTTCACCCTTAACTGTGATTCTTAAAACATAATTATGACCATGATTTCTTACATCTTCTCCAAAAACTTCGTTATTTTTTTTATCAGACCAATTTTTATTCCAATACTTGTGAGCTGCACAAAATTTGTATTCTTTAGTTATTAATGGCATACTTAACCTTTTTTTCATGTATGAAAATTTAAGAAATAATGGATTCTAAAAAAATATCTTAATGATAAGAAAAATTATTTGGTTGCCTCAAGCTTAATTCTTTTTTTTGTACTTGCCCATGAACAAATTTTACATTGGCTCAAATCGTGATTTCTTGCTGGGCAGTATTCTCTTCCAAAAAAAATAATTTGCAGGTGTCTCTTATTCCAAACTTCTTTTGGCCAAATTTGCTTTAGATTCATTTCCGTTTGATTTACATTCTTTGCTCGTGAAAGTCCCCACCTAGATGCAAGTCTATGAATATGTGTATCTACGGGAAAAGCAGGAATATTATAATGTTGAGCCATAACTACACTTGCAGTTTTATGCCCTACTCCTGGCAATGACTCCAAGAATTCCCAATCGGGCTTTAAACCTCCAGATTTAAGTAAGATTTCTGCCATTTTTTTTAAATTTCTTGCTTTCGTTGGTGCAAGTCCAATATCGTGTATTATTTCTTTTATTTCATCAACACTCAATGATGCCATTTTAAATGGATTATCAGCCTTACTGAATAAGAACGGTGTGACTTCATTAACCTTTTTATCTGTAGTCTGAGCTGAAAGCATTACAGCAACTAAGAGAGTGTAGGCATCTTTGTGGTTTAGAGGTACGGGAGTTTCTGGATATAAAGTATCCAATATATTTCCAATTTTTAAGGCTTTTTGGGCTCTATTCATTTTATATTTATCTTAAAATCATAACCTCTTAATAATGACCTTGTATGAAATACTGATCCAGATAAGGCTTTCTCGATTGGAATGGCTCCCTTTCTGACATTTCCGTTCAATATTTCAATCATCATAATCGATGCGTGCCAACCTGTCCATTTTTCCATAGCAAGAAATCCTGTTTTAGAGTCATATTTTTCCTGAATATCAATGGTAGTAATTACGGGTTTGCTTTTGTTTTTACCAATAACTTTCACTCTCATAACGCAAATATCTTTTGGGCTATCAACAAAAATCTTGGGCTCAAGGAGTGAGTGGTAAAATTCCCTTGGTGAAATCAACTTATCTTGAAAAGAAATCTTATTAGTTGAAAATAGCCCTAGTTGTCTGTATGCAATCATTTTATCCCAATGACCTGGAAACCTTAAAGTTTTGTTATGTAAAACATTAAGCTTACCCTCATAAGTCCAAGGCATTGTAGACAATCCACCTGATGTGACTGCAGCTTCAAGCATTCCAAGTTCCTTAAATTTTAATTCCTCAAGGTATTCAAAGCATGGAACTTCTTTTATTTTTTTATTTTCTATAAAAAAAGCAGAACCATCATATTCATTTGTTAATCCAACTATATTGAAAAATAAATTATAGTTCCAAGGTGGATTTGGATTAAGGGGTAGACCTCCATCCCATATGTACACTTCTTGCGGATCATCCATTGACTCAATACCCATCAAAGCCACGGAGATGTTCATTCCAGGGCCCATACCGCAATCTGGAACAATAGTTATCCCTGCATTCTCTGCTAAGTTATTTTTTTCTAACTGTTTTCTCACGTTTAAAGTGTGCCCACCTAAATCTACCATTGAGGTTTTTGATTCTATAGCAATGTCAGTTAGATAAGGATTGTATTCATAGGGAACAGAACTTAAAAATATATCAAACTCGGATAAAAAATTTATCAATTCTATTTTTTTTTCTATGTTGATTTGAAAAATACTTGTTTCAGAACTGAGTAATTTTTTTATTCTTAGCTGTGCTCTTTCTGCGTTCTGAATATTAGAGTCAGCAAAAGTTAATTCACAATTTGAATGAAACTTTAGAATGTCATATGCTGCGGCTGTTCCTTGTCTACCTGAACCAAGTATACATATTTTTTTCATGATTTTTTTAATCCTTATTTAATTTAAAATTGTGTTTAAATTTAGTAATTAATATCATATTCAAAGGAACATATTTATGAATTCAAGCCAAATTTTAATATTTTTTTTACTCAAAGCACTTCTAATATCTCAAAATACGTGGGGAATAAGTTCATCAGCTACAGCCGAAGGGCTAGCTTCATTAAATACCAATCCAGCAGCATTGGGTATAAAAAATGGAAAAATTGAAGGCATATTTTTAAAACCAGATCTTAATGGGAAGTTTTCTAAATCTTCATCATTGCATTTCTCATCTTTAGTTGATGGTTTCTCATTTTCTTACGGGATTAATAATGGAACAAAACTTTTTAAATCAAAGACATATGAAAGTATCATAATTGGATATGGTTCGAAAATTTATGAAGATTTATACTTCGGCTTATCTTTTGATAATACCAAAAATATAACATCAGGTATTTTGTATAGACCTAATTCATATGTATCAATGGGTTACGTTGAAAAGTATTCATCCTATAACCAGCTAAATGAGATACTTTTTGGTATTGCTTTTCGTCCGCTTTCTGATCATCGTCTTACTCTAGGATTTGATTTTAATTATTTTGATGATAAGAATATTGATAATTCAATTAATCCGTTCATTGAATTTTATCCGACCGATGGATTAAAAATATCAGCAAAGAAAAAAACTATTTTGAATGAGGATTTTATCACACTAAATCTTTCTTTTGTTTTGTCTGAAAATATTGAAATGTTTACCTCCACAATTAATAGTAGTTCCTTTCCATCAAGTAGAACAGGTATTGGTTTATTGACCACCGAAAATAAAAAAAACCCAATCATTAATAAATATTTTAAAAAAAATCTTAATCTTGTGAAGATTGATTTGAAAGGCACATTTATAGAAGAACCTCCCAAGCCTAAATCATTCTTCAATCTTTCATTAGATTTTGGATTTTTTAATATTGGCAACAATAAAAGTCCAGGCATTCAACTGAGAACCTGGATTGAACAAATGAATTCTCTTTCTGAAAACCCTAAAATTGATGGAATAGTATTAAACCTTGGACAGGTAAATGCAGGATTATCAAAAAAGCAAGAGATAAGAAATGCCTTAATGAATTTTAAAAAATCGGGGAAAACAATCT
This sequence comes from Fidelibacterota bacterium, assembly GCA_002719095.1. Classification (GTDB taxonomy): domain Bacteria; phylum Fidelibacterota; class Marinisomatia; order SCGC-AAA003-L08; family D37C17. The sequence goes on from PBGO01000014.1 coordinate 17,474, forward strand.
ATGCTTATTGTAACAATGACGTTTCAAATACAGGCTACTATTTAATATCTATGGCAGACGAAATATATATGCACAACCAGAATAGTATTTATTTAACAGGTTTATCAGCTAATTTTATGTTCTATAAAAAGTTTTTAGAAAAGTTAGAAGTATCTCCAATTGTTTATAGAGTCCAGGATGAAAATGGAAAATCTTACAAAGGCGCAGTTGATATGTTTCTTAATGATGGTATCACTCCTGAAATGAAAGAAGAGTACAACAAAATATTAGATGATTTCTACTATGTATTTGTTAGAGATATCTCGGAGGGAAGAAATTGGACTTTTGAAAAAACAGAGGAGGTGATAGATAATGGACCGTTTTTAATTGCAAATGATGCTGTTTCAGAAGGCTTGCTAACCTCTACAATGTATCCTGATGAATTCAAATCATACATTAAAAACTTAAATGAAGGAAAAGTCGAAATTACTGAGTTTGATCCCAATCCAACATATAGTTACACACTATCTTGGAAAGATTCTAATAAGCCCAATATTGCTTTAATTTATGCTGTTGGCGGAATTCAATCTGGAGAAAGCAACCCTGGTCCAAGGGGTTCATCAGTTATGGGAGATAAAACTATATCTAAAGCATTTAAGGATGCTTATTCAAATAAAGAAGTTGATGCTATCATTTTAAGAATCGATAGCGGAGGAGGTTCCGCTATAGCCTCCGATATGATGTGGAGACAATTTAATCTTTCCAGATCTGACTCAACTAATAAAAAACCATTCATTGTCTCAATGTCAGATATTGCTGCTTCAGGAGGTTATTATATTGCCACTGAAGCAGATAAAATAATTGCAAATGAAACAACAATTACTGGCTCTATAGGTGTTATAAGTTTTTGGCCAAACTTCTCTAAACTCATGACTAAATATGGAATAAGTTTTGATGATTACTCTATAACCAAAGGTGAGCATTCAAATTTTAAATACTTAAATATAGCAAATAGACTGCACAACGATTACGAGAAAGAAAAAATACAAGGCTCTTTGAATTATATTTATAATGAATTCAAAAATAAAGTTGTAGATGGAAGACCAAACCTTTCTGATGTTAATGAGCTTGATAACATCGCTTTAGGCAGAATATGGACTGGCCCTGGAGCAAAAAATGTTTTTTTGGTTGATGATATAGGAGGTTTAGATAAAGCCTATGATACTGTTAAAGAGATGCTTGGATATGATACAAAATCAAAAATAAATATAATCGAGTACCCTAAAATATATTCAAACAACTTTTCATTTGATAACCTTTCAGATGAAAATAATTTAAAAATTGGCACAAATCTACTACCGGATAATTATAATAATTCATCTTTTTTGATTGATGTATTACCCATTATTTACTCTGACGATATGTTGATGATAATGCCTTATGATATAAATATTGATTAAGTTATATAAATTTGTGATTTAAGCACAAAATCGTTATTTTATTGAATGTTTAAATTTATTTTATCTTTTATATTGGTTCTTTCTTTTGTTTTGGCACAGGATTTTAGATCATTAATTTATTCAGCTAATGCTGGAGGAGATAGTTTAGGTTTTTTAATAAATGATAGTAATTCTTACGCTAACAGATTTTCAGTAAATGCTGATTATGCGCTAGAAGCTTTGAAAGTAACGTTAGAAAAGGTCTCTGATCAAGCCAATATTATAATATCCATTCATTCTGATACCAATAATAATCCTGGATCAATAATTGGTACCTGGAACCAAAATCTTATTGGAAATTTACCTCGGGAATATACAATTTATACTTTAAATGAATGTATCACATTTGAAGCAAATAGTTATTATTGGATTTCAATAAAAACAGTTAATGAATTCGAAGAAGCATATTGGATCTTTACTAGTGAAGATAATTACCCATACGCTTTAAGTGAAGATAATCAATCTAATTGGACATACAATACTGGATTCGCAGGAGCATCAAAAATTTATGCTGAAATATTCTACGATCCCGAACCTGTGATTGGTGATATCAATTTTGATAATCAGCTTAATGTTCTTGATGTTGTTTCAATGGTATCATTTGTAATTGGTGAAATAATTCTTGACCAGAATCAAATTGAAGTTGGTGATTTAAACTCTGATGAGTCACTCGATGTTTTAGATATTGTACAATCCGTTTACAATATAGTAAACTTGGAACCTATGCCAGATTTTGAATTAGCTGACTTCAATCCAAATTCAGCTTACAATGGTCAATTAATTGGTCCATCAACTTTTAGAAATAAGATATCAGTTTATTATTTTGGAAAACAAGGCTGAAGTATGTGCAGAGCCCGGTTCGGGATTCTTAATGATATGTATAATGAATTGTTAAATGATGGTATAACAGATGTTGAATTCATGGGTATAAATGGTTATAATTACATTAATGACACTTATAGCTGTATGATTTGTAATAATCCTGAAGATTGTTCAAATTGCGATGATATAAATCCAATCTCATGGTCTCAAGATTTGGATAATGGGTACAATTGTTCAGGAGAAAATAGTGATAAATGCTATGAAAACGATCAAAATGGAGATGTTTGGGATTTGTGGAATGCAAGCTTGAGAGATTTAATAATTATCGATAGAGATGGTAAGTTTGTTTCAAAGATAAATCTTACCTACAACAATCCAGATCCAACTTCAACTTGTGGAGAGAATTACACTACAATCAAAAACATCATATTAAATGCAAGATAAACTTTTCTAATAACTATATTTTATATAACTTATCATCTCGAAAATTTTCATACAATTCAAATATTAAGGAGTATTAAATGTTAGTAACAAAGAAAGCACCTGATTTTACAGCCACAGCTGTGATGCCAGACAACACTATGAAAGATATAAGCTTATCAGATTATACAGGAAAAAAGGTAGTTCTATTTTTTTATCCAACCGATTTCACATTTGTATGCCCCACTGAATTAATTGCTTTTGATAAACGACTAGATGATTTTGAATCTAGAAATGTTCAAATTATTGGTTGTTCAGTTGATGCTAAATGGAGTCATTTAGCATGGAAGAATACAGATATCAACAAAGGTGGCATCGGAAATGTTCAATATCCAATTCTTGAAGATTTAGATAAATCAATTTCAAGAAATTATGATGTTCTTCTGGGAGCCGAAGAGGCGTATGTTGAAGCTGGAGATGAAGGCTATGCAACTACAGTTGGTGGAACAAAATCTCTTAGAGGTTCATTTTTGATTGATGAGGAAGGTATTATTAGGCATGCAGTTATCAATGATTTACCTCTTGGTAGAAACATTGATGAAATGCTTAGAATGGTTGATGCGCTGGCTTTTCATCAGAAGCACGGAGAGGTATGTCCTGCTGGATGGAAAGAAGGTGAAAGCGGAATGGCTGAATCTCCAGATGGAGTATCAAGTTATTTGACAGAAAATTCTGATAATTTATAAATTCTTTTAATAAATTATTAATGCTTAGGAAGGGTGGACAGTGGCTGTCAAGCGGTTTTGAAAACCGTCGCCCCATTGGGGTTGCAGGTTCGAATCCTGTCCCTTCCGCATTGGAGAGTTGGCAGAGCGGTAATGCAGCGGATTGCTAATCCGTCATGATGTAACAATCATGCGCGAGTTCAAATCTCGCACTCTCCGCAGGAGAACGAACAAACCCCTTCAGAAATGTTGGGGTTTTTTTTATCTACCTCTACCCTTTCTCATATTTCAAAGAATACCATAAAAACCCATAAACAACCAAATTAGTACCCACGAGAGGATTCGAACCTCTCACCTACGGATTAGAAGTTCGTTGTTCAAATGTAATCAATCATGAGTAAATGTAATTAAGGTTAGAGCAGTTACTATTTTTTTAGTTTCCAATGTCCTGAATTTTTAATATAGTTTCACCTATAACTATTAAATCATCAGTTGATATTAACATTGGCAAATCTAACTTTTTTTTATTGACATATGTTCCATTTGTACTTTTCATATCAGCAATAAATATTGTATCTGAATCATTATATATGGCACAATGTATTCTTGAAACTAGCATATCATTGAGGGCTAAATCATTATCATCTCTTCTACCAATACTGATTGGAAATTTATCAAATACTTTTAAATACTTATTATTTAATATAATTTTCAATACCATAGTTTAATTTCTAAAGATTAAAATGAATATTTTTCATATTCTTTAATCATTTGAGTATTTAGAGATGATTTTAATTTATTAATTGAATCAATCAATATTTTAAAATTTATTTCAGTATTATTCTTCAATGCAATTTTAGCTGCAATATTAGTAATTTCTCTTATATCACTAGCACTATAATTTTCTGTTGCAGAAGAAAATAGTTTTACATTTAAATCATCTGAAAC
>PBGO01000015.1 GCA_002719095.1 Fidelibacterota bacterium
ATTCTTGATGTTGATGCTTCATTGTATGACTCCCAAGATAAAGAAGCAGATGTTCTGGCCATACCTCCATCTGGGTAAGTAAAACTAATGCCATCAGCGCCATTTAAAAATACGCTATATCCTTCACCTGGACACATTTCAGTTAGGGACATTACTCCGAAGCTAGGTACGTAAAAACCTCCCGCATCATCCTGAACAACAAGGAGCTGATCCTCATAGCCTGCAAAGACACCATCGGTTGGCATACACTCTTGAGGTAAGTAAGGCATCGCGTTGTTTTGAAAAGCGCTACATAATATTGGTCCCAAGTCTGATGGAAGTCCATTAATATCTAGGATTTGAACTAAGCTTCCATTTGGGAATATAGAATAGCCTTCATTGTTACTTATATTATTGATATTATCAACATTAAATCCAGGAACATAAAATAAACCAGAGTCGTCTGACGCGATTAGAATATCGACATCATTAAAAATTGAATTTGTGCTAGTATTATCTGGAATCAAATTGAACGATATATCATTCATTTGAAATGGGCGCAATTCTATACTTTGAGTCAATGTAAAAATTGGCTGAATATTAGATACAGCAGTAAGAAGCTCACCCCATGAACCTGTGCCTGCTGTATATTCTGCCTCAGCAGGATAAACCATATTATCAGAAGCTTTCCAAACCTTATATGTTATCTCATTTCCTTCCCGATATCCAGGAAGCTGAAACCCTCCAAAAGCACAGTTATCAACTGAACCAACACCAACGATTTCCAGTTGTTCACCTGTCCATACTCCAGATCCTATGAGAAGCTCTCCAGTATCAGTTTCGCAATCGCCTGAGTTAAGTATGGCACTAGTATCAAACAACCCTACCTCGTCTCCCACCTCAAGGCCTGTTGCGCTTTGAATAATGATCAAAGCGTTAATACCAGTAGATTCTGGAATATCAACGAAATATTGCAAACAAAGTTGCGGGTTGCTCTGCATACCTCCACAAACTCCACAGACATCTAGCTGAGCTTCACCGTTGCAATCTCCATTACAATCTAGTTCAGATGTTCCACCACATTCTCCTAAACAATCAATTATGTACTCACAGCTTCCATCATCACTTTCTGCACCAGAATCATAATTACATGCATTAACATCAGTGCAACCGCTGGGAGGGCCATCTAATATTGATACATATCCAGATTCTGGAACTACAGGAAGCGATACTGCATCAATGCTCGATAATATAACATTAGAAAAATCTAAATCCGCTATACCTGGTCCAATAGCCTCAAACTCAATTTCTATAACGGGACCCGTTCCAATATCAATTGTTTCGCCTGTTAGAGAAAAACAAAGAACCGTGAGCATTGAGCCATTCAATTGACCAGATACATTAAATCCATTAGTTCTTTCTGTAGGAGTGACTGAAACATAATCTAAAATATTATTATCCAATATAAGATTAAACTGTAGGCCTGCTACAGGAACTTCATTCTCTAAATTAATTTCAATTGAATCGTAATCACCAATCTGAATACAGTTTGGATTGCAATCTAATATTTCGGCTGATAAAATTGATGCTCCTTGAGGAGTAACAATTATTTGACCGGCATTATATGTTGCAAGTAAATCTTGTCCATTTGAATCGCCTAAATAAAATTCTGCAACTTCTATGTTTGAAACTTGTGTTTCTAAAGTTTGATATGTTCGGCATGCAAGAGATAATATTGAACCTTCACCAATGTCAATTGTCCCACCGGTAATACTAAATCCTACGATAATAACCGAACCATCAAGCTGTTCTTGAGCCTGTAAAGTAAAACCATCTGTTCTAGGAGTTGTAGAGACTGAAACAACTTCAAATAAATCTGGATTATCAATTAAAGTAAATTGAAATCCTGCAACTGGAAATTGGTTTTGCACTGAAATATCTAATTCAAAATCGGTCTGAGAAGTTGTTGATACAGAACCAACGTCTAAAACTGATATATTTTCCGGATTAACTAGTGTGGCACAATTCTCGTTTGAAGGATTTGATTCTCCTTGGTCGTAATTTGCTTTTATTTTATAACAATATTCTAAATCAAAAGATACGTCGGTATCAGAGAAACTAGTTTCTTGTATCCCAAGCGAGGTTAGCAAAACATCGTCTCTGTACAGATTATAGCCATTTAATCTATCTCTTAACTGATCTTGACAGCTTGGATTTGGAGCATCCCAAGACACATTAATGGAGGTATCTCCAATAACACTGGATGCAAATAAATTTTCTGGTGGACACATCGGACCTGCATCTGGAGCATTGCAAATTGTTGAACTAGGTAAAGAATTTCCCTCATCATAAACTGCAATAATGTAGTAACAATATTGTGTGCCGTTTTCAAGTCCAGTATCTAAATAAAAATTACTATCAGAATCAAGAGTTACAATCTGTACTCCGTCGCGATAAATTTCATACTGTAATAAATCTCTATTAATATTTAAATTGCTTAAAATGTATTGAGAACTATTGTTAGCGTAATAATAATTCTCATTTATATTGCCACTTAATTTATTTGTACTAGAATTATCTATTGCCTCTATTGCGGACGATTGATAGCTTTGAGGATCTGATGTTAAATTAATTTCACATGAACCATCGAATCCTTCATTTAAGGTGCATGAGTTGACTAAATTACTATTTTGATCGTAAATATTCCAAATATTACCATTCCACCCATCACCATAAGAGTCTGTCATATTTAAAGTATAATTGCCGTAAAGTAATTGTATATTTTGCTCTGAAAAAGGAGATCCTCCAGCTAAGACAACTTCAGAACTACTATTAACTAACTCCCATGCAATTTCGCTTTGCCAAGAACCTCCATCACAGTCAATTGAATAACTCATAGATGAACCCGGTGGAGACCATTGAAGCCTAATTGCTCCATTGCTTGGGGAGGTGGATAAACCAACTGGAGGATTGAGAATCCACGATGAGCAACTCTCATTTGAAAAATCTGATTCTCCAGACTGATAAACCGATGTTACTCTATAACAATATTCAACATCATTTGTAGCTGAAGAGTCTTCATAATTATTCTCCGAGGTTGTTGCCAAAAATTCTCCATCTCTGTAGATTCTGTATTCTGATGCGTCTCCTTCCCAATTCAAAAAAATAGATCCTGACTCACCAATTGTAAAAAGTTCTGTTGGTGCAAGGCCAGGGATTGGAGTTGCGCAAACATCTTGTGGTAAAAATTCAGAGCTTCCTTCATTATATTGAGCAATAATATTATAACAATATTGTTCAAGATTAACCACCTCGAAATCGTCATAAGAAAAAATGTCAGAAGCCACCGTCGCTATTAAATCACCGTTTCTGTAAATATCAAATCCCAACAAATCTCTCATCGAATTATAATTTTCATTATTGTTAGAGGTAGCAATAGACCAATTACTGCTATTATAATTAATCCCTGATTTACGAGATTCATAGGCCATACTATATTCGACATTTAGTTGAGAATCTCTAGTCAAATTTGATTCTGAAACAAAAATCTCATATGAACCAGTGGCTCCTCCATAACCATCAACTACTATATAATACTGACCAGCGCTTAGGCTAACACCAATTAGTTCGCTAGGAGTATATGTAGCCGGGCTTTCAGGGCAATTTGAGCCATCATCATTGTAAAACCCTGTAGTTGATTCTTCACAATCTTGATTTGCTGTAAAGATTTCGAGTTTTGCATCATAATCTGTCAACGAACTACACAATTCGATATCAATAGTCGTTGGATTATTTAAAGTTAGCAAATAAGAATAGTCTGAGCCTTGGGAACCCTGCACTAACCAATTGTCTTCATTGCCAACAATATTTCCAACAGAGCTGAAAGGCAAAGATGGAATAATTTCGTCAGCACACAAATTAGATGATGGTGGCGTCCACTCTAATCTAATATGAGAATCCAAACCAGTTGCAGATAATGATGAGGGGCCTATTATTCTCCATTCTGAACAAGATAAATTGGATATATCGGAGCTTCCCATTGAATAAATAGCCGTTACGGAGTAACAATAATTTTGATTGTAAGTTGCAGAGTTATCGAAATAATTTAGATCAGTCGTAGAATTAAGAAAAATTTCATCTCTAAAAATATCATATCTCAAAACATTATGAACAGAATTTGGAGCAGTCCAGCTAAGATTTATTCCTCCATTCTCACCAATCGCTGTTAAATTTTCTGGTGATAACAAAATCCATTCTGAACATGACTCATTTGAATTAACAGATATACCTTGAGAATATTCTGAGCGAAGGAAATAGCAATACTCTTGATTATTTTCAGTATCGGAATCAGTGTATGAAAAAGTATCATTATCAAGTTCAGTCAAAAGTTCGCTATTTCTATATAATTTGTATCCCAACAGATTTCTGTTTGCGTTATCATAATGAGGTTGAGTATTATCAATAAAGTATAAATTTGTGTTGTTTTGATTAATGTTACTCTTTTCAATACTATGAATGTCGTTAAATTCAGCTGATTCTACACCTAATCTATTATCAGACCCAAGACTGAATTCGCAAACTCCATATGATCCACCCCCATAATCATAGTTGAAGTCTAAAGTACAAGATGTAACAAGCAAACCTTGCTGATTGTATATTTCCCATAAATTTCCATTCCAACCATCACCGTATGAATCTTGCATTATTAATGTATAGTTTCCAAAAAGTAGACTTACATTTTCTTGATTAAACGGGGCTCCCCCAGCTAATAGCACTTCAGAATCTTGATTTATCAACTCCCATGATACCTCATAAGGATAAGAACCTCCATCGCAGACGACTGAATAACTCATAGCGGAACCTGGTGCGCTCCAATTAACTTCAATATTCTGATTCTCGTTATTTCCTGCCGCAATAACGCCAACGGGAGGATCGAGCAAAATAACAGTTGAAGCACAAAGCTGATTGGAAAGAGCAGATTCTGAGAATTCATTATATGCAGATATTTGATAGCAAAATTCCAATCCATCAGGTAAGCTTTCATCAACGAAATCAAGCATTGTGGTTTGGTCATGGAAAGCTCCATCCCTGTAAATATTATAACCTAAAATATCATTTGGAGCTGGATGCTCCCATATCAAACTTATATTTTGATAATTTCCTTGAGCGCTTAATAAATTTGGAGGAAAAATATCTGGAGGATTATCTCCTAAAATAGAGATTAAACCGGGATATGTGGAATAATTAATTTCATTTGCATTGATATCTGATAAAATAGTTTGGGACTCAACTATTGATATCTCAACTTCTGAATTGTATGGGCTAGTAGAACTGAAATCGATATTAAGAATAGGTCCATCGCCAGCAGTTATTGGAACTTGACTTAAGCTAAATCCTACTATTCTAAGTATGCCATTTCCCTGCATATTAGCTGAAATTGTCATGTGTTCGCTTCTAGGTGTTGGATACACAGTATCATCTAAATATCCATAGTTTGGCCTTACCTGAACATCCATTTGAAAACCATAAATATTTTCTGAATTTTCAAGATTTAAATTTAAAGTAGTAGTCTCAAAAGCTTGAATACTATTACTTGAAATAGAAATGATATTTTGAGGCAATAAGAAAGTCATCATTGAAAACAAGATGATTGAATTGCGTTTAAACATAAGTTAGTCCTCTAAATTTATTGTAAAAATCAATGATGCTTACTTTAAATTGAGCGGCGAAAAGATTGATTCTAATTTGACGCCTTTCTCTCCAGCAATGATAGTCTTAAGTTTTAAATCAGCAGATTTTTTTGTATGTTTTTTGACTTCTAAAGTAATCAGTGGTTTATTGACAGTGTTTGCAGATATAATCTTTCCTTCAAGCGAAAAAGCTAGTATAACACCCCCTGAACCTGGATAAAAGTTAAATCCAGATGCTTCTGCCAAACCACCACTTGCTCTTACTAAAGAAAAGTCTTTACCAATCGTCTCAAATTGCAAGCCAGCAATATTATCAAATTTATTACCAGCATAAATATCAATTAAATAATTATCATTTATTGATCTAACATTATTACCTGATAGTTGAATGAACCTATCTAAGCTATCCAAAGAATTTGTTTTACTCAGCTTTATATCCGATTCAATGCAAACAAATAAAGAGAAAAATAAAAGCGCTTTTTTAAAACCCATAAAACCTCCCATTAAACAAGTACTAATTTACAAAACTATTAGCTATTAAGATAAATTTTAATTTCACAAGGTTTTAAACTACCATTTTTCTTAAATCTTTGATTATTTAGCTTAAATTACAGACATGAATTACGCTAAAATAAAAATGATTTTATTTATGTTTTCTACTGCAAGTTTAGTTTTATCTCAGTTTGAAAACTTTGAAACTAAAATGGATTTAAGAAATTTAAGAGAGAACGATAAGATGTATTTTCAAAATTTCAGTAATGAAGTAAGCGATTTTTTTTTAATCAATAGTTTTGGTGAAGATATTGATTTTTTAAATATTGATGCTACTCTGCATTTCATTATTGAATCCATAAATGACTACAACAATCTAAAGACTATTAATGCTCAAGCAATTCTTACAAATCACAACGATTTTATTATTACCCTTAAAGGTATATCTTTTCCTTTATCTCAAATAAAATCAATTTCTTTAAATCCAAATAACCATACATCACTTAATTCATTCCTCGAATACACAGCATATTTATTGATAGGTAATGAATTGGATACTTATGACTTGTCTGGAGGAAATATTTATTTTAATCAAGCTTCAAAAATCGCTTCGGAAGGCAAAGAATCTTTTTATCCAAATGGCTGGGAAAGTCGATGGAGAAAAACAAAAGAAATTCAAGAAAACCAATACCTAAGAAGTGCCAAATACCACTATTTTTATGCACTTGAGGTTTTAGGTAAAGATGAAGATTTATTCATGAAAAATGTAACTCTTATGCATGAATCAATTGAGCTTAATAAAGAATTTATTGGTATTGATAATAACACGAAAAATTTTTTTAAAGCTTATAAGTTGAATATTATAGAATTTTACTTAATACTGGATATGTATGAAGAATTATTATTTTTAAAGAATTATGATATAGACAATAAGAAATTTTATAAAGAAGCTATGGACAAATTAAATTGAATTACTTAAAGATATCTATAATTATTTTATTTTCATCATACCTAACCGCAGAAGATGATAAGAATTTTGATAGGTTAAATGAAGAAAAAGTTAAAATTGAGAAAGAAATTAAAGTACGCAATAAAGAAATAAATGATCTAAACAAAGATTTAAAATTAATTGAAAAAAAAATAATAAAAACAACAAACAACTTAAATTCAGCGACTGAAAAAGCCATAAGGGGACAAAGAGATTTAATATCTATTGAACAAAACATAAATAAAAATAATTATGCAATCCAAAAAATAGAAGCTGAGCTAACACAAATTGAATCAAAAATTATTCATGAGCAAGAAAAAATATCAAGCTTTGAATTAAAGATAGATTCTCTTGAATTAATAATTAAAAATATTAATACTGAGATTAAAGCGTTACCCTTAAAAATTTATGCTGCACAAAGTGGAAGCAATACATCTTGGGAAGAAAAAAAATATCTAAAAAAATTAATTGAGATTGAAGATCAAAATTATGAGAATGAGTTAAATTTACAATCCCAGAAAAAAAAATTATATCAAACTAAAATGCAATTAGAAAGTAGCTTAAAAAAGTTAGAATTATCTTTAAAGGATAAAACACAACTTCTTAGACTAAAAAAGAAGACACTTGAAGATTTGAGGATTGACCAAAATATCAAATCAAAAATGTTATCAAAATTGAAAAGAGATAAAAAGACTATTGAAGAGGAACTAAAACGTACAGAAAAAGAAAAAAAAGAAAAACAGAGTCAAATAGAATCGACGAACCAGCTTGTAGAAAAATTAATCTCAGATAAAAATAAAAATAAACTAAGAACCGATGAATTAATAAGGATTAGAAAAGAAAAGAAAAAAGAAATATCTGGGAATTTCAGTATGATGAAAGGAAAATTAATTTGGCCTAACAATGGAAATCTTGAAGTGAAATTTGGTAATCAAGTAAATCCTGAATTGAAAACTATTACCGAAAATACCGGCATTGAAATACGATGCGCCAATTCCCCTAAAGTGATTTCTGTTCTTGATGGAATAGTTATGGGAATCAACTACATACCCACATACGGTAACGTTGTAATAATCGATCATGGTGATGACTATGCAACTGTTTATGCAAATCTTGGAAGAATTTTCATATCTGATGACCAATATATATCTCAAGGAGATTTAATAGGCGAAGTATCAAGCTCGGGAAACAAAAAAAATCTTCTACATTTTGAAATCTGGAAAAAAGATCAAAAACTCAATCCTGAAAAATGGTTGAGAAGTAGATGATTTACACCAATCATAAATTAGATCTTAAAAATCTAACTAAACTTAAAAAATTTAAAAAAAATAAAAGAATTCCACACGCTTTTCTATTCCATGGTTCAGAAGGCGTTGGCAAAGAGTTTGCGGCAATTGAATTTGCAGCTTTAATAAACTGTGAATCACCAGTTGAAGACTTGTCATGCAGGACATGCCACTCGTGCTTAAAGCTTTTAAGTAATAATCATGATTTAGTCAATTATGTTTTTCCCCTCCCAAAAGGGAAAAAAGTCAATAATAACGATGGAATTGAAAAATCAATGAGCGAAAATGTTGCTACAGAATTTAGGATTAATCTTGATAAAAAAATAAAAAATCCATACCACGAAATAAAATTGAAAAATGCCAACACCATTTTAATTGACAGTATTAGGTCAATAAAAAAAACTATTTTTAGAACTACTGAAAATAATTCTTATCGAATAGTTTTAATATTTGAAGCTGAAAAATTATGTTTTCCAAATAATGAAGCCGCTAATTCCCTTTTAAAGCTATTGGAAGAACCACCGAAAAAATCAATTTTCATATTAGTTACGTCAAAAGCAGACTTATTAATTGACACAGTTAAATCTAGATGTCTAGATATTTACTTTCCAAAACCGAGCCCTGAAATATTCAATTTCTATTGTGAAACCCTTAGTAATGATTCAATCAATCTTTATAGATTTTTTGATGGCAACATCAAATTACTCAAAAAAATTGAAAAAAATTCGTTATCCGATATAGAAAAATTTTACTTAAAATTTAAAAAATTTATCCTTAGTGAATCCGATAAAATAGATTTGGAAATGCTTTATTATTTAATTGATATTTTTAAGTCTAAATCAAATCTCTCTCAACTTATAATTTTAGCAATGAAATGTTTTTTCAAAGATGCAATTAGTTCAATATATATAGCTGAATATGAACCAATATTTTCTTTTTTTGATAAACAAATTGCAAAAAAAATAAATTCACTAGAATCTAATTTTTTAGATAAAATAATAGAATTTGAAAAAGATTATATTTTAAATGTGAATTTAGAATTAGCAATTATAAATTTATTGCAAGGTTTAAAAAAATAAAAATTTATGGAAATGAAAAAATTCTACATCACAACTCCGCTTTATTATGTTAACGATAAGCCTCACATTGGTCACGCATACACTACAATTTTAGCTGATGTTATAGCTCGTTATAAAAAAATGTTTAACGAAAAAGTATTTTTCCTTACAGGAACAGATGAACATGGACAAAAAGTTCAAGAAGCTGCAGATAAACTTAATACAAATGCAAAACAGCACGTTGATAAATTCCATAAAAATTATATCGAATTGTGGAACAAGCTAAATATTGATTATGATAAGTTCATTAGGACAACAGATCAAAGCCATCAAAGTAAAGTTAAAATAATGCTTCAAAATTTTTGGGATAAAGGTGAGATTTATTTGAGTGAGTATGAAGGTTTGTATTCTGTTTCAGAAGAAAGATTTATTACTGAAAAAGAATATTCAGAGGGAAATTTTAGACAAGTCACAAAAATCAAAGAAAAGAATTATTTTTTCAGAATGTCTAAATATCAATCTCGTTTAATCGAGTATATTAAACAGAATCCTAATTTCATCATGCCAGATACAAGAAAAAATGAAATTTTAGGATTCTTAAGAAAACCCCTAGCCGATTTATGTATATCTAGGCCTAAAAGCAGATTAAAATGGGGAATAGAAATTCCATTTGATGAAAATTATGTGACTTACGTTTGGTTTGATGCGTTGTTAAATTACATAACGGCAATTGATTGGAATCAAAAAGAAAAAAATTTTAATTATTGGTGGCCAGCAGATTATCATCTAATAGGAAAAGATATTATTACTACTCATGCAGTATATTGGATAACAATGTTAATGGCAGCAAAATTGCCTCTTCCCAAACATATCCTAGCTCATGGTTGGTGGCTTATGGAAAATGAAAAAATTTCAAAATCAGTTGGTAACGTTGTAAATCCGATAGATTTGATTGATTATTTTGGTGAAGATGCCTTAAGATACTTTCTTATGCGAGAAATGACTCTTGGTCAAGATTCTTCTTTTTCATTTGAACTATTTAAAAAAAGGTTCAATGATGACTTAGCTAATGATCTAGGCAATGTATTAAATAGAGTAACAATTTTAATAAGAAAATTTTGTAAAAATAAAGTTCCATCAATAACTAATACAGATGATACTGACAAGGACATGATTGATAAAATAAAATCTCTACATAAAGTGGCTACGCGCCATATTGAAAAACTAAATATTAGTCAATTAATTGATGACGTCATGTCTGTTGTCAGAGATGTAAATAAATACCTTGAAATAAAACAACCTTGGAAGACATTAAAAGTCGATCAATCTAATTATGATGGGCTAAATACGCTATCAATATCCGCTGAAGCAATAGCTCAAGCTACAAAAATTTTATATCCTGTTATACCAGGAAAAAGCACTAGCATATTATCTATACTCGGCTTAAATAGTAAAGATTTTAATAACTTTGAATTTGGATTTTTAGTTAATAACAATATATCCAAGCACGGTCCTTTGTTCCCCAGAATTGAAAATGATTGATACTCATTGTCATATTAACGATGAAAAATTTAAAAATGATATTGATGATATTATTTCAAGGTCAGTAGATTCTGGTATTACAAAAATTATTTGTGTTGGAACAGATTTAAAAACATCTGAAAGAGCTTTGAATTTATCAAGTATTTACGATATAGTTTATGCAAGCGTGGGGTTTCATCCTCATGAATCAAAAGATGCTGAAAATGGATACATATACAAGCTTGAGGAAATGACAAATAATAACAAAGTTGTTGCAATTGGAGAGACAGGCTTGGACTATTACTACAACGTAAGCCCAAAAAATATTCAAAAGAAAATTTTTATGGAGCAAATAGAGCTAGCAAAAAATATTGATTTACCTGTTGTAATGCACAATCGAAAATCATCAACTGATTTAATTAAAATATTAGACAAAATGAAGATGAATTATGGAGTAGTCCACTGCTTTTCCGAGGATTGGAACATAGCGACAAGATTATTAGAAATGAAAATAAAGCTTTCTTTTACTGGCATAATAACTTTTATTAAAAACCCATTTTGTGAAGTTCTAAAAAATATTTCTCTTGATGATTTTTTTATTGAAACAGACTCACCATATTTGTCTCCAATACCGTTTAGAGGAAAAAGAAATGAACCTTCCAATATAAAGCATATTGCCCAATATATTGCAGATTTACGCAAGATTCCAGTTGAAGAAATAATTGAAAACACCAGCAATAATGCACTTAAATTTTTTAAAAAAATTAATTCTAATTAATTGAAATACTATCCAAAAAAAAAATGGGGACAAAATTTTTTAATTGATGATAATATTGTTACTAAGATTATAAACATTCTTGGCAATACAACTAATTTGAATATTATTGAAATTGGACCTGGTAAAGGAGCTTTAACAAAAAAAATAAATTCATTAAAAATTTTTGGATTTGAAATTGACCCTGTTTTATGTGAAAAACTAGAAATCAACCAAATAAAAAATCTAATTTGTATTAATGAAGATATTTTAAAGGTTGATTTAGAAAGTTATAAATTTAATAAAGTAATTGGGAACCTGCCTTACTATATAAGTTCTCAAATTATATTTAAATTTTTGAATTATGATTCGTGGGATTTAGCTGTTTTCATGATCCAAAAAGAACTTGCGGATCGAATAACATCAGAGAATGGCTCAAAACAATACGGAAGGATATCAGTAATGCTACAGGCATGCTGCAATGTAAAAATAGAATTCAATGTTTCTCCTAACTGTTTCTTTCCAAAGCCGAAAGTTTCATCATCAATAATATCTTTAAAAAGAAAAAAATCAAATGATTTCAGTTTCAAAAAACTTGAAAAAGTTGTGAAAAAGAGTTTTAGTCAAAGAAGAAAAAAATTGAAAAATACTCTCACAGAAATTAATAATTATACCCAGCTTAGTAGTTATTACGAAAAAAGACCTGAAATGCTATCAGTCGATGAATTTATCGAAATATCAAATATTATTGAATTTGATAATTAATCTTCCTAAATCTCTTGCTAGACATTTTTTTTTTTAATAATATAATAGGCTGTATTCTAATAACTCAAAGGCAATATGACTAAAAAAAATCTAAATGAATCGAAACCAAAAGCTGAATTAAAAAAAGCAACCTCTAAAATAACAAAAGCAAAAACAAGCAAATTAAAAGAATCAAAAAAAACACTAAATTCAAAATCTACTGTCAAAAAAGCTAATCCTAAAAAAAGTGAAGATAAGCCAAAAGTAAAAAAAAGAAAGACAACAAAAACTGACAAAAAAATTCAAAGTATCGGAAATGATGCAAATCGTTCTTTAAGCAAGTATTTGAACGAAATAAGTAGATTTGAACCATTACATCCTGATAGAGAAGTNGAATTNGCAATTAGAGTAAGAGCTGGAGACAGAATGGCTCTTAAGGAATTAACAGAAGCAAATTTAAGATTTGTTGTAAGNGTTGCTAAAGATTATCAAGGTCAAGGNTTGCCATTAACAGACTTAATTAATGAAGGTAATTTAGGACTAATAAAAGCAGCNGAAAGATTCGATGAAACTCGAGGNTTTAAATTTATTTCNTATGCTGTTTGGTGGATNAGNCAATCCGTCCTTCAAGCTTTAGCNGAACACTCACGAATTGTTAGATTACCNCTCAATAGAGTTGGNACAATAAGCAAAATCAATAAAGCTTCNGAAAGATTAGAGCANCAATTTGAACGTCCTCCNAGATCAGATGAGCTTTCAAAACAGTTGGANATGAAAATGAATGAAATTAATGATGCTCAAAGAATTTCAAGAAGACATCATTCACTTGATACNCCATTTGCCGACGACGATAAAAATAGTTTGCTTGATATCATTCCTGATAGTGTNTCAGATGAGCCTGACAANGA
This sequence comes from Fidelibacterota bacterium, assembly GCA_002719095.1. Taxonomy (GTDB): domain Bacteria; phylum Fidelibacterota; class Marinisomatia; order SCGC-AAA003-L08; family D37C17. The sequence continues at coordinate 13,421 of PBGO01000015.1, forward strand.
ATTACATCTTGATTCACTTAAAGAAGAAGTTAAATCTGCGCTTTCCAGTTTNAAAGAAAGAGAAAGAGATGTTATAAAAATGTATTTTGGTATAGATTATGAATATGCTTTAACGCTCAATGAAATCGGTGANGAGTTTGGATTAACTAGAGAGAGAGTAAGACAAATTAAGGAAAAAGCAATAAGAAGATTAAGACATCGTTCTAGAAGTAGAAGATTAAGAACTTATCTTGGATANAGAGGAGAATTATGATAGAAGTAACAGTTAAAGATAACGAACCNTTTGAAAAAGCGTTAAGACGNTTTAAGAAGAAATGGGAAAAAGCCGGTGTTCTTCGTGCAGTAAAAAATAAAGCTTGTTACCTCAAGCCNAGTGAACGAAGAAAACTTGCAAAAACAAAAAAAAGAAAAAGACCNACCCTTTACAGCAGATAATCCTNTTTTAAAAATTANAAATGGACTTAATTAGGAGCATTTCTGGNATCAGGGGTATAATAGATAGTAATATCAATACAAAAATTGTTGCTANGTATGCCAGAGCTTTTTGTGAAGTCCANCAATCTTCCAAACCAGTAATNATAGGTCGTGATACAAGAAAAAATGGACTTAAATATTCAAATTCAATAAAAAATTCAATAAAAGAGCTTGGTATTGATATTATTGANATTGGGATAACTCCNACACCAGTNATTCAGTACTTAGTAAAAANAAATGATGTCGCTGGTGGAATAATGATTACTGCAAGTCATAATCCAGAAGAGTGGAATGGATTAAAATTTATCGATAANGACGGATGCTTTTTAGATTCAATAAAAAATAACAAATTATTTACAATTTTNGATAATAACATTTCAGTTAATAAAAAATCAANAAAAGGAANNGAAATCAAACANAATGATCTTATTTCAATATTTGTAGAAAACCTCCTCAAATTGAGTGTNNTNGATANANAAAAAATAAGAGCTTGTAATTTTAATGTTGTTGTNGATTCAGTTAACGGAGCGAACTATAAGGTACTTCCAATGATTTTAAAAAATCTAAACTGTAATGTNAAAGAATTATTTTGTGATAATAGTGGTAAATTNGAAAGAGNACCTGAGCCTATAGCCAAAAATTTATCAGTGTTAGCNAANTCAGTAAAAACTAACAATGCAGATATTGGATTTGCCACNGATCCCGATGGAGACAGACTATCAATTGTNGATGAAAAAGGNAATCCAGNNGGTGAGGAAAATACATTAGTTCTTTGTGCTGATAGTTACTATNATCATACNANTTCAAATAGCCCACTTATTACAAATCTTTCNTCAACAATGAATCTCGATTTTATAGCAGAAAAAAATAATGTTAATATTTTTCGTTCTCCAGTTGGAGAAGCAAATGTAATTGAGCTCATGAANTTAAAGAAAGCTGATATTGGTGGTGAAGGAAATGGTGGTGTNATNTTAAATGATTTGCANTTAGGAAGAGATTCATTNGTTGCAGCNGNTATGGTTCTAAATGCTATGGCAAAAAATAATAANACTATTTCNAATATTTTAAATCAATACCCAGAATGNCACATGACGAAAGAACAAGTATCTATTCCTAAAATNGATTTAAAAAATCTTTTTAATGATATAATTAAAAAAAATTCCAATGTAGAAATAAATGAAGATGATGGCCTAAAGCTGATTTGGNATGATAAGTGGGTACACATTCGAAGCTCNAATACAGAACCTATTCTNAGAATCATTGCAGAGTCAAATANTCAANANAAAACNAAAACTTTAATTAATTTNATTAAAAAATACATTNTTGAGTTNAGCCATTAGTGCCTCNAAAAGGAGATATATTAAAATTAAATATNGAATCTTTATCTTTTGGAGGTTATGGTTTTGCNAAGCACAATGGAATTGCAATNTTTGTTGAAAAAGGACTTCCTGGTCAAAAAGTAGAAGCTTTTATTTTNAGAAAGCAAAAAAAATTTTANANAGCNCGAATNAACAGAGTAATATCAGAAACAGCAGAAATTACAGATGCCAAATGTACACATTTTGATGATTGCGGAGGATGTTCCTTTCAAACCTTAAATTACGAANAACAAATAAGTGAAAAGTATAATCAAGTCGTTGANATCTTGAATCACATAGGTAAATTTANAGACATTAAAGTCTCTCCGATTTTAAAAGCTGATAATATTTATAATTATAGAAATAANATGGAATTTGCNATCTCAAANAATCCTTGGTATGAGAAATATAATCCAGTTGAGAAAAAAGACTTTTGTATTGGTCTTCATCCTAAAGGTCGNTATGATAAAACAATTGATATATTAAACTGCGATATTCAAAGTATTATTGCTAATAAAGTCGTATCAATAATTCGAAGAGTATGCATACACAACAANATTCTAGCTTACGATATAACCANTCATACAGGTTTTATGAGACANGTTGTTATCAGAAGCTCAGATTATAGTAATGAAACTATGATTATCTTTGTNACATCATTTTTTTCAAAAGAAATACTNNAACCACTGATTAATGAATTAAGTNAACTTAAAGAAATTAAATCAATTATAAATAATGTCAATNCCAAAAAAGCTGATATTTCAAAAGGAACNGAACAACATTTGCTNTACGGAAGAGATTATATATTTGAAAAACTAGGTAATTATAAATTTAAAATTTCACCTGACTCNTTTTTTCAAACCAACACCAAACAATCTAANAAGCTTTATGATATCATTAAATCTGAAGCAGATTTGANAGGGCATGAAATTGTGTATGATTTATATTGTGGTACTGGNACAATTGGTATTTATTTNTCANAAAAAGCAAAAAAAGTTTATGGGTTTGAAATAGTTTCTTCNGCAATCAACGATGCAATAATAAATGCATCTGANAATAATATTAATAATGCTCTTTTTTTCAACAAAGATATAAAAGATATTTTAAAAGATAGCCAAATTAATCAAATTGAAAAACCAGACGTTAGCATAATNGATCCACCNAGNGCAGGACTTCATCCCAANGCTTTAAAAAATATTATTAATTTAAACCAAAAAAAGCTAATTTATATTTCATGTAATCCTTCAACACAGGCAAGAGATNTAAAAGAATTTGTAAANAACAATTATAAAATTAAAAAAATTCAACCAGTTGATATGTTTCCTCATACACCTCATATAGAATCTGTTGTAACTTTNNNNAATGAAAGCAATTGAAATAAAAAATTTAGTTAAAATATATAACAACGAGTTTAANGCACTTGATAGNATAAATCTATCCATTCCCGAGGGCTCTTTTTTTGGCCTTCTAGGGCCAAATGGTGCAGGAAAAACTACAACAATTGGAATCTTGACTGGTTTGGTAAACAAAACTTCAGGTCAAACAAAAGTTTTTGGGCATGATACTGTAGATGATTTTAGAAATGCTAGAATGCTTATTGGTCTTTCTCCACAAGAGCTAAATTTTGATGTTTTTTTTACAATTGAAGAACTTCTTACTTTACAAGCAGGGTATTACAATAAGAATATAAAAGAAGCAAAAGAAAGAGCGCTTGAAATGCTTGAATATTTCAATCTTATAGATAAAAGAAAAAGTAAAGCTAGAGAGCTTTCTGGAGGTATGAAAAGAAGAGTTCAAATTGCAAAAGCTTTCATTCATGATCCTCCTTTAATAATTTTAGATGAGCCTACGGCAGGGGTAGATATTGAATTAAGATATCAATTGTGGGATTTTCTAAAGAAAGAGAACAAAAAAGGTAAAACTATTTTACTTACAACCCACTACATTGAAGAGGCTGAAAGACTGTGCGATGAAATTGCAATTATCAATCAAGGTAATATAATTACTCATGGAAAAACTGGAGAAATAATTAATGATATGGGGCAAAATAATATTCAATTTTCTACAAAAAATCTAATCAACTTCAAATCAAACAACTTCAACTGGAATCATACGATTGATGACAACGAAATTATCGTTGATTCTAATGATCCAGATTCAGATATTATTGAAATAATTAATTTCCTAAATAGTATGGGTATTGAAGTTAACAAAGTTCAAACAAAAAAAAGTACGCTTGAGGAAATATTTATAAAATTGACAAATGAAAAATAAACATTTAATTATTTCTACAGCTTTTATCGTTCTTGTTAAGAGAGAAGTCTATCGATTTCTTAGCCTTTATAAACAAACTATAATTCCCGGAGTTATTTCATCAGCTCTTTATATAATAGTTTTTGGACATGCCCTTGGGCAAAGAATTAGGGAAAATCCAGATATTGAAGCAGCTGGTGGATATATGCTTTTTATAATTCCTGGCCTAATAATGATGTCAGTAATCAACCATGCTTACCAAAATAGTTCATCGAGTCTTATGCAAGCAAAATTTCTAAAGTTCCTAGATGATATTTTAATTACACCATTAAGTGGTTTCGAAATAAGTCTAGCGTATATAATTGGTGGAGCTGTAAGAGGTGTATTAAATGCTTTTTCAATAATAATATTAAGCTACATAATTGCACCTAATTTTAGTATTGATAATTATTTTATGACTTTTTTATATATTTTCATTGTTTCATGGGCCTTCAGCGCTTTCGGTCTTCTAGTTGGAATTTATGCCAAAACATGGGACCACATTGGTGTTTTTACAAACTTTGTTTTTTTACCGTTAACAATGTTAGGGGGTGTCTTCTGGAGCATAGATATGCTCAACAATTTACTACTAAAGAATATTTCTCTAATTAACCCAATTTACTGGATGATCAATGGTCTTCGTGATTCAATTATTGGTTATAATGACACATTTTCCTATTTATCCCTTGTAATTAGCTGTTCTTTTGCTATAATTTTTACTGTAGTAGCATCATATTTTTTTTCAAAAGGACACAAAATAAAATCTTAAAAATGAATGAAAAAGTTACATTAAGTAAAATTGAAGTAGAAAATCTTATTAAGCAAAATAAAGATTTATCAAATAAAGATTTAAAAAATACAAACTTATCTAATATCTATTTGGTAAATGCTAAACTCAAAAATGTAAATTTTCAAAAGGCTGATTTATCTGAAGCAAGTTTATTTAGAGCAAACTTAAGTGGTTCAAATATGTTTAAAGCTAATCTTAAAAACGCCAACCTTAAAAATGCTAACTTATCCAATGTAAATCTTCTTGGTGCAAATTTGGATGGCACAAAATTAGAGAATGTTTATTGGGGAAAAGATAATAAAGTCATAAACGAGTTAGAGGCGGAGGAATTATACATCCAAGGTAAATTTGATGAATCTAACTCTAAATACAGAGAAGCTGAAGAGGTTTATAGGTCTATAAAAATTAGCATGCAATCTCAGACACTTGGTGATGATACAGGAAAATTTTTTATTAGAGAAATGATTTGCAAAAGAAAGCAATTTAAAAAGTTTTCAACTGCTAGGATTGGTTCAAAGATTATTGAAATCACAACAGGATATGGTGAAAAACTAAGTAATATTATATTTACTATTATTGGAATTATTATTGTTTGTATGCTTTTATACGGAATTGAAGGAATAAGTTACCAAGATAAAGTTATAGGCTTTTTAAGTGACGATTTTAGTTTTTCCAGAACTTTAGGTAATTTATTATACTTTAGTGTAGTTGTATATTCAACTGTTGGTTTTGGAGAAATGGTACCAATAGGTCCAATTGGAAAGATAATTATGATGTTTGAAGGTATTATGGGAGGTCTTGTTCTCGCAATTCTAATAATAGCTCTATATAAAAAAACTATGGATAGATAATTAAAAAATTAATTTAAAAATATCTTTGAAAATAATATAGGCAAAAAGACTCATTAATAAAGTCATTCCTATTTGTTGAATTCTAATTTGAATATTTCCAGAAAGCTTACTTCCTTTAATTTTTTCGATTATAGCTATTAAGGCGTGTCCACCATCTAATCCTGGAAATGGTAAGATATTAATTACACCAAGATTAACACTTAGAAATGCCATAAGCATAAAAATGCCGCTTAACCAATTATCAGATTTTGCAACGTCCCCGGAAATTTTTGCTATACCAATAGGACCACTCATTAATTCTAATGATAAATTTCCAGTTATTAAAAAAAATATATTTTTTGCAATAGTTTTAATTCCAAACAATTCATGATTTAAAATATTATAAGCAGACATATAAATTGATTCTGAAAAAGGTAATTTTTCTTTTGAAAATGAAACTCCAATTCTACCATTTGTAATTTCTTCACCATACGGTGTTAGTTCTGGCGAAAAATAAATTGGGGAAATATACTCAGTTAAAGATTTTTTATTCTTTTCAAAAATAATTTTAAATTTTTCCTTTTTATCAGAAAACTTTTTTTGTATTTCAGAAGTATATCTGACATCTTCATCATTTATTGATATAATTCTATCTCCGCTTTCAATACCCACTCTAAAAGCTGGGCTAATTTCATAATTAATTTGGTTATGCTGTATAGAAGCTAAAGCTCCAATTGCTTTCCCACTAAGCAATCCCGACGAATTTTGAGATTCAATTATAACTTTTCTACCTTTTGTAAATATTGTGAATGTATCCAAATCTTTATTTATTGGAGTAATTTTAGTGGAATTCGGATCAAAATAATCTGGGAGATAAAACTCAACTTTTCTAATATTTTTTTCTAATCCATTTTTAAGAATGATTTCACCAGATTTTTTATCAACAGTAATTATTTTTTTTGATTTATCTAAATCTTTATTTTGACCATATGTGATATCAGTATGATATCTTTCAGTATTATCAATTAATTTGTCATTAATTAAAATCTTTTCAAAACTTATCTCTTTAATATCACGCAAAACATAATCTACTTGATTTGTATAGTACCCTTGAAAAGAGTATGATATGGCAAATATAAAGAAAGCCAATATAAAATTAAAAATGACGCCTGCTGATGTAAACCATAATTTTTGCCATGTTTTCTTTGACTGATACTCATAGCTTGCTCCAGTTGAACTAGGATCCATGGTCTCATCTAAAATTCCTGAAACCTTTACGTATCCACCAAAAGGTAATATAGCTAAACAATACTCTGTATCACTTCCGACTTTATTAGCCACTCTAATAAATTTTTTAAAAACGGTGCCCCACTTCCAGTTTTCATTTTCATCTTTTTTGTAAAAGTATAATCTTAAAATCCAACCACCTGGATTTGAGGTGAATGATATAAATTTTGGAGGAAACCCAACTGAAAACTTTTCGACACGCATGCCAACCGATCTTGCAGCTAAATAATGTCCTAGCTCATGAATAAATACTAAAATTGTGATTATAAAAGAAAAAGCAAGTAAGCTAATTAAAAAACTATACATTGATGACCTCGTTTGTTATAAATTCCTTTGTCCATTCTGATAACTCTAAAATCTCATCAATCGATGGATTATCTATTGAAACATGTGATGAAATTGCTTTATCAATGACTTTCGGAATATCAGTGAAACTAATTTTATCATTTAAAAATTTTAATACAGCAATATCGTTTGCCACATTAAGAACAACCTGATGAGAATAACCAGACTTCAATGCTTCTTGAGCAAGTTTTATACAGGGAAACTTTTCATAATCTGGGCTTTCAAAAGTTAACTTGTCATTTTCTAAAAAATTAAATGACCTTGAACTTGAATTACTTCTGCCTGGGTAAGAAAAAGCATACCTAATAGGAACTTCCATATCAGGATAACCCATTTGACATTTCATTGAACCATCTGTAAACTCAACAATAGAATGAATTATTGATTGTGGGTGGACTATGATATCAATTTTTTCTTTTGGAAGGTTGAACAACCAATATGCTTCAATAAACTCTAAGCCTTTATTCATCATTGTTGCCGAATCAATTGAAATCTTTTTTCCCATTTGCCAGTTGGGATGATTAAGAGCTTCTTTTTTTTCAATATTTTTAAACTCATTATAATTTTTCGTTCTAAAAGGCCCACCAGATCCTGTTAGAATAATTTTTCTGACATTTGATACTTTCTCGCCTGTCAGACATTGAAAAATCGCGCTGTGCTCGCTATCAACAGGTATAATTCTACGATTATTTTCTTTCAATATATCATTAATAATCCATCCTGCCATTACCATGCTTTCTTTATTTGCTAAAGCAACCTGAATATTATTTTTGAGTGCATTGATTGTAGGTATCATCCCATCAGAACCAACAATAGCATTAAGTAAGAGATCTGTTCTGAATGAAGATAACTCATGTAACCCTGAAACTCCTGAATATACTTCAATATTTTCATTTTTTAGTAATTTAGAGAGTTGTTTTTCTTTAGAAGAATCAACAATACATACTTTTTTTGGCCTGTAGTGTAAAGCTTGTTGAGAAAGTAACTTATAATTGTTTAAGCAAGTTAAATAAGAGATATCATATTTATTAATATTTTCATCGACAATTTGAAGTGCTTGAGTACCTATTGAACCGGTTGATCCTAAAATTCCTATTGATTTCATATATCAAAACTTAGTGCAAAAATTCCATTATATTTATAAGTATAATCAAAATAAGCAATGAGTCCAAAATAAACTTTTACAATCTCATTTAATTGATATTCACAAACAGAGGTTATCATTTTTGAACTCCAATTTTTATCGAATGAAGTACTATAATTTAAATGAAAATTAAATTTCATAAACTTTCTCTTAAAAATTCCATCAATCTGATTCCAGCTAAAAGATTTACTATCGTGATATAAGCTTTTATTAGATTTAAACGAGATAATAAGATTTTCACTATTATTTTTATATGATATATAATCAAATCCATATTGTCTATGAATATAGTTATATGATTTAAATTCATTATCTAGTGAGGACCGTATCGATAAAATTAAATTATGAGAAGCTCTATAATTCATGCTTAAATAACTTTTTTTCTTGTATGAAAAATCAACACAAAATTGATCACAATCAGAAAAAATCTGGGGCATAAAATCTAATTTTGAAAACTGAATTTCACTTATCCCGAGGGACAAAGAAAAAAAACAAACAACAAAAAAATTAATTATTTTAAACAATCCCTCTTTCACTGCGCTTAATGAAATCTAAAATTGTCTTTAATTCATTATCTTCATTAAAGGTTTCCTTAATGTATTTAACTGCTTGAGATAAATTATATTCGGAATTATATATGATATTGTAAATTTCTTTTATTTTTTTTCTAGAATTAAGACTGAATCCTTTGCGTCTTAATCCCACGACATTAATACCTGCAAACTTTAAAGGCTCTCCTGATGCCAATATATAAGGAGGTACATCTTTAAGAACTAATCTTCCCCCTCCAATGAAAGCATACTTTCCAATTTTGCAAAATTGATGTACTGGCGTACAGCCCCCTATTATTGCAAAATCATCAACTTCTACATGACCAGCAATGTTAACTGAAATTGAAACTATCACATTATCGCCAATTATCACATCATGAGCTATATGTCCATATGACATAATTAAACAATCAGAACCAATTTGTGTAAATCCCCTTTCAATTGTACCCCTATGAAGAGTAGCAAACTCTCGTACAGTAGTTCTATCGCCAATTATTAATTTAGACTTCTCACCTTTGAACTTTAAGTCCATTGGCACCTCTCCAACAACTGCTCCATTAAATATTTTACAATCTTCACCTACATAACTGAAACTTTTGATTAATACATTTGGACCAATTAAAGTATTATCTCCAATGGTTACATTGTCTTCGACTATAGAAAATGGTCCAATTTCAACATTTTTACCAATTTTTGAATTTGGATGTATGATTGCTGACGAGTGAATTTTATTCAATGTTTAAAAATCCTTATCGGTTATTGTAGTCATAAACTCAGCTTCAGCCACAATATCATCATTTACGTACGCTACAGATTTTAGTTTACAAGTGTTTAATTTGAATGAAAGCATTTGCGTTCTAAAGTCAACTTTATCGCCTGGGACAACTTTCTTTTTAAATTTAGCATAATTTATCCTAGAAAAAATTACTAATTGTTTTTTGGGATCTTTAACAGTGTGTAGCAATAAAAATCCTCCAGACTGTGCCATAGCTTCAATAATTAAAACACCAGGCATTATAGCTTTTCCAGGAAAATGACCTTGAAAGTAAGGCTCGTTGTAAGTTACATTTTTTTTTGCAACAACAGACTCATTTGGTATAAGTTCAACAATTTCATCAATCAATAAAAAAGGATACCTGTGATGTAAAATGTCTAATATGTCATTAATATCAAATTTATATTTCTTTTTATCATGATTCAATTTTAAATCCTTCGCTATTTTTTTTGTTAATTCTATATTTTCTTTATGTCCACTTTTATGCGCTATAATGTGCCCTTGAATAGGTCGTCCTAGCAAATATAAATCACCAATTAAATCCAAAATTTTATGTCTAACAGCTTCATTTGGAAATCTTAATTTAATATCTCCAATAGTACTCTCATTAAACGATTTCGCTTTAAAATTATAAAAACTTGTTAGCTCTACCTTATCTGATTTTTTAAAATTATCATCAATATAAACTACTCCATTCTTTTCATCGGCTCCTTTAAGAATATTGTTTTTTTTCAAATTAAGAAGCTCAGAGGCCAAGCAAAAAGTTCGAGCTGATGAAATCTCTGAATGTCTATTATCACCAAATGGTATTTCTATTGAAAACTCCTCGCTCTTGATAGATTTGCAATTAGGATAATCAATAGTATATGAAACCCTGAAACCATTGTAAGGTAGCGCTGTTACAAAAGTATCTTTGGAGGGTAATTCAAAACTAATTTTTTCATTTATTTTAATTACTTGTATTGGTTGAGATTGTTTGGATAGTCCAGCGTTATTAATTTTTTCAACAAAATATTTTGCACTTCCATCCATTATAGGAGGTTCTGATTTATCTATTTCAACAAAAATATTTGAAATGCCAGTAAAATAAAATGCTGCCATTAAATGTTCAACAGTATTAATTTTAATTTTTCCAGTACCAATAATTGTTCTTCTCGAAGTATCAAATATATTGTTAAAATTAGCAGGAATTTTTTGTCCATTAACAATAAAAGTAATTCCTGTGGATACTGGAGCAGGTTTTAGAACCATTGTAACTTTTTCTCCAGAAAAAAGACCTTTTCCAGCTATCTTAATGTTTTTAGATATTGTTTTCTGAAACATCAATTTTTATTTTTTATTAATTGAGGCAATTTTCGTAAAGCAATATCTCTTCTTACTCTATCCTTATGATTTGAGGCGGGATTACCTGAAATGAAATAATTATCTTTAAATGATTTAGTAACAAGTGATTTCGCACCTATTGATACATTATTCCCAATTTTTAAATGACCAACAATACCAACTTGTCCTCCTATTGAAACTTTATTGCCTATTTTTGTTGAGCCAGCTATTGCTACACCTGCCGCTATGAGACAACCTTCACCAATTTCTACATTGTGAGCGATTTGAATGAGATTATCTAACTTTGAATTTCTTCCAATTATAGTATCTCCAATAGTTCCTCTATCAATTGTTGTGTTGCTTCCAATCCATACATCATCCTTAATTATAACCTTCCCAATATGCGGAAAATTTAAATGATTACCATTATCTAATACTGTACCAAACCCATCAGAGCCTACAATTGCTCCTGATTGGATAACTGTATTACTTCCAATTTCAGTATCTTCATATAAAACAACATTATTAGATATGCAAACATTGTTGCCAATTTTACAATTATCCATTACTGTACAATTATGGCCAATTTTTGTCCCTTCACCAATAGAACAACCGTTTGCTATGAAACTATTTTTTCCAATTTCAATATTTTTAGATAAAATTGGGCTAGCTGTAATGTTATTTTTTTTCTTTTGATAAATGATTTTTATTGCTTTGAGAACTGCTAATCTTGTATTATCAACAATCAAGATTGATATATTTAAATTTGGGTTAATGCGAAATTTTTCGTCTACAATAATCGCAGAACATTTTGTTGATGGATAATACTTTGAATAGATTGGATTATCAATAAAAGATAAAGAACCTTTTTTGCCATTTTGAATTTCAGATATTTCAAAAATATTAAGGTCTTTACCAATTAATTTTCCATTAATTTTTTTTGCAATATCAGATAATAAGAATGTTTTTTTACTCAGAGATACTTCCTTTTCTCAAATCCTCAAGAACAAATTCATCAAGTTTATGAGAATCAAGAGCATGAACAATACCTCCTCTACTCGAATCCAGAATGTAATCATAGCCTCTTTCGTTACCAATTTTTGCAATCGAATCTAAAATCTTTTTTTCAATTGGAGCAATTAATTGCGCATAGAAAGAATAAAGTTCTCCTTCTGGACCTAATTTTTGCATTTGGAAAAGTTCTATTTGTTTCTGCATCTCTACCAATTCGGTTTGCTTATTTTTTTGCATTTCAGCACCCATAAGTGGTGCTTGTTTCTCAAAAGCCTGATAAAGGCTATCACCTCTAGAAATCATTTTCATAAGTTCCGCTTCAAGACTTCTTTGTTTCTTTTCAAGTTCGACTTGAGCTTCTCTAGTTTCGTCAAGTTGATTAAAAATATACTGCGAATCAACCCATCCTATTTTTGTTTCACTAAAACAAAAAGTAAATATTAAAAAAGTTATTATTTTTTTCATGTTTATCTCCATTTAATTTATTGGCATCCCAAAAATAAAGTGATGTTCAATACCGTGCGGTTCTCCATCATCAATGATTGTAGAATCATATCCGTAACCAACATCGTATCCGATAACTCCCAGCATTGGCATATGCAACCTTATCCCTATACCCAAAGATCTTTTAAGATCTGTTAGTTTGGCGACATCGTAATCTGACCATATATTACCCATATCAGCAAACAAAAAACCATAGACAGTAGGGTCATCAGAAAATAAAAATCTTACTTCAAGAGAATATTTCATCATAAGGTTGCCTCCTGTTGGACCAGACTGATATGGTCCAATAGAATTTTCTCTATAACCCCGGAGCATTTCTCCATAAGACATTCCAGCTCCTCCCATAAAATATCTAGCAGATATAGGAATGACAGAATTTGCATTTGAATTTTCAAGATATTCAAGGGAACCAACTTTGAATAATTGACTTATTATAATTTTTTCTGTAATCGAACTAAAGCTATTTATCTCAAATGAATTTTTTAAATAATCATGATTACCACCGAGAAAAGAACCAGCTAGTACAGTTGAAAAACTTAAGCGAGAACCTCTTGTGGGGAATTCAGGTCTATTTCTACTATCTCTATTAATAGTTTGTGATAAAGAAATACCAGAAGTATTAAAATAATATAAATCTCCATCTTCTTTTATATAAGAATCTATATTATTATTTGTTCTACTCCAATAATCTATTAATAAGTCTCTATTTTCAGAAAAATAGCGGTCTCTAGAAAAAGAATACCCCCATGATATTTTAAAATACCTATCTGGCCAATTTAATTTTCTTCTTCCATATCTTATTGAAAACCTTGAAGTATTAGTATCAAAAGGCCATAAACTATTCTGGTTCCTACCCCTTTCTGAATGAGAAACTGAAACACCAAAGCTATTGGGTGTATCAAAAATTGATGGATCAAAGAAACTTATTGAAAATGATTCATATTGACTTACGCTCGAATTAGAGTTGATCTGATAAAGATTATTAGAATTATAGTTATTTCCCAGCCCTCTCTGATAAGAAATTGACATTGTTTGCCCTTTTCCTCGAAAATTAGGAAACTCAAACCCTCCACCTCCCTGTAACCCATGAACTTGATTGTAACCCATACTAAAATTAGCTGTACCAACACTTTTTTCTAAAACTTCGATTTCAAGATTAATTTCGTTTTCTGAAATTGGATTAACTTTTGGCACAACATCTCCAAAGAAATTGAGCATATATAAATCTGTAACGCTCTGATAAAGCTTATTTCTATTAAACGTTTGACCAGGATAAATATCTAGTTCTCTTCTTATTACAGATTCATCAGTTTTCTTATTTCCAGTGATTATTATGCTGTTAACTTTAAAAATTTCATTTTCTGAAATTATAAATTTGACATCTAAAGAATCTTGTTTTGGAACTGGTTTGATAACTGGTTGTATATTAAAATTAAGAAATCCTTCATTCATGTAAAGCGATCTAACAGCATCAACAGTATTTAATTCAAAATCTTGTTTATTATACAAACTTCCTTTTTTTATTCCAGAAATCGCGGTTAATATGCTATCACTTTTTATAGAATTTCCATCCCAGGATAGATTTCGAATGTAATATGGATTTCCTTCTTTTATATTAAGATAAATTAATATTTCATCATTTTTGTAATCAATGGAATCACTTATAATTTGAAAGTCTTTATAACCGTAAGTATAGTAGAAATTTTCAAGAATTTTTTTATCAATGAAGTACTTATCTTCATCGAACTTTGAGCCCCAAGTCATAGGTAAGAACCATTTGGAAACTTTTGTTGATTGAAAATTCTTCAATAGTTTTTTATCACTGAAATTTTCATTTCCAAAAATAAATATTTTTTTTAGCTTAGTACGCTTTTTTTCGTCAATACTGATGAAAATATTTTTTTTATTATCATCAAGTTCAGAAGTTGTAAATTCAACTTTTATATTATGAAAGTTTTTTGACTTGTACATCTTTTTAATGCTATTTAAAGACTCCAACATTTTTTGATTATTAAATATCTCGCCTTTTTTAATTTCAAGTTCTTCTAAAATTTTTTTATCAGATATTTTTTTGTTACCTTCAAATGTAATATCGTTTATGAAGAATGACTCTTTTACTATTATGATTATTTTGTTATTAAGGAAAGACTCTTCTAAGCGTATATCAATATGCTCATATCTTTTAGTATCCCATAATCGCTTGATTGAATTTTGAATTTTAAAATTGTTTACATACATACCTTCTTCTAAACCGGAAATAAATTTTATATTGTCATCAGAAATTATATCATTGCCATCGATTTGAATTTGATTTATTATAAAACCATTGTTTTGAGCTAAACAGGTCGATAGAAAAAGTATTAGGAAAAATTTCATTTAAAGTTGCTCACTTATTTTTCCAAATCTTCGCTCTCTGCAAGAAAAGTCTTTAATTGCTTCAGAGAAATCATTCTCATCGAAATCAGGCCAAAATTTTTCAGATACATATATTTCTGAATAAGCAATTTGCCACAACAAAAAATCGCTAATTCGATGTTCACCTCCAGACCTAATAAGTAAATCTGGTGCAGAATGATTACAATCGTATAAATTTGCTGCAAAAATTTCTTCATTGATATCATTTACTTCAAGTTTTTTATTCATAACCTTTTCAGCTATTTTTTTTGTAGCATAAATTATTTCTTGTCTTCCACTGTAACCCAGCGCAATATTTAAATCTAATAAAATATTATTTGATGTTTCTTTCTTCAAATTATGTGATAAGTCATTTATATAACTCGAAAATTTGCTTAGATCACCAACAAATGAAACTTTAACTCCATTATCTTTTAAATTAGAGAACTCACTTTTAATCGTATTTGAAAATAATTTCAATAAACTATCCACTTCAATCTTAGGCCTTTTCCAATTGTCATTTGAAAATGTGTAGAGAGTTAACTTCTTTATGCCTAAATCTAATGATTTTTGTATTATTTTTTTCACACTATTAACACCGGCTCTATGACCCTCAATTCGTGATTTAGAATTATTTTTAGCCCATCTACCATTTCCATCCATGATAATTGCAATGTGTTGAGGAATTTTATTATTCATTTTTAAGTTTACTCAAAATTTCACTAACAATCTTTTCAAATTCTTGTGTTATACTACTATTTTCATAATTTAAAACGTATGGCAAACCATTATCGATACTCCTTGATAGTTTTGGATCTAAATGAATTTCCCCAATCATTGGAACATCAATACGATTACTCTCTGATAAGCCGCCTGGACCATCAAAAACTTTATACTCTAACTCAAATTCCCCATCGCTATTAACTTCAACTATATGCGAATTTATTTTAAAATTTTTAAATGTCAAGTTTGAATTTATTTTACCTCTTAAAATTAATTTTGACATATTTTCAATGATACCTAATATTGGAACATTTACTTTGCGAAACATTTCTGTACCCTTCCTAACATCTTCTAACGCAATCTGTTGAGGCGTTGTAACAATCACAGCACCATCAAGAGCTAATTTTTGAGATAAAGTTAACTGTATATCTCCAGTTCCAGGAGGTAAATCAATAATAAGAAAATCTAAATCTCCCCATTTGACGTTATCAAAAAATTGATTTGTTAACTTCGAAACCATTGGTCCTCTCCATATTGCAGGAGAATCTCCAGAATTAAGAAATCCAAACGACATAAGTTTCATGTCATATTTTTCAATTGGTATTAATTTATCTTGATCTAGAAGAGGCGTCGAGCTATCTCCTACCATCAATGGTAAACTTGGACCATAAATATCTAAATCTAAAAAGCCCACCCGCATGGTTTTACTTAACTGACTTGCTAAATTAATTGCAACTGTTGATTTGCCGACGCCACCTTTGGCACTGGCAACAGCAATAATGTAATTAATTCCTTTTATAGATGAAGTCTTAGCGCTTGTTTGAATATCCTCAATTTCAAATGAAATTTTTGTTGAAATTTTTGGTTTTCTTAATCTTAATTTGTTAATAATTAGTTTTTCAAGTTCGTCAGCAACTTTTGCATTAGTTGATTTAATTGAAATAACTAAATTTAAATTATTTTCATTTAATTCAATCTCTTTAATAATACCAAAAGACACAATATCTCTAGAAAAACCAGGATATTTAATGGTCTTTAGTATGTCTATTATGTCACTTCTTGTTGTCATAGCGTAGTTATTTATTTATGGAAATTAATGAATAAATAAAAAATCTAATAAACATTAAAATTCATCATAAATTAAATACAGTTTCACATAATTTAATCACCATTATAATTCGATAGCAAAATATAATTTTTTTAATATTAATCTTTTACTTACATTTCAAACGATATATATAGCCTTGATGTAGGAGTTTAGTTTTTAACGCTACAGTTTTTAATACATTTTTTTAAATTTTTTTTTATTTCTCTGCTAAACTTCAATCAATGCATTAACATTTTTGTTAGAAAGTCCTTAATAGACAAGAAAACAGATATAATTTTATTGGAGTAACAGATGTCTTTGAAGAAAGAAATCTTTATTAATTCCTCAGTGGGAGGAAACCGTATTGCCATACTCGAAAACAAAGAATTAGTTGAACTCTTCATAGAGACTCCAGACCATAGACGAATGGTTGGGAGCGTATACAAAGGCAAAATTCAAAATGTAATTCCTGGTATGCAAGCGGCTTTTGTTGATATTGGCTATGACCTTAATGCTTTTTTACCTTTTTCAGAAATTGGTAATTCAGAAAACTTGAAAAATTTATCTTTTGACGATAGCGAGTCTCAGGATAGTAAAAAGAGTTTTAAGTCATCAAAGAAAGATCCACAAAATAATTTAAAAATAAACGACGAGATACTAGTTCAAGTTATCAAAGAGCCTTTTAGCGGTAAGGGGCCNAGGGTAACNACTGATTTTTCNATACCTGGNTCTTTGATGGTACTCGTTCCNAACGAGGATTATATAGGTATTTCACGTAAAATAAGTGANAAGTATGAAAANAGNAGACTTAGAAAAATAGCNGAAAACTTTAAGCCAGAAGGTTTTGGAATTATTATNAGAACAATTGCTGAAGGACTNGAGGACCACAAANTNAAAGCTGACTTTGAGCGTGTTTGGAAAATGTGGAAGAGTGTCGAATCGAAGACTAAAACAAAAAAGGCTCCATATCAAGTNTATCAAGATTTCAATACTTCAGAGCAAGTAATTAGAGACTTATTTACATCTGACGTTGAAAACTTATTCATCGATGATAAATCAACATTTAAAAAGATAATTAAATATNTAANAGATTTNAATCACCAAAGGATAGATAATGTNAAACTAATACCTACNAATCAATATATNTTTGATTCTAATAACATNGAGCAGCAAATNAAAAAATCATTNAANAGAAAAGTTTGGATGAAAACAGGAGCTCATCTTTATATCGAACATACNGAAGCAATGCTTGTGATAGATGTAAATAGTGGACGATTCATTGGCAAGAAAGATCACGAAAGTAATTCCCTCGCNATTAATCTNGAAGCATGCAAAGANGTTGCGCGTCAACTCAGNTTNAGAGATATTGGCGGACTTATTGTAATTGATTTTATTGATTTAATGCANGAANCAAATAGAAAAAAAGTATTATCTGAGTTCAANAAGCATCTTAAAAAAGATAGAGCTAAAGCATCAATTGCTGGATTTTCAGACTTTGGCTTACTNGAAATGACCAGACAAAGAATNCGTTTGGATTTGATTCATACNTANAAGGAAGAATGCGTTACNTGTAATGGTTCAGGCTTAATTTTATCAAAAGAATCTATGCTCATTCAAATNGAAACTTGGATTAAAAGATTCAANACGAAATTTTCTGATAGAAGNTTAATAATATATCTCCANCCTGATGAGGCAAATTATATATTAACAGANAAGAAACAATTTATTAAAAACCTACTTTTCAAAAAATGGATGTTAATTGANATTAAACCGGATAAGACTTTAGATTTGAATAACTTCAAAATCTNTTCAAAAAAACAAAGAAAAGATGTAACTGATCAAGTTTAACTTGCATNNTAGGTATTATTTAATCTAAATTTTCAAGCTAAAAAATGAATGCNCTAGTAAAAATATTAGGAAAACAGTTCAAAATCAAAAAAGGTGACNTACTAAGATTACCTTACATTNATGATAAGAAAATNGGTGATAANATTGTTTTTGACAAAGTATTGTTTTCAGATGATGGNAANAAAAAGGNATTTGGAAAACCNTTCNTCAAAAACTTGAAAGTNGANGCAAAACTGNTNGAGCANTCAANAGAACCAAAAATAACTGTTTTTAAATTCAAAAGAAGAAAAGGATATCAGAAGAAAAGTGGTCACCAACAAAAAATATCTGTTGTNGANATTTTGAATTTNAANAAGGNNACAAAANCTGCTCCAAAAAAGAGTTCAAAAACCACAGAAAAAGATTCAAAGCCTACAAAAATTTCTAAANCNAAANNAGTNNGAAANTCNAAAAAGGCACAAACAAAGGCAGGTAAGTAATGGCTCANAAAAAAGGAATGGGTAGCTCAAAAAATGGTCGTGATAGTAACGCAAATTTTTTAGGTGTNAAAAGGTCAGATGGGCAACAAATACTTGCAGGCACAATTCTNGTTCGACAAAGAGGTACTAAAATACACCCTGGNAACAATGTATCTAGGGGAAAAGANGATACNCTCTTTTCNTTNATTGATGGAATTGTCAAGTTTGAGCGTAAAGATAAAAAGAGAAAGCAAGTTAGTGTTTATTCAANTTAGTTAAACCATTTTTAAAANATTAATCNTTTCAANATAATCCCAAAATCATCGAAAATAAATTNTATTNTTTTCTTNNTNAGTATTTTAACAAGTTCAATTGCCCAAAACTTTACAATATCAGGTTTTATAAAAGANGCNAANACAGGAGAATCNNTTCCTGGTGCAAATGTGTATTTAGATNANCTTGGTAAAGGCTCAATATCNGACTTAGATGGTTATTNTNTATTAATTGATNTTCCAAAAGACACATACANNTTAAATATTAGTTACTTAGGTTATGAAAAAATTGAAAAAAANATANTTCTTNATGAAAATCTAAAANTCAANTTTGAACTNGAAGTGAAGGCNCTNAACCTNGATTCAGTAACTGTTTCGGGTGAACAANCAAATAGAATGAATAACTTTCANTCAAGCAGAATAAAACTTAATACTTTTCAATTAAGAAATATTCCTCAANTAGCAGATGCNGATCTATTTCGATCATTACANAGTCTTCCTGGAATATTAACTCAGAATGATTTCAGTACAGGATTAATTATTAGAGGTGGAAATAGCGATCAAAATCTCATACTTCTTGANGGNATAACAGTTTACAATCCATCACACGTTGGTGGAATATTTTCAAACTTNATTCTTGATGCAGTGAAAGAAGTTGACCTTCANAAAGGCGGTTTTAATGCTGAATANGGAGGACGTCTTTCNGCAGTNTTAAAAGTAACAAGCAGAGAAGGCAACAGTAAGAAACTTTCCGGATCATCTTCCATATCTGCTCTAGCAGCACAAACTGTATTAGAAGGTCCNATNAAAAATGGTGCATGGATTATAGCNGGAAGGAGNACATACTTTGATCAGTTATTCAAAGGGACTGATTTTTATTTTCCATACTTCTTTTACGATTTNCAAGGCCATATTTATCATAANATAGANGATANGAAGCAAATTTCAATTAGTTTGTACAATGGTGAAGATAATTTAAAATGGGATGATGAGTTTGGACTTGANGCAATATGGAGTAACAATACAATCAGTCTTAATTANAGAGTATTTCATTCCCAAAAAATGTTAAGTANATGGATGNTTGCAAAAAGTAAGTTTAATATTTTCACAGGATTAGGTAGAAACTCAAGTGATGGATTAGTAGAAAGGGATTATGTTGATGACATCACTTTTAGAAATGATTGGACAATTTTTATATCTGAAAATCGTCAATTTAATTTTGGAGCTGAAATAAAAGATCTTGATTTTTCGTATGATTCCAGAGAAAATGGTGAGCCAATTTTTTCTTTATATAAATCTCCAATTGAAGGAGGGATNTATTCNAAATATAAATTNACTTTCGATGGAANCATTAAGCTTCTGTTTCAACCTGGNTTGAGATTAAANTATTACAGTAACTTAAATAAAAATTGGTATTTTGATCCAAGAATNCAAATTAAGTTTTTTATCGATGAAAGTAGATTTTTTAATTTATCTNTTGGACAATANCATCAATTTATGGCAACNCTTCAAGATGACTTTAATCCACAAGTAATTAACGCCTGGTTCGCAACCGANAATTCNGTTAAACCAGGATCNTCAAAACAATTAACNGTTGGTTACGAACAATATCTAGATAATGATATTTACATNCAATGTGATGCTTATTATAAAAAAATTGATAATATGTTAACTTATGTNGATAAAAATTCTACTGTAAATCTNAGCTCAGAATATCAGACATACAACGTTCTAGATAGCTTAGTTGANATGTCTGATGGTTACTCATATGGTATTGAAATATTTGCACAAAAAAAGTCTGGTAAATTAAATGGTTGGTCAAATTACACTTATTCGGTTTCAAGAAAATTATTNAATGATAAAGAATATTATACTAATTGGGACAGAACACATGTTTTTAATTTNTTAGGAAACTACAGGNATAGCGATAAATGGGATTTNAATCTTAAATGGACTTATCAAACTGGTCAACCCTACACNCCTATAATTGGATATTATNCTGAATCATTTCCTCCCACAGAAAATACTTTCGAAGTAATACCTGGTGGNAGNAACTCAGAAAGATTTATAGATTATCATAGGCTAGATATAGGTGCTGTAAGACATTATGATTTNANAGGNTATAAAATTGATTTTTACATTCAAATTATTAATGCCTATTGGAGAGANAATCCTTTTAATCAAAGATATATNTTTGGGAATACGGAAAATGGAATTGATGATGATGNAGATGGCACGATTGATAACATAGAGGAAGACTCACCAATACTAAAAGAAGTTTTTGGNTTTCCTCTTTTACCAACAATAGGATTTAAAATTGACTTTTNANAAACTATTCTTGATTTCTTTACTACTTTTTTTTGGGTGCAAGGAACTTCCAACTGATAGCCCAACTTATGAAAAAAAACCAGTAATGTTTGGTTCAATAGATGCAGGNTTTAATCGATTAGAACCAATATATTTATCGTGGACTAATGACTTATCTTCTTCTCATCTAAACTCTAATAATTTCATTGAAAATGCTGAAATTACTCTTTCTACAATAAATAATNTACCTGAATATAATAATATTTCTTATGAGCACATTGAAAATGGAGAATATCATCCTATTTTACCATCTAATNTATCCATTACTCCAGGTTCTCAATGGCAAATTTCTGTAANCTTTGATTATCTAAATGAAAATTATCAACTTTTCNCNTCAACAATAATTCCATCCGAAATCAATATATCTTCAANAGAAAGTCCAATACCCTGGAATTGTAATGGNATTCCAGTTTTNGTNGATTCAAATTTCAATTTATATNAAAGTCAAAATAATANAGANCTAATAAGTGATTGGCTTGAAAATGGAGANGTATCGTTNCTCGATNATATACTTGTTGACAGCATAACNTATAAAACAAATGAATGCTATACCTCTTCATTCGTTTCAGTTCCNTTCTTCACAATAGACCTTGGAGTAGAAAATGAAAATATAATTTCAAGATATACAACCATTTCTCTTGAAACCAATAAAGATATGAACAATGATGGATATAACCTTCCCTATGAGGCNGCTATNTTTGATACTACTNTATCAGCAACAGCTTTTAAGGGACCAATGAATTTTCACGAAATAGATTATTCAATTTATCCAAATATTGGCACTATACCTTACGAGTGGGGATGGTACAGAGATCCCATAGATAGAATTAATTTAACTGGAAATATAGTTGATATCATGTGGCTATTTTTTGATTATTATGGAATAAATATGATGATAATACAACCTATGGGTGATGAATATAGTGATTACTATGAAGGTGACCCAGATGAATTCAACGCTCCGTACAATTTAAGAAAAACTAATATTCAGAGTAATCAAGGCGATGCTTATGGGCTATTTTATTCAACTAATTCTAAATTTTTCTTTTTTAATGTTCTCAAAGAAATTGAGTAATATTACTTTACAAGTTTGATATTTCTTTTCAAACCTTCGTACTTTGTTCTTTTCGCTGCACTTTTTCTAAAAATATCATTATAGGTTTCTTGATCAACTTGATCCCAATCTTTAATTTTCTTCTTGTTCTTGATATCCTCTCTAGGATAAAAATGTAAATCATTTGACATAGTTTCAAATCTAATATTCCATGGACAAACTTCTTGACAAATATCGCAACCATATATCCAGTTTTGAAGACTATCTTTTTGCTTTTCGGGAATTTCACCTCTGTGCTCTATTGTTAAGTATGATATACATTTATTAGAATCTAGTACATACGGCTCTTTCAGAGCATCTGTTGGACATGAATCTAAGCAAGCGGTACAAGTTCCACAATAATCTTTTTCAAAAAAGCCAGTAGATTTAATTTTTTTGTCAATTATAATTTCACCTAAAAACAACCAAGACCCGAAATCTTTTGTAATTAAGTTTGTATTTTTACCGATCCATCCTATTCCAGATCGAACTGCCCAATTTCTCTCCATTAACGGAGATGTGTCAACACAAACTCTGTATTTGAGATCTTCATCAAAAGATTGAATATATTCAGCTATTTCAAATAAGTATTTTTTTATCACAATATGATAATCATCACCCCAAGCATAATTNGAGAATTTATACTCATTTGAAATTTCTTTAGAACCGCGTCCAGTAAAATAATTATAAGCAAAAGATATTACAGTTTTAGCTTCAGGAAAATATTTCAGTANATTTGCTCTTTCCTCTTTTCTNTTGTTTATCCATTCCATATCTGCATTATATTTATTATCTATCCAAGAGTATAAATTCTTTTTATCAGACTCATAAAAATCTGCATCAGCAAATCCAATTTTTTGAAANCCCAATAAGGTAGATTTTTCTATTATTTTATTTTTAATACTATCGTTCATTTTCTCTAATNATTTTTTTTGATTTACTAATTATTTCNGCTTCTTCGNTATCTCTAGNNTCTAANTTCACAATTNTTTTATGTANAGATATAGCTTTTTCANTGTTATTAGTANCTGATAAAACTTTTGCTAACCAGAAATTATATCTTATATTTTTTGGTTCAATCTCAAGTGCTTTTTCAAANAAAGAAACTGCCNNATCGTAAGAACTATTNGGNAGTTCTCCATAAATTGTTTCAGCAAATATTTTCTCAAAAAAGTTTAANCTAGAAAGTTCATAATGCCATCTACCCATCATATGNTATGAGGGAGAAAAATCTGGATCNAACTTAATAGCTTTGGTTGCGTATTCTTTCATTTTGTAAGAATTTAATATTGATTTTTCAAATCCTTCAATTTGACCAATNTTACCAAGATAAGAAGCATACCAAAAATTTGAATAANCGTTATTCGTATCNAGAAGTAATGCTTCTTGTGCTTTAGCTAAACCATAATAATATAATTCGTTCTGCTTCTGTATATTTTTCTCANTATTTGCTAACATAAATATTGATCTTGCATACCTAAAAGNNATTCTTACGTCATTACTAGATTTNTCATATTCATCACTTAANAGNATAAATGTTTTTTTATACTCACCTTGCTCATANANACTATCAGTTGTGAATAAAAAGTNATTTAAATNGTTAGGAANATAAATATTAAAGAANAGTATGTATAGAANAAAATTTATCAATTTAAAATTGTTCNGAGTACATAATTTTAATTTCTCTATTTGAATAATCATCTTTATCTANGTTTATATCTTTGAAATTAATTTCAAGAAGTAAATTTTTTGCAACACTCCACCTAAGTCCTGCATTAAGAAANCCATCTCCTTTTCCAATTTCTAAACCATTTAACTCCGGNGCACTTGCTGAATANAGATTACCATCGTTTAGAGCTGCGTTGTACTCAACTAAAAAAGCAAAACTTCGATTCAACTCTTTATCTATACCAAAAAAGAAGTTTANCGAGGAATCATTATCTTTTGTTTCAAAAGTATTCTTATTAATNCCTAAATGGAGTCCTAAATTTCCCAAAGCGGCCCAATTCTTACTAAAAACNGCGTATACTCCCCAAGCTTTTTGCTCATATCTTCTNACTTCATCAACAACAATTAATTCGTTGTACTGTCCAGTCTCNTGGTCTAATACTAATTTTGAACGNTCTCCTCTNTCAATNAATGGTCCAAATCCTTGAGTATCTAATCCTAAAACAAANGCAGGTCCAGATTGAGATTCTTCAAAAACTCTNTACTTCANNTGAACTTCAGGNGTAGATTTATTTTTTTCTGCCCTATCTTCTCCAATGAATTTTCTTATNCCGAATGACATACCAATACTGAAATTATCCGTTAAACCTATCATNAGCTTTGGTACAAATCCTCCATTTTTTGTTAANAGCGTTTCAAGAGTATANCTTNCTCTAGGAAGAGTTCCNGAAGTTGGAATGCTAACTAAATCTAGGGGCGGATAGGGATGATTTGATTGAGAATTTAAAAAGCNAGTAATTGCGAGGAATATAATAAAGTTCCTTTTAAAAAAAAGTTTCATATTTTTACCTTATCTTTTGTATTTTTCTTCGATTAAAATATTTTTTNCCGTTNGGGGTTCAAAAATATTTTTAAACNTTCTAATGATTTTTTTGTAGTTTCCTAANAACCANTTTTCACTGCTTAATTTTAAAAAATCTTCTTCAAATTCTCTAGAAATTACTCCAATAATACTTTTATTTGATGAAAAATAAGTTATTTCAGTAATTTTTCCGAANTCATTNTANGTAGTNATGGAATAATTTCCATATTTATNTAAATCTAAATCCTCATTTAAATCTTTTGANATGTAATTAAAAAAATCAATTTGGTTTAAGTTAATATTATAATCTGTCTGAATTNTTTTTTTTTNATNAATAAAATCAANAGTCTTTANAAGATATTGNAAATTNTCATCATAATAAAACTCTCTTTCACTCNTNTGCTTNCCATTAAATGATATATTTTTAATTAGATCTTCATTATAGGTAACCTCAAAGGAACTAATATTATCATCATTTATTTTTTCTACGNTTGCTATNAAATCTTTGTAATCATCAAAAAACTTTTTTTNATCTATTCTTNTATTTTCNACANCCTTATTTTTCTTGATTTTACCTAACTTATTTTGATAAATTTTATTTTTTTCGTTAAAATAATTCAAATATTCACGATATTGCTTTTCGAACATGTCGGCTTTAGCTCGAAAAAGCTTAACTTCTATTTTAGAGCTNTCATCAAACAAGATTGGATAGAAATCGTTCTGAATTCCAGGTGCAATTAGCGCTTTATCAATTTGATAGTATATTTTTTCACTTTTATAGTTAGTAAAAACATGATANAAATGTCTGTCTAAAGAATTTAGTTCCTCAACTAATTCAAGATATTTTTCATAATAAATGAATGCTACATATTGATAAAATTTAGCTTTTTCATANTTGTCAAAAATAATTCTAGCTTTTCTTTCATACTTACTCAATTTATCAATGTCATTAATCATATCATATGTTAAATATTTTGATCTAAGCAGGTCTGTTTCACAGAAAATTANACNNAGCANAATNATGAATNTTAATANTTTTAATTCCATAATAATAATTTATAAAATTTATCATCGTAAACATATAATCTTATTATATTANGNTANAATATTTCCAAAAAATTNANGGAGNAATAGATGGCTTTAATTGATACAATAATAATTNTNCTTTATTTTATTTTAATNTTAAGTATTGGTCTTTACGCATCTAAAAGTAAGGATAATACNTCNCAGTATTTTTTAGCAAATAGAAATTTAGGGTGGTTTGTAGTAGGAGCTTCTTTNTTTGCTTCAAATATTGGTTCGGAACATTTGGTAGGAATGGCACAAAGCGGTTTCAATAAAGGNNTAATTGAATCNCAATTTGAAATTTTAGCAGCATTTATGCTTCTAATANTNGGTTGGGTTTTTGTNCCATTTTATAAAAAAAGTGGAGTNACGACNATGCCAGAATTTCTTGAAAGACGTTTTTCNTCCTCAGCNAGNATGTATNTAGCANTTGTTTCTATTTTCGCATANGTAATNACAAAAATATCTGTAACAATTTTTGCNGGAGCTGTTGTTTTTGAAACATTNCTNGGAATTAATTTTTGGACTGGTGCTCTCATTGTAGTAACAATAACTGGAATNTATACTATTTTAGGNGGGCTNAAAGCTGTTATTTACACAGATACAGTTCAAATGTTTCTNCTNATTGGTGGTTCAATNTTAGTAACAATNTTTGGNTTAAACGAAATCGGAGGATGGNCAAATATGGTAAATGCNTCNGGAGATAGNTTNATGAGTTTGTGGAGGTCAGCTTCTCATCCTGAATATCCTTGGACAGCTATACTTTTTGGCGCNCCAATTCTTGGAATATGGTATTGGTGNACAGANCAATTTATCGTCCAAAGAGTTTTGGCTGCCGAAAATNANAGTNTTGCNAGAAAAGCGACAATCTTTGCGGGNTTCCTAAAACTGACTCCAATGTTTATTTTTGTTGTNCCAGGTATGATNGCGTNCGCAATGCATNATGATCCTTTATCAGCATTCAAGCTTCCTATNGANGANGGTNTTGTTCAAAGTTCAGGTACNCTTGCGGCTATGGTACAATATCTTTTACCTCCTGGGTTAAGAGGNNTTATAGCTGCAGGTATNTTATCAGCTTTAATGAGTTCGNTATCATCTGTCTTCAACTCATGCTCAACTCTNATCACATGGGATATCTACAAAAAATACAATCCTAATAAGTCAGAAAAAAGTTTAGTAAGNTTTGGTCAAATAGCAACCGGCTTTCTAGTGNTATCTGGTATGATGTGGATTCCATTTCAAGAATCCCTATCNGCNGGAGGNTTATTNACATATCTTCAAAGTGTNCAAGCACTAATTTCACCNCCAATTGCAGCNGTATTTCTTTTAGGNTTATTTATCAAAAGAATAAATTCNNANGGTGCTATGGCTGCATTGTATACTGGNGCAGTTTTAGGTATTACTAGACTTTTNTCAGAAATTAATGGATTTAACAACATATTAACANAACCATTATTTTTACACTTTGCTTTATATTTGTTCATAATATGTTCTTTGGTCATGNTTGCNGTCAGNTATTTAACACCCGAACCNGANTACGANAANATTAAAAATTTAATATATNAAAAGTCTGATNCTAAAAATAAAAATTATTTTTCACAAGATGCATTGCTTTCATACTTTTTAGTCTTAGTTGTCTTAATAATATGGTATGTATTTAGCTAGTTGATAAAATTGAAAAAAATACTTTTTTTAGTGTCTATTATCCCTTCACTAAGCTAAAAATTCTTACTCAACTCTTTTAATCTTATCTCTGATTATCAAAGTTGGCCTAATTCTGGTGAAATTGATATTTTGGAACATGTTGTATTTAATCCAAATACAATAGATTCAT
This sequence comes from Fidelibacterota bacterium, assembly GCA_002719095.1. GTDB lineage: Bacteria > Fidelibacterota > Marinisomatia > SCGC-AAA003-L08 > D37C17. The sequence continues at coordinate 41,779 of PBGO01000015.1, forward strand.
CATTACATAATATGTCCCATTTTCAACTTAGCTATTAGGGGAAAATAGTTCATTTCCACAAAAAATGTTTATAGAGTTTGTAAAAGTATGTGGATTAAGATAAGGTAATTAGTTATATATAAGCTTATTAAAAGGTATTGAAAACATTACTGGTCTGTGGTCAGACATTAATTTTTCATATATATCAAAACCTCCAATATAATTCTCAATCAGTACTGTCTCGATTATTATATCATCCTCATCAGCTGAAATAAATTGATTTGTAGTCATGATGTGATCTAAGAAACTCACGTAAGGTTCTTTAGGGTAGGATGCAAATGATAAATTATCATCAATTTTATCTGTTAAAAAATGGTATTTTTTATCTTTGAGGAAAGGACCAAAACAATGTTCATTTGGATCATCTTTTAAATCATCATTCCAATCACCAAGAACAATAAAATTTAAAAACCCCGTTACCTCTATTTCATCATTTATATAATCGTAAAGCATTTGTGAAGCTTTTTTTCGTCTATTAAGTCCCGAGTCACAACATTTCATATGAATGTTTATTAATGACAGAGGTATCTTTGTGCCATCAAATTCTAACATTAAGTCAAGTCTAAGTGGTGGCCTTCCAGCGAAATTATAATCGTTATCTGAAAAAGGCTCTCTAATCCTCAAAAATTGAGCTATGTCTTTTTTGAAAATATATGCCTGGTCAAAGAATGATGAATTTTGAGAAATAACATATTCGTATTCTGGTAATGTCAACATTAACTTTTCAAACCAAGCTGCTTTTTTAATTTCCTGAAATGCTATTATATCTACATCCATATCATAAATGGCTTCTGACATTGCCCGTATTGTAGAATCTCCAGCCGCTGGAAAAAATTCACAGTTCCATGTCATAACTTCTAATGATTTTTTACTTCCAATTTTTGGAATTTTCCAACTATCAAAATATACTTGTTTCTGATTTGTAACAGAGAGCATGTTTTTCTCTATTGAATTTTCATCATATGGACTATAAAGATTTTTTAAAGCATTTGAATTATTCAATTCAATTTTTTCATAGTCCTTAACATCGAAATCAAAATCATCTTTTAATAAAGTTTGGCTGATTTTGTTGTCTACCATTGCTTTATAACCTTTAAAGATCTTATTTTGATAATCAAAGATCATTTTAAAATGTCCAAAACCTGTCCCATTACCAAAGTTTTGAAAAACATAAGTATGAGTATATGGGTCATACCAAGGAGAATTGTATCCTTTGGAAACACCTCCTGAAATAATAATATCTATACCTTCACTAAAGCGAGCAATACCAAGTGCGTCAAAATTTGATTCATATGGATTTATTAAATTATTATCAATATCATCGTTTAGACTTTTGTATTTATCTTCTCTATCATAAGGAACTCCTGAGCTTGTTAAAATGATAATGGAATCAACATCTTGATTTTTCAAAAATTCAACCCACTTTTCTATTGAAAATATTGAGTTTTCAAATTCAATACCTAAAATGTTTATAGATGATGTAAGATCTGGGATTGAAGTATTCACTATCCCTATTACACCAATTTTCAAACCATCAATATTTTTAATTAAATACTGCTTTATATTTTTTGATTTCAATGGACAATCATCANATATAATATTAGACANTNAAAAAGGGAAATTTGCTTCATTAGCTAATTTATTCAGATTTTTNGCACCCAAAACAAAATCATCAACTCCTGGCACAAGTGCAGTATAACCTACGTCGTTCATCCAGTCAATAATATTCATACCACCATTAGACATTCCATAAGGATGACCTTGAAAAAAATTACCTGCATCGAAGATTAAAATCTCTTCATCAGAAATTTTTCTTGATTCCTCTACATAATATTTCAAACCAGCTCCTCCAACAATATCCGGNGGAAAGTTTGGATTCATAAACCANGCTTTTTGAGNAGCTATATTTCCGTGGAGATCATTTGTCGAAATAATTTCAATAGATAATGCTATGGATAATAGAAAACTTATTAATAAAAATGAATTTAATTTTTGACGCATTATAAGCTGTATGAAATAGTTGAAACTAATGACCATTGAGAATCATGAATGGTATCAAAATCAGGTCTAACATCTCCTTGAACTGGAAATAAATCATGATATTTGTATTTTTGATATGAATATGAAACACCAAAATCAAATATCAAATCTCCAAACTTTTTCGAGCTTCCAAAAGAAAATAAAGTTTCTGGATTGAGGGCNTGAACAATAGGTTCTTTGTAAGAAATTCCCATTCGAATTGTATTTTCAAACTTCATNTATTCAATTCCAAGNTTAATTTTATAAAAGTCTTTATAATAACTACTTTCAAATCTATTATCAATTANTTCCAAAGAGAAAAGTCTTGAATTGGATTTAGTTCCNTCCCTGTGATTAATACCAAATTTAATTTTTTTTGGCTTTGGAATGTATANGTTAGGTAAATACCTCAACTCATATGAATTTTCAATTTCAAAAAATTGTGAGGCATCACCGGGATCGATTGAAGAAAAGTTATCATTTTCAACTGTTCCAGGNATAACATAAACAGGTAGTCCTGAATTGTCACTAATTGATAAATTTGAAGATTTATTTAATTCTGCATCTTGTTCATAACCCAAAAAATATTCAATATTAGGTTTCTTTAAAATCGCTGAAAGAGATATAAAACTATCGCCTTTTAGTGTTGATTTACCAGATGAATTGGTTATAGGTGCTAAATTTTCTATTGAGGACCCAACTTGAACAACTCTCAAGTTATAATCCAAAAAACCGCTTGATAGATAATTAATTCCNAACCCAAAGCTTAAATTTTTTGTNAAACTTGCTCCAAAACCAAAAGAAGTCAAATTAATTTGACCATGATGCTCCAAAATATGATACCCAACTATTGGATCTCTTATTCCAATAATACCATCATCAAAACTTGCGCTGCCCCTTACTTCTTCAGTGTATTCGTAGTCAAATGTACTCCACGGACCATGACTTATTGCAAAACCTGAACCATTACTTCCTCCTGAAATACCAAAATGTACATAGTTAAATAAATTTTGATTGAATGCATAATCACTTTCAGTCAAAAAATCACCGAAATAATCTTGTAACTCTATTGATCTTCTTTCACTATCTAATAAGCCAAGAAGGTTAAAGTCTATCTTTATTTTATCATCCAAATAACGAAGTTTTGCAGGATTTCTGAGAGCGTTGACTGAGGTATTCGAATTGATGAAATGTGTCTGCCCAATCGCAGAAGATCTTGCTGTACGAAAGCCAATTTCGTTTGGAAAAGAAGACTTAAAAAATGACTGACAAAGTCCTAAACCCAAAGAAAAAGCAATTATTAATATTTTTTTATAAAACATAATCTATTTGTACCCTGAAGTCGAATCCTTCATAATTAGTTACAGGATTCTGTACTAAATTAGAATTAGAGTCTTGTCCTCCAACAATAGTTGTTGAAGAAAACTTTTTNGTATTAGAAACCTTAAAATTTAATGTAAAATTATTTGAAACCATTGTTTTGCATGATACCCATGCATGAAGAGCACCTGACTCTTCATTAAAGACTCTGAAATCACTATCTTCTAAATACCAAAGGAATCCATTGACAAATAACCCTCCAAATTTTAACTTAAAATTTGGACTAAAATTATGAGTCAAAGTGAACCCCATAGACTCATCTGGCGAACCAATATCTCCAATCATAGTACTACCCATCATTGGATTATCAGTTAATCTAGGTCTTGGAGAAAATGTTGTGTGTCCGTTTGAGTATAATAATTCCAAACTGTTAAAACTTGACANCCTTAATTGAACTGTAAGCCTAGTTTCTCTTGAATAATAAGGACTAGGGTGAAAAATATTAAAATCTCCTCTGGCTTGCCATTTTTGTCTTAACTTGAATCTCCAATTAAATACTGGATTCCAGTTAAAAGATGAAACAATTCTATAATATTTTGAATTATCTGCTTTTCTATTCCAAAAATCCCAATTAAGCGATGCAACAAGAGATCTACTTAACTGATATCGTGAAGCTATGTATAAACCCTCTTCTGCNTGCGGCTGTGGATTAGCTGAAGTAAGATACCCATATACTGGGTCCTCAAGCCAATAAGTATCTTCAAAAATAGATGTCTTAAATCTTTGGTAATTAGAAAAAGATCTTTGGTAAGGGTTATCATAGTCTAAGTCATAATCTCTGTATAACATTAGTAAATTAAAATTCTCAAATTGTAGATAAGAGTTTAAGACTAATGCACTAGGACCGACACCAAATTTTAAATCCTGATTGTCGTTTATTTCACCGTACTCTGCCTGAAAAGCAATATTTTTATATACTTTCATAAAATCAACACCAATAACTCTTCTATATGATTTAGCTTCGTTCCATATTGGAGAGCTACCTGATGATGAGTACATTGCACCAATTTCAGGGTCAGCTGAATTTGTCATATATAANCCATAATAACAGTCTCCAGANTAATTATCACAATCATCTATATCGNTNCCNGGATTTAAATCATCAGGTCCACCAAGTATNGTTTCAATTATTTTTTCTCTNGAAGCGTCAAGTACTCTATTATATAAACTTTCGTATAATGTAAAACCAATGGTAGTAGAAACATTTGGAGAAAACTTAATATTACCACCCCATGTCAATTCATCCAGAGAAGAAATTAATGANTTATTAATTTTTGTTTTGTCTTCGTTAAATCCCCATTCAAGCCTTGGCTGCATTGTAATCATTGAACAGAAACTACCATCCTGATTAATTACCGCATCTCTTGGATGCAAAGAACCAAAAAGAGTTAACCTAAAGTTAGAATAATTATTTGTCAAAGGATTATCAAAAGTCATTTGAGTTGCAATACCACGCATTAAATATTGACTAGATCGGGAAATATCAGGAGAAATACCATCAGCTCTTTTTGTAAATCCATATCCAGTTCTTCTAGGTGAAAAATAATCTGAGGATTCAAGGACGACACCCTGACCGAATGAAACATTAAAATTACCTAAGATGATTTTGTCCAAACTAAATCCAAAATTTTTAGCATCAAATATATCGTCTAAAGAAATAAAAAATTTCTCTGTACTAATATCACCCTTTTCACCCATATTTTGATGATATAAAAGCCCCACTTTAGCTTTTCTTCCGTTGAAGTGAGAAATGAGATTAATCCTATGTAATGTTTCTGGATCTGTTGAACTAAATAATAAATCTGAATTACCCTCTTCATCGGGATTATTTGTTATAGGCAATGTCTTAAAAAGTGACGAATATCTAAAATTAAGAGAATTATTTTGCTGTGGTTTATATCTTATAAAATCCAATATATTTTTATAACCATAATAACTAAGTCCAGGAGAATTTTTTAGTTGAAAAGTACCTTTGATTTTACCTCTATTTTTCTGTATTAAAATTCCAACAGCATCTATGGGGGAAACATTAGGTAGAGAATATATTTCATCATAGCTCATAGAATTAATATCTTTTGGAGCAAAAAAACGATCAAGCCATATATCAGATAAGCCTTCTTGATTTCCATCAGAAGAAAACCACCACTCAAGTTTATATGAAGACATTTTCTGGTTTTTGACAAATTCTGAAATATCTAGAGGTTTTACAGATATATAGTTTTTTAAAATTTTTACATCTTCAGCGTTAATTTCATTCAATTCTAAAAGCTGATAAATATTATCTATACCATTTGAAAAGCTAATAAATTCAACTATGGCTTCTACTTTATTGTCATCAAGAGGAATAGTTTGAAGTAATTCAGGATCAAGATTATTAATATTCATTTTGCATATCAATAGTGAGGATACGAAAAAGCATAAAACGAACCTCATTTAATCTTAACCTCAAAATTATGAGATGAACCCATAATATGATGAGTCAAAACTGAATACCCAAATACATACTTATCAAGTATTTTATATTCAACTCCAACCCCAAGCCTATTTGGATTTGATTGAACTCCGGACATAACTTTTAGGAAACTAGTAACATCATATTCAATTCCCAACTTGATTTGTCTGTCTTGCCTTCCAAGTAATCTTTTCATAGATATGCTTGTTTTTGTTTTATGTGAAGGATTAAATCCAATTGATAATGAAATAGAGCGTGGTAAATTTTGTCCATTAATTGCTGGAGAATTAATATTTTTAATAAATCCTCCGAGCCAATACTTTTTTCTTAGTCCTGCAATGATACCGAAATCAACACCAATTCCCTGCTCTTCAACAGAACCATATCCATTACTTCCGTCGCCATTAGTACCTGAAGAAGAAGATTGCTCCCAAATATAATAATTTAGTCTATAACCTAAAGCTAAGATTGAATTTCTATCTTTTTGTAGAAACTTTGCTTTTGAAAAAGAAATTGTAGATTCAGAAGATAATTTGACTCCAGAATTTTTAGTTGAGAACGACTGATATGTTAGCGCAGTTTTCCCTAAAAAAGGTAGTTCACAATTGGCTCCTAAATATTGAAAAGGGAATTCTGATTTTTGATATAAATTTGACTGCCCAAATAATAAAATATTATCATTAAGACCTGCTAAAGAAGCAGGGTTCTGATAAAAACCAGCGATATCATTTGTATTAGTAGTTATAGAGCCAGCCATAGCTGAGCTCTTAATGCCAACATAGTCATAATCACTGAAAACTTGGGTTCTGATAAAACTTGATAAAATTAGTACTATAAAAAATGAATTTCTCATTTTTTAACGCCTATGACTACAGGGGCCATATCTGTAGATGTCTGACCTGTCTGAAAATTCATTGCTTCAATATGCATCATATAAGTGCCAGGTGATAATATCTGCCCAAGATGGTCTCTACCATCCCAATCTGAAGAATCTTGCTCCATAAACACTGTCCCTGAACTATCATAAAATCTATCCACAAGTGTAGTTACAAATCTTCCAGAAATATCAAAAACTCTTACTATCACTCTTGAATCGTTTGGAAAAGAATAGCTATAATCTATTCTTTCACCTATTGAGGGTATCAATACATATGGAGCTACATCAATACTGGCTGCAGTAATAGAAGGATTTAATTGGTAATCACCATTAGTATTTAGTTGATTAAAATAAGTGACTGTTCCGTTAATATTAACGCCTCCATATCCCTCGTCTGATGCATCAAGCTGAAATCCGCAGTTGTAGGCACCCAAAAGTCCCTTTACAATAACATAATATTGTGTTGGATTATATGGATTGATATAATTAGAAATATCAGGATGATATCCATTATTTGAATCTGCCGGGTCCCAATCCCATATGGTAACATCTAATTGCTGGCTACCTTGAGGGTCTTGAATAGTTATAACTCTAGGGCCATTTGAAGAAGTTATATCTTCGTAATCAACAATCAAACCCATTGTAGATATTATCCCTCCATTAAAATCATTATTACATTGCTGATTTGAATATTGAGAATATATATCACTTATAGTAATATCAACGCATTGTTCATAAGGATTTTGTCCTTCTGAAAGGGATATATTCTCACACCCACAATCATAAACTGCTCCAGGACCATCACAAACACCACAAATATCAAATTGAGCTGATCCCTGACATGTACCTTGGCAATCTTCAACAGCAGTTCCATTACAAACACCAGAACAATCAGATACTGAGCCTTGTTCGTCGTTGCAAGTGCATCCTTCGTTTGCAAACCAACATGTATTATTTTCTTCATTTGCAGCAGGGTTGAAATTACAAGCACTACTATCAGTACAGCCGTATACAATCTCCGGTGCGAGGATAACTGTCCAAGTCTCAGCTAAATTTTCACTGGTCTCATCATTGCCAGTAATTCCATTTCCACCAGAGCTAATTTCACTACCTTCTGATGTATTAGTAATTCTTACATATGTTGAATCTTGCCCATGCGAATAAAAGTACGACTGATTATTAATTGTAGTATCTGAAAGATAATTATCAACACCCGTTTTATCAATAGCATCGTTTGTCCCACCCCATAAAAAATAATCAATATCCTCAACTAAATTCTCACTAATACCATCCCACTTAAACAAAATAAGTACTTCAGAATCGTCACCTAAAATATTTGTCTGAACAAATGCATCGCTAAGCGAAATTGTAACTTGTCCATCAATTGCATCTCGCATGTCTTCAAATAAAGTTAAATCTGCATCATAACCATAATAGTTTGAAAATGTCTGAGCATCATGCAGTCCTAGAACTAAAGAATCGCCTGATTCAATTATATAATTATCTGGAAATCTTGCAATGAAATCAGCATAATTATTACTCCAAAAATCATTCCCACTATTAATTTTATAGTAAAAGTCACTGGAGGAAGATTTTGTAGCATCAGTCAAATAATAATTTGACATATTAATAGGATCAGAAGTTGGGTTGTAAATGGATAAAAATTCAGCTTCTGTTGGCTGAATAGTTATCCTATTGAATAACAGATGGTCTCCATTTGAAACTAGAACTGCAAAGAGTATGATTAATTTAAGAAATATCATAAAGTATAAATTAATCAAGTATTATTTGAACTGTTGCAACGATATCTAATACATCAACACTACCATCACCATTAAGATCAGCTACACATTCTTCATCCGAATTTAAGTCAGTTCCACCTATTATTGACGAAACCATAATAACGATATCTAATACATCTGTAGAATCATCTTGATTTATGTCCGCATTAGCATTACAAGAACCATAACTACATGAGAAGTCTTCAATATTTCTGGGATATATTTTGAATTCAGAATAACTATAACTCACTATTCCAGTAACACAATCGAAAGAATCGCCGCTTGAAATTGAGGGAAATGTACCTTCAAAATAATAGTCATCAACCATTGTAGTACCCGTATTATCTGATACTGTCCAATTACCAAACTCATCAACTGAATCAAACGTAACGTTTTCAATCGAAACCAACATACTTTCATATTGTTCTGAACTAAATGAACAGTTAATTCCTAGGTCAGCAGCTTCTATGAAAAGAGGAGATATTGTTGAATTAGAGGGTTCAATACTAAATGAGACTACATCAATAAGCTGCGTTAAACTGTAATATTCGTTAACAGTAGCTGTAACAGTAACCAAGTCACCTATATCTGGATTAATTGATGTATCATAAACGTAAATACCACTCCATAAATTATCCTCATTTGGATCTTGCATGAAAAAATTTGGATAACTTCCAGGCTTGACATGTGTAACAACGCCAGATACAGTAACTGACTCTCCAACTAAATTAGTTTCGTAACAATAATTGCCTTGTTCATCCGTATATTGAACATTGTAGATAGAATCGCTTCCAACATTAACAGTAACCTCATCTGGAGCTGAAAAACTTGCATTAGAATCAACAACAGTAACTGAAAAAGTTAATGAACAGAATTCATTTGGGGCTGTGAAACTAATATTTTGATCTTCATATGAACTAAGAGTAACACTTGGCCCAGAAATTTGTGTCCAGGAAAACCCTATTATTTGTCCATTAGCAGAAAATCCTGATGCGGATAATAGCACGGTTTCTCCAAATTCTACACTTTGATTTTCTCCTGCATTTGCTACTGGAGCACTGTAATCACAAGTGCCATCATCAATCGTGGCATTTGGATTGTAATTTGTAGCATTAGGATCCATGCAGCCTTCCCCAGAACATATTTGGTTATAATCGTCACAACAATTACCAAATTGTTCACACATATCATTACACTGACATGAGTTTGATGGAGTATACTCAACACAACCGTACAAAGCACAAGACCCGGAAGCACCGCCACAAGCTACATCATTATCGCAATCAAAATCATCACAATCAATGTATCCATCACCATCATTGTCAATGGCATCATTACAAATTTCACTTGGACAATTTGAATCATTATCACAATCAAAATCATCACAATCAATGTATCCATCACCATCATCATCTATTCCATTGCTAC
>PBGO01000016.1 GCA_002719095.1 Fidelibacterota bacterium
AAAGATATAGAAATAAGTTCGGTCAGCTACTTGAGCACAGCCCGTTCTGCGAGCGAGATATAAAAACACCAGAACTGCAAAAACCAATTATTAAAAAAGGTGAATTTTCTATAATCGTAAAATATGAAAATAGTATCCAGGAATACATCTACAACAATCATCCATTTGATGTTGTTGGTTGGGATGGATTTTATTATCCATACAAACTTAATATTAGTGATTTCGAACCAATAACCGGAAGCATTCACCAGCCTCCGCCAGTTCATCAGACTTTTGAAGGTGATGGCTTTGTAATATGTTCGTTCGTATCAAGGCTTTTCGATTATCATCCTGATGCTATTCCTTCACCTTATCCTCATTCAAATTTAGATTCTGATGAATTAATATATTATTCAAAAGGAAATTTTATGAGTAGAAAAGGTGTAACTGAGGGTTCAATTACTCACCATCCAATGGGATTGCCGCACGGACCACAGCCTGGTAAATATGAAAAATCAATAGGAAAGAAGAGAACTGAAGAGCTCGCAGTAATGATTGATACTTTTAAGCCACTTATTCCTTCTAAATTTACTATTGCAAACGAAGACAGAAATTATTTTAAAAGTTGGATAAAGAAAGACTAGTGTTTAAATCAATAAATCCCAAAGATCAGCGTATGGTTGAAAATTATAGATTAATGATATCTTCAATTTCTCCCCGCCCAATAGCATTTGTTGGAAGTCAATGTAAAAAAAAGATTGATAATTTAGCCCCCTACTCTTTCTTCAATGGTTTCGGTGCAAGCCCTCCAATAATTGGATTTTCTCCAGCTCTTAGTGGCAGAACTGGAAAACCTAAAGATACTCTTATAAATATCAAAGAAACAGAAGAGTTTACCATATCAACAGTTTCAAGGCAAATGTCCTATCAAATGACTCTAAGTTCTTGCGAGTACGATAAAAGTATAGATGAATTTAAAAAATCTGGTTTTACAAAACATAAATCAGAGCTTATTAAGCCATATGGAGTGTCTGAATCTCCAGTTATTTTCGAGTGTAAATTATTAGATATAATAAAACTTGGTGAAGGTCCGGGAAGTGGTAATCTTATTTTAGGAGAAATTATTTTATTCCATGTTAATAAAGAGTATTTATTGGGTGANAACGTTGATNATTCTGAACTTAACCTCATAGGAAGAATGGGTGGTAATAAATATGTTGATACTANTGATTCATCTTTTATCATTTCAAAGCCNAAAAAAAATGGTATAGGATACGATGCTATTCCTGATATAATTAAAAAATCAAATAAATTTTCAGGAAATGAGCTTGGAAAACTTGCAAGTATTGAGAAAATTCCTGCTGCATCTAAAAAATCTGAATCTCTATCAATTTCTGAATTATTTGATGCTTGTAAATTAGAGATTTGCAATAATGATTTGGTTAGAGCATGGGAAATAATTCATGTAATTCTTGAAAATGAATAAAACTCTTTGGCGTCCTAAAAAATCCGATATCGAGAAATCGTGGATGCAAAAATTTATCAATTTTATTAATAAAAAGNATGATATGAGCATTAGTAATTATAGCTCTCTTTACAAATGGTCAATAACTGAAAACGAAAAATTTTGGAATTCTGTTTCAGATTTTTTNAAGATTAAATACTTTAGTNATCCTCNANAAATCAAAAAGAAATCAGACATATTTCATAAGGATNAATGGTTTGTTGGTGCAAAGCTTAATTACGCTCAAAACATTCTTCATCCATTTTCAGAACTCACTTCCATTGAGTCCTATAATGAAAACGGTCAAAAAAAAATTATCACTCATAAAGAATTAGCTAGAANAGTATCTAATTTATCATTTTTTTTTACGTAAAATTGGANTANACAAAGGTGATAGAGTTGCTGCAATTATGCCAAATATTGAAGAAACTGTTATTGCATCATTATCTTCTGCAGCTATTGGTTCGATTTGGTCTTCCTGCTCATCAGAATTTGGTTATGAAGCGATNTTAGACAGATTTAAGCAAATTTCACCNAAAATACTCTTTGCTAGTGATTGTTATAGTTATAACGGAAAAATATTCAATTGTATAGATATAATAAAAAAAATTAAAGTTGATATTCCGTCNATTAAAAAAATTATCGTATTTAATTACAAAAAAGAAATGAGAATTGACGATAGTGACTATATATATTGGGATGAATTAGATTTTACAACACTTAGAGAACTTCAATTTGAGGAAATGGATTTTAGCGATCCTCTTTACATTATGTTTTCTTCGGGTACAACTGGAAAACCAAAAAGCATTGTTCATTCTGTTGGAGGAACTCTTATTCAGCACGTGAAGGAACTGGGGTTGCATACANATTTAAAATCCAACGAAAAAATATTTTACTACACAACCTGCGGATGGATGATGTGGAATTGGTTANTATCATCTCTTTATTTCAAGTCTACCATAATTCTNTATGATGGAAGTCAGTTTTATCCTGAAGTCGATTCACTTTTAAAGGTAGCTAANGATAACAAAATTAATATTTTTGGAACTAGTGCAGGATATATATCACGTCTTAACAAACTTAGACTTAATATAACTAAAAAGTATCATTTANCAGATATTAGATTAATTCTTTCTACAGGTTCAGCATTACACCCTGAAAATTTTGATTATGTTTATGATTATATAAAAAAAGATGTACAGTTATCCTCAATTTCAGGTGGTACTGATATTTTATCTTGCTTTGTATTAGGTAATCCTATGTTAGAAGTTCGTCGAGGTCAGATTCAATGTATAGGACTTGGAATGAATGTAAAAAGCTATGATAATGAATCAAACTCATTGATAAANAAAAAAGGTGAGTTAGTCTGTGTTTCTTCATTTCCNTCTATGCCAATTTTTTTTTGGAATGATAAAGATGACCTTATTTACCATAAGTCATATTTTAATAAGTTTAAAAATAAATGGTCTCATGGAGATTTTATTGAAATAATAAAAAATGAGGGAGTTGTAATCTATGGTAGATCTGATGCAACATTAAATCCTGGAGGNATAAGAATTGGTACATCTGAAATATACTCTGCAATTTCTGATTTAAATTTCATAGAAGATTCTATTGCAGCGGACTATTTTNATGATGAAATATACATACTGTTTGTTAAATTGAAAAAAAATGAAAAATTATCGAAAGAGAAATACGNTAAGATACATNAAAATATTAAAATGAAACTTAGNCCTAAACATTTACCAGGAAAAATCATTCAAGTTAATGATATACCATATACTTCGAACGGCAAAAAAACTGAACTAGCAGTAAAAAAAATATTAAATAATGAAAAGATTGATAATATTGATTCAATATCTAACCCAAGTAGTNTGACAGATTATAAAATATATTAACCTTGTTTTATTTATTTATCAAATTTAATAAATTATAATATGAATAACCACTTACTAACAATTGATATGAATTCTGCTGATGCTCCAAAACAGTTTGTAAAGTCTTTATCATCAACAGGTTTTGCAGTGATATATAACCATGGTTTGGATATTGACTTAATTGAGAAAACTTATAGTGATTGGCGAAAATTCTTTACAATGAAAAATAAAAATAATTATTTGTTTGATTATGAAAAACAGGATGGATANTTTCCATTCAAATCTGAAAATGCTCTAGGTTCAGAATCCAAGGATTTGAAAGAATTTTTTCANATNTACTCATGGGGTAGATACCCGGATGAAATTTCTGCATATACTAAAAGTATGCGATACCAATTACTTAATTTAGGTTCTGAACTTCTTGATTGGCTAGACGACTATGCTCCTCANAAGGTTCGTAAAAACTTTTCTATGAAATTGTCAGAAATGATAAAAGATAGTGGCCAAAATTTACTTAGAATCATACATTATCCTCCAGTAAAAGATAAAGATTCCGACAAAGGTGCAATACGAGCAGAGGCACATACAGATATAAANCTTATAACTATTCTAATTGCTGAACCTGGGCTACAAGTTTTAACTCAAGATAAAAAATGGATAGATGTTAAACTTAAAAAAAACAGTATAGTTGTAAACATTGGTGATATGCTCCAAGAATGTTCAAAAGGGTTTTATAAGTCTACAGTTCATAGGGTAGTCAATCCAATTGCATCAAAAAATATTTCTCGTTACTCAATGCCTTTATTTATCCATCCAAGAAATGAAGTCATTTTGTCGGACAAACTGACTGCAGAAGATTATCTCAATGCAAGATTAAAGGAAATAGGTTTAAAATAAACGATTAATCCTTGTATTGAGAAGTTCAAATAGCTTAAATTATANTACTGTAAATATTTAGTTTTAATCTTTTAAAAAGCAGGGTAATAATACGGCACAAATTTTTCCAAAGTGGGCTAATTTAGCCCCATTGATAGGACTGTTCGCAGGAGCTTCAGTTCTTGGAGGTCTTGTATTCTTTTTTTGGTANTACGGTTCTCCAAGATATACAGATGTAGGCTACAAGCCTGATCAGCCTATAAAATATTCTCACAAATTTCATGTTCAATCTCTTGGACTTGATTGCAGATATTGTCATAGCTTTGTTGAAGTATCTCACGAGGCAAATGTTCCATCTACAAATACATGCATTAATTGTCACGAGCACATTGAAAAAGAAAGCTATAATTTAACTATTCTAAAAAATAGCGCTCAAGATCCTTATGAGGACTTGAATGGTGATGGCTTTTGGTCAGAAGATGAGCCTTTTAGAGATGTCAATGGTAATGGGAGTTGGGATAGCGGTGAACCAATAAATTGGGTCAAAATTCACATGCTACCTGATTATGCATATTTTAATCATAGCGTTCACTTAAACATTGGTCATAAATTAATAGATGAAAATGGCAATGGTAAATGGGATGAAGGTGAAGAATACGATGGACTTGGCGTTGGTGTAGGTTGTGTGGAATGNCATGGAAGAATAGATCAGATGGAAGTTGTGGCTCAAGCTGAACCATTAAATATGTTGTGGTGTTTAGATTGTCATAGAGATCCTGTTCCACGATTAAGACCCATATCTGAAATTACAAATATGGATTGGGAACCTGATGATTCATGGAAAGAAAGTGATGCATTTGTTCAAATACACAAGAAAATAGAGCCATCACAAGATTGCTCAGCGTGTCATAGGTAAATATTATGAAAAGTAACCAAAATACATATTGGAAAAGCATAGAAGAACTCAATAATTTTGAGAAACAAAGGAAGAATAATTTTAATGAGTTCCCTGATGATATCATTGAAGCTCCATCTCAGATGTCAAGAAAAAAGTTTTTATCAATTATGGGAGCATCGATAGCACTTGTTACTTTGTCCGGGTGCAGAAAACCTGTTCAAAAGATTGTGCCTTACATTGATCAGCCTCACGGTGTAATTCCAGGAATACCGAAGTACTATGCTACAACCATGCCATTCGGCTTAAACTCATTTGGAGTAATAGTTGAAAACCATGAAGGAAGACCTACTCATCTAAGTGGAAATAAAAATCATCCTTCCAGTCTTGGATCGACAAATGGCTTTGTCCAGGCATCAATTTTAGACTTGTATGACCCTGACAGATCAAAGCTTATTAAGAAAAATAATAAGCGTTCTAGTTGGAAAAAATTTATTTCTATGCTAAGCTCTATTGATAAAAGTCGNACTGCANTTATATCTAGTTCTTTCTCATCTCCATCAATTTTAAAGTTTAAGAAGAAGCTTGAGAAAGATAAAGTTTTTTGGTGCTGTTATGATCCAATAAGTATTGAAAGTGAACTGAAAGGTATAAAATCTGCTATTGGATACAGCGCTTTCGCTAATTATGATTTAAGCAAAGCTGATTGTGTATTGTCTGTGGATTCTGATTTTTTAAATTTGGATATAAATTCGATAAAAAATACTAAAGATTTTTCAAAGAAAAGAAAAGTNAGAAGTAAAAATGATAATATGAGCAGACTCTATGTTGTGGAGAGCAATCTATCTCAAACCGGCTCTGTAGCGGATCATCGTGTTTCTATTTCTCAGTCTAAATTAGAAAATTTTGTTTATGACTTGTGGGACAAATTTCAAGGAAAAAATGTATCAGATAAATTCATCAATGTACTTTACAAAGATTTAAAACAAAATAATGGTGTAATCAAAGGTGGTTTAAGGCTTCCATCAAAGTGCCATGACCTGATTGTTAGAATGAATCATATCCTGAANAGCAAAGCTGTCAGATATTCCTCAATCAAAGAAACGAGTGCATGCCTATCTAGNGCACGAAGTTATAAACAGCTTGTAAAGCTTATTGAGANTGGAGAAATCGAAAATTTAATTATTGTNGATACAAACCCAGTATATTCAAGCAAAAGTGCTAATTTTTTCCCAGATGTTCTAAATAAAGTTAAAAATAAAATTCATTTTGGTCCATATTTCGATGAAACAGCAAAACTTTGCGATTGGCACATTCCAAAAACTCATTATTTAGAAACATGGGGCGATTGTCAGTCTATNGACGGCACTGTTTCAATTATTCAGCCAATGATTGCGCCACTTTATAAAGAAACGTATAGTGATTTAGATTTTTTAAATGCTATATGCTTCCCAGACAAATCAATCGAACTAAAACCATTAGAAATATCATATAAAATCATTAGAGATATGTACTCTTCAAATTGGAATAAATATTTACATAATGGTGTTGTCAAGAATACAGTAAAAAGTAAGTCTTCAAAAACTTTAAATAAATTTAATAACTTNTTCAAGAAAACTGATTTCAAGGGCATTGATGTTGTTTTCTACTTATCAGGTCAGGTTTATGATGGTAGGTTTGCCAATAATGCTTGGTTGCAGGAAACTCCAGATTCTGTAACAAAGGTTACATGGGACAATGTAGCTCTGATATCTGAAAAAACAGCAAAAGATTTAAAGATCAAAAATAAAGAGATGTTGAGTTTAACATATAAGGGTGCAAATGTAAATGTTCCGGCTTGGATTCTACCAGGTCATGCCAATAATCAAATTTCTGTTCAAGTTGGATATGGTAGAAAGTTCGATTCTCGTGTTGCTAATTCTGTTGGTCAGAATGTTTATCCATTAATGAATGGCTCATTAATAAATCAGTCAATAAAGATAAAAAAAACAGGCTTATTTTCTGAAATAGCTTGTACTCAAGATCACCACGGAATGAATACAGATGACGATTTTGCAAATAATGAGATACAGAATCGCCTACCTGATATTTTTAGAGAATTGACTCTTGATGAATACCAAAAAAATGGAGCTTATGATATCAAGAAGATAACAAAAAACAAACATCTTAAGATGAAAAATGGTGATATGAAAACCATGTATGATTCTCCNTATCAGAAGTTTTATAATGCAGATGCAAAGCCATATAATAAACCATATGACCCTCAAGATCCTCCTCAATGGGGGATGACAATTGATCTAAATTCTTGTACAGGCTGTAACGCTTGTGACATAGCATGCAGGAGTGAAAACAACATACCTACTGTTGGAAAAGAAGAAATTTTAAAAGGAAGAGAAATGTCTTGGGTAAGAGTAGATAGATACTTCTCTGGTACCGTAGAAAATCCACGCGTAGCATTCCAGCCTGTATCTTGTGTACATTGTGAAAATGCCCCATGCGAACAAGTTTGTCCAGTTGCAGCAACAGTTCANGACAAGGAAGGTATCAATTCTATGGTTTACAATCGATGTATTGGTACACGTTATTGTGCAAACAATTGCCCCTACAAAGTTAGAAGATTTAATTTTCATAATTATACAGCTGATACACCTGAAGTCGTTCAGATGGCCCATAATCCTGATGTTACAATTAGATTTAGGGGAGTAATNGAAAAATGCACCTATTGTATTCAAATATTAAAAGAAGTTGAGCATAAATCTAGAGTTCAGAAAAAAAACCTTAACGAGTTTAATGTGGATGTCGCATGCAAAAGTGCATGTCCTGCAGACTGTATTGAATTCGGAAATATTAAAGATTCGACACCAGGTAATGATATCTTTTTGACCAAGCAAAATGATAGAGATTATTCTTTGCTTGAGCAANTAAATACNAGACCTAGGACTACATACTTGGCTAAACTTAGAAATACCAATAAAGAACTTTCAAAATCATGAGTGCAGATAATAAAAATCATACACATGAAGTATTAGTGACTGGAGATCAAACTTTTTCTTCAGTTACAGAAAAAATTGCGGGGATTGTTGAAATGAAAAATTCCAAAGCATGGCTCATTGGTTTTGGGATATCTAATCTTCTTGTTGGTTTGCTTTTAGTTTCTCTTGTTTATTTAATTTGGGAAGGAACAGGAATATGGGGCTTAAATAATCCCGTTGGTTGGGGTTGGGCAATTGTTAATTTTGTTTTTTGGGTTGGTATAGGTCATGCAGGAACATTGATTTCTGCTGTTTTATTTTTATTTAGGCAGTCTTGGAGAACATCAATTAATAGATTTGCTGAGGCAATGACTATATTTGCTGTTATGTGCGCGCTTATTTTTCCAGGTGTTCACGTTGGAAGAGTATGGCATGCATATTGGCTTCTACCAATTCCAAACCAAATGGGTATGTGGCCTAATTTCAGAAGTCCTCTGCTTTGGGATGTATTTGCTGTAAGTATATACTTTACTGTATCTCTATTATTTTGGTATACAGGATTAATACCTGATTTGGCAACAATGCGCGATAGGGCAAAAAATAAAATACAGGCGTTTATTTATGGTTTATTATCTCTTGGTTGGAGATCAAGCAATAGGCATTGGCAAAATTACGAAATGGCCTATTTAATGTTAGCAGGGCTATCAACTCCTTTAGTGTTATCTGTTCATAGTATTGTTAGTACTGATTTTGCGATTAGTTTATTACCTGGGTGGCATACTACAATTTTTCCTCCTTATTTTGTCGCAGGGGCTATTTTTTCAGGGTTTGCTATGGTTGTAACCTTAGCAATTCCGACAAGAAAAATATTTGNCTTAGAAGACTTTATAACNATTGGTCACTTAGAAAAAATGGCCAAAGTAATGCTCCTTACNGGTTCAATGGTTGGTTATGCGTATGCTATGGAATTTTTCATAGCTTGGTATAGTAGAGTTCCAGAAGAGGGTTTTGTATTTCTAAATAGAGCTACNGGACCATATGCATGGGCATACTGGATTATGGTNTCNTGCAATGTTATTTCTCCNCAACTTTTTTGGTTTAAGTCAATAAGGACAAATATTGTTATGCTATTTATATTATCAATATTCATCAACATTGGAATGTGGTTTGAAAGATTTGTGATCGTTGTAACGTCTTTGCACAGAGATTATCTTCCATCATCTTGGGATATGTATTATCCAACGTTCTGGGATATTAGCTTATTCATTGGCTCATTTGGTTTATTCTTTACTTTATTCTTACTTTTTATTAGATTTGTTCCAATTGTTTCAATAGCGGAAATTAAGGGTGTATTGCCCAATGCTCATCCGCACATAAATGAGGAGGACCATGAATAGGAAATCATATGGTTTACTCGCTCGTTTTGAAACACCTAAATGTTTACTTATTGCTGCAACAAAAGTTAGAAANTCAGGATATAGTAAATTTGATTGTCACACGCCATATCCAATGCATGGTCTCGANGATGCTATGGGATTNAAAAGGTCTATTCTGGGTTTTGTTGTTGGNGGAGGTGCTCTTGGTGGTGCATTTCTTGGANTGCTCTTGCAATGGTTTGCTAGTTCTTATGATTATCCNATTGTTATATCTGGTAAGCCATATTTTTCATGGCAAGCTTACATGATAATTACTTTTGTCACCATGGTTCTCGGAGGAGCTTTATCTGCTTTAGGAGGCATGTTNCATTTGAATAGAATGCCTACATATCATCATCCTTTATTTAATTCTGAAACGTTTAAAAAAGCTACAGATGACGGATTTTTTATAAGCATAGAATCAGATGATGTNCTGTACGATGAAAAAGAAACATCGATTTTTCTTAAATCAATTGGTTCAGTTGAAGTTGAGGTAGTAAACGTATGAGTTGGGTAAATAAAATAGCTTTTTATACATTTATTTTGATATTCATTTCATGCAGAGGAACTACTAGTAAAAAACCTCCAATTCATCTTCTTCAAAATATGGACGATGTTGGTAGACTCGATCCCCAATCTAACAACTACGCAAGATATACGATTGAAGAAGAGCCGTACGACGATTTGAATAATAGTGGTACTTGGGATATTGATGAACCCTATGAAGATTTAAATGAAAATGGGATGTGGGATAAAAGTTATGAACAGTATATAAATGATAATTTAATGTCCATGAATGAGTTAGTTCATGGTACTGTATCCAGAGATATAGATAATCAAAGTGTATCTGATAAAGATATNCTAGATTATGCTTTACGGCANTCAGGAAGAGATGAAANNGGATCTTACATTAGCAAGATTCCTTCAAATTATGTAATTGATGAAAAACTAATTAATAGAGGTGAAGAACGATACAATATTTTTTGTAGCCCATGTCANGGTATTTCAGGAAATGGTATGGGAGCTGTTATGAACAATGATTACTCTTGGAACAGAGGTGTAAGACCTGCAAATCTTCTTGATTTGACAGACAAAGANGATATCTGTGATGATGGTTATCTATATGATGTAATAACGAATGGNAAAGGNAGAATGGGAGGATATGGNCACCAAATAGGTTTGAAAGATAGGTGGGCTATAGTTTCTTACNTAAGAGTTTTGGCATATGCATCAGGNTCTGTTCCNGAGTGCTGCTCTGATTTAGTTATAATAAAAAATAATTTAAAAAANATGAAATCTNTTGAAGCCCANCTTTTNTCTGATGATTTTGAATGNATGGTTGAAAATCATTCAAAAAGCGTACAAAATTTTTATGGAAGAAATAATATGGAAATCATTCAAGATCTTATTAGATGCGATGCCATTGATGGAGAATGGGGTCCTGGAAGTCGTAACAAATGGCGAAAGTGGAAATCAAGTNATAANTAATANTAAANATGAAATTTNACGAANAAACATNNAAAATTTATAATATAAAAAATATAGTAATTAAGTCTTCAGTAATTGCTGTGATTGGTATTCTTCTATCAATAGTAGGATTTATTACAGACCCTCGATTCATCCACTCTTATCTTGTATCTTATGTGTTTTTTACAACTCTTTCATTGGGAGGTTTATTTTTTGTTCTTGCCCATCATATGTTTGGAGCGGATTGGAGCGTTGTACTTAGAAGAATTCCTGAAACATTGATGCTACTTGTTCCAATAATGTTAATTTTTTACATTCCGATAGGTATGAATTTCGATAGTTTATATCAATGGACCGACTCTGTGCCAGATTATTACTATGAGGATGGTCAGTTACATTGGAAAGATAAAGCAAAAATGAAAAATTCGCCAGATTCTAATTACGGCGAAAAAGAAAATTATGAAAAATCATATCAGTCAGGTAAAAATAAGTATGATGAAAATTTCTGGAAACATCATCCCACAATGGTTGCAAAAGCAGCATATTTAAACAAAGATTTCTTCTATATTAGATTGGGTTTATATTTTTTAATATGGACCTCATTAATTTTCTCTCTTTACAAAACTTCAGTCAGTCATAAAACTAGTTTAGATAAGCAAAAAATGAAAAAAATGAGTGCTTTGGGTTTAGCTTTGTTTGCAATTACGATTTCATTTTTTGGATTTGATTTAATAATGTCACTTGATGCTGCATGGTTTTCTACGATGTTTGGTGTTTATATTTTTGCTGGATCATATCTAACAGCCGTATCCTTTGTGACTTTAGTGTGCTTATTTTTACATTCTAAAGGGATTTTAGTTGATGAAATTAATGAAAAACATTACGCTAATCTTGGCAAAGTGTTGTTTACATTTACGGTTTTTTGGGCATATATTGGCGGCTTTCAATATTACATTTATTGGTATGCTAATCTACCTGAAGAAATTTTTTGGTTTATTCAAAGATGGGAAGGTCCTTGGAAATATCTAAGCCTTTTTCTGATTATAGGGCATTTCATTATACCTTTTACATTACTTATTTTTAATAAATTAAAGAGAAATAAGACGGTACTTCTTGTACTGAGTTCCCTATTTATTGTCCTGCATTATATTGATATGTACTGGATGGTCATGCCTAACTTTTTTAGGGATTCCCATGGATATATAAAAAGTGATAAAGTATACGATTTATCTATTTTATCATGGACTGATTTGTCCATTTTCTTAGCAATGGGCGGAATATTGATGGCTATTTTTTGGATTTTGTTTCAACGAAACCCAATAGTTCCAAATAAAGATTCGGCTTACAATCAATCTGCAACAAAGGAAGAATCATAGTGGATTATGATGTTAAAAATATAGAACAAGAAAAATTAAATCTAAAAACCCTAGGTTCAGTTTTTATTGTGGTAATTATGTTAGTTATTGCAAGCCTAATTTTTGTTTACTTCTGGTTTACGCTAAAAACCCAAAGTATTATTGATGAGCAATATTTAAGCCAGGACTCTGAATCTTACGCTATTCATGAAAAAGAGCAACTGGACTTTATGAAGAATAAATATGAAATATCTATTGAAGAATCAAAGCAAAGATTTATAAACCAAAGAAATAAATGAAGACCTTATTATTACTAATTTTAATTTTTATTCTTGAATCATGTACAACGGAGCTTAACAATTTTGGCGGTTATCATGATCCAAGATATTTTGAGAATATTGGAATAATAAAAAATCCACTTGGAAAAAATATTATGCAAAATATCAATGACGAAGAAATTAATGTTCTATTTGAAAACGATCTTCCAAAAATTTTTATAATAGGTTACTACAGGTGTCCTCAAATGTGCAATTCATTCAGAGATTCTTTATTCCCAGTTTTAGCAAACTCAGATTTATATATTGGAACTGATTACGAAATAATTATGACAAGTATCAATCCGAATGAGTCAGTTGAAGAAGCAATCCTTGATGGAGATAAATATTTCGAAATATTCTTTGATAATTCCANTNATAGAAAATTTCTAAATTTTACTGTNAANAANCCAGAAACTGTTAATACAATAGTNGAAGATTTNGGATTTCAGTANNGATACGATGAAGAAACAGATGACTATTNCCANCCAACAATTGCTTATTTATTACTAAGTGATGGAACAGTTTCAAGTATAATCGAATTTGGAGAAAGAGCAACAACTATTAATCAAAAAGTTGATTTTGCAAAAAATAATTATATATCAACAACTGCTGAGTTTAATCCTCAGCTTTTTACTTGTATGGATAAAGATACTGAAAACAAGAANCCAAAAAAAGCCTTTCAACTTGCCCAATTTGGGGGAGCTTGGTTTTTGTCCTGCGTTGCTTTTATGTTAATATATAACATTCTATCAAAGAGAGAAGAAGACTCATTATGATTTTAAATTTTAATAGTACNCTACCTGGTCAATTTTCAGATATTGCTGCTGATGTAGATAATTTATACAATTTCATACTTTGGTCAAGCTTTGCATTTTTTGGAATAGTAGTTTTTACAATTTTGTATTTCATATATAAATACAGAAGTGAAAATGTTAGAACAAAGATTGAAAAACAAGTTTCGCACAATGTACCTCTAGAATTTTTCTGGACGCTTATTCCTACAATATTGATTATTATAGTTTTCTTTTGGGGCGCTGAGTCATTTATAAGAATGCAAGCTCCACGAGACAACTATGAGGAAATATTAGTTACCGCTTCAAATTGGCAGTTCGCTTTTAGTTACAATCATCCAGATGGTATGTTTACAGTTCAAGATTCACTTGTAATTCCAGAAGGAAAAAATATTAGACTTCTGATGACAGCAAATAAAAGTAGCTTCATTCATGCGTTATANATACCTGATTTTAGAGTTAAAAGAGATCTTTCTCCTAATCGTTATTCCCAAATGTGGTTTAAAAGNGAGCATNTAGGAACTTATGGATTTTACTGTACTCGATACTGCGGAGTCGGTCATTCTGTGATGGGTGGAGAGGTTGTTGTTATGCCTGCTATATCTGATACGTTCATTGATAGCTATCTAAATAATTATTATGATTTAGGAGAAGAATTTACCGACAGCAACAACAACGGCGTTTGGGACGAGGGTGAAGATTTTACTGATGAGCTAAATGGTAAGTATGATATTGGAGAAGAATTAGTATTAGATCACAATGGTAATGGAAAATTTGACCCAGGNTATGATTATTGGCTTGAACGCAAAAGAATTAAAAGCAATGAGAATGAACTACTAACTGGTTCAAAAAGAGGAGAGTGGCTTTATGATAAGTTAGCATGTGTCACTTGCCATTCAAATGGTGATAATAATATTAACATTGGTCCGTCTTTTGTTGGNTTATACAANACTGTTCAGTATCATACAGATGGTACTAATGCTGTTGCGGATGAAACTTATCTAGAAGAATCAATTAGATATCCAGGTAGAAANATAATAAAAGGATATTCTAATCAAATGCCAAAAGATTATAGAGATCTAAGTAAAAAAGATTTAATTGGTTTANTCGAATANATTAAAAGCTTAAAATAGGATAAATATGAAAGAATATTTCAAAGAAAATTATTTAAACACTCCCACAGGTATAAAATCATGGATTTATACACTTGACCATAAGAGAATTGGTCTTATGTACTTATTTGCAATTTTATTCTTCTTTGGCTTGGCTGGAATTGTTGCTGTAGCAATGAGAACAGAATTGATGACAGCTGAATCAAGAAATGGGAAATGGGACGAAGGTGAAACGTACATGGATGCGGATATGAATGGCCGTTGGGANCCNGCGGAAGAATACACAGATTCANTTAATGGAATCTATGATATCGGTGAACAGTTTACGGACTCAAATTCTAATGGTGTTTGGGACAATGGTGAATCTTTCATTGACTCAGAGAATGGTGTTTATGATGTGGGTGAGAAATTTATTGATGTTAATGGTAATGGAGTTTGGGATGATGCAGAAGATTTTAAAGATAGCGGCATGACTGAACATACATATAATGTGATGATGACTTTACATGGAGCAGTTATGGTATTTATGTTTATCATACCGTCTATACCAGCCGCTTTAGGAAATATTTTNCTACCAATTATGATAGGAGCAAAAGACGTAGCTTTTCCACGATTAAATTTAGCTAGTTGGTACGTTTACATATTGGGTTCTCTCTTTGGAATTTACTCNTTAATATCAGGAGGAGCNGATACAGGATGGACATTTTATACNCCNTACAGTTCAACGACGGAAAGCTCCGTATTTTCAATGACAATGGCAGCTTTCATTTTGGGATTTTCTTCAATTTTTACTGGCATTAATTTTATTGTAACAATCCATAGGATGCGCTTGAAAGGAATGGGNTGGTTCAAAATGCCTCTTTTTGTNTGGAGTTTATATGCNACTGCANTGATTCANATTTTNGCAACNCCTGTNATTGCTATAACTTTATTGCTATTAGTTATGGAGAGAGTAGTTGGGGTTGGTATATTTGATCCTGCATTAGGAGGTGATCCTGTACTCTTTCAGCATTTCTTTTGGTTTTACTCACATCCTGCTGTATATATAATGATAGTTCCAGCCTTAGGNATAATAAGCGAACTGATAGCAACATTCGCTAAAAAAAGAGTTTTTGGCTATAAATTCATTGCAGGATCCTCTCTAGCAATTGCAATATTAGGATTTTTAGTATGGGGTCATCATATGTTTATATCTAATCAATCTCCTTATTCGTCTATGATATTTTCTTTTATAACATTTTTTGTTGGCGTCCCCACGGGAATAAAGGTTTTTAGTTGGCTTGCAACACTNTATAAAGGAAAGATATCTCTTAGAACACCAAACCTATATGCATTGATGTTTTTGNTTACTTTTACTATTGGCGGATTAACAGGAATTTTNTTGGGAGCTCTNTCNGTAGATGTTCATCTTCATGCTACATATTTTGTTGTTGCCCATTTCCATTATGTAATGATGGGAGGTACAGTTATTGCTTTTTTAGGTGGAGTACATTATTGGTGGCCTAAAATTTTTGGAAAAATTTATGATGAAACACTTGGAAAAATTGCTGCTCTTTTAGTTTTTGTAGGTTTCAACTTAACTTTTTTCCCTCAATTCATNCTTGGGGCTACTGGTATGCCAAGAAGATACAGTCAGTATGCTGAAAATCAAAAAGGAACAGAGTTTCCNAATAAAGAGTTATGGGAGAGTTTACATGAANTATCAACNTATGGATCNTACGTACTGCTTTTAGCATTTNTNTTGATAGCTTATTANCTNTTTAAATCAATTTTTNCAGGAAAGATAGCAGGNTCAAATCCATGGGGCGCTCTAACATTAGAATGGACAATTCCATCTCCTGCACCACCACATAATTTCATTGAAGAACCTGTTTACAAGCATGGT
>PBGO01000017.1 GCA_002719095.1 Fidelibacterota bacterium
TTAAAAAAATCAGTCCAAAGTATTAAAATTTCATCTTTACATTTCTGTGCTTCTTGTTCTTTTATGCTTGCATATCTACTCATTGTATTTACGTAGTGAGGCATCGAATCAGAATCTGAAGCGGGAACTTTAAGATCCAACATTTTTTTTGTCATTGATACCACAGCCTCTGCTGCAATTCTTGCGCTAGCAGGATCGTATATCCCGCATGGTCCATCACAATGTGCATTTACTATTTTATTTTTCATAATTTACTCCCATATTTCATTTTATTTTGTCCAGTAAGAAAAATCTCCTGGATTTATTCCAACATCGTATGATGCTATCTCTAAACCATTTAAGTCAAGTACTTTCACACTTCCGGGTTCGTTAGTTACATATCCTGACTCACCCAAAACTGTAATACCAAACCAAATTTGATTGTTAATTATTTCTGCATGATAAACACTACTTAAGGTACCTATTCTAGCAGATTCATTCATACTTAAATCTTCCATCAATGGAGCGATACCACCAGCAAAAGATCTGTAGACCGTATTATTATAGTTTAAAACAGAACCACTGCAACTAGCTACAAAAGAGGCCCAATTAGTATAATTAGAGGATGTTACATTTGTATCAGACCCAGAAATACTAATTTTTGAGCTCCCATGAAATTCATTATAATTGGCATCATAATATCTTCTTGCAATGTAAAGATCAGAATCTAATGCAATTAAATTTTGAGGACCTTCTCCAACAGAGTGTGTTGAAGCAACTAAATTAGACTGCATATCTATTTTAGAAATTGAATCTTCTCCACTGTTTGCTACCCAAAGATATCCATCATAAACTAAAGTTCCTTCTGGCATAATTCCAGTCTGGACAGTTGAAATAATCTCGTAACTTGATAAATCATAAACCTTTACGTTACCTGGCACCACTGGATAAACATAATAATCAGGGTCCCAAACAGTGACGTATAGCTTGTCATTATTCACAACCATTTCTCTTGGAGATAAACCGTCAGTTGTTATCTCTTGCATATTTGAAAGTCCGGATGTGCTAATGTCAAAAACTAAAAGTTTCTGACTGTTATTGACAGCTACAAATAACTTGTCTTCGTAAACTAAAACAGATTGAACAACATCCCCAAGTGATTCTGTCTCTGTCACATTCCCAAAAGAATCAATCATTGACACAGTACCGTTTGACGAAAAGAATCCTCCCTCATTAGCTACAAATACCCAAGATGTGTTTTCCGATGTATCTGATGATACCGAGTCATCATCACAACCAATAAAAAATAATGTTAATAGCAGGAACGAAAATAACTTCATTTTAAACTCCATTGCAATCGCGTAAAAAAGATAAACAGAACATAAAACCTTTATCGCGAAGGTTAATTAATACATTAGAAGTATCTGACTTATCCGAAGAATTACAGTTGCGCGACAGTTTTGGATTTTCACCAAATTCCTTCATTTGTGAACAATAAAATATATGAGAAAATTAATTAAAAAAGAAAGAAGAGTTTTGATTTATAATTCAATTTCTAATTTAAAATCAAATTAACAACTTGAACTATATCTAAAACATTCACGATATCATCTTGATTAAGGTCTGCAGCATTTTCATAAGAATTACTCATAACAAGATTTACTAGCAAAACAATATCTTGCACATTAACAATAGTATCGCTATTTACGTCACCTTGCACAATATCTTGACAGTTAATATTTGTTAAATACTGAGAAGTTGTTGAAGGATTAACGAGTAATTGCTCACAGGATGATTGGTCGCCAAGGACAAAATAATTCATAAAAGCCAAGGCGTAATCAGCAACTTCACCGTATGGACTTTCTGCTGTACCATGTCCAGAACCCGCTCCTTCAAACAATATTTTTTCAGTTTCTAATGGGAGGTTTGCGTAGATGTCTTGGCCAAGCAAACCAGCATAAGCCTCAAGTTCATTTAACTCTATTTCTCCAGCAAAAATTAACGTTGGTATGTAATGCTCAATGAGCTCAGGAACCAAGCAAATACAATAAACCTCACCCTCGTATGAGTCTGATGGACACAAGTTACAATCCTCGAACAAAACCGTTGGATTAAGAGAAATCACAGCTTTTATAGAATTGTCCATTAGCGCAGCGTTCTGTGACGCTCCCCCACCCATAGAATAGCCCGAAACGGAAAAGTTTTCTGTATCAACTAATCCATATAACGGAGAACCAACTCTTGTATTTTCTTGTCTGATTGATTCGATACCATCGATTAGTCCTTCACCTCTTTGGAAATGTGAGTCGTTAATTTCATCATTGGGTCCTATTCTCATCGCTATAAATCCGTGAGAGGCAAAAAATTCTGCCCAGGCGGACATATAAGAACTACCACCACCAAAACCAGGTGTGAGAACAATACTCTTATATGGAGCTACTGCATTAATTGGATAATATACTACACCATCCCTGTAGTCAGGACCATTCCTTAAACCTTGAGTTTCAGAAATAGTTGAAAAATCATATGGACCGTTGGCATTACCGTTACCTCCGCCTCCGCCTATTTCAAAGCACTGACCTGAATCTTCACTCCATTCGCAGTACTGTGAGTAAGTCAAACATAGGTCGTAATCGAGGTCTGAGCACTCGGAGTAAACGATATTTGATACAAAGATGGTAATAAGAAAATTGATTTTTTTCATGTTAGAATATAAAGATAAAGTATACCAACTGTAATAATAAATTACATTTTCTTACAATTTGTCTATCAATCTAAAGGTTAGGTTAATTCTTTCTGAAGATAATCTCATTCTCTTTGGTAGTGAATGAAGCCAGAATGCTTGAGTTGGGTGCTTCATCAAAAGCAAGCTTCCATTATTAAGAAATAGAGTCTTGGGTCTACTTTCCTTAAGGTTTTTAGACTTAAATTTAAAATCTCTTCCAGCGCCAAAACTTAATGAAGCAATATTAATTTGATTGCCTAGACAAGGCTCATCATCTGAATGATAACCATGGTAATCATTCCCATTTCGATATCTATTTAGAAGAACAGAATTGAATTCACATTCGCTAAAAGTCTCAATTTTTTTTTTTATCTTAAGTAAGCTCTTAGTCCAAGGATCAGGATTCATTTTTATACCTGAATAAGAATACGAAACACCTGTATCTGCATGATAAGCAGTGAGCCTTGGAAGATTATGCTTTTTACCAAAAATTTTTATTGTATCGTGCTTCCAATTTATATTATTAACCAGATAATTAAAAATAACTTCAGAATCTGTTTCATTGAAAAAATCTTCAAAGTAAATGTAGTTTAAATTTTCATAATTATATTTTTGCAATTATTTCAAATCCATTATTTCTAAAACTCCATCACCTGATACTATTTCACCATTGGGTAGTTCCAAAATAACGTTACTCTTAAATCTAGTGTAATGTGGATCTATATTAGATAACTTAAATAATGATGGAATTAGTGGAATATTATTTATTTCAAAAAGCTCTAGATTTTCAATTACTTCATAACCGTCTATTTCCAAATAGTAATTATCTTTGGTAAGAATTTTAAGCTTAGAAAATAACGACTCATTATTCTTATCATAAATTTCTTCTATTAAGTTTTCCTTTGATGTGAAAATTCCATTTTGACCGTAATTTTGATAAACCATACCCTCATCATCAGCGATGAAAATTCCTGGTATCGAATATCCGCCTCTTTTAGATGTAGTATTTAATTCAAAACCTATTATTGTGTAATCACCAACTGTACCTCTAAACCATAACCAATCATCAAATAATTTTTGCAAAGGTGTATTACCCCAATTATGATCATGATATCCTTTACCAGAAATATAGCTTTCGTCATTATTGAAGAACAATTTTCCCTTAACTTCTCCATTAGGAACAGCAGCTAACCAAGCAAAGTAATCGTCACCAGCGCTCACTATACCATCTTGAGGTCTATAAGGAGGTATCTTAGAGTTTAGCTCTAAATCAAATCCAAATCCGTCAAAATCTTCTGGGTTAATCTTTATGGTGTAATTACTTAAATCTCCTTTGAAAATATTATTACCATATTTGACATTACATTGGTTTTTGGAAATTAAGATATCTTTCTCTTTGAAGTATTTAATTCTTTTGTATTCCGTACCATCTGGTTTATTATAATTTACTCCAATGAAAAAAATATCTTTTATGGCTGTCAAAGTCCAAAAGTATGCAACAAGAACACTACCATCATCAAGTTTAGCATCAAAGTACCACCACTCGTACTCACCACTTTCTCCATTTGTTCTTCTTGCATCTTCAAAAATAGTAATTTCCTTACCAAGTTTATCACTTTGAAGATTTGGATTGAAGTTATCTTGATTTTTTAATCCAAGATATAGAGGAGCACATGATTCGAAGATTACAAAAAAAGCTAAAATAAAAATTTTTAAAAGCATACGTTATCCTGTTTTTATGATGTTAAAATTACTTATTTAAAGTATTTAAAAAATCGTTAGCAATTTTGACATGATTTGATTTGGTTTCATCTTTCATCCTGTTAAATGTATGAAACATCATTGACAATCTTGGATTAGATTTAAAAAAAATAGAATTATTTTTAATGAAATTCCAAAATAAAGCATCCCATATTATTGACCACTCTCCACTTTTATAATTACTCATTTTTCTAATGTAGTTGGAGCTACTTATATATGGTTTAGTTGCAAAAAAACCTCCATCTGCAAACTGACTCATGCCATATACGTTAGGAACCATCACCCAATCGTATGAATCTATAAATACTTCCATAAACCACCTGTAGACTTCATCCGGATCAAATTCGCAAAGAAGCATAAAATTACCCAAAACCATTAATCTCTCAATGTGATGACAGTATGCATGTTTTTGTGTTTTTTTTATGGAGTCATCAATTGGTGTAATTCCTGTAGTACCCTCATAAAAAGANTTGGGGATTTTTCTANTAAATCCCCAGAAATTTTTATTTCTTGATGGAGTTCCTTTGACAACATACATTCCTCTAATAAATTCTCTCCATCCAATAATTTGACGAACGAAACCTTCATGAGAGTTTATCTTAATTTTATTATCTCTAGCATATTTTTCAACAGCATTCAAGACATAATGTGGAGATAAAAGTCCTGAATTTAGTAAAGGTGTTAAAATACTATGATTTAGATAAACATGTTCTTTAACAATAGCATCTTCATAATCTCCAAAATCTGAAAATCGTTTACTTAANAATTGATTAAACCATTCATTGCTTTGTTCATGCGTCACAGGAAATAGAGGTTCTGAATTTAATANACCAAAATTACNTGAGAAGTATTTTTTTACATANGACAAAGACTCTATCCAAAAATCTGTTTGTNATGGCAAATCTATTGANGGAGGAGTCATTTCTTTAGGATATCTTTTTCTATTATCTTCGTCAAACGAAAATTTACCACCGACTGGGGTAGAATCTGAATTCATCAAAATATTTAATCTTTTTCTTTGCTGTTTGTAAAAAACTGCATGAGCGAAAAACTTTTTTTCTGGTTTAAAGAAATGAAGGAGATCGGCGCTCTGGTTAATAAAAAGAGGATTCTCAAAAGATTTAAGTTTTACTGATTTACTAAAACTGTATATTTTCTTACTTATCCAATTATCCACTGGGTCATAGAAGTTGATTTCTTTAACACCATTATTAATGTGATTATTAATAAAATAGCTTAGGTCAGCTAGTTCTTGATGAGATTCAATGTACTTAACTTTTTTATCTCTGCTTGCGAGTAAACTTTCATAATACTTCATTGAAGCTCTATGAAATGCAATCTTTTGCTTATGAAAATTAAATTGCCTGAAAAATAGCGACTCTTCAATGATGTAATTAGTAAAGTTGTTATCAAGTAAGGGGCTATCTTTAAACAGTTGATTTGGAAGAATGATATTAATTGCTTGAGATTTCATTTATGCTATTTTTTTATTAAATATTTTATTACTTCTGCATCGTTGGGAACAATATAGCACATTATCCCAATCTCTCACCCATTTCTTACGCCAATTAAACGGTTTATCACAAGTTAAGCAAATTTTAAATGGTAGATTTTTTTTCAATTAGATTCTCCTCTATTTTAAGTTTTGAACTAATGTAAGGTAATGTTTCAATTTTGCTAATTCTATTATATGTATCAGAGCCTGATATTGATACAATATCCATTTCATGAATCTTTGCTCTCCCAAAATCGTCCATGTCATTGTCGTTAATGGATAACAGCTGAACTTGACCAACAATTAAAGTACAATCATTTATAATTTTTTTCTTCTCAACAAGATTTAGACCAATTTTTATTTTACTTTGCATTACAAAAGGGGCGTAAAAACCATTAATTGTAGTTTTTTCAATTGAGCAATGATCAAATTCTGATTGATTGTCATCAAACTTTTTAGATGTCAAATGAGACCTCTTGAAGATGCTTTCATCAATGCTATTTATAGTGAAAAAATTATTGTCTATTATATTTTTAAAAGTATCGGTTTTTTTAAGGGTCTGCGGTCTAATGAAAAAACCAATGTACGGAGGGTCAGAGCCAAGATGGACAACTGAAGAAAATATAGCTAAATTGTCAATACCTTGTTTAGACTTGGAGCCTACTAAATTAGCTGATTTTGCGCCAGTAATTGAATTAATAAGATTAATCCTATACAGCTTATCTAAACTCATAATATTTTCGTGATTAAATATCATAACCATATAATATATAAACTATTTGCACGTTTTGCACGTTTTATTTTAAGTTTGTGTTGTGATAAATCAGAAAATTAATATTGTTTGGCTAAAAAGAGACTTAAGACTTGATGACCATCTTCCATTCAATTTGTGCGAGAAAAGTAATTTACCCTTCATTGGTATTTACATCTACGATAGCGATTTAATTAAAGCAAATGACTGTTCTCAGAGACACCTTCAGTTTATTTATGGATCAATAAGCGATATGAATGAAAATCTTGAAGATAGAAAAAAAATATATTCTTTCTTTGGAGACTCATTAGATGTATTCAAATACTTAAATTCTATTTTAAATATTGACAACGTATATGCATATCAAGAAACTGGGAATCTTCTATCATTTAGGAGAGATGTTAAAATAAAAGCTTACTTAAAAGAAAATAACATCAAGTTTAATGAGTATGAAAAAGATGGTATTATCAGAGGATTAAAAAATAGAAAAGGTTGGGATAAAAATTGGTACAAAATTATAAATGAGAAAATCATAAGAAACACATTCAAAAATTATATTAACGATAACCTTGATTTCAAACATTACAAATTACCTAAAAGTTTTACTTCAGAAGTAAAACTAATTTCACCAAAATTCCAACAACCTGGATCATCAAATGGCTATACTCTACTGAAATCATTTACTGATAAACGTGGATTTAATTATTCCAAATATATTTCAAAACCCAACGAAAGCACTTTTTCATGTTCGAGATTATCAACTTATCTAGCTTGGGGCAATATAAGTGCTAAACAAGCATACCAATATGTAAAAAAAAATGAAAATTTCTCCAAACACAAAAAAAGCTTTAATGCTTTTCTGATTAGGCTAAAATGGAGAAGTCACTTCATACAAAAGTTTGAATCTGAGCATCAGATAGAAAAAAGATGCGCTAATAAAGCATATGAAAAATTAACTTATAACAATGATTCAATTAATTTGAATGATTGGAAGAAGGGAACAACGGGGATGCCATTAGTAGATGCTGTTATGAGATGCTTGGACTCTACTGGATGGATAAATTTCAGGATGAGGGCAATGCTCGTATCTGTATTATGCCATCATCTGGATTGTAATTGGAAATTAGGTGCTCATCATCTAGCAAGATTATTTTTAGACTATGAACCTGGAATTCACTACTCACAATTTCAAATGCAGGCTGGAACAACGGGCATTAATACTATCAGAATATACAACCCAATAAAACAATCACATGATCATGATACAGATGGAATTTTCATTAAAAAGTGGGTACCAGAATTAAAAAATTTTGATACGCACTACATTCATGAACCATGGAAAAATCCACCTATATTTAAAAATAATGTTAATAATTATCCAACCCCAAAAATTGATGTTCTTGAATCAGCGAAAAATGCTAGAAGCAAAATGTGGAAATTTAAGGGTAATATCGATGTAAGGAATGAAAATACTCGAATATTAAGGTTGCATACTCGTAATTTTAGATAGTGAAAATATCTACAAAAAATAAAGTTGCTGTAATTGGATCAGGGATTTCAGGCCTAGCTGCTGCAAGAATTTTAAATAAAAAGTTTGATGTTCATCTATTTGAAAAGAATGATTATTTGGGAGGTCACACGCATACCCACGAATTAAATTCTTCAATAGGAATTCAAAATGTTGATTCTGGTTTTATAGTTTTCAATGATAGAACTTATCCAAATTTTATAAAGCTATTAAATGTTCTAGATGTAAAATCTCAAGAAACAGAAATGGGTTTCAGCCTAAAAACTGAAGATGATTTTGAATACTCTGGCAATTCATTTGGTTCTTTGTTTGCTAAAAAAAGACATTTAGTAAGCTTCAACTTTTATTCATTCCTCAAAGAAATAGTACGTTTCAATAAATACTCAAGACTAAATCAAAATATTAATAAAAAAACTACTTTATCTGATTTTTTAAGAGAAATTAAAGTTTCAAGTTTTACTATTGAAAATTATATTGTACCCATGGGAGCTGCTATATGGTCCACAAGTCCAAAAATGATGTTAGAAATGCCAGCTTTTTTTTTCATAAGATTTTTAAAGAATCATGGACTGTTAAATATTTTTGATAGACCTCAATGGAGAGTAGTGAAAGGAGGTTCCAAATCATATGTAAAAAAAATAATTAAGCCTTTCTCGAACCAAATTCATTTAAATAAAGCTATTAAATCTGTTTTTAGACATGATGATTATATAGAACTGAAAGGACATGAATTTTCAGAAAAATTTGATAAAGTAGTAATTGCGACACATAGTGATCAAGCATTAAAGATACTCTGCAATCCAACAGAAAATGAAAAAGAAGTTTTATCTAAAATAAAGTATCAAAAAAATCTCGCAACTATACATACAGATACCAATATTCTTCCCAAAAGAAAAAAAGCCTGGTCAAGTTGGAATTATTTTAGACATCAAAAATCAAAAAATGTTGTTTTAACTTATAATATGAATTTACTACAAAGATTAAAGTCACCTGAAACTTTTTGTGTGACGATTAATGACCCAGGAGTCATAGATCCTACAAAAATTATAAAAAAAATAAACTATGAACATCCTCTGTTTACTTATGAATCAGTTAGTGCGCAGAAAAAAATAAATGAAGTTAACGCTAACAAAAGAGTATTATTTTGTGGCGCATACTGTGGTAATGGATTTCATGAAGACGGATTAAAAAGTGCGCTGAATGTATGCAAACAATTTAACTTAAGTATTAATGATGCATAATTATATTTTCAAAGGTAGTATACGACACAGGAGATTCTCTCCATTTCAGCAAAATTTCAAGTACAATACTTATATGAGTTTTTTTGATGTATCTAAAATTGAAAATTTATTTAGAAAATCATTATTTTGGAATATTAATAAGCCTGCGATTATTAGCTACTACAGATCTGACTATCATGGAGACCCATCTATGTCACTTGATGAAGCTATCAGAGATACAGTTTTTAAAGAAAAAAATATTACTTTAGAAGGCCCAATTAAAATTTTAACACATTTAAGATACTTTGGCTATTGTTTCAACCCTGTAAGTTTTTATTACTGTTATGAAAAAGATAGTAAAACTTTAAAGATGATTGTAGCAGAGGTAACTAATACACCCTGGAATGAAAGACACTGTTATTTTATTACCAACAAAAAAAATAAATCTTTCAGACAAGGCTTAAAAAAAGAATTTCACGTTTCCCCATTTTGGGATATGGGTCATGAATATGATTGGTATTTTTCTGATGTCTCAGACTCATTAAGCGTGAATATGATAAATTACAAAGATAAGAATAAAGTATTTGATGCTACTTTAGTACTAAATAAAAGAAAAAACTTTACCAAGCTAAATTTATTAATTTCAACAATCAGGTTCCCCTTCATAACTTTCATGATTTTCTTAAGAATTCACTTTCAAGCCTTTAAACTATGGATCAAAGGAGCAACTTTTTTTAATCATCCCAAATATAACGAGGAAAAGAAATGAGCGAAAATTTCAATGTCAAAAATATTGCATCAAACCTTAACAAGTCAGAAAATTCATTTCTTGATAATTTCTTTAAAAAGCAATTTTTAAAAAAAATTTCTTTTCTGAAAAAAGGATATGTAAAATTTGTAATAAAAGATGAAACTTTTCATATTGGTGACTCAAATGATGATTTGAAATGTGAGTTTAACATAAAAGATAATGCGTTTTTTACGTTGATAGCCACAGCTGGCTTGAACGGAGCTGCAGAAGCTTATGCGCTAGGGCTCTGGGATTGTGACAATTTGGTTAAACTTATCCAAATTCTTATTAGAAATCAAAATACAATGAATAAATTAGATAATGGCTTAGCAGCATTAATTAAACCAATCAATAAAATCATCCACAATAAAAGAAAAAACACTCTCACTGGAAGTAAAAAAAATATCCTAGCTCACTATGATTTAAGTAATGACTTTTATTCTTTGTGGCTTGATGAAACAATGACCTACTCATGTGGCATATTCAAAGATAAGTCAACCACATTGAAAGAAGCCTCACTAAAAAAAATTGAAACTCTTCTCGAAAATCTTAACGTATCCGATAATGACACTATTTTAGAAATTGGTACTGGTTGGGCAGGATGTGCTATTCATGCAGTGAAAAAATATAACTGTAATGTCGTTACAACCACAATATCTGATTCTCAATATGATTACGCAAAGAAAAAAATACATGAACATGGTTTATCCGAAAAGATTACTTTATTGAAAGAGGATTACAGGAATCTTAATGGTAAATATGACAAAATTATTTCGATTGAAATGATTGAAGCAGTAGGTCATAAAAATATACCTTTTTACTTTAAGAAGATATCTAATCTACTAAATGATAGTGGACTTTTTGCTCTTCAGGGAATTACTTACAATGATCAAAAATTTGATTCCTACAAAAACTCTGTTGACTTTATAAATAAGTATATCTTCCCAGGTGCTTGCTTAATTTCGCTTTCTCAGGTAATTGAAGTTTGTAAACAGCATACAAATTTAATCCTTACAGATTTGAAAGATATCACACCTCACTATGCAACTACTTTGAGCTTGTGGAGAAAAAATTTTTTAAATCAAAAGAAAGAAATCATTAAGCTAGGTTTCAGTGATAATTTCATAAGGTTATGGGAATTTTATTTAGTTTATTGTGAAGCTGGGTTTCTTGAGAAAAACATTGGAGATTATCAATTTTTATTCACAAAAAAAGAAGGATTATTGCAACAATGATAGATTACTTTATAAATCAGGCAGAAAAAGGCAGAATTCCAGATTTCTTAATCAAAGCTGGAATAAGAAATTTATGCTCACAAAGACTTAAGTGGGTAGATGAAATGGAAGAAGAAAATTTGGTTAAACATAATGAAAACTGGGTAAAAAAATTAAAAAATAGCCCCATTGCACTTATTCCAGAAAAAGCTAATGAACAGCATTACGAATTACCTCCAAAATTTTTTGAATTAGTTTTAGGTGCAAACCTTAAATATAGTTGTGGATTATGGAATCAAAATAGTGATCTTGATAAATCAGAAAGTGATATGCTTGAAATGTATATTGAAAAATCTGGAATCAGAGATGGAATGGATATTCTGGAGCTGGGTTGTGGTTGGGGCTCTCTCACTTTTTTCATGGCGAAAAACTTTCCTCAATCAAAGATTACCGCTGTAAGTAATTCTAATGACCAAAGAGAATATATTGAAAGTAAGTGCAACTTAAATAATATTGAAAATATAAACGTTATTACTTGCGATATGAATGATTTTAACATTAGTAAAAAATTCGATACAGTTATATCGATTGAAATGTTTGAACACATGAGAAACTATGAAAAACTTCTCAAAAAAATATCGTCATTTTTAAAAGAAAAAGGAACTCTTTTTGTTCATATATTTTCGCACAAGAGTATTGTATATCCATATGAAGACAGAGGTCCATCTGATTGGATGGCAAGAGAATTCTTTTCTGGCGGCTTAATGCCTTCTCACGATTTACTATCTAATTTCCAAGATGATTTAAAACTTCAAAAAAAGTGGGTAATTAGTGGAGAGCACTACAAAAAAACATCATACGCTTGGCTCCAAAAACTAGACGACAATAAGTCAACTGTAATAGAATTATTCAAAAAAACTTATGGAACTAATGAAGCTATAATATGGTTTAATAGATGGAGAATATTTTTTTTGGCGTGTGCTGAAATGTTTGGAATGAAAAATGGTAGCGAATGGGGAGTTTCACACTATTTATTTAAAAAAGGAGATGTATGATTGCAATCTTAATATTTTTTATTGCTCACTGGTATTTGTCATTATTTGTTCAGACAATTTTTTTACATAGATATGCCTCACACAGGATGTTCTCCATGTCTCCAATGGTTGAAAAATATTTTTTTATTTTAACCGCTATTGCTCAAGGCACTTCTTACTTAAAACCCTCTCTCTATGGAATTCTACATAACAAACATCATGAACATAGTGATAAGGAGAAAGATCCACATAGCCCCGTGATGAGCTCTAATTACTTTAGCTTTATGTTTAAAACCCTCGTCAATTACAGAGCTGGTGAAGAAATGATAAAAAATAACCCAAAAATAACAAAGAGCTATCCATCTTGGCCAG
The DNA here is from genome assembly GCA_002719095.1 of Fidelibacterota bacterium. Lineage (GTDB taxonomy): Bacteria > Fidelibacterota > Marinisomatia > SCGC-AAA003-L08 > D37C17. The sequence continues at coordinate 12,870 of PBGO01000017.1, forward strand.
TTTTTGAAAAGTTAGTTGATACATATACCTATCGCTTATCATTTTTATTAATGTACATACTTTTCTATCTATATTTTGCTCCAAGCTACTGGTACTTCATTCTTATTCCAGTCCATGCTCTAATGGGACCACTACACGGCTTCATTGTTAATTGGTTTGGACATAAAAATGGTTACAGAAATTTCAACTCAAATGATAACTCTAAAAATACTTTACCTGTTGATTTACTAATGTCTGGAGAATTGTACCAAAACAACCATCATAAATTTCCAAATAGACCAAATTTTGCTGTAAAATTTTTTGAAATTGACTTCGGCTATATTACTCTTTTAATAATGAATAAGTTTCGTATTATTAAACTTAAATCATAAACATGTCAATTAATATCAATCAAGAGTTTCCAAAGGAAATGAAATCTGGGGCATTCAAAAGACAAAAAAGTATTTTTAGAAACTTAATATCAAAAAATAATAGATTTAAACCCGAACCAAATAGATATCATTTTTATTTATCCTATGCATGCCCTTGGGCACATAGAGTTATGATTACTATTGGTTTAAAAGGTCTTGAGAATATTTTTTCTTATTCTTTTGTAGATCCAATTCGCGACAATAAAGGTTGGAGATTTGATAAGAAAAATAATTATATCGATACGTTAAATGGTTTTGACTATCTATCAGAAGCGTACATGATGATGGATCCAAATTACAATTTAAGAATTACTGTTCCAGTCATGTGGGATAAATTTTCAAACGAAATAGTGAACAACGAATCATCTGATATAATAGAAATGATAAACTCACAGTTTGAAGATTTCAGTACTAAAAAAGTTAATTTAAATCCTTCTAGACTTAACGCAAAAGCAAAGGATCTTAATGAATATATTTATAATAACATAAACAATGGCGTTTACAAGTGTGGCTTTGCTACTGAGCAAAGTATTTATGAATCAAATGTTAATAATCTTTTTAAATCTTTAGAAAAAATTGAACAGTATTTGAAAACATCAAAATTTTTACTTGGAGATGCTGTAACTCTGTCGGATGTAAGACTTTTTGTTACACTAATTAGATTTGATGTGGTTTATTATTCTCATTTTAAAACTGATAAAAAACATATATATGAATTTTGCGAATTGTGGCGCTATGTAAAAGAATTGTACTCATTTGAAGAAATTCAAAAAACAGTTAATTTTAAAGAGATAAAATCTCATTATTTTCAAACACACGATAAAATAAATCCTAATAAAATAATACCCTCTGGTCCCAACATTCTAGAATTACTAAACAAATAGAATACTTTATTTTATTTGGTACATCAATTCATTCCTTCTAAAGTTTGGTAACGTGAAAGGAGGATCATACTGAGCAACCATAAGACCTGATGTTACTTCTAGATTATTATCGTTTATATATTTTTTTAGGATACTATTATACTTGGCGATATTTTTTTCTGATGCCCACCAAGAAAACTTAATCACTACTACTTTATTTAGAAAAACTTTTTCTATAATAACATCTTTGGTTACTGGTTCAGGTAAATCTTCAATTTCTTTTGTATCAAGCATAAAAAAAATCATATCATAAGATTCATCATCATACCTTGTCATTACTGGTGTTGTCATAGGAATTTTTTTACTTTGTGTATTATTACCAAATATATAGTCAGCTAAAGTTCTAAACATAGAACTGTTTTGATTAATATCTCCGTTTTTTAAACTTGTTTTAGCGATAATATTTTCACCATACTGACGAATTTCTACGTTCTTATTTTTTTGAATTAATTCAAAATATGGCTCATTATATTTTTCAGAAATCATAATTGAAAATAAACATATAAAAATTAAATGTTGCATAATATTTAGCCCCTTACTTTTAGCTCCTAAGATATTTTAATTATCCATTGATTATAAAATTTACAATAATTACTATATCAAGAATATCAAGTATACCATCATTGTTTATATCGACTAATTCATGTTCGCAAGATCCGTCATCGATATTTGCATTCAGGTTAAAATTGATTGCATTTTCATACGTACAACCATAAATCAAGTAAGGTGAATAATCGCAGTGAGAGTTTTGATTATCGTTTAATTCATCAGCGATTGGGTTATAATTTAAAGCTACAGGATCTGTACAATCAGAACCAGGCATACAGTGGTCACCCATCCAAAAACATCCACTTTCGTTCAAACATGACGCCTGATTTTCATTACCCATACAATTATTATTTGACTCCATACAATGATCGCCCATCCAAAGGCAATCTTCATTTTCAATGCATGATAATTGTGTTGTGTAATTATCGCAGTTTAGACATTCTTCATCAAAAATACATGTACCATTATCATAAACTGCTGAATTGCTAAAATTACAAGCATCTTCATCTATACAACCGTACATAGAATCTACTAAATTGGGTAAGTATGTGTACTGAAAATCATATAAATTTGGCATATCAAATTTATACCTTAATACCATGTTGTGGTCAATCATTGCATAAGCAGAATATGTTGTCCCTGCAAACATCTCCCATATTTTGTGATTTGGGTCGCTATCAATAATTAATGGATTATTACCATAATCACCCAATTCTGCATAAAGTGATGCCCATTGCTCGCAGGAATAAAGATTTTGATTACCAAATTCAGGAGTACTGTAATCTAAACTAACTAAAAATTGAATTTCCTCAATACTTTCAATAACTTGTATTAACTCATCCATCAAACTGATGTAATCATAGCAAGCTGGTCACCAAGTAGCATTCATGCTTATTAAGGTAACTTTATAATTACCTCCATTAGAATCTCCATCTAAGTAAGAAAAGTTAAATGAATCACCTGATTCGTATCCATCCGAACCATTACAAATTGGATAATCATAAATTAAATCTTCAGCGGAGAGTGTATCTCCAATTGAATAATAACTACGGCTATTATTACTTATGTCAAGCAAGCAACTTGAGCTTAAAATGATATTAGCAAAAAACAAAAAAAGAGTAGCTTGCTTCATGAGTATATTTTTAGTTTAAAATTATATTGACTACTTGCACAACATCCAAAACATTAACCAAACCATCATTGTTGATATCAGCATCACTATCAAATGTATTGCTAAGAACAAGATTTACAACGAGAACAATATCTTGAACATTAACTAACTCATCTGAATTAACATCTCCAGAAATAGTATCCTGATAATGCTCATTTAAGATGTCAATGATTTGATTTTTCACAGAATTACTTAAACTATTCAGTGATATATTTGCAAGAAATTCTCCATCGTATCCTGTGGCTGTTAGTGATTTGTGACCACTGTAAGGAGAAAATTGAGCTCTAATGGGGTAATCTGGACTTGTATCAATAACTAAAGGTAAATCTGAGTTTGAACAAAAATTATTAGTTGTTCCTGCATTAAAGATATCTCTACCTACAGCTATAAAAACAATATTTTCGAATCCATAATCGTTAATAAGCTCGCTTTGAAAGTCGGACAACTGCCCGAATGCTAGAGTTCAGCCCGCTCAGCCTTGATCAGAAAAAAAACTAAAAACTATATGATTATCATACTCAGGTGACCAAACATTTAAACCATATGTGGGTGATGTTGTATTATTATCTAGTGCTGAGTAATTGAAATTACATAATGAAACACTAAAAAAAGCTAATGTGTAAAATATATTTTTCATGTTCAAATCCATTTTTTGTTTATAACTCTTATAAAATACTAATTTAAAATTAAGTTTACTAATAGAACAATATCTAGAACGTTAAGTGCTTGATCTAAGTTTACATCAGCTACTTGATTATACTCATTCGCAATGGCAAGGTTTACCACAGTGACAACATCAATAACGTTCAAAGTATTATCTTGGTTAACATCGCCATACTGTATGCAGGATGAACAACAAACATTGTCAGGAGGGTCAACATATATACCGCCATCACAAGGAACGCCCATTTGCTCCATACAATCGATTATAGCCGTGGCCCACAAGCCATCAATACATTCTCGTGGACTACAAACGTCTGATTCATCGATAATCCCATTAATGCAGCATTCACCAACATAACTTATAGTAATATTTTCACAATTAGCGTAACATTCATTGGAATATGTTTGACCATCTATACCACAAACAGGGGCATATTCTTCTGTACAAATACAATCATCATTTTGTACTTGAGCTGCCAAACCCTCAACTAAATCATTGAAATTGGCTGGAATTCCACTTGTTATATTTCCCTGAAATACTACTTCCCCAACATGATTTATTACATATACGTCTCTTTGAGAAGCGCCAAAATTAGACCATATATCAAACGGAGATTCGTCAGCACAAACTGATGCATCATTACCATTAGTCCAATTACTTAAACTAGAAATGTGAGAGGTTTTACCAACGCCAATTAGTTTTACTGGAAGATTTTGATTTTTCCAAGAATTATATAGATTATTAAGTTCTCCGAACTTTATTCTACATCCTCCTCAATTAAAATGTCCAAAATAGTGCACAGTAACATTATTTTCAAAAAAAGATGTACCCACAGATTGCTCAAAAAAATCTGAGGTGTTATTTAAATCAACTAAGTTGTAATCATATTGCCCAAATAAAAGCAAAAAATTAAAGTAAAGAAAAACTTTTTTCATAATAGTCCTTGTGTAGTTTAATGTATGTGCACGATTTACACGTTTAATCTAGATAATATTTAATGTTATTACAAGATAAAATATAATTTCATTATTTAATCAACAAATAATCCTGAAGATAATTCAAAAGATTGGATACGAAGATTTTCACCATATTCATCGTAATAATCTTTTTTTAAATCAGTCAAAAAACATTTTTTGTATTTATCATTAATCAAAACTAAACAGCATCCCCCAAATCCTCCACCAACTATTCTTCCTCCATAAAAACCTTTGAGCCCTTTTGCCTTATTGATGATAAAATCAATTTCACTTGTACTTGATTCATAATCAAGAGACAAACTTTCATGTGACTGATTTAAGATTTTTCCAATTAAATCGCAGTTTTTTGAATTTAAGGCATTAATCATTGATTTGACTCTTTTATTTTCTGTCAGAACATGCTTTAACCTTTTTTTAAGAGTGATGTTTTCATTTAAAAGATCAAGATCCTTAAGATCAATATCGTTAATTTTATTATTATTTTTTAAACTTGAATTAATTTTTTGTAAAGCTTCAGAGCACTCCTTCACTCTTTCATTATATTTAGAATCGGCTAAAAAACGCCTGCTGGAGCTTTTACAAAGTATGATTGATGCTTCATTGATATTATAATCAATCTGCATATGATTTTTAGAATCAAAATTGATTAATAAAATTTTATTTTTTTTTGCATAAAGAGATGCATATTGATCCAATAATCCAGAATTAACTTGAATAACCTCATTTTCAACTTTTTTTGCAATTTTTAGAATACTTTTTTCTATATCCAAATCATGAATTCTAAACAATGAACCAAGCAAAGATATTTCCAAAGCAGCAGAGCTTGATAACCCATAACCCATTGGAATGTTGCCACCAACAAGTATATTCAAGCCTGTTTCAATTGGATAGTCATCAGTGAAAAACTTGATACATCCAAAAATATATTTTTTCCAATCTTCTTTAAAATTTAGCTTAAAATTTAAGTCTACATCTACATCCTGATTAAAGTTATGAGAATGAACTTTTATTTTTTTATCTTTTCTTTTTGAAATAATGGTACATATCCATCTGTTAATTCCAAAAGGCATAGCGTATCCCTTATTATAATCAGTATGCTCCCCAATTAAATTGATTCTACCTGGAGCACTCGACGTTATGAATTTATTTTGTTGAAATTTCTTCATAAAATCAATTTGTAATTCTTTTATTAGCTCATTTCTTGAGACTCTATCCAATGTATGTCACCTTTTGAATTTAGACCGATCAAACTTTTCCAATTTGAAATTAAAACGGATTCAATTTTTCTATTATCATTAATTAAAAATTTGAAAATATCTGCTAAGAAAATTTCTTTTTTTTGATAATTCTCAACAAGCTTTGGTAAATATTTTTTTAATATTTTTGTTTTGAATAGATAATGAGAACAAAATAATTCCTTTATTAGGAGCTCATCTTTGCTTGCTTCAAATTCTTCAATGATTTTTATTATTTTATTATTTTTTCTATCACGAACTATTCTTGCATATGGGAAAAATTTATTTTTAAAAATCGAACTCAAGATAGTTACATCATTATTGTTAAGATTATGGTACGAAAGCATTGATTCAATTTTATTTTTTTCAACAAAAGGGCTATCACCCACGAAAACAAAAACAGATTCATAATTATCAACGGCTTTTATAGCCTGCTGAACTGCATGCCCTGTACCTCTTTGTTCTAGCTGATAAACTAATTTAATATTTGTATATTTTTTGAAGNAAGATTCGTCTTTGGGATTGATGACAACGATAACATCTATATTTAATTCATTAAACTTACAAATTATCCATTCAATCATTGGCTTGTTAAAAACTTCAATTAGTGGTTTTGGAGTGGAATTTTTCATTCTTGATCCCTTTCCAGCAGCAAGTANGATTGCTACTGACTTACCCACTTTTTTTTATGACCTCAATAAACTNTTNAGNACCATTTCTCAATTTTCTTTTTTGATTTTTAAAATTAACTTCATATAAACCAAATTTCATATCGTATCCTTCAGCCCATTCGAAATTNTCCATTAGTGACCAGTAAAAATAACCTTTAATATTTGTTCCTTCTCTAATTGCTCTATAGACTGAGTATAAATATCTCTCAATGAATAGAGCTCTTCTATCATCTTTAGCATCAGCAATGCCATTTTCAGTAATAATTATTGGTTTGCCGATACTTTCTACATCCTTAATTGCCCTGTATAGACCTTCAGGATAAATAACATACGGCATGTCAGTCATTGTGTCTTTTGCAAAAAACTTGTTCTCAAAAAACTCATTTANATTAGCTTTNAACNTNAGGTGACTGTGTGAGTAATAGTTTAGTCCAAAAAAATCAGTTTTTTTTGCTGCCAAAGGGTTCGAATAATTAATATTGATAAAAAACGGTATTCTAATATTAATTTTTCCAGTTTTAAGGTAAGATAAGGCAATACCATTGTAAATATTATTAGTTAGTATGCAAACAATCCAATCTAGTAAATTCCATCTTCTGTAGGGGTCAAATTGCATNACATTTTTTACAATCCCAATCTTTGATTTTTCTCCATTTTTTAAACTTTTTAATTTTGTGTATACAGCAGTATGAGCAACTAAAAGATTTTTAAGAACGTTTACTGCTTGATTTGGATTTTTCTGGCCTGGCGGAAAAACTCCTACGAAATAACCCATCATAGAATAGACTTCTGGTTCATTAATTGTGCACCAAAGGTTTACTCTTGAGCTGTACTCATCAAATATTTTTTCACAAAATTGAACAAATATCGATATATTCTGTTCTCTTTCGAAACCCCCTAAATTATCAAACCAAGTTGGATTTGTAAAATGATGTAAAGTTATAACGGGAGTAATATTATTCTCTAATAACTTGTCGATAACATTTGAATAATGATTTATGACTTTTCTATCAAAATAACCCTTTTTCGGCTCAACTTTGCTCCACTCTATTGAAAACCTATAATGAGAAACCCCTAGTTCTAGAATCATTTTAATATCTTCCTCATATCNATTCCAATGATCACATGCTTTACCAGATNNTTGATTATCTTTAATTCTAGGATTNCCNAAATCATCCTTACTATTTTCCCATTCAAACCAATTATTGTTGTTGCAGTTTCCTTCAACTTGATGGGCAGCTGTTGCAGTTCCCCANATGAATTTTTTAGGAAATTTGNTTTCCTTTACATCTATTTCATCCCAATTCCAATNNGTTTCAGGAAATCTNTAATGACACCAAATTANAAAAANCATACAAATAANTACAAAAGATAAGATAATTANTAANAAAGTCATTNCATTNCTCCANTGTCCTCAANNGGAAAAGTTTTTNNCATAAATAAAATTATAATACCACAAAATAACCAGAACATACTCGCTAGATTAAAAGCAATATTTGAACCAAATATAGAAACTAGCAAGCTACCAATTATAAAAGGACCGAAGCCTCTTCCTAAATCATCCGAAAAATTATATAGTGAAAAAACTTTTCCTCTGTTATGTGAATTATTAACGTTCATTAAAATAACTTTCATATTCGGTGGTGTCATTGCAATAAAGAAGCCAGTTAAAGTTGCATAGGTGTAAAGCAAGAAGACGTTATTTTGAGGTACATTTATTAATAATAGTGTTGGTATCACACCAAGAATTGTAGTGCATCCACAAAAGAGAGGTAAATACTTTGGATTTTTTTTATATAATTTATTTCCAATAAAACCTCCAATTAGGGAACTTAAAATAGCCATTCCACCAACAATAGTAATTGCAAATGTTGCTGATCCATCGCGTGCATAATTTAAATTTGAACTTAAATAATCAATCATATAGGTTCCAAATACTGCCCATGGTACGGTTCCAAATAAACCTTGTAAGAAAACTAGAATGTTTGTCTTGGTTTTGAATAGACTTTTGAAATTTTTAAAATCATTGAAATCGACTTTTTTAATATTTAAATCCATTTCACCTCGTTCAGGACTTTTAGTTGTTAAGTAAAATACAGAAACTAAAATAAAATTTGGTACTGCAAATATTATGAAAGGTAGCCTCCATCCGTATGTTTCACCTAAAACACCTGAAGTCAGCTGCCCAATCGCAACACCGAGTCCTGATGCAAACCCAATTAACGTTACAATTTTTATTCTTTCTTTTGATGAGAAATAGTCTCCTAAAAAGGAATACGTAATTGGAATTATTCCTCCAATACCAATACCAGTGAGTGCTCTTAGAATGAAAAATTGGTTATAATCAACAGCAAATCCGGATAATAGACATGGAATTTCACCAACCATGACAATTAAAAAAAAAAGATTTTTTCTAGAAACTATATCTGTAAAATAGCCAATAAATAATGAGACGCTTCCACCAATTATCCAAAAAGCTAAATTTATTAAACTTCCAAGATAATGATATCTATCTTGCTCTGAAACAAATCCAAATTCGTCTCCAATAAGTTTCATATTTGGCCCCATCAAGTTTTGATCAGCAAACATGAAAAAAGATATTATTGCAAGCTGCAATGTAGCAAAGGTACGAGATTTCATTCTATAACATCCTTGTTCAATATTGTAATAATTAAGAACTTAATTGAAAAGAAAATTAATCACACTTTTCATGAACTTCAGTTTTAAATGTTTTAAAATGAACATGTTCGTTAGGAATTAAAAAACTCGATAATAGCTCTACTGAAATAATATACGAGCCTATTCCAACACCTATCCAGTTTCCAACTATAATATCAGAATATACATGTCCAATATGAAAAAGGCCATGAAATCTTAGACTCCATCTTAAAATTTCTAAAAATATTTTTTTCATTCACTCTCCTTTAAATAGTATTTAAAAATTTGAACTAAATTATTTTTAATCTACGATTACCTTTGATCCAATATTTTCTTCAAAACTTAATTTTTCCAAGTATTCTTTTACTACATCATTAACATTCGTAATATATATTTTTGATTTATTTTTATTTGCTTTTTTTATTAAGTCCTCAAGAGCAAAAACTCCTGATAAATCGATTAATGAAACTTTGGACATATCTAAAACCAAAACATTATGTTTAGGAATTGATATGTAAGATTTAATTAATATTTCTATTGTTCCAAAAAATAATGCGCCATTTAATTCCATAATAAAAGTTGACTCAGAATCAGAATTTTTATTTTTTAAGTATTCTATGGAAAATTTAGATTCTTTAAGTAAACCATATCTATATGTATTATCCCCTGCTATGCTCAAATAAACCTCTTTGTAATATCTTATTAATGAGATTAAAACACCTATTCCAACTGCAATAATTATATCAGCAAAAACTGTAACAAACAAAACCGTCGCAAATACAAATAAGTCAGTCCAAGAAATATTTTTTAAAGCTGGGAGAATTCTATAATCTATTATATCAATACCTAGTTTAATTAAAATTGCAGCAAGACAGGATACAGGTATATACGACATAAAGTTTCCAAAAAATAAAAGGACTAGCAACATTGTTATTCCTTTGGTAATTGTTGCAAGCGGAGTTTTTGCACCAAAAGTTATATTTCCAACTGTTTGAGTAGTTGCTGTTGCTGTAGATATTCCTCCGAAAATACCAGATACTACATTTGCCATTCCTTGTCCAAAAGCTTCTCTATTGCTTTTGTGTCTGGTGCCAGTCATTGTGTCTGCAACACGACAACTTAATAAGCTGTCAATAAGAGCTAGACACGCCAAACCTATTGCTGGCCCAATATATTGTGAAAAACGACTCAAGTCCGGATAATAAATGGAGAAGTTGTCATTTTGAATGGAACTTATAAATAGGTTCTCATCTAAAGCTCTCATTCCTAAAATGTAGGCTATAAAAGAACCTATAATTAATACTGGTAATGGTGATGGTATGTCTTTTAAAAAGTTTATTTTCAGCGAAATTTTATCCCAAAAAAATAATACTATAATTGAAGGGATGGAAACAGCTAAGACAATGAAATTAGTATTTTTTATACTATTAAGTAAGTTTAAAAGAACTACAACTGGATCATTATTATTTTCAATATTTACACCAAGCAAAGGATTTATTTGCCCTATTAAAACGAGAGCAGCAATTCCACACATAAAGCCAGCAATTGCAGGATATGGGACAAAATGAATAAGCTTAGAAATTCTAAGAAAAGAAAAACATATTAAGACGACTCCACTTAAAAAAATTACTGAAAATACTCCATTAATATCGTTAGAACCAGAAGCGGCTAACACTGCTCCAAATGCTGCAACTTGTGAAGCCATAGGCATAGTTGGTCCACTTACACCAACAAAACACCCCCCAAATAGACCTCCAACTATACCACCAACTGCCGCACTAATAATTCCTGCTTTGGGGCCCATGTTTGAAACCTCTCCAAAAGCTAATGCAAGAGGTAAAGCAATAATTGCAACAATAATCCCAGCTAAAATATCAGCCTTTACGTTTTTATTCAAAGAGTAAAAGTTTTGTGAGGGGTTGAGCTCGTAAATTAGTTTTTTTATAAATTCAAATGAGATAATCTTCATGAGCTAATCTACGAAAAAAACAATGCCTTAAAATTATAATTTTTATGAAAATTGAGCTTCAATTCAATATTACTTCAATAATGCCTAGAATATCTAATACATCAACTGTATCATCAAAATTTATATCAGCTTGAGTTAATGCTTGATAATCCAATGGTTGATTTTCAATTATTATACTAATAAGATTTGTTATATCAAGAATATTTATGAAAGTATCTAAGTTAACGTCACCAATGTCTTTACAATCTGATTGATTTTGACTCCAATTATCATTCACATATATACAATCTGGGAATGGTGGACACAGTAAATTATAATCCAAATCAAATGCCAAGTAATCATTGAATATAAGATCTAATTCACAAAGATTTTCAGGAATGAAACCTGATAAATAATTTCCTTCTAATCTTAGTACTTCTAAATACTCTAAACTGTTGATATTTGTTGGGATTGGGCCGGACAACTGGCAGTATATATAAGCACCGCACATTAAACTTGTTAGTCTTCCATTCTGCCATTCCTGAATTCCAAGCTCAAGAGGTTCAACAATACCATTTCCATTTGCTTTTGATGTAATGTTCTCATCGTCATAAACCATAGAAAACCAAGAATCGGGATCATCCATATACGGATTGGGAGAACCACAATAAGCATCAGATTCGCAATCTAAATCAATTTGGCTTTCATAGCTTTTATCAATCATATTTTGTAAAAACAATAAATCATTTTCATTGTAACACCTGCCGTTAATTGATTGAAAACCTATATCGCAAGTATAATCTGAACAATCAGGTAAACTATTTCCTGGAGGCGTTGAGGAATTCTCAACTTCATAGCCATTTGAATCTACGCACCAACAATAACCAGTAGAAGCCCAACATTGCAGCGATAACCATCCACATAATTCATCGCACTGAGGAATGTAGCATCCTAAGCTATCACAATCTAATAAAGCATCGCTTTGCTGTTCGCAACAATTCTGCGAAATGGAGAAATCGAGTAAGAAAATAAATATTGCAATTATTCTTAAATTTTTCATAATAATGTAATGTTTACTATTTGAACTATATCTAATACAAATTCCTAAAAATTAATTTTATAAAATTCAAATAAAAATTGTCAGTTCAACCAGTGTTTAACTTATGAAAGAATTATTAAATTGCTAACTTGTAAATAATATTGATATTTCTACCAGGCTCAGCGTAAATATTTTTAATTCTAGATAAATGATTATAGTACTCTTTATCAAAAATATTATTGCATTGAAGAATGA
>PBGO01000018.1 GCA_002719095.1 Fidelibacterota bacterium
CTGTGAGGTCTAAGCTAAAGTTCGCATCATGGGTTAGTGTCATTTGAATCGCACCAATGTAACCGTCTCCTGATATGCTTAAGGTGTTACCCTCTGACTTCATAACCGCTGAAGTCGCATCAGAGGCTCTACCGCCAATGATAACATTCACAATAGCAACAACGTCCAGAACATCAGTTGAAGAATTTCCATCAATATCTGCGCATTCATTAAAGTAGTTTGTAATATTAATTATTCCATTTACGATCGATACAACATCAAGAATATCAATGACATTGTCATTGTTTATGTCACCTTGAATACATGTACTACAATTTGCATTCCAATAGGGATTTAATGAACTGTCTGGGGCAATATATGTCCCTGAATCACATAACCCATCTAATGCATCCGCGAAGTCTACGCCACCTGGATGTGTATAGCAGTAAGGTTGCTGACAATCACCACAATCATCAATCATTCCAACACAAGTATCTTCTTCATCACATATGCCATCATTATCGGAATCACTACATGAATCAGAAACTATTATTACCCCGACTTGTCCAGCTGCTGCATGCCCATATTCACTGCAATCATATTCATATGTTCCAGGAATTTCAAATGTAATAGTGCCTAGATCACAGGGACCATAGCAGGCAGGTAAATCTAAGTATGAATGTTCAGGGTTGATAAATCGAACATCATGATATCCGACTTCATTGTAAAAGTATACACTTTCACCAGTGGTAATATTTAGTGTGTATACATTATCTAAACCATAATCCCCTCCACCCGGTATTGGAGAGTAGTAATGATACCCAGCATATATGGTATAGTCAGGACCACAATTTTCATTCCAATAAGGATTTGAAGGACTATCTGGAGCAATGTATGTTCCTGCGTCACATGTTCCATCCAATGCATCCGCGAAGTCCACACCACCTGGATGTGTATAGCAGTAAGGTTGCTGACAATCACCACAATCATCAATCATCGCTGAACCATCAACAACTCCTGCGCAATCTGTTGATATACTGTTTATTAGATCATAACGAATATCAATATGACCTCCACCTGCACCTGTTGAGTAATATTCATAAGGCCAAAATTTAGCAACCTCTCCTTGCGCATCTTTTACAAACATAACGTAATTTGTAATATTAAAACCTGCAGTTGAACCAAACGCTCCCCATAACTCTAATTGTTCACTGCAAATAATGTCATCAACAAAACCTTGTCCTAAGGCATACACACAGCACCATTCCGTATCATTAGACCATACTGCATCTGATGGCAAGGAATTAAGAGTTGCCCAATTATCTAACCAAGTGGACAAGGTGTCAACATACGCTCCACCCAAACCTGAGCCTGAAAGGCCACTATTTGTTTTTATGTGATTGCGTTTAAATGCTAGATCCCAATCAAGGGAGGATTCTGGATTAGAAATATCAATTTCACTATTTGTTTCAAAGGAAAAATAAGCCCACTCATCAAAGCTTGATGCATTGATGTAGGCGGTTTCATCTCTACTGCTATTTTGAATGCGATATTCTATAGTTTCAAGCTGGTCAAAATTTTGTTGTGATATAAATTGGTTGTTAGCTAAAACAAAGCACGCAAACAACGCAATAAGTTTAACTTTTAAAATCATATTTTACCTCATGTTTATGTCAAATTGTTATTGATACTGATTCTCAATAAACATAACTTATTAATAAAAATAAATACGAACCAAGAGTTTTCGAATGTTCATTCGAATAAATAATGATTGATTTATATATTAAATTTTAAATCTATGAAAAATCTTTGCCCAGGGTCGTATGTAGACAATATATTTCTGAGGTAATCATCATCGATAAACCTTCTTTTGTCTACATAGTCAAAAATATTTTTTATTCCAAAATTTACCAGTAAATATTTATCAATCTGATAAGATAAAGTTAAATCAGTGACAGAAAAACTATCTAGATAGATTTTTTCACTACCACTATAAATAAATTTTTTACCTAAAAACTTAGTATTTAAAAAAAGTTTTATTTTTTCATTCAGCTTCCTTGAAAATTTAAATCGTGCCGAATGATTGGATATTAATTCCAAAGCGTTGACATCGTTGGATTTAGGATTAGTGTAATTGTATACAAACTTTAGACCATTTAATTCGTTCCTATATTCCAAATTCAAATTTAAACCGAATATTTTCACATTCGAATAATTGTTAAACATAATTATATCATCTACCCCATCGTCATCTGAATCAGAATAGTTTGTACCAATCATATCACTCACATTATTAAAATATATTTCTAATAAATTACTTTGAGATACTGTCCTTCGATCAATTGAAAATGAATAATAATCATTCGTCGTAGATTTTAAATTTTGATTCCCTAAAATAGGTGGAGGATGGCTTTGAAAATCGTAAAAAAGCTCTTTGATTGTCGGAGTTCTAAATCCTCTACTATAATTAAATCTTAAATTATAAAATTGGTTTACCTTGCGCATAAATGCTAACGAGCTTACGAGATCTGAGCCGTATTTTTTTGAAGAAATATCTCTTGCAGAAATTGAAATAAAATTTTTTCCAAAAGAAAAATCACCTCCTATATATACGCTATTCTTAACATATTCTTCTGATGTATCAACACCTCCAAAAACTGACTCTACGATGCAATCACTGGGATCCCAAAATGTTCCCGATCCATCACACGATCCATTGTCATTTAAATCTCCTCCCTGATTATAAATATTGAAAGAGCTATACTTATTGATATTTTTTTCATATCCTATCGTTATATAATTATTATCTAGCCAATTATAATCATAATTAAAGAAGAAATTTTTGTTATAGTTTTTAGCGTTTAAATATTCTCTTGGAGTTAAATTTGATTGATTTAAGCAAAAGTAATCCTCTGATTCATCGCCACAATCTAACTCCGTATAATTAAAATAATAATTTGTTTTTCGGTATTTATCTTGATGGTACTTAAATTTTATATTTGACTTATTAAGTTTGTAACTAAATTCAGCTTTATACTCCTTATCGCTAAACCATGGCAATCCGTTTCTGAGCGATGTATACCAATAAAAAGGATACAGCTCATTTGAGCTGTCAAGAACTTGGACAAGATGATTCTGATATTGATAAATTCTATTTTTATAATTTTTAAATTCAAATTTAAAGCTCGAAGATTTATTTAAATCAAATCTTATACTATGTCCAAAATTATAGGCATTATATTTTTCCAATGTTTGCAAAGGGCGCGGATTTTCATCGATAAGCTCTGGTGTCAAATCATAGCCAGGACTAAATTGGCTAGATAAATTTAAACGATATTTGAATCTATCTTTACTTAACCCAACATTAAGATATTTTGACTCTACCATGGGAGACTCATTAAGGTATGAGAATTCAAATTCAAAAGGTTTTTGAGTTTGTTTTGTTATAATATTAACCACTCCACCAATAGCGTTAGATCCATAGAGACTTGACATACCACCCTCAATAACCTCTATACGTTCAACATTTGATATATTCAACATACTAAAATCCAAATTGCCAAAATTTTCACCAGAAATTCTTGAACCATCAATCATAAATAAAATATATGTATTATCAAGACCTTTGATTTTAACTTCATTATTACTGACTCCTGCATGACTTGACATAACATCTTGAACATTTGGGATAGCGACTTCTAAAAGCTCTTTCACAGATGCAACACTTGAGGTTTTAATCTCATCGATGTTAATCACTTTAGTTGGTATAGGAACATCTTTCATATATGAATCTCTCCTATTTCCCGTCACAACAATCGGATTCGAATCAAGAAACTCTTCTGTTAGTTTAATTTTAAAATTTTTCACAGAGTCTAAATTAAAAATTGTATCAGTGTACTTAATGTGAGAGACTCTAATCTTAGATACTTTATTATTTTTTTCTATTGTGAAAAATCCATTTAAGTCTGAAGTAGTACCTAGATTTGAATTTAATATTTCTATATTTGCTCCAACAATTGGTAAATCATTGATATCTACAACTTGTATCGTAATAGTTTCTGAAGCTAAAAAACTTAAAAGGATTATTATAATTTTAAAACTTTGCATTTTTAAAAAAATTATTTTTGAGAATGTCCTTGATCATTTAAATGATCGACTGTTTCTAATTTCTCATCTGTAAATTTGAATGCTCGTGCAAATCCATACACCAACAATCCTTGTCTAGGAACTAATTTAAATAATTCAAAATCAGTCATCTTTTTCAAATAAGTAAGTGTATTGCCAAATTTTTTCTCCATACAATCCATTATTTGATTCCAATTATCTGAATCTCTGGCAATTTTTTGGGCAAAAGCATCTATGGTGAGTCTTTTTCTGCCAAAAATATTTTCTGCATCAGATTCATCTTCAATAATCATAAACGAAACATTTTTATTCAATATTAAATTTTTTGTATGCTTTGAAAGAAAACTTATATAAATGTAAAAATGATTGTTTTCATCTACGAAACAAGGCGCATAGCTAGAATTAGGCATATTTTTATCGTCTAACGTTGCCAAGACAACTGAATCCATTTTTGTTATGAGCGTATTTTTTTGCTTCAGCGCTTCATTGATCAATGAGGTCATAATCAAACTCCTTTTGCATAATTGATGAATTTAATATTTTTTTCTTCATCGTAATATAAATTAAAATCTGCCTCAAATGCTTCTTTTAGGCTTTCATTTGAAATAACTTTCTTTACTTGTCCAAATTTGAAGAGTTGCCCTTGTTTCAATATTAAGATTTTATCAGAATTAGATATTGCTAAATTTAAATCATGAAGAACCATTATTATTGACAATCCTTTTTTATTAAGTTTTTTTAAATATTTGAATAACGACAGTTGGTGTTTTATATCAAGATATGACGTAGGCTCATCTAAAATTAGAAGTTTATCTTTGAGGTTAACCGAAATACTAATTTGATATATTGATCTTGCAAGCTGAGCTCTTTGTTTCTCTCCACCAGATAATGTGGTATATATTCTGGTTTCATAATCAATTAAATCAAAAACATTTAAAAGCTCACAATAAGCGGATTCTAAATCAAAAGATTTTTCTGAAATATCATGTGGATAGCTACCCATCTTAATTATGTCCTTTACTGTAAATGCGAAAGAAATGTTGCTAGCTTGATGCAAAACTGAGCGATACAAAGCTAAATCTGATATATTCCATTGTTCCAGATTTATTTCATTGAATTTAATAACTCCACTTGAAGGTATTAATTCTCCAGAAATTAATCTTATAAGTGTCGATTTGCCAGCTCCATTTGGACCTATGATTGATAAAATATCACCTTTATTAATACTAAAAGCAATATTTTTAATAAGTGTTTTTCTATTGATTTCGAAAGAAATTGAGTCAATATCTACTATTCTATTATTCCGAGTAACCAATTTTACCTTTCTGACTTATTATTAACCAAATGAAAAAAGGAGCTCCTAGAGCAGATGTAATTACTCCAATTGGAATGTTGATTTTTTTCGATATGAGCTCTGAAATTAAAATTAGTATTGCCCCCATGATTGCAGAGCACGGAATTAAAAAATTATGTTTTGGACCAATTATTAATCGAATCAAATGTGGAGTCACAAGGCCGATAAAACCTATCATCCCACAAAATGCAACGGATATACCAACCATTGTAGACGATATAATAATGACTTTCTTTTTCAACAACTCAACATCAAGCCCTAATTGATATGACTCGGAGTCACCCAACATAAAAATATCAAGCTGTCTCTTTAATTTAATTATAAACATGAATGAAGCTGTTATAAAAAATATTGATATTAAAACTTGGGTCCAGTTTTTACTCTCTAAATTACCCATTCCCCAAAATGTAAAAGTTCTAAGCTGTTCATCTGAGGACACGCTTATCAACACTCCTATTACAGATCCTACCAATGCATTTATTGCAATTCCTGACAACAACATGACCATGATATTAGTTTTAGAGTACACTTTAGACATTCCAAAAACTATAATAGTCGTTATGAAGCTCCCAATTATTGCAAGAATTGATATCAAGAAAGGATTTAAAAAGCTTGGGATATATTGTTCCAACACATTCCCAAACATTATACCTAATATCGCGCCTAACGCTGCACCACTTGATACGCCAATAAAACCTGGATCAACCAGTGGATTACGAAATAATCCTTGTAATATAGCTCCTGATGTTCCAAGCCCAATACCCACCAAAATGCACATTAAAATTGATGTAATTCTTAAATCAAATACTATAAAAGCCCATGTTTCAAGCTCTTTGTTGTAATTATCCGAACTAAATTGAAATTTAAAAATTTCTAACATTTTAGATAGAGAAAGATCTTGATAACCAAAGAATAAGTGCACCACAGAAGTAAAAAATAATATGGTTAATAAAATTGTTAGAGTTCTTGTACTTTTTAAACTACTCTGCATTTAAACTAAAACTTTTTAGTATTTTTAAAGCATTTTCCGGAAAACTTGTACCCATTGTTAAGTCAGACATTTGTATTTCAATAATATTACCATTCTTTACCGATTCAAGATTTTTAAAATTTTCATTATTTAAAAAGAATGAAGAAACATCATCTGCGGAATTATGAGCTGCTACAAGTATTATGTCAGGATTTTTAATTAAAATACTTTCTTCTGATACTTTTTGATAGCTGTTAAATTCGTTAGTAAAAATATTTTCACCTCCAATAAATTCAATCAAATAATCAGCGATTGTCCCCTTACCTGCGGCAACATATGAACCAGATTTGGGATTCATAAAAAAAACAATTTGAGGGACAACATCAAAAGTGTTTTTGATGTCTTTTATTAAAGTCATTTGCTCAAACATTCTATTTTTTAGAATATCCCCAAGTTCAACTACACCTAAGTCTCTTGATATTGAGTCAATTAATTTCATGGTATTCTCAATGTTTTTTGGGGCGTCATACATCATAAAATCAAGTGGGCTTGCTTTTAATTGTTCTACTGCTGTTTTGGGAGACATCGATGTGCTTGTAAAAATTTTATTAGGAAACTTAGATAGTATCTTTTCCGATGATATCATTCTGATATATCCTACGTCTGGTAAGTCCTTTACTCTGCTTGGCATAGTACTCGATTGATCAACCGCAATAACTGAATTTCCAAAACCAAGATTAAAAACAACTTCAGTTACCGCTCCCCCAATTGTTATATATTTATCCGATGGTTTTGAGATAACAAGATTTTCGGTAGGATCCCATCTACCATTAAAATTTAAATCTTCATATTCAAATTGAATTGAATGTAAAACAGATGTTGCAAATAATATCAAAACAAAATACAATCTATCAAACATAGTCATGCTCCTTTATTTCATTAATAAAATTTTTAAAATTTTGACTACCTTTTTCTTCAAAAGAAATTCTAGCCAAAATATTTTCTTTGTTACATATAAAGTCAATAGCGCAGCAAATGTTATCACTAGTATTTAACCATTTTGCCTTGATTTTTTTAAACTTTTCAGTTTGTACATGTAAATTAAAATTTTCATCTAAAATGTTTTCCCATGTACCAAATTTTACAACTTTATCAATTTTACCTCTAAAATACTGCAATGATCCAATTCCACAGACTTGGACTTCAATAAATGTCGCATTTTTCTTAACCCTATCAAGAATATCTCTAATTGAATTATGCTTTAGGTTTACAATATTAAAATTTTTTTTATAATTTTTACCAAAATAAGTATTAGTTGGAATACTTAATGGCTTAACTTGGTCAATTCTTTTTTGTAAAGCATAATCATATATTGCACTATAAGATTCAGCAAGTCTTTCAAACTCCAAACTCTTATTTCCTCTATAAAAAAATTTCACGCACGAATTACCATTTTTATCGAAAATTTGAAAGCTTTGAAGCTCTTTCCCAGCATGCATTTTCTTTTGGTAAAAAAAATACTTAAATAAGTCGTAATTAAGAGTCAATAGAGGCAGTTGTTGTTTATCAATAATTTGATTGTTATTAAAAATTATATCTTCCGTTTTAATAGTTAGCTCATGTACAACTGAATCATTTCTCGTTAAAATCATAATTTTATCAACCTTGAGAATTTCTAATATAAATTTTTTGATATCACTCACTTTTAAATAATTGACATCATTATTAATTTCTGTGCTTAGTAGGGCAGCTTCACTAGTACCTATAAGTTTGGCAGCATCTCTTATCCTAACTTTAGGATTATCTCTTTTAAAGCTGATCCAATTTTCTTTTAATTCTTTATATACTTGATTCATTTATTTAAAACTACATTAAAAATACTATCTTAATATATTGATAATGATTCTCAATTACATATATTTTTTAAGAAGTTTTAGGAAGGATATATAAAATTTGAAATTAATGACTCTATATCTTTTTCATGAATGGGTTTTTGATCGCCCATGAAAACGATACCATGAAAAATTCCACCTATTGCTTTCATAAACAACTCTGGCTTTATATCGGCAAAATCTCCAGATGAAATTCCTTCATCTACTATTGATTGCATTGTGGCATATGTACGCTTTTGAAATACTTTCCAAGCAGCTTTAGATTCAGGAATATTTATGTGTCTAGGAATAGTAAAAAGAAATTCATAAAGAATTTTATTTTCAAATACTTTTTCAGCCATTTTATTAAGAATTTTTACAAATTTTTCTCTTGATGAAATCTTCTCAATAACCATTTCTTCAACAGATTCCCACAAATTTTGCCATCCTTCTTGCATCAAAGAACAAATTATATCTTCCTTTGAATGAAAATAGTAGTAAATAGTTGCTTTTCCAAAATCTGATTCTTGCGCAATGTTATCCATCGTAATCCCATCAACTCCATTCTTATGGTACGATTTTAAAGCTCCATCTAGAATAGTTTTTTGACGATATTCTCTTTCTGTTAATTTATTGTTTAAAATTTTATTCATTCTCTACATCGACTGATTGGTCTAAAATATACAATTTTATTTGATAATTTTGAAAAAAAACTTTGTTATTGATAATTAATCTCAATTAAATTACGCGGATTGATAATGATTCTCAATTAAGTTAACTTTTTAATAAGGAGAAAAATAATAATGAGAAAATTACTAGTTATAGCACTAACATTTTGCTTCGTGTCTGCAGATGAGTTTTTTGAACCTAAAACTACAATTGGTGGTTATGGTGAAATGCATTACGACATGGAAGCTAATGATGGTGATGGAAAACTTGATTTCCATAGATTCATCGTTTATTACAAACACCAATTCAGTCCTGAATGGTCAATGATGTCTGAGGTAGAAATTGAACATAATATGGTTGGTTCTGAATCATCTTTAGGTTATAAAGGTGGTTATTTAGCTATGGAGCAAGCACACTTAAACTATTGGAACGGTTCATTCGGTTTTAAGGGTGGTGTAATCTTAGTTCCCGCAGGAATTATTAATGAATACCACGAACCTCCAACATTCATGAGTGTTGAAAGACCTGAATACAACAAATATATTATCCCAACCACGTGGTTTGATAATGGTTTTTCTTTATATGGAACTAAAGGAGATTTCAACTGGAATGTAACTTTAACAGGTGATCTTGATGGTGATGGGATTGGTGCTGGTATTAGAGGCGCTAGGCTAAAAGGTTATTATTCCAAAGCTTCAAGTTGGACAAAAACTATACAAGGTTCATTCACAGGAGTCGATGGTCTAAAACTTGGTGGTTCAGTCACAATGAATGATGCACCTAAAGATGATGGTACTTCAGTTGGTGTAACTTTGACTGAGTTTAATGGTACTTATTACAAAAACAACATGTACGCAAGAATGGAATACGGTATGATTGATTATACTGATAACCCAGTAACTGATACATCTAATGGATATTATTTAGACTTGGGCTATAACGTTGCTGAGCTTGTTGGCTGTGATGGTGATATGTTTGTTTGGACAAGAACAAGTAACTATACAAGAGATGATGTAGAAAGTATTGACATTTCTTTATTTGGATTAACATACAAGCCTCTTGAAAATGTATCATTTAAATTTGAACTTGGATCTAAAAATGATGCAGATGTTATGAGATTTGGGCTTGGATATATGTTCTAAACAAAATATATGCTAAAATTTGTGTCGTAAAAGAGAATTTTGGCAGAATCTAATCTGTCGGTTCTCCTATTTACAAGTCGAGACGAACAGGCCCAGTATAAAAGCTGGGCCTGTTTTAGTATAAATAACGTAAATTATAACAGTGATGAAATTTCAAATAATTACAATAATAATCTTTAATCTATTTATAGCTGGCGAAATAAAAGATATGGCTTTGAATAGTATTCATGATTTTTTTGGAAAAGAGATTACGATTTCTGAGCACAAATTTTCTATTCCAAAAAAAGTTAAAAGTGAAATCCAAAATACTGTAAAACAATCCTTTTTTAGGGACAAGGTTTACTATTGGAAAATTAATAAAAAAAATGAATCTTTTATTGCAATCATGGATAATGTGATAGGTAAATCTATGCCAATTACTTTTCTTTGTATTTTTGATTTAAATGGAAATATCCTTTCTTCTTCTATAATTAAATATCGTGAAGGGTATGGTGGTGAAGTAGGCAGNGAAGTTTGGTTATCTCAATTTAATGGAATGAAAAAAGACTCTCTTTATAATTATCCGAGAAACATATCTGGTATTTCAGGAGCCACAATTTCTGTTAAAAGCGTTACAAAAGGTATTTCTAAACTATCTTTACTTGCTTCNAAAATTATCTCTAGNCATAATGAGTAAAAATTTATACGAATTAAACTCTTCNTTAAAGACGCTACTAACTTGNTTCTTAATTGTTTTGAGTATAGGTGTTGCNTTNGGTATTCTATATATTTATCTCACAACTTCTATGACNATAGAGGGTACAGAAANTCGATATGCAGGAGATATTGTTGAAAANGATTATGATCCAGATATTGATGTATTAGAAAATTATCCTAAAAGTTTTACAGAATTAGTTTCACATGCTCATAAGCATGTAGTTCAATTTACATTTATTTTTTTTTTAACTGCCTTAATTTTCGAAAGAAATTCTATAGTTTCTGGAAAACTGAAAAGGTTTCTGATGATTGAAGGTTTTGGTTCAATTATACTTACTTTTGGTGGATTCTTTTTAATTAGATTTTTAAGCAGAGACTTTTCTTATCTNGTTATATTTTCTTCCACTTTCATGTATTTNACATTTTACACGATGGTTATTTTTTGTTTNTATGAATTATTTTTTAAAAAAACCTAAAGATAAGGAGCTTAAATGGCTGAGTTAATTATAATGTTTAGAGAAGTATTAGAAGCCTCACTNATAATTGGTATTTTGTATACATATCTAAATAAATCTGGAAATGAGGATAGTATGAAAATGGTTTGGAGTGGTGTTGGANCAGCTATTTTAGCCAGTATTATTATAGCATTTATTTTCGGTCAACTTGCTATTGGATTGAAAGACANTGAAGCTAAAATATTTGAAGGNGTTGTTATGATANTTGCTTCAATAGTTTTAACAACAATGATTATTTGGATGGCCAGAAATAAGAATATTTCTGAAGATTTAAAAAACAAGGCTAAAGAAGCNATTTCGTCTGGATTTAAATATGGAATTTTTACTTTNGCATTTGTTGCAGTATTTCGTGAAGGAGTTGAGATAATATTATTGTTATGGGGTGCTGGNAAAGGAGGAATAAATGTAATATCATCTGTAGTTGGAGCATTGCTTGGTTTAGCTGGCGGATATGCNATATTTGTTCAAGGAGTTAAAGTCCCGCTTCAGAAATTTTTCAATATTACATCTGTNCTTCTNATTTTTGTTGCGGCTGGCATGCTCACTTATGGAGTTCATGAACTTGANTCNGGAGNAGTAATTCCATATTATGGCGGAAAAACANTGNATCAAGAAAATTCAATTTTAGCCATCCGANCAAANGGTCAGAGAAAGGAATTCAGTCTTGAAAATAACAAAAAAGCTGAGAAATGGGCATCACGAATATGGGACATAAATCCTTCAAAAAATGATGATGGNTCTTATCCGATTCTTCATGATAAGGGTGCTATAGGTGGCTTAATAAAAGGNTTTTTTGGATATAATGGNGATCCTAGNCTTATTGAATTTATTACATGGGTATTATCAATAATTGGACTCAATTTTTTATATCAAAAAGTTGGAAAAAGAAAAATATAGGAGAAATAAAAAATGAAAAAAATATTATTAACACTTTTAATAACAANCTCAATTTCNTANTCACAAGAACTTGTAATAGGNGAAGAAAGAGTTGAACCCGGTATCGTTTTTATCTTTGAGGGTGCTATTAAAGATCATNTAATGCCAATGGCAATGCATTTATCACAAGATCAAACAAATATTCATATTGAAGCAAGAGTTAACTGGGATACAAAAAATGTTCCTGAAGGAACNCCNNTTGGAGGATTTGTNCCATATCTTCATATGACTGCAATGGTTGTNAATCAAAAAACTGGTCTTAAAACATTTATTGATTTAGTTCCGCATATAAATCTGATTGATAACTTTCANTATGCAAGAAATATATCGTTACCTGGTGATATAAATGATTTATATTCAGTAGAATTCAACATAATGAAACCAACTCATATTGACCTTGCTTTGCATAAAGATTGGTTAGATAATTATGGTANGTCCNTAATGAATGATTGTAATTTTAAGTATNATAATGTAGATTTTTCTGAGATTGCAAAAGCNAAGAGAAAATAACTAAAATTATGAAAAGTATAATCNTAACCAAATACGGTGCACCTGAAGTTTTGCAAGTTAAANACTTANNAAACCCTANTCCCAAAGATGATGAGGTACTTATTAAAGTACATTATGCTGGTATTAACTTTGCTGAGATAATGGCTAGAATGAAACTTTATCCTGGAGGACCNAAACCAGGTGCAATTTTAGGTGGAGAGATAAGCGGTGTTATACAAAAACTTGGTAAAAATGTAAAAGATTTAAAAGTTGGAGANAAGGTTATGGGTTTNTCTCTCAATGGTAGTTANAGCTCGCACGTATGTATGAAATCAGANTCTCTCATACCTTTGCCAAAGAATTTTCAGCTNGATGAAGCTGCTGCTTTTCCNGTTATATACATTACAGCATATATGATGATATATGACTTAGGTAATTTACAAGATGGAGATACTTTCCTNATTCATGGAGCTGGAGGAGGTGTAGGTACTGCTGCCATTCAGCTTGCAAAATCAAAAAATNTAAAAATTATCGGAACATCATCGTCATGGAAACACGAAAANCTTTATAAATTAGGCGTTGACAAATGTTTCGATTACAATAAAAAAAANCTCGAACANAATATAATGGAATATACTAATGACAAAGGGGTTGATTTGGTGATTGATCCAGTTGGNTCTAAAAATTGGAAATTAAGTTATAGATGNCTTTCAAAAATGGGCAAATTAATAATTTATGGAAATCAGAGCTTTGTTAAAGGAGATAAGTTNAATTTATATGCTTCTTTTAAGGAAATTTGTTCAATGCCAAAATATAAACCAATAGATCTGATGGCAAATAATAAAATAGTTATGGGCTACCATTTAGGTCGCTTCAAAGGNCATGAATGGAAAATAAAACGCTCTATTAAAAATTTAATAAGTGTGATTAATAAGTATGANATTCATCCAATTATTGATAAAAAATTTAGATTNGATNAGGTTCCAGCCGCTCATNGATACATTCAAAATAAAAAGAATTTTGGAAAAGTTCTAATTGATTTTACTGAATCAGATTCTTAAAACTAGTTAATTTAGTCTTCTTTTAGCATTTTTTGCACTTCAAGTACGTGCAATTCTTCTTGACCAATCATACTCCGTGCATATTCTTCAAGGTAGACAGATTTNCCATCGACGAGTTCAAGCAATTCATAGTATATCTTAATAGCAGTTTTTTCGTGAATTANTGTTTCATTCAAAATATCTTTAATACTATGATTGTATGATTCCTCTATGCTAGCAATTTCTGCAGGGGGGTGACCACCTAATCCTGTTATATATTCTCCTGCAAGATTTGCATGAGTTAAAGATTCTGTAGCCTGTGATTTAAAAAAATCAATGAGTGGTAANCTATTATANCCAACAATCATCAAAGANTAGTGAGTATATCTGATAACACCTGAAAGCTCTAAAACAAAAATTTGGCTNAGTTTTTTTATGACTTCGTTTTTATCCATAAATCAATTTATAAATAGTTAATCCAAAATAAAAGAAAATAAGTTTGTTTAATCTAATGCAAGATTTACTATTCTAAGAATATCTAGAATGTTTAACACCCCNTCTTCATTAAGATCAGTAGAAAAGAATTCACAGTCAGAAATTACTTCGTNACTTAATATAAAATTAACAGCCAATATAACATCCAAAACATTGAAAATNACATCTTGATTAATATCTCCTTGNGTCCAATCAGAACATGCATCACCATTTACTGTAAGNNATATAGGAATTANAACCTGAGGTTGTTGAAAATCATTTGTTTCTAAAATCATTTGATAATTATAAGTTCCTTCTAATAGATTTGATGTNTCAAAAGTNAGAGAGATTACTTCAGAATTTCCTGGCGANAAAATCTGATTTGACATATCTAAACTTAACCAATTTGGAAATTTGTACATTAATGCAGAAAATTGATTCGTTACGAAGTCNCTATTAAAACTTAATTGTGTCGCAAGAGAAGCATCANAGTTTTGTATCCCTATTGTTGCTGAATTTGACTCTCCGAGCATAGATCTATAATTAAATCTAATATCTCCTGAGCTATATAAAACTGTCTGAAAATCATAATTACTACCTTCAAAGTTTGTTGGCCAATGGTCAACACTATCAAACCATACAACAGTCTTATCAGCAAAATTTGAAAATCGAATTATTCCATTTCCTGAACTATTAGAATCATTAGCTGGATTTAAATCATCCCAGAATGGGAAAATAGCGTTTAATGGTGCTTGACTATCAGGTAAAGACAAGTTTTCCCATCCTGTGTTGTCTTCAGAAAAACCTAACCAACCATTTGAATTGACATTTAACGATGAATAATAATTTTCATAAAACGGAAAATTAAAGTTTAAAAGCACTGGGTCATTGGAAAAATAATCATTATGACTCATATTTAATATTTGGCTATCACTGCTTATATCAATCCATTCGTAAGTTAAAAAGCCGCTATTTGAGTCAACTGATTGATATGAGTCTTGATCTACAGATACACTAAGGTCAGCATCACCAATGTTTACTATTACAAAATCTTCTGTAGCTAAAGCCCCTTGGTTCAACTCAATATTTAAACTTTGTATATCTACAAAAACCTCAGGAGCGTTTAATAGATTTAAGACAGATTGATAAGCGTTTACTTTGCCGTAACCTGTTTGGTTATCATAACCTAATTCAGATATATCATCAGCATTCATCTGCATGACCATTTTAACCTGTTCAGGATTCATATTTGGTGCTACCGAAAGTATTAATCCTGCAATACCAGCAGCATGAGGACAAGCAGAAGAAGTTCCATTAAATGAGGATGTATATCCTCCTGAACTAGTAATAGTATTAATTTTAACTCCAGGAGCAACGAAATCTAAGGTGGGACCGTAATTACTTCCCCAATAATTTTCACCATCACAAGATGAAGAACTCTTTCTTTCATTACAAGGTGACATTGCTCCAACAGATATGCAATCATCATATGCTGCAGGATAACTTATAACATTACTATCATCATTACCAGAAGCAGCAAAAACTACGGTTCCCAAATCAACTGCATAAGAAATAGCATTCTCTAAGTAAGTATTAAACCCACCTCCACCGAGGCTCATACTAATTATATCAACTCCAGCTGCAGCAATTTGCTGAATAGCTGCAGCAATAATAGAGTCTTCACCATAACCGTCATCACCTAAAACTTTTACTGGCATAATACTGCANTCCCAGCATACTCCAGCTATTCCACTGTTATTATTACCTTTGGCTGCTGCTATTCCAGCACAAGATGTCCCATGCCCCTGAACATCGTTAGGATCATTATCTTGATAGACATAATCATATCCATCAACCAGTCTNCCTTGAAGCTCAGGATGTTCATTGACTCCAGTGTCNAAAATTGCAATTACTATAGAAGTATTTCCTGTAGTTAAATCCCAAGCTAAATTAGTATCAGTATCAGAATTTGGCACCCAACCTTGCTGTCCGACATTATTGTGAGCCCATTGACTATCATAATAAGTATCATTAGGTGTCAAACTGGTTTTTTTAATATAGTTTGGCTCNACTAAATCGATATTAGGNNTAAGTTCAAATTCATTTTTTAAAAAATTAAAATCAACATTCGTTCCAAATTTGAGAATGTAATAATGGTGAAGATTGTGTTTATATTCAATATTTTTAAAATTCTGTGTATTAAAGAATAACGGTGAAAAGTTGATGAGAATCAAATCCTTTACAAATGGAAATAAATCAGAAAATTGTTCGCGAGAAAGAGCAGTTTCTTGCCCAAGCTTTGGTGCAAAAGATTCCTTAAATTTAATTATCACTTCATTTTTTTTTACATCAAAATTATTAACTCTATCAAAAGATAATAAAGCTGAAGTAACTAAAACATAAAATATAAATCTCGTTTTTATTGTCATTAAAAAATATCCTTAACATTTAATTGTTCTTAATATAAGCCATTCATGTATTATGAATTTTTATCAATATGTAACAATCACTACTTTTTTTTCTTGAGAATGATAAATATGCCTAAAAGTGTGATAAATCCACCTAAAATTGTAAAATATTTATTTTCAGTAAATATCTGATTTTCAATACCTAATATGGGGAAAATCAACAGTCCTATTCCTGAAGCAATAACTGGTTCAGATAACGGAACAGAAGCAACAATAGTTGGATTTATATATTTCATCGAATAATAAAATAAATTGTGGCCTAATAAAGTCGGTATTAATGCTAAATAAATGCATCCTAATAATAAAGATANATGATTATTCACCGGGAAAATATTATTATCAAACAATATTGCAATCACTAAAATTGTAAAAGAGGCGGAAGTATATAAAGTTCGAGTATAAATAGTTGTAGGTTCTGTTTTTCTAATTTTTTCAGATATCAAAAAACTTACTGCAAGGACAAGAGCACAACTTAGAGCAAGTAAATTGCCCCACAAATGTTCGATTCCAAAGCTAATTGAAGATGAGCCGAAAAAAATTACAGTTGCGCCGATCATTGCAAGCACAAGTCCAAAATATANTGTAAAACTAAATGATCTTTTTAAATACAAAATTTCAAGNAGTAAAGTAAATACTGGTGTCAGAGTACCTAAAAATGTTGCATTTGCCATTTTAGTTAAATCAAGCGCAATAAAAAATAAAGCAAAATGAACTCCTAAAAAGAAACCGGATATATTCGTAGTAATTAAATTTTTTCTAGTTTTGAAACTTCCAAAATTTATAATGCATGAATAAATCCACAAAAACATTGCTGCTATACTCATTCTCCAAAATGCCAGCATTATTCCATTCACATTCTCGTATTGATTCAAAATCTTTACGGAGACTGGAGAAGTACTTACTGCAATCATTCCTATTATTAAAATTATTGATATATTAACGTTTTTCATTTTTCAAGTTATTTGAATGATTTTTATTATATAAATTCTAAAATTATTTTACATAACATTAAATTATTACTCTCAATAAAAAAAGACTGACTAAGGAAATTATCATTTTGATAAAAGAAAGATTCACCATCAACTATAAATTCNAAACTTTTCAAACAATAATCACATAGGTTATTTTCCATTTCTATATCAAAATTGACCAAACCGTAAATATTTGATTGGACATGAAAGATCCATTCTATTTTATTTTCATCATTAGTAATTATACTATATCTAATATCTTGAGTAAAATTATTACCTAATTCTTGATTCCATTCTGAGTGTGGGAAAAAAATTGATATCCAGTTTCCTGCACTTGATGGAGGTTCAAATATATCAAACTTTTTGTCATATTCATTTGTCGCCAAATAAGATACACCAAAATAATTTTCATTATCATATATTGCTTCCATAGTATAATTTCCAAACGGAATCATTGATCCAGACAGTTTGATAGTGAAATCATTTATTACATTCGTACAAACAGAATCGTCACATTCACCGTTTGCACCAACTAAATCATTAGTCTCATCGCATGAAATACAAAAAATTAATAATTTTATTAAAAAAAAGGATTTCTTCATTCGCAAATTTAGTGATTATGCTTAAAATATCAACATGTCGAAAAAAGAATTATCAAAAGTTTATGAATTCTCACATGTTGAAAAAAAGTGGTACACTAAATGGGAAGACAATGATTCTTTTAAGCCCAAAGATAAAGATGAATCCTATTCAATAATGATTCCTCCCCCTAATGTTACAGGGATTTTGCATATAGGACATATTTTAAACAATACTTTACAAGATATCCTGATTAGAAAAGCTAGAATGTCTGATAAAAGTACACTATGGCAACCAGGAACTGACCATGCTTCTATAGCGACAGAAGCAAAAGTGACAAAAATGCTCAAGGATAAAAATATTGATAAAAAAGAAATTGGAAGGGAGGCATTTTTTAATCACGCTCTTGAATGGAAAGAAAAATATGGAGGAACGATTCTTAGGCAGCTAAAGAGATTAGGTGCTTCTTGTGATTGGAGCAGAACAAAGTTCACACTTGATGATGATTATTCAGATTCAGTTCTCAAGGCGTTTGTAAGACTTTATAATGATGGGCTGATTTATAAGGGCGAAAGAATGGTGAACTGGGATCCAGTTGGAAAAACAGCTTTATCTGATGAAGAAGTAATACACAAACAAACTCCAGGTCATTTATGGCATTTCAAATATAATATAAAAGACACAAAAGATTATTTAGTTGTTGCAACCACCAGACCTGAAACAATGCTAGGAGATACCGGCGTTGCTGTTAATCCGAAAGATAAAAGATATAAAAATATAATTGGTAAAAAAATTATTTTACCAATTATTGGAAGAGAAATTCCAATTTTCGCAGATGATTATGTAGATATGGAATTTGGAACAGGTTGTGTTAAGGTAACACCAGCACACGATCCTAATGATTTTGATATGGGTAAAAGACATAATTTAGAATTTATAAATATTATGAATCCAGATGGTTCTCTAAACAGCAATACTCCAAAGCAGTATGAAAATTTGGACAGATTTAAAGCAAGAAAAAAGATTATAAAGGAGCTGGAAACGTTAGGTTTGATTGATAAAATTGAAAAATATGATCACAGTGTCGGGTACTCTGAAAGAACTAACGCTGTTATTGAGCCGTACATGTCTAAGCAATGGTTCTTGAAAATGGAATCTTTGGCAAAACCTGCTCTTGATGCGGTAAACAATGGAGAAATTAAATTTTATCCTGAAAGGTGGACAAAAACTTATAATCATTGGCTTGAAAATATTAAAGATTGGTGTATATCAAGACAGCTATGGTGGGGGCACAGAATTCCAGTTTGGTATAGAAATGATGAAATTTACTGTGATGTATTACCTCCCGAAGGTGAAGGATGGAAACAAGAAGAAGACGTACTTGATACTTGGTTTAGCTCATGGTTATGGCCATTTGCAACGCTTGGTTGGCCGAAAGACACAAAGTATTTAAAAAGATTTTATCCTACTCAAGACTTAGTAACTGGACCAGATATAATTTTCTTTTGGGTGGCTCGAATGATAATGGCAGGATTCTACTTTATGGATGAGAAGCCATTTTCAAATGTGTATTTTAATGGAATAATTCGTGATGATAAGGGAAGAAAAATGAGTAAGTCTCTGGGGAATTCTCCTGATCCTTTGGATTTAATGGATAAATACGGTGTTGATGCATTGAGAGTCAGCTTACTTTTAATTGCCCCTCAAGGTTTNGATATTCTATTTTCAGAAAAAAGAATTGAATCTGGAAGAAATTTTATGAACAAACTATGGAATAGTTCTCGATTTATAATGATGAATATTGATACAAAAATTGATGATTATACAAGCGAACCAAAAGTTGAAGAGCTTGATTATACAGATTTCTGGATATTATCAAAATTAAATTCTACAATAAACAATGTTAACAAATCATATAAAAGTTATAAAATGAATGACGTCGTTAAGATAGTATATGATTTTGTTTATTCTGATTTTTGTGATTGGTATATAGAATTTTCAAAGACAAGGCTTTATGGTGAGGATGACAAAGCAAAGAAAACTGCTTTAAATACTTCCGTTTTCTGTATGAGAACAATTTTAAAACTACTCCATCCATATACACCATTTATAACGGAAGAGCTTTGGTCAAAGTTTTCAACTGAAAATGAGGATATGTTAATAAACAGTAGTTGGCCTGAAAAAAAAGAAAACTTCATAAACACTGATTATGAAAGTAACTTGGATTTAGTAAAAAATATTATCAGCGGAATCAGAAACATTCGAGCAGAGATGAATATATCCCCTGGGAAAGAAATAAATTTAATTATTAAACCTAATAAAGATTATGAAGATTTAATCTTAAAATTAAAAAATTACATCATTCGTCTTTCAAAAATAAATGAAATTATCATTGATTCAAACGCAAAAAAACCAGCACAATCTGCATCACTAGTTGTTGATTCTATTGAAGTATACATTCCCTTAAAGGGTATAATCAATATTGACAAAGAAATAGAGAGATTGGTAAAACAATTGGAAGCATATAAGGGTCGCTTAAAAGGTGTAGATAAAAAACTAAGCAATGAAAATTTTGTTAAAAGAGCTCCTTCAGAAATTATAGCAAATGAAAAAGCTAAACAAAAAAAATATAAACTTATTTTAATTAAACTTGAAGAAAATATTATTTCATTAAAAAAATAACTATCTCATTGAAAAAAACACTATTTGAAATTCGAAATACAGAAATAACATATCTAAAAGGAGTTGGTCCAAAAAGAGCTGTTGCTTTAAAAAAAAATGGAATTTTCACATTTGGTGATATAATAAAGCATTACCCACGAAAGTATTTAGATAGAACAAATGTAAAAAAAATAAAAGACTTAAAAGTTGCTGAGCAAGCTGTTGTTATCGGTAAAGTAGTGACATTCAGATTCAAAAAAACATTTAAAAGAAATTTATTTGAATTAATTATTGATGATGGCACAGGACAAATTAGTTGNCTATGGTTTAACGGAGTTTCTTGGATATGTGATAAGTTCACTGAAGGTGATTCAATTGCTATTTTTGGTAAAGTAGAATATAGAAATGGCTATAGTATAATCCACCCTGAATTTGATAAAATTGATGGAAGCTCAGATTTATTGAATACAGGAAAAATAATTCCAGTCTATTCATCAACTTCAGAATTAAAATCAGTAGGACTAGATTCTAAGGGTTTTAGGAAAATNATTCTAAATGCGTTGCAAAAAGTAAATTCTGAGCTCACTGAATTTCTTACCCCAGAAATTATTTCTCAAGAAAATCTTATTTCTCATATTGAAGCCGTTAAAGAAATACATGATCCTAAAAATAAAAATCTTCTTGATAAAGCGATACATAGAATAAAATTTGAAGAGCATTTCTTTTTTCAAATTTTAATGGCGATGAGAAAGAAAAAAAATACCGAGTCCAACGGTAGGCAGTTTTTAAAAAGAGGGCAAATCCTTAAAAAAGTTTATCATAGTTTACCCTTTAAGCTTACGCGTTCTCAAATAGAGGTTCTAAAAGAAATAAGGCAAGATTTGAGCAGCTCAAACGTAATGAATCGACTTCTTCAAGGAGATGTTGGCTGTGGAAAAACAGTTGTAGCAGCTTTATCTTCCGCAATTGTGGTTGATAACAACGCTCAAGTAGCAATTTTAGCACCGACTGAAATTCTTGCAGAACAACACTTTAAGAGTTTTAAAAATTATTTTAAAGATACGAACGTAAGTGTTGATTTATTAATTGGAAAAATGAATCTTAAAAAAAAGACAGNACTAATTGAAAAAATATCTNATACAAGAACAAACATTGTTGTTGGNACTCACGCGCTATTACAAGAAAATGTAGTTTTTAAAGATTTAGGTCTTATAATAATTGATGAGCAACATAGGTTTGGAGTATCTCATAGAAAAAAAATTGTTGATAAAGGGATAAACGCAGACATACTTTCAATGACAGCAACGCCAATTCCAAGAACTTTAGCGATTACAATTCATGGGGACATGGACATTTCGATAATTAATGAATTGCCAAAAAACAGACCTGATGTTTTAACAAAAGTCATATCTCAATCTGAAATTAATGAAACATATGAATTTATGAAAAGAGAAATGAGCAAGAATAACCAATGTTTCATCGTTTACCCAATTATTGAAGAGTCTGAAAAACTTGATTTAAGAGCTGCTTCAACGGCATATACTCATTTAAAGAATAATATTTTCGAACACTTTAATGTTGGCTATATTGACGGAAGAATGAAAAAAGAAGATCGAGATACTGAAATGATTAAATTTTCAAACAAAATTATCAAATGTTTGATTTCAACAACTGTAATCGAAGTAGGGATAGATATTCCTAGCGCTACAGTTATGGTTATAGAAAATGCTGATAGATTTGGCTTATCTCAGTTGCACCAATTAAGAGGAAGAATTGGACGAGGGAATAAATCAAGCTTTTGCTTTTTAGTCAAAAGCAAAGATGATACTACAAAAAGATTGAAAATTTTAGAAAAAACCAGGGATGGATTTTTAATTGCTGATGAGGATTTAAAAATAAGAGGACCTGGAGAATTTTTTGGTACTCGACAGCACGGATATTTAAAAACAGGTTTAGCTGATTTTTACAATGATGGAGCAATTATCCGCACATCTAGATTTCAAGCTTTTAAAATAATAAAAAATGACCCTAATTTTAAAGAAATGAAAAATAAATTTATATTTGATAAATTACACCAAGATTATAGCGAAATGTTACAACTAATAAACATAGGATGAAAAATGAACAATAATGAACTTTTTATGACCTTAATATCTTCTCTCGCATCTCAAGCATGGATTCAACTTGGAAANATAAAAAATCCTGCTACNGATAAACTCGAAAAAAATCTAGAGGCTGCCTCAATGTCAATCGATATGCTAAACATGCTGAAAGAAAAAACTAAAGATAATCTNGAGGACTATGAGGTTCAAATGCTTGATAAATCTTTAAATGATTTGAAAATGAACTTTGTTTTTGAAAAAAATCAAAAAGATGATAATTCTGAAAANTCAAATAAGACTACNAAAAAAAAGAAGTCAACTTCTAAAAAATAATTTATGCTTTCTAAAATCTTAGCAAGTGTTTCTAATTATAATTATTTGAACAAAATTTATGCTTCCATAGCTTTCCTTTTTTCTCTAACAGTTTATTTGTGCACAATGGCNCCAACGACATCGTTCTGGGATTGTGGAGAGTTTATAGCTACTTCTTATACCCTTGGAGTTCCTCATCCACCNGGTACTCCATTATACTTATTGATTGGTAATGTTTTTTCTACATTATTTTTCTTTGTGGATGATGTGGGAGCAAGAGTAAATCTAATTTCTCCAATTGTAAGTGCTTTAGCTGTGATGTTTCTTTATCTAATAATTGTTGAACTTACAAATAGATTTATCAATACGCGTTCAAAAACTGCTATTTACGCAAGTGCTTTGATTGGTTCTTTGCTTTTTGCGTTCACGGATTCTCAGTGGTTTAATGCTGTTGAATCAGAAGTGTATGCAATGTCTACTTTGTTTACTGCAGCTGTAGTTTGGTTAGCTATAAAGTCCTCAAAAAGTAAAAACAGTACAAGGTACATATTACTTATTGCCTATCTCATGGGTTTAGCAATAGGTGTTCATTTATTGAATCTATTAGCAATTCCATTTATCGCTTTATTATTTTATTTTGACTATACAAAAGATNACTTCTTTCATTTCTTATCTGATAATGTCTTAACNTATTTTTTTGGTCTAATAATTTTTACTTTCTTGGATATCTTCGGATTTGAAAATTCTTTAAATTTATTCTTAACGCTACTTTCAATAATATGCCTAATATCGATTAAGTATACTATCCAATACGATTTTTCAATAAATTCGAACATTATTAAAAAATACATAGTTCGTATATCTATTCTTCCTTTGTCAGGATTTATTTTTTTAATAATTAATAATGGAATCATAAAAGGATTCCCGACAATGTTGAAGTATGGTTTTTCTANCTGGGATGGCTTAACTAATTTTGAGATTTTAAATTTTNTAATTTTTCCCCTGATTCTAATTATANCTATTTTTNTAGGATTATGTTTTTACGTATTTACTTATTACAACAACTTCTACAAATTCTCAAAAGTAATTAATTACAAATTTTATAATCTTCTAAAAATATCAATTGTTTCATTGCTAATGATTTATATAGGATTCTCAACATATACGCTAATTTTCATTAGAGCTGGTCAGAATCCTAATATTAACGAAAATGATCCTTCTGACCGAGCAAGCTTTGTAAAGTATATGAATAGAGAGCAGTATGGNGTTGAACACAATAATATTGATTGGTATAATTCGTTTAAATATTTATTGAGTACTGATGGAAAAGAGTACGAATATGATTCATTAACAGATAGAACACTTAAAAAAAATATTTATATAGATTCTTCATTTTCTGGCCTTGACGGTTCAGATAACAAGCAAAGATGGCTAAGTGAAAATTATAATAATTATTTAAGNGAAGGAAATGGTCAATTTGATATCAAAAAAGTTAACAATGACGATATACTTAATTTCATTACACGGTATCAATTTAATGAGATGTATTTGAGGTATTTTGCATGGCAATTCATTGGTAAAGAGTATGAAAAGAAAGACTATAGCTGGTCCAGAAATGATTATCACAAAAATCGTATTATGCCATTACAAGATAATAGCAATCTGGCTAACTATGATTGGTTTAGATATGGATTGCCATTTGCTTTAATTTTTGGAATTATCGGATTCATATATCACTTTATTAAAGATCCAAAGAGAGCTTTTGCATTACTGATTTTATTTGTTGCTACAGGATTAGCAATTGTTATGTATCTGAATCAGCATGATCCGCAGCCAAGAGAGAGAGATTATTCATATGTAGGTAGTTTTTTTGCATTTTCAATATGGGTTGGTATTGGTTGTATTGCATTATTTGATCTGTTACAAACATTTTTAAAAAAACAATTTCGCGATTTAAACCCCAAAAAAATAATTATATTTTATTTTGCTACACTCANTTTAATAATGCCATTGAGCTATCTCTACAATGACTACCATGTTCATGANAGATCAGGTAATTACTCAGCTAGAGATTATGGCTTCAATATTCTTGTTGGATGTAAACCAAATTCAGTAATTTTTACAAATGGTGATAACGATACTTTCCCTTTGTGGTACTCCCAGGAGGTTGAAGANAATAGACAAGATGTAAGAGTAATTAATTTATCCCTCTTAAATGCATCATGGTATGTAAGACAACTTTATGATAACAAAGCACCAGGAACGATAAAATTTAATTTTAATGAACCCATTTTAAGTCAACTTGAGTATGAATCTCTCGATAAGGAGTTCAAATCTCTTGGATTAATTGGAAGCTTGCCAATATATATCAACGAAGATGAAGACTATTATATTGATATCAATAATGATAGAAAATACAACAGATATAACAAAAAAGAAACTTTACAAATAATTAATAACCTTGAGGACCCTATAACTGCTACGATATATGCTTACAAGAGGTGGGATCCTATTGCATGGGCCAGTATTGAATTCTCCTATCTTTACTACGAGCTTCAAAATGCAATAATAAACAAAAGCTCTAACTTAAATAATCAAAATATCCTACAAAGTTTCTATGGTGAAAATTATAATTTAATAACACAGTTAATAACTGATCGAGCTAGAGAACTAGCTTTAAATGATTCTGAAGATTTGTTAAAATATGAACTTATGGGTCATTTGCAGTATATCCAAAATATTTTAGATGCAAATCAAGATGGGAAAATAGGTACGAATGAGCAAAATTTATCCGATTTAATAAATGATTTTATCACTTCTGGTAATGGTGCCTTTGATGAAAATCCTGGTAAAAGTAAATGGGGATTAACCCCAGACATTAAATTAAACTCAGATGAAAATTATCCATTTTATTACCTTAACGTACCGCCGTTAAAAACTACAATTGATTATATTAATATTGTAAATAAGCCAACAATATCAGAAGTTGTCTTTAGATTGCAGGATATCATGGTTTTAAAAATAATTGAAGATTTAATCGAAACAGATAGATCTGTCTACTTTGCTACAACAGTAAGTCCAAGTAGTCAAATGAATTTAATTGACTACTTNTCAAACCAAGGAATGATTTTAGAAATAACAGAAAACTTTAATCAGAAAAATGAAATTGAAAATTTATATGAGAATTTNACAACAAAGTATAAGTTTACTAATCTCAATAACAGCAATGTCTACTATAGTCCTGATACAAAAAGAATTCTTCAGAATTACAGGATCTTATTTCTAACTCTGGCATCAATGAAATCAAACGAAGAAGATAAAAAAGAAGTTATGTCAATTATGAATGAAAAAATGCCCGATAGTNTCATTGGGTATGAACCCAACAGGCCAGGTGTTAAGTTTTGGGCAGCTGAAAATTATTTACAAGCAAATATGACAGATGATTGGATAAGAATAATAAACGAACTTCTTGAGCACAAAAATATTGACTTGATATTAGATTTAAAAATTTCTGCACATTTAATGAATATTGGAGTTACAAATGGAAAAAAGGAGTTTATAAAAAAATCTCAAGAAAATTTATTGCCAAGACTGGATGAGGTTGATGAATTAATTATTAATACGATGAATTACAATTTCAATTCAGAGAGCTCTGTCATAGAATTCTATACTTCAATGATTAATAAATTTGAAATAATTGAATGGTTATTTGAATTAAATGAGCTATCTCGTAGTCAGAAAATGACTCAAGTCCTATTAAGCAGTCACTATCGATTAAATTATCCGGATGAGAAAGAAAAGATTGACACTCTATTTAATTCGCTTGATAAAAAACTAGCTTTGATTGATACTAAAAATGCAGTACCAGAAGAACTTAAAATTCTTATAAATGATATTATAATTAACGAGGTAATTAACTTAAAGCTGCCTTATCAAAACGATGAATATATTTCAAACTTAATAAATCTTCTAAGGGATATTACTATCAAGTCTATCNTATTAAATTCAATGTAAAATTGAAATGAAAAATTGCTCGATTATAATACCTCATTTCAACAATGAATCTATTCTACGGAGATGTCTCACATCACTTATGAAACATACATCATCTAAACATGAAATAATAGTTATTGATAATAATTCAACTGATAAAAGTATGGAGATGGTAAAAGAAAAATTTATCAATGTAAAGATAATAAAAAATGAGAAAAATCTAGGTTACGCAGGGGGCTGTAATGTAGGTGCTGTTGCAGCTAAAAATAATTTTTTAATTTTTTTGAATAATGATACCGAAGTAACTCCAAAATGGATTAGTCCAATAGTTAAAGAACTAAAAAAATCAAAAGTATCTTCTGTTCAGCCAAAAATAAAAAACCTAAGTAATCAAAATTTATTTGATTACGCAGGAGCAAGCGGTGGATTTATTGATATCTTTTGCTTTCCATTTTGTCGAGGTAGGATATTTAACACTGTTGAAAAAGACTATGGTCAGTATGATTTTTCAAGAGACATATTTTGGGCTTCTGGTACAGCTTTTGCAACTAAAAAAAATCTATTTATCAAGTCAGGGATGTTTGATTCAAAGTTTTTTGCTCATATGGAAGAAATTGACTACCAATGGAGGACCCAAATGATGGGTTATAAAGTTGTTGTTTGNACGGAATCAGTTATATACCATGAAGGAGCAAAAACTCTTTCTTTTCAATCTAGCTTAAAAACTTACTTAAATCATCGAAATAGTTTGATCATATTTTTTACAAACCATACATTCATTATGGTTTTAGCTTTATTTATTCCGAAAATTATGCTCCACTTTATATCAACGTTATATGATTTATTGCAGTTACGAATCAAGCATGCATCATCGCAAATCAAAGCCTTTTTTTGGATTTTGAAAAACATTAAATATATAATCACAAAACGTAAATCAAACAATAAGCTTAGAATCGCAAATTATAGNTTGAAAGGCATGTTCAAAACATCTATAGTCGTTAATTATTTCATATTTAGGAAAAGATACTTTTCAAATTATTAATTACTTGTCAAACATTTTTGATTAATTTAAATTTGTTTCAAGTTGTTATAACATTTTAAATANGAGGAGAAATTATGGCAGATAATAATTCAAAAAAACCAATGGCTTTACTACTACTTGTTGTAGTTGGTGTTCTGATTGTTCTNGCACTTTCAGAAGACGAAAATACAAAAATTGCTTCATGCATTAAAGAATATCCTGCTTATTGCTCGGATGTTAGTCTGACAACTAAAGAGCAATGCGATGCATCTGAAGAAGCCACTTGGAATAAAGCATTAACTGAAGCTATTNATTATAACAATGAATCTTCATGCATTGAAGCTGGTGGNACATGGGATAAACATGAAATGCATAATCATACGCATTAAATCATTTGCTCTAAANTAAAAAGCTAACTATTATGATTCATCCTATTTGGTCAAATATTTTTCGTGGTTTTCAAAGAAAAGAGTCGCAAACCGAAATTGCACTAAAGCAAGTACCTGTTTTTGAAAATCTTAAGAAAAGGGAATTAAAAGAAATTGGTAAAATTGTACATGAACGAGATTTTCTAAAAGATGAATATGTGTTCAAATGTAACACTCCAGGACTTGGCATGTACATTATAATCGATGGAGAAATTGTAATAGAAGGAGATGATGGTACAGAATTTGCTAGGTTAATGAAAGGTGATTTTTTCGGCGAAACTGCTCTCATAAATGATGATAAAAGAAATGCAAGTGCTAAAGCTTTTTCAGATTCAAAAGTAATTGCTTTTTTTAGATCAGATTTATTAGAAATAATAAGGAGAAATCCTGTTTTTGGTACAAAAATTTTATTTAATCTCTCAAACATTATGACNAAAAGATTAAGGAAAAGCAATAATCTTATTCAGCAGACCAAAGATAATACTTAATGAACAATAGAAATTTCATAAGCGGATTTGTTGAAAATTTATTTTGGCTTCTACCACTTCTAATTATCTTTATACTTCTTGATTACCTTTATACAATTTTTTTTATAATTACTATCGGATATATTTTTTACTTACTTTTAGATCCNCTTGTTTGTCGTTTAGAAAGAATGATTCGTATAAGATTCTTATCAGTTTTTATAGTAATTTCAATTTTTATTGCTCCTATTTATTTTGGTTTTTCATCATTAGTTAATCTTATATCAAATGAGTACGAAAATATTTATGAACTAATGACAATTGATGGTGAAAATGGAGAAGATAAAATAACTTTCAAAAATGTAATTGATAGAATTGATGATAAAATTATCTCAATGACTCCAAATAACTATAAAAAAAACGTTGAAGATTTTTTTTTAGATTTACAAACCAGAGAAAATATAAAAGTTAATGAATGGAGTTCTGCAATATTCAACTTTCAAAATACTGTCTATGTTTTTTCNTTACTCCTTAATATTCTAATGTATACGGTTATAACTTTTGGGTGTACTTTTACCTTGCTTATGAGTGCTCAAAAATTTAAAAAGTCATTTATTCAATTAGTTCCAAATAGATATTTTGAGATGTCTTTAAAAATTATTGATAGAATATCTGATCAAATTTCTTCTTATGTAAGAGGAACTTTAACCGCAGCGCTAATTGTTGGTCTTTTATCCTTTTTAGGACTAGAGTTACTTTGTTCAATAACNGGAATGAAGCATGATTACATAATGATTGTAGGTATTATTGCCGGAACTTTTAATCTTATACCCTTTATTGGACCATTGATTGGTTGCATTGCAGGAATATTATTTTTTTTAATTTCTGANCACCCNCCACTNTACATTGAATATTACCATATTTTATTTATCATGCTAACTTTTATGTCTGTTCAAATTTTCGATAATTTTGTA
This sequence comes from Fidelibacterota bacterium, assembly GCA_002719095.1. Classification (GTDB taxonomy): domain Bacteria; phylum Fidelibacterota; class Marinisomatia; order SCGC-AAA003-L08; family D37C17. Next base: position 30,234 of record PBGO01000018.1, read on the forward strand.
TCGTATCCTCTTATTTCCTCAAGCACTGTAGGTATTCATCCTATGTTCGTAATTATAGTTGTTTTGATTGGTGGTTATATATTAGGACCATTTGGAATGATTATTTCTGTTCCAATTGCTGCTACTTTAAAAGTCATTGTTGAGGAACTTATGTGGGGTTTTAAAAATTATAGATATTTATAAAAGCTTTAATCTGACAAGATACTGTGATAAGTCACTGCAGAAACAACAATAAATGCTCCTAGCCACTGCATAAAAGTAAAAGATTCAACCCCAAGAAGTATTGAGAACAACGCAGCAAAAACTGGCTCCATACTAAAAATAATTGCTGTTTCNGATGGAGATAATTTTTTTTGGGCCCATGCCATTATAAAAATCGCTAAAGATGTAGCAATTATNCCGGTTATTAAAATAGCATTTACTAAATCAAAAGTCCAATTAACTTTATATTCACCTAGTATTAATGCAGATAAAAGCGACAACAGTGATACGCTTATACATTGAATGAAAAAAAATCTAGTAATATTAATTTTTTCAATTACGAAATCACCCTGTGTAATTATATGAATCGCAAAAAAAACAGCACAACCAAAAGTAAATAAATCTCCAAGGTTTGGAATCATTGATGCGTAAGAATATTTATTTTCTGCAACTAAANCAGTACTTGGATTTAGTAATATATAAAGTCCAATACATGCAATGAATATAGATATCCATAAATGAATATTGATTTGTTTATTCTTTAAAAAATATACAAAGAAAGGAACTAACAAAATACTCATACTAGTAATAAAAGCTGATTTACTAGGTGTTGTAATTTCTAAGCCATAATTTTGAAAACTATACCCAAGGTATAATAATATCCCACATACAATACCCCCTTTTATTTCAAGGTAGTTAAAATCTAGAAATATTTTTTTATTTCTCATCCAAGCAAAAGGTATAATAATTATTGCTGCTAAAAAAAATCTGTAAAATGCAAAAATAAATGGCTCTGCATCAGTCAGTGCTTCCTTAACAAGAACAAAAGTAGCTCCCCAGGCTAGAGTTGTAAAAATCAATCCTAATNGTGGTATTAATTTTTTTTTATCATTCATTTTTTTGAGCTACAAAAATTGTGCTAATTCCAAATGTCATATCAATNATTTGTACATTTTTAAAACCATTATCTTGAATTGATTTNTTTATACTCTTTCTTTTCGGAAACATATCAATTGATTCTGGTAAATAATCATAAGCATATTTTTTTGTAAATATAGATGCTACAAATGGCATTACTTTNTATGAGTAAAATTTATAGAACGGACTTACTATGAAATTTGTAGGCTCTGAAAATTCTAGGATATATAGTTTCCCTTTCGGTTTAAGAATGCGATTAAATTCTTTTAAAGCCTTTATTTGGTTTGAAATATTTCTATAGCCATATGATATTGTAACCAAATCAAAAGAATTATCANTGAATGGTAAATTTTCAGCATCCCCAACCAAGAAATTTGTGTTTTTAGCGTTTTTCTTAATTCTTTTTATATTTGCTAATTTTATCATATTAGATGCAATGTCTATGCCAGTTATACTTTTGGATTTTGGTGAAAGTTTAAATGCAACATCGCCTGTTCCTGTGGCAACATCTAGTACAACATCTGTTTTAGATGGATTTATTTTTTTTACCAAGCGAGAGCGCCAGTAAAAATCAACTCCAAAGCTAAAGAAATGGTTAAAAAAATCATAGCTTTTGGCAATATCGTTAAAAAGTCTCGTTACNAGGGTCTTTTTTTCATTTCCTTTATGTGTAAATTTATTCATCATAAGTTAATTGTTAATTATGCACTAAATTTAATACGTAATAATGATATTAAATATGAATACAATACCAANATTTAAAATTAAACTTATAGATTTAAAAAGTGAAGTTGATATAAAGCACTACTTCTTTAATGACAAGTATTCAAATAGAAGAAATGTATATTGGAGTAATAAAAATATTGAATTGGTTGGTATCGATTATCTTGTATCTTCAGACTTTTCATGTAAACAAGAATTTGAAGATTTAAGTTTATATTATAATTCAATCATTGAAAATAACAAATCTGCTTTTGATAATTTAGATATTCCCATGATCTTTGTGGGTACTTGTTTTAATTTCAATGATCGCATGCGAGACAATATCTGGAATGATTTACCCAAGGGNAGAATCTTTATACCCAAAATATTAATTATTNATGACCATACTANAAAAAGAATAGTCATTTTTGAATTAGAAAAATCTTCAAAAGAGGTAGATATTTTAGATACTTCTAATAATAAACAGCAAAGTCTTAATATTCAATTTATTGATGAAACTGGTGNAGATTATTATAAATCCTCCATTATTAAAGCTATTAAATTAATAAATGATAATCATCTATCTAAACTTGTCCTATCTCGTAAAAAAACATATTCTATAAATTCAAAAGATAGCGCACTATCTAACTTCATGTTCAATACGATTGTAAAAAATACTACTAAATTTGTANTTGACTTCCATGAATCAGGAACTATTTTTGGATCNTCTCCAGAAAAACTATTTAGCATATCAAATACTCNTTTTAAAACTGAGGCTATTGCAGGATCTTTTAAATCAACATCAAGTCTTAATTTAATTGATAAAAATAAGGAAATAGATGAACATAATTTTGTTGTTGAATATTTAAAATTAAAGTTGTCAAATTTTTCAAAAAAAATAAATATTTATGATAATGAAATTCTAACTCTTAATAAAATATCTCATATAAAAACAAAGCTAGAATCTACCATTGATCGGGAGCAAAATGTATTTGATATTATTTTTCAACTACATCCAACTCCTGCCGTTGCAGGTACCCCAAAGGATGTATCTATTGACAAAATATCAGATCTTGAAAATCATAATAGAGGGTGGTATTCAGGAACAATTGGATGGATTAGCAATAAACTAAATGCGCATTTCATTGTAAATCTGCGCTCTGGTATAATTAAGAAAAATCAGCTAAATATTTATGCTGGGTGCGGAATCACAAAAGATTCTATTCCAAATGAAGAATATATCGAATCAGAAATGAAGTTTGATTATATTTTATCTAATTTAAATAATGAATAGTAGCCAAAATATTAGCCAAGCTCTATCACAAACTCTGTTTGAGCTTGGATGCAGAGATGCCTGTATTAGTCCAGGTGCCCGGAATGCTCCCATTGCACTTAGCCTAAGCAATCAATTTAAATGTTATAATATTTTAGATGAAAGATCATGCGCATTCACAGCTATGGGTATTTCAAAGTTCAAGAAAATACCCGCTATCATCAATTGTACATCAGGCACGGCTGTTGCAAACNTATTTCCTGCAATCATTGAAGCTAGAATGAGTGAAACTCCATTAATTATTATTACTGCTGACAGACCTAAGGAAATGATTGATAGAGGTGAAAACCAAACCATATACCAAGAAAATATATTTAACAAATATGTTTTGAAATATATATCTATTGATAGCTCTTCAATGAAAATTGAAGAAAAGATATACATGGCATATAAAACNGCAATGGGNCAATCTAACAATCAACCTATCCACGAAAAGGGGCCAGTTCATATAAATGTTCATATTGATGATCCCACTATTTCTAATAAAACAAATACTTTTTCTATAAATAATGATTTTAAATCTATTAATATTTTTTCCATAGAAGATGACATAAATATCAATGATTTCAATAAACCAATTATAGTTTGTGGCCAGTCAAATCTCATACAAGAAAAAAAGCAAATATTTAAACTATCTGAGAAATATAACATTCCTATTTTATCTGATATAAGCTCAAATATAACTGCTCATCCCAATATTGTATCGCACTATGATTTATATGTTAAAAAAATCAATTTCGATACGGTGTTTCGATTTGGCAAAAAGCCTCTATCAAAAATATTAAATCAACAAATTGTAAGATGCAAAAATACGTATCTAATAAGAGATGAAAGAGTTTTTAACGACGATACAAATAAAGTTTTATCATACAATCAGTTATCAAATATCATAGATAGTACTTCTATGNATCTAGATTCAGACTGGATTAAATCAATTCAAAAACTAGAAGGTTCATATTCATCAAATATCAATAGTATTATAAGTAAAACAGACAAACTAAATGAATATTCGGCAGCATATCAAGTTTTAAATCAGATAGAACGTAATTCAAATCTATTTATTGGAAATTCAATTATCATACGATCATTTAATCTTGTGATTCCAAGTAACTTCAAAAAAGATATAACTATTTTCACTAATCGTGGAGCCAGTGGTATTGATGGAAATATTTGCACGAGTATTGGAATTTCATTGTCCTCAAAGTCTACTTATAACTATTTAATTTTAGGAGATCAAGCCTTTATGCATGATGTTGGAAGTTTGAAAATTTTAAAGGAAACAAATGCCAACCTTATTATTATTGTTATCAATAATTCTGGTGGTGGAATTTTTGACTATCTTCCTATATCAAATGATAGAAACAGACCTCACTACAAAAAACTCATTCGCAATGATCACAAGGACTCATTTAAAAATATTACCGAATCGTATGGAATTAATTATACAAAGATTGAAAAACTATCAGAATTTAATTTACCTAANATTAAAAAGTCCCAAGTAATTGAGTTAAATGTTGATAAAGGTAGTTCTTTAAATTTTTATAAAAATTTAATTTCTTAACTTTTTTCTAGTTGATCAATAGTCACTGCTACAGCTGCATCACCTGTAACATTGGTTGTGGTCCTAAGCATATCTAATATTCTATCGACNCCAATGATAAGTGCAACACCCGCTCCCCCAATACCTATGGTATCAAGTATAATAATGAGCATGACAATACCAGCGCTTGGAACCGCAGCCGTACCAATTGAGGCTATCACTGTCATCACAATTATAGATATTTGATCATAGATATCCAATGGAATGCCGGTAGCTTGAGCTATAAATACCGCTGCTACGGATTGATACAGCGCAGTACCATCCATATTTACGGTTGCACCAATNGGCAACACAAATGANGAGACCTCTTTTTTTACACCCAAATTCTTTTCGCAACAATCCATCGTAATTGGAAGAGTTGCTCCGCTAGAGCTTGTTGAAAATGCTAGTAATTGCGCTTTAGAAATCCCATTAAAAAACTGTTTAATAGGGTACTTGGCAATAAATTTTAAAATACTCGAATACACAATTAATGTATGAATTAGGAGTCCTAGTACTACCAATGCAAAATATCCACCAATTGAAGATATTAATGATGATAATTGTCCACCGCTCGTTGTAATAAATTCAACAAGATTTGATGCAAGAAGCGCAAAGGCGCCGATTGGGGCAAAGCGCATCACATAGCCTATAACATTAAAAAGTAATTCATTGAGTATATCAATGGAACCAATCATAGACTTTGAACGATTTTTTGGAATGCTTAATAATCCAATCCCCAGAAGTATAGATACAAAAACAATTTGAAGCATATTTTTATTGCTTGTTGCGGATTTAAAAATATTATCTGGAACGATNTCTATTATAGGTTGTAAAGGGCCTCTTTCTTTAGCCTCTTTAACACTTGCCTCTTTTGATTCGACCTGATTGATTAGATTTACATTATAATTATACTTAATCCCATCACCTGGATTAAGACTGTTGACTAAAATTAACCCTATTGAAACTGATATAAATGTTGTTGTAATGTAAATACCAATCGTTTTAAAGCCCATTTTAGATAGCCTTGAAATATCTGATAGTGATGAAATTCCCTTTATCAGTGATACAATAATTAATGGGATAGCAAACAACTTAATCAGATTTAAAAATATTTCACCAAATGGAGCAACCCAGTTCTTTGTAAAATCTATATAGTTAGAATCAAACGAACCATTATTGTTAGTATCAACAAATGGCTCAGATATATCATATTCTTTATTTGTATTCAAGTCAAGGAAGGTATCAGAGACTGAACNTATAAAGAGCGTGTACACTAATCCCAAGGCGATACCTATTAATATTTTCCAGTGAAGTTTCACGGTCTTAAGTTAGTTATTCTTATAGAAATAAGAAAGGCTCCATGTAGGAGCCTTTCTTTTCGACGAATGAACTTCTTAAAAATTTAAGTTCTTACCAAGTATATGATAATGTCCATGAACTTGTTAATGTATCATNACTATAGCCAGTGATTGTACTCATTGGGTTTGCAAACATATTATCTAATGCATCATTAGTTAATGTAAGATCCAAAGTTACTGAACCATAGTTAAAGCCTAATCCAGCATGATAAGAATCTGTGCTTACAGTTTCACCATCAGCAGCAGATACATTAAATGATTTCATGTATCCAATTCTTAAATCACACCAATCAGTCAANGTNCTTTCTACACTGAAATTGGTATTTACTAGCGTTGCAGNATCAGCCCAACCACCANCAGGTTCTACANNAGGNTTATCTGTTGAAGTAANACCCATNCCAAACATACCTGTAGCNGNACCCCANCTTTGGATACCATACATTCCAAGATCAAGTGNTGTNTAGTCTGTTCCACCAACTGTNGTACCAGNCATGATAACCAAATGTCATTGTATCAAATGCCCAGAAATTACAATTACCTCTTGCATTTAATGCCATTGGCCCATCCTCTACAGTATTCATATGAAATCCAACATCATATCCTGCAAGGTTCATACCAAAACCAAGATCGAATGTTGAATCTCCACCAGCAGGCATATCTAATCCCAATGATAAACCGTAAGTTCCATTACTGTACATCATGTTAACTAGTTGAGTTTCAGTTCCGCTTGAGAATCCCCAAGTAGTACCATTATCTGTCCACACAGCTGTAAAATCATCTCCAGCAGTGTATGCAACATTTTGTCCAGCTGCCTTATGAGCATAAGTGTTCATATCAGTGTAATCTCCTGCAGTATAACCAAGAACATTAGTTCTATCCACACTTGCGAAAATCATACCAGCAACAGCTGTAATTGTTAAAATGTTTCTTAACTTCATAGTTGTTTTTCTCCTATTTAGTTTTTGTTTTGTCCCAATAAGGAACAATTTGTTAAGTCTCGACTTTATTTTGCGCGCTATAAGTCTAAGCAAAATACCCTTAAACACTAGCTGGCGGTAATATTACAAATAAATATTTACACTGCAAAACATTTAATGTATTACTTTAAGTGTTTTTTTATATTTTTTTCTTTATATCTAATAAAAACAATTACTTAGAATAATTTAAAAAGTTGATTATCTGCTTTAAGTATTATTAATTAAAATAGTTTTCTTACTAAATTTACAATTTTTCTTACCCTTTTTGTGTATGGAGGATAAAGTAGCATTAGAGGACTGTTATTAATATTTTTCAATATAGGTATTTCATTCGAAAACTCATCGAATCCAAATTTTCCATGATATCTTCCTATTCCACTTTTACCTACACCTCCAAAGGGAAGATGGCTATGCACTAAATGAAGGGTTAAGTCATTAATGCATATTGCGCCAGATTTTATATTGCCAATGAAATAATTTACCTTGGATTTATTATTTGTAAATATATAAGCGGCAAGTGGAGCATCTTTACTGTTTATATTTTCAATCGCATCTTCTATTTGTTCAACTTGAATTATTGGCAGTATTGGTCCAAATATTTCTTCTTTCATAATGTGCGAACTCATTTTAGAACTTATCAGAGTAGGAGAAAAATATGATTTATTGGAATCATAATCTCCTCCAAAAATAACTTTATCACCTGAATTCAGTGATTCTTCAAGCTTATTAAAAAGTCTTTCGAAGTGCTCATCATTAACAATTCTGCAATAATCTGGATTATTTTTAATTAATTCAGAATCTCCATACATTCTTTTTATATACTTAACACAGTACGCCTTAAACTCATCGCAAACACTTGAATCAACTAATATGTAGTCTGGAGCAACACAGGTTTGTCCTGCATTCATGAATTTATAGTAAATAATTTTTTGAGCAGCCCTGTCTAGATTTACATCTTTATCAACCACAACAGGACATTTCCCACCTAATTCAAGAGTAACAGGAGTCAATGTTTTAGCTGCGTTTTGCATTATCAATTGACCCACTTCGATGCCACCAGTATACATAATATGATCAAAATCATGCTTTAGTAAAGTGTTTACAGTATCCTTCCCTCCCTCAAAAACAACAACATCTTTAGGGCTAAATATTTCACTAGCCATTTTTTTAATTAAATTTGAAACATTGGGGGTTTTTTCAGAGGGCTTGAGAAAAACTGAATTTCCTGCAGCGATTGCCGCAAGCAAGGGCATAATTGTCAGTTGAAAAGGATAGTTCCATGGAGAGATAATTAATATTTTGCCTTTAGGATTTTTTTGAATATAGGATTTAGTTGTTATAAGCGTTAATGTTTTTGCTATTTTTTTTGGTTTCATCCATTTTTTTAAATTTTTAATAATTAAATCTGCCTCTTTAATACAAATCCATATTTCTGTAAGTTCAATTTCAATATCTGGTTTTTTAAAGTCAAGTTTAATAGACGTCTTTATTTCATCTTCATTTGATTTTATCCATTTTGTTAATTTTTTGATGGATTCAACTCGTTGATCAAAAGGTCTGAAAAAAATATTAGCTTTTGTTTGTATATCATATGCCGTTTTTATTTCTCTATCTTTTAATTTACTCATCTATCATCCTTATTATTTTTTTTATGTACTTCATATTAATTTTATGACCACCATTATATTTTTCAATCGTCACGTTTGCATTTTCGCCAACCAATTTGCGGTATGCTTCTTCAGACTTTTCGATTGGCACTATTAAGTCATTTATGCCGTGACCTATAATTATAGGTGTTTGCCTATTACGTATACTAACTTTTTTTCTTGAAGTTTTTTCAAAAAAAAACCCTGCAATAGGAAAAATCCCTCCAAACTTTACATCCATGCCCATAATATGCTCGTAGCATATTGCAGCGCCTTGAGAAAAACCAAATACAAACACATTTTCAGATTTGTAGCAATTAAAGATTTCTTGGGAAAAAAAGTTATCTAGCATCTTCATTGGTTCTTCAGTTTCCCATTGATTGTCTTGTTTTTTAAATGTCCATGATTTTTTTGAGGGGGTACTTTTTATACCATCAATTTTATGATCATTTAAATCGTAAGGAGCTTCAGGTAAGAACCATTCTATATGAGTATTAAACTTTAACCTGCTTACAAAAGGTGAGAAACTATTTTTATTTCCACCCCAACCGTGGATAAATACCAGCGCTTTTTTGGGTGATTCGTTATTCTTATATGTTTTGTAGCATAATCGCATAGTGTAAAATTTAATTAAAAAATAAATATTAATTGTGTTTTTGTAATCAAATTAATTATTAAATTAGTAATCTATAAAATAATTAGATTCAAAAATGATAATTGGAATATTAAAAGAAACAACAAAAAATGAGAAGCGGTGTGCGATTACGACAGGTACTGTAAAGTCGTATATTAAATTTGGATTTGATGTTGTTATACAGTCTGGAGCAGGATCACAAAGCTACATTTCAGATGATGATCTAAAAGATTCAGGAGCGAGTATTTTGCAAAACGCCATGGATGTATGTGACAAGTCTGATATTATTTTAAAAGTAAATCCACCATCAGATGAAGAAATAGATTTAATGAAAGAAAACACTATGTTCGTATCTTTTATGCAAACTACAAAAGATACTGATGTTGTAAAAAAACTTAAAGCCAAGAAAATTAATGCAATTTCAATGCATTTAATTCCAAGATCTACTTTAGCACAAAAGATGGATGCGTTAAGCTCTCAAAGCAACATTGCAGGATATAAAGCAGTTTTAATGGGCGCATGTCATATTGGTAAGTATATGCCATTGTTAATGACTGCGGCTGGAACTATTCCGCCCGCAAAAGTAGTTGTTATTGGTGCAGGAGTTGCGGGGTTACAAGCAATCGCAACAGCCAAGAGACTTGGAGCTCAAGTTGAAGCCTCAGATGTAAGACCTGAAGTCAAGGAACAAGTAGAAAGTTTAGGAGCAAAATATATTGAAGTAAAATCTGATGAATCGGAAGGTGTTGGTGAAGGTGGATACGCAAAAGAAACTTCTGAAGACTACAAACAAAAACAACAAGAATTACTTGCTAATCATATATCTAAATCTGACATAGTAATTACAACTGCTCTAATTCCAGGTCGACCCGCTCCTATCCTTATACCTGAAAGTATGGTAAAAGGAATGAAAGAAGGTTCTGTTATCATGGATTTAGCTTCAGAGAACGGCGGGAACTGTGAGTTAACCGATCCTGGTCAAATTACAACAAAGCATGGTGTTATAATTGATGGAACAACAAATATTCCTGGGACTATGCCTGTTCATGCATCTGAATTATACGCGAAAAATATAAACGCATTATTAACGCACATATATGACAAAGAAAAACTAACTTTGAAAGAAGACGATGAGATAACTGTTGGCTCATTGTATCTGCTTAATGGAGAAGTTGTCAATAAAATTACAAAAGAGGCTATTAAATAATGGATATAACCGTAATAACAATATTTGTTTTAGCTATTTTTGTAGGTTTTGAAATAATTACTAAAGTTCCACCAACGTTACATACCCCATTAATGTCAGGTTCAAATGCAATTTCAGGAATTGCTATTATTGGAGCATTATTATCAACATTACTTTCTGGTTCAATTGCAACATGGCTAGGATTTGTTGCGGTACTTTTTGCCATGATTAATGTTGTTGGAGGNTTCATGGTTACTGACAGAATGCTTAAAATGTTTAAAAAGAAGAAATAATGGATACATATATAAATATAGCATACCTCTTTTCAGCAATTTGTTTCATTTATGGTTTAAAAATGTTAAGCCATCCAAGAACTGCTCGAAACGGTAACTTAATCTCATCTTTAGGGATGCTGATTGCAATCATCGCAACAGTTTCTATGGATTTCGGTCCGGCTGGTCCAGGTCTAAATTGGACATTGATTGCAATTGCTCTAGCCCTAGGTACTATAATTGGTATCTTCTTTGCAACTAAGGTCGAGATGACTCAAATGCCACAGTTAGTAGCAATCTTTAATGGTTTTGGAGGTGCGGCATCTGCACTCGTTGCATGTTCAGAGTTTTTAAAGATAATGGGAGGAGAAACTTTTAGTGTTATAGCTATTTCTTTAAGCATTATAATTGGAACATTGACCTTTACAGGAAGTTTTATAGCTTTTGGAAAACTCCAAGGTTTTATAAGCGGTCAACCTATAACATTTGGTGGTCAACAACCCTTCAACGCAATTCTTGCACTAGCTTTAATTGGTAGTACTTTAATGATGATTATGGGCGTAGAATCAATGATATCATTTTACGTACTAATATCCGTTGCTGCTTTGCTTGGAATACTTCTTGTTATTCCAATCGGTGGTGCAGACATGCCTGTTGTTATATCATTGCTAAATTCCTACTCTGGTATTGCAGCTGCTATGACAGGTTTTGTACTAGTTTTTTCTGGTAACAGTGCAGCAGGAAATGCTCTAATTATATGCGGTTCATTAGTCGGTGCTTCTGGAATTATTTTAACTAAAATTATGTGTAAAGGAATGAATAGGTCTTTAGCTAACGTAATATTCGGTGCATTTGGTGGTGAAGTTGAAAGCGGAGGAAGCAGCTCGGGCAAAGAAGTGAATATAAAAAGCTATTCCACTGAAGAAGCTGCTATGATTTTTGATGCTGCTGATAAAATAGTAATTGTTCCTGGTTATGGACTAGCTGTTGCTCAAGCACAACATGGAGTAAGAGAGCTTGCAGAGCACCTTGAATCAATGGGGAAAACAGTCTTATATGCTATCCACCCCGTTGCAGGAAGAATGCCTGGCCATATGAATGTTCTCCTTGCTGAAGCAAATGTTCCTTACGAGCAGCTAAAAGATTTGGACGAAATCAATCCTGAGTTTGAAGATTGTGATGTTGCTTTAGTGCTTGGTGCTAATGACGTCGTAAATCCTGCTGCTAGAAGTGATCAAAGCAGTCCAATTTATGGTATGCCAATACTGAATGTTGATAAAGCACGTACAGTCATAATTAACAAGCGTACAATGAACGCTGGGTTTGCAGGTATTCAAAATGAATTATTTGGATATGACAACAGTATAATGGTTTTTGGTGACGCAAAAGACATGATAACTCAGCTCCTATCNGATATAAAAGAACTTTAATTTCTACCTTTANTTTTCTAATCTAATTTTGTAATTTNTCTTATTATTNAAAGGAGAANCAATGGATTTTATTCCAATACTTACCAGTATAGTAACTGGTTATTTCATGGGTAACATAATGGCCTCTTATTTCATTACAAAATGGGTTATGGGNTATGACATTCGAGAACACGGAACAGGTAACGCTGGAGGTTCTAACTCTTTTTTGCTAATGGGAGCTAAGAACGGATTAATTGTAGGCATNATTGACAATCTTAAAGCTTTCTTAGCAGTTTATGTAATACGAATTCTCTTTTCGACAACCNAAANTGAAATGTTGCCTCTTTTAATGATGATTTCTGGAACAATGGCAGTTATGGGTCACATATTTCCATTTTTCTTAGGTTTTAGAGGGGGCAAAGGTGTTGCTTGCTTTATGGGGATGTGTNTAGGGATAAACAGNGAGGTAGGCTGGTATGTTATACTTGGTATTACTTTGTTAACAATNATAACTGATTACGTTGCAGTTGCTTCGATAATTGGATATTTTATTTTTCCNTTTGTTATCATTTTTGCTCCAAACTACTTTTTTAANACACAATTAATTGCCAATNANAACGTAATTATTGCCTTAAGNATTTTTCTAAGTACTATTGGAATTTGGAAGCACCAAATTAATATCTCAAATCTTCTAGCAAAAAAAGAGAAAGGCTTAAGAGNAGTTCTTAGAGAAAAATATAAATCGTGAAACCACTGATTATTATTGACTTTGACAGTACCTTTATTGTTGATGAAACTTTAGATTTTATGGCAAAAAATTTGCANCGCAATGTTCAGATTGAAATAAAAAAAATAACTGANAGAGCAATGAATGGAGAACTTGATTTTAATTCAGCTCTGATTGAACGTACACGAAAATTAAAAATACATAAAAGTGAACTCTNTAATATCATTGAGANCTTGAAAAAACGTGTATCTCCGTCATTTATTAGTAATAAAAAATATATAANTTCAATNAGCGAAAATATATTTATCATTTCTGGAGGGTTTAAAGAAATAATAATACCAATAGTACGAGATTATGGAATTAAACAAAGCCATGTTTATGCAAACGAGTTTATTTTTGANGACGACGNAATGATATCTGGAATAAATGAAAAACTAGAAATGAGTCAAAGTGATGGAAAGAATCGAATTTTAGAAACTNTCGATCTTTCAAAAGGCGCATACGTAGTTGGCGATGGAATAACTGATTTGAAAATGAAAAAAGTATCAGGNNTTAAATCGTTCATTTGCTATGTCGAAAACATTAATAGACCTGAAATCAGTAAAAAAGCAGACTTTATAGCTTCAAATTTTAATGAAGTTATCAAAATTATTTCNCATCCATAAAATGCCAAAAAGNATAGACAAACTAAAGTTTCAGGATTTAATGCATTTTCGAGTTCATGAGATTTTGCTCGTTGCGAGTCCATACGATGCATTNATTTTNGAGCAAGATGGAAGACTNTCAGAGCAAATNCTTACTGAATTTAAAGGTATGAATTTAAGCTATGCACCAAGAATTTGGAATGCNCACACAGCACANGCTGCNATGGAACTCATAAAAGAACGNGCTTATGATCTGGTTATTGTTATGTTAAGAATATCNGATATGAATCCCGTTTCNTTTGCAAAAAAAATTAAAGCTNAATATCCACGAAAACCCATGATATTATTAGCTTTTGATGAATCAGAAGTAANAGCACTNAAAAATNTAGATAAAAATAATTTTGATAATATATTNATNTGGACNGGAAACTCNCANGTNTTTTCAGCAATAATAAAATACGTTGAGGATAAAAAGAATGTAAAACGTGATATTAAAAATGGAGATGTAAGAGTAATATTATTGGTTGAAGATGATGTAAGGTATTACNCAACTTTTTATNTNGAACTNTANANACAAGTAATATTTCATACAAAAGAANTAATGATTAGAAGCCATAATGANGCNCANAGANTAATGAGGATGCGAGCCAGACCAAAAATCTTNCTNGCAAAAAACTATGAAGANGCTAAAAAATACTTTGATACTTANCANAANAATATTCTTGGGGTCTTATCAGATATAAGATTNCCAAAAAATGAAAAAGTTATGAATTCTGGGATANAATTAGCCCATTACATNAAATCCAAAGAGCCNTCNCTTCCAATATTGCTTCTATCAAANAGATTAAGTTTTAAACATGAAGCAAAAANTTTGACTGATAATTTCATTTATAAAAAATCAGGCTCATTNATAAAAGATTTGAANAAATTTATGAAAAACGATTTAGGATTTGGNGANCTCNTTCTAAAAGATTCTAATGGAACANAAAATAAAATTGTTAAAGAAGTCTCAGATCTTAAAAANCATTTGGAAAANATAACACTTGATTCTGTTTTATATCANGCGTCTAGNAACCATTTTTCNAATTGGCTTTCAATAAGAGGTGAATTTGATTTAGCTAATAAATTTAGAAAAATAAATCCTACAAAATTNAATTCNNTNAAAGATAGAAGANATTATCATATAAAATTACTNNAAGATTACGAAAAANGAAGGGATGTTGAACCAATTGTTGAGTTTCAGCCCAATCTTTCAATGAANAAGTATAATTTCACAAAAATTGGAACAGGCTCTATTGGAGGTAAAGCGAGNGGAATCGCNTTNGCTGCTGATCGTTTAAAAANTTTAAATAAATTCAANAAATATAATAANATTANAATNAGAGTTCCNAACGTCACAGTAATAGCAACAGANGAATTTGATAAGTTTATGAANGAAAATAACTTNTGGGAAATTGCTTTAAAAGAAAATGATAATAAAAANTTAGTTAAAATATTTCTTNNAGGNAATCTTTCTAAAAAATTGATAAATAGCATAACATANTTAATAAAAGATATTNCATANCCNTTAGCAATAAGATCCTCAAGTTTAAGTGAAGATTCACAATATCAATCATTATCAGGTATGTANTCAACTTTTATGTTACCAAATAGCTCTGAATCGCTCAATGAAAGAGTTGAGCAGATTTGTGAGGCAATTAAAAGAATATATGCTTCAACTTTTTTTGTTGCATCCAGATCTTTAATTGATAAAATAAGTCAACGAATGGAAGAAGAAAAAATGGCTATTATTATAATGGAAATGATTGGAAAAGTTCATGAAAATAGATTTTATCCAACTATGAGCGGGGTTGCTCAAAGCTATAACTACTACCCCTCCTCNNACTCAAANAGAAAAGATGGCGTATCNTACTTAGCTCTAGGTCTTGGTAAAACAGTAGTTGATGGTAAAAAAACNGTGAGAGTATGTCCTAAATTTCCNAAATTAATTCAACAATTTTTTTCAATTAAATCAATGATAGAATCTAGTCAACATGAATTTTATGGNTTAGATTTGAATAATGGCAAAAATCCAATGAAAAATGGTGAAGCTGACAATCTTAAAACTTTTAACTTAAATATAGCNGAAAAAGATTCAGAATTGTCATTTCTAGGAAGTGTAATACCTGNTAATGAAGATATTGTAAGAGATTCTCTAAGACACANTGGTAAGCGAATAGTAACTTTTAATAANATTTTAAAATGGAATAGTTTTCCACTTTCTGANATTTTAAACGATCTATTAGAATTTGGNAANAAATCACTTGGCTGNCCTGTGGAATTTGAGTTTGCAATTAACCTTTACAAACAAAAAGATAAGCAAATTACTGCTGATTTCTGCATACTTCAAATGAAGCCTATGNTAATNAAGAGNCTTATNAAAACAAATAGTNAAATAATAGAAAATTCAGAAAACATTCTATTTAAAACAAAAAATGCTATGGGTGATGGAATAATTTCAGAAATNAAAAATATCATTATGGTTAAGGAAGAATCATTTGATATATCTTGCACCAAAAAGATTGCTTTNGAGTTAGAGCAAATGAATGAATTAATCGGTGATAAGGAATCATACCTCTTAATAGGNTCTGGAAGATGGGGNAGCGCAGACTCATGGCTTGGTATNCCNGTAACATGGAATCAAATATCAAGAGCGAAATGNATNATAGAAACTTATAATAATGAACTAAATACTGANCCGTCNTTCGGTAGTCACTTCTTCCANAACTTAACTAATNTAAGNATTGCGTATCTATGCCAAGACAAACGAAACAAAACATTAGATTTTCATTGGTTAAATAATCAAAAAATAAAAAAAGAAAGCCATTATGTAAAATTGCTTAAACTTAATGAACCGCTCTCAATACAAGTAGATGGAAGCAGTGGCAAGGCTATTNTACTTAAAAAGTTAGAGCAAAAACCAGATCAGNTTGATGAAAATCATTCTTCAGGAATTTAAACCANTCCCTGATCGAGCATTGAATCTGCTACNTTAATGAATCCAGCAATATTAGCNCCTTTAACATAATTAGTATCAGTTTGNCCTCCATGTTCTATNCATTGATTATGAATACTAACCATAATTTTTTGCAATCTACTATCAACATCTTCACGACTCCANTTCTCAAAACTACTATTTTGACTCATTTCAAGNCCTGAAACTGCAACTCCACCAGCATTAGCAGCTTTTCCTGGNCCGAACATAACTTTATTATTTAAAAAGTATTCAACNGCTTCAGGAGTTGTNGGCATGTTTGCTCCTTCCGCTACTGCTTGNCATCCATTTTTCACTAATTTTTTTGCATCANCTAAAGAAAGTTCGTTTTGAGTGGCNCATGGTAATGCTAGGTTACAATCTATAGACCATGGGTTCTTCCCTTCTAAATATTCTGCATCAAAATNNTTAGNATATTCTTTNATTCTTCCTCTTTGATTNTTTTTTAAATCCATAATATATTGAAGTTTATNCCTATCAAATCCCTTCTTTATCATAAATNGTNCCTGAGGAATCAGACATAGTGACAACTTTCGCTCCAAGATTGATACACTTTTCTGCTGCGAATTGNGCAACATTTCCTGAACCAGAAATTGATACTATCTTATCACTTAGGGATTCATTTTTAGTTTTAAACATTTCTTCACAAAAATAAACAGCACCGTACCCTGTTGCTTCTGGNCGTATAAGACTTCCACCCCAGTTTAATCCTTTNCCTGTTAAAACACCAGTAAATTCATTTCTAATTCGTTTGTACTGACCAAACATAAAACCAATTTCTCTTCCACCAACACCAATATCACCTGCGGGAACATCTGTTCTTGGTCCTATATGTCTAGANAATTCAGTCATAAAGGATTGACAAAATTTCATTACTTCGTTATCTGTTTTNCCNTTTGGATCAAAATCTGAACCACCTTTGCCGCCACCAATGGGTAAAGTTGTTAAACTATTTTTAAAAATTTGTTCAAAACCTAAAAATTTTAATATACTNAAGTTNACTGAAGGATGAAATCGAAGACCACCCTTGTATGGACCAATTGCTGAATTAAATTCAACTCTAAANCCCCTATTAACCATCATATTACCCTGATCGTCTANCCAGGGAACTCTAAAAATTAGCACTCTTTCTGGCTCAACTATTCGATCTAGGATTCTTGCTTCAACATAATGCGGATTATCTTTTAAAAAATCCCAAAGAGAATCTACCACCTCATCTACTGCTTGTAAAAATTCTTTCTCACCAAAATTCTTTTTTTCAACATAATTCATAAAATCATTCTTGTTATTATACATAATTTTCTCCAATATTAAATAAATACNACNCTTTAATTTAATAACTTTCCAAAAAGAACTTAATCAATTTATTAACATTTCTTATTTTATAATTNAATATATACAAATATAACATGGTACAAATAATATGATTGATAAACTTAAGNATGACTTAAAAAAAGCTATGAAGANTGGAGATAAAGAAAAACTTAATCCTNTAAGAAATCTTATCTCAAAAATAAAAATGAAAGAAATTGAAAAAGGAGATTCTNTNACTGANGCTGAGTCAGAAAAAATNTGTGTTTCATCTGCAAAAAAAATAAAAGAATCAATATNTCAATTTGAAGCNGGNAAAAGATACGANTTAGCAGAAATTGAGAANAAAGAANTAAAAGTAATTCANAATTANATTCCTGAACAATTANCAGTNGAANAAATTACAATTATAGTCAAAAAAATTATAGAAGAANCGAGTTCNTCAGGGAAATCAGATATGGGTAAAGTTATGAGCAAAGTTATGCAACAAATAGGAAATAATGCTGATGGTAAAATTGTTCAAAAAATTGTTNTATCGGAACTTAAATAATGAATCTTTTTATCGACTTANTTATCTTATTATTTATCATTTATTTTGTTATCAGTAGGATATTTAAAAATGATGTTAGCAGCGATATGATTATGACAATATCAACCATTTGTTCTTTATTNTTAATAAATATCACCAATATGAGCTTTATCAATAGCGAAATACAAATCCTAATAGCATACCTATTTGATCTAGAAATCTATCAATTAAATCATAATTTCTTTTCTATGCTATCAGTTATAATCCAATTTTTAATTTATTTGATTCCTCTGAATTCCCTGCTAAAATATTTAAAAAATATATTTTTTTCATTCAGATTAGAAAATACAAAAGTAGGTAATAAATACTTATTTAATCAAATAATAATTATAATAGTATCTTTTTTTAGGTCAATAATAGTTTTAACATTAATTATTGCTTTAATAAATTCATTATCATTTGAGCAAAATTTTGATCGTAATAATTCATTTAGCTCAAAAACATATTTCTTACTATCAAACCTATCAAATATATTGGTTGACGATGGCATTCATTAAAGAGGATAGTATAAATAAAGTAAAACAGAGAATTGGTCTTGTTGATATAATCAGTGATTATGTTCACTTAAAGCAGAGAGGTAATGACTTTAAGGGTTTATGTCCTTTTCACGATGAAAAAACTCCATCATTTTCTGTAAATGAAAATAAAAGTGTTTATAAATGTTTTGGTTGTGGCGTATCTGGTACAAGTGTTTTCAATTTTGTTATGCAGCAAGAGAAACTAACCTACCCCGAGTCTATTGAATTTCTTGCTAAGCGTGCGGGTATTGAGCTAGAGTACGATAAAACTTTTAATTCAGAATTAAAAAATTTAACATCAGAAATTTTAGAGATTCATAAAATAGCCTCTGATTTATTTATGGATAATATTAAAAAAAATGATTCCGCTAAAAACTATCTATTTCAAAGAGGCTTTGATGATAATGTTTTAACTAAATTTCAAATTGGACTAAGTATAAATTCTTATGATCAACTCTTAAAAGTCATTCAGAACAAGAAAAAATTTTCTTCAAAATCTATGCTTAATAGTGGTCTATTCATTAATGCTTCACGTGGCTACATTGATAAATTTAGAAATAGAATAATGTTTCCAATACATAACCACAATGGTGAAATAGTAGCATTCACTGGCAGAACAAGGGATTCTAATAACAAAGCGAAATATATTAATTCTCCTGAAACAAGAATATTTAAAAAGGGGAATTTATTTTACGGACTCTGGTCTACAAATCAATCTATTTTAAGAGAGAAGTATGTAGTTATTGTTGAAGGACAAACAGATTTTCTCAAACTTTTTCAAAAAGGTATGACAAATATTATTGCAACATCAGGTACAGCTTTCACTGATAATCAGGCTAAACTTGTATACAGAAAAACAAATAAAGCTTACATTCTTTATGATGGTGATTTAGCAGGGATGGCTGCTGCAACAAAAGCAGGTTACATGCTTATGAAATATAATGTTGATACGAAAATTGTTGAAATACCAAAGAGTAGTGATGGTAAGGCAATGGATCCTGATGAATGGTCTTCAAGGGATAGTATTGAAAGAATAAGGAGCAAAATAATAAATAGTCTCGATGTACTTGACTTTCATTTTAAATATTATGATAGTATGAATATGAACGATGAAAATAATATTAAAGATTCAAAAATAGGTATTACTAAATTTATAAATGAATGTCTTAACCAGATCAAAGAAATAAATGACCCCGTATATCAAGAATTGCAAATCAACAGACTATCAGAGCTAACAAATGTAACTAATGATAGTATTCTAAGGTTATTTAGAAGCATCGAAAATAAGAGTTCTTCATCGAAAGATTCTCAAAATTTAGAACCAGAATTGAAATCTAAATTAAACAATAAACTCGATGATGATGTAATAAAATTATGTTTTACCAAAAAAAAAGAAATTCGTTTGTTCATTTCAGAAAATTTGGAAAAATCTTGGTTCCAAAATAATAATAACGCAAATATCTATGAATCCATTTTTATCCATTTGAGCTCCGAACAATACTTGGATTCAGATTCTGCGATTAGTCTGATCAAAAATAAAAATGAAAAAAAACATTTAATAGATTTAATATTCGAGATGGATGAAAAAAATCTAAGCTTAAAAATGGCAAAAGAATGTATTTCTAGAATGAAGAAAAGATTTTACAGTCAAAAAATAGAATTGATGAGAGCTTCATTAAAAGTATCCAGCGATAATGATGATACCGTTAAGATTATAAATAAAATTAATACTCTACAAAAACAGATAAATGGAATCAAATAAAAAATACTCAATAATGATTTTGATATTATTTCTATTAACTGGTTGCGAAGATGAAAATCCATATATNTCAAATGACTCAGATANTATTANTTATACATCTTTTTTTCAGTCTTCAAATTCAGGNCAAAATAAATANTCNGCATTAGTAAATTGGAGAAAAAACGATAATAATAATATTAATTATGCNATTTTAGACTCCGAAGGNTCNGTGCTATTTTCNTCTNCAAATAAAAATGATACGTCATANATTGTTCCAATGAGTATTAATGATTTTAAAAATATTAAACTCAANATAAATGATATCTTAGAAGGAGAAATTGATGTATTTACGAGGCCAATATCNGNTANAACNGATTTAGCNATTCAAGCTTCAAGCCAATCTAATACATTAACTTGGTCNCGNAGTTCTGACTCTGATATCCAACAGACTNTAGTTTATCGATCTGAACTCGACCCNTCATCATCAGTTCCGNTTNTAAATGATNCAAACGGTACCCCAGATACANGTATTTGGAACNTAGTTAANCAGGGNAATGGAAGTTTAAATAGTTNCGTTGATACATCAATAAACACAAGCTTTAACTATTATTATGTTATAAANTTAATTGATTCCTCTAATAATTATAGATACAGCTACATGGTAAGCAACATANTTGGTTCTGTTGAATCAGTTAATGTNATCGGAAGTTCNCAAGGATATCAAATAAATTTTCAATCTAGCGAANANCTGTTCAATGAAATTTATTCAAATAAAATATCAATTTTCTGGCAGGATTATAATTATGATGATTTCTATAGNTTTGAAATATGGAGGAGTGATCAAGCAGATTTTATCATTGGAGGTGATGAATCCAGCTTTATTATTGAGTCAACAAGTCCACTNTTGGTAANCTTCAATGATTATAACGATATAGGCCAGGGTAAAACCTGGTATTACAAACTCAGANTTAATAATATTTATGGAAATTTTATTGATAGTNAAACTTTAACGTGTAGAACCAAGCTATGANNAGANTTACAATCCTCATAATTATATTCTTTTTTAATTGTACTGATCTTCTNACTGAAAACAATTNATATAAATCAGTTATTCTTCGTGGAGGATCNTGGATAGAATTTCAAAACTCGGATGTTATAAGTTTTTTAGATAATGATTTTAGTNTACAAATCTTGGTTTCAGGGATGGTAGATAATACAAATAATGCTAAAGTTCTATTTTCANTAATTAATGAGTCAGACAACTCTCTNGANCTGGGGCTTTTAAGAAATACAAGTNTTAATAACGCTATTGANATTTATATAAATGGAGTAGCCCAAAATACTATANTTAGCGATGANTTGAATTGGTCTACAGTATCTTTTAATTTGATAACTGTTACATCTGATAAATCTGAAGATGGNTCAAATACCTCAGTTATAAAAGTATTCATAAACGAACAAGAACTTTACATATCTGATCCAACTTCCATTAATTTCGGGAATNCTAACTTGNTNATAGGAGCAAGAGTAAATTCATCACAAACATATGCTNATAATTTNTGGGTTGGCCTAATTGATGAAATAAGATTTTGGAACTTTGCTCTTCCGCAAACTGAAATTGAATTTCATGCAACTAATTTGTCAAAAATNAATTCCTCAAGTGGATGTTCNGATCCTCANTTTTTAACTTTTACTTCTTGCCAAANCAATGGCGAAACATGGACAGGAATTTATTCTGATGANAGATTAAATAATCTTAAAGGACTGTGGAGATTTAATTATAATAGTCCAAGATTCAATNTAGTNGATGANTCCTGCNTAGAGCTGGAACTTGATTCGGGTTTAATTAATAATAACATNTGTGAAAACATTAACGGTGTTTTATATACACTTCCTGGTTACAGTGCTCAATTTTCAAGACAAGGAATNTAGATGTATTTNAATTATATAAAATTATTTTTNCTATTTTTTACGCTTTTTTCATGCTCTTTAAATGACAGAGATTTAAATAANGTCAAAAAACAAAATAAAAATAATTTAATTATTAAACTTGACGANCTCGCTCAATCAATTGTTGATGAAATAGATAAAANTTTAATTAAAAAGATTGCTATAATGGATTTTGAGGCTANTGCTTTGGATGCAAAAACGATAGCAAGTTTTGTTACTGACGAATTTACATTTAACCTATTTTTAAAAAATGAATTCANAATAATTGAAAGAGATCATTTNTCATACGTTATTGAACAACAAAAACTTAACAACTCTGGATTANTTAAATCATCTATCAATGAAATTGGAAACCTATTAAGTGTTGACGCTATAATCATTGGACANATTACAAAGCAATCAAAAGAAAATTTATTAAGCATAAAAATTTTATCAGTAAAAACAGGTGAAGTTNTATTTATAAAAAATATTTCNTTTTACGATTTCATAGAAAANGATGCNCTAAATGAAAACATTCACGAATTAACANAAAAATCTAAAAAATCTCCTAAAGGAAACCCTAAAAAAATCGATTCTAAAAGATTTAAAAAATTGGTAAAAGAGATTGTNTTTCTATTAGAAACTANNGATTTAAAAACNTTAAAAANAATGATGGCTACTAAGCAAGAATATGAAAAATATCTTCTAATTAATTTCAAAGGNGATTCTAATAAAAGAACACAAATTAAGAAAAATATANNANNAGAATACAATTTATATAAAAAAAATTATAACAAGAATATTAGAATTATTTTAAAGCAATTAAAAAAAAGTAATNTCGATATACAAACACTAAAAATNAAGAAAATNACTCCAAAAATAATGTCTGTNTTTAATACTAAAAAGATTTATAAGGTTGATACCATTTTTGAGAATNATGACGATAAAATTAAATTAAATTTTCATGCTATGTTTATTAANGGGAGATGGATAATAAATAATTTATTTGTGAAAAAATTGAAATAANTCTATAGAATGATATAAACTAATAATAAATTTAGTTTCTATTAGGGCCCTTAGCTCAGTTGGTTAGAGCAGCGGACTCATAATCCGTTGGTCCCAGGTTCGAGTCCTGGAGGGCCCACATTNAATTTTNGTTTCTTTTAATATTATCTTATTCTATCTTTAACCAANTTTTNTACTATGCCNGATTCTGCTAATGTAGATAAATCTCCTAAGTTCTCAATNTCACTATTTGCAATTTTTCTTAANATTCGTCTCATAATTTTTCCAGATCGNGTTTTAGGTAANCTATNTGAAAACTGAATCTTNTCANGTTTGGCATGTGGTCCGATAATTTGTTTAACTTTTTTATTTATTTCTAAGCATATANCATCTGANTCTTCTATNCCTGTCATTAANGTAACAAAAGCATAAATGCCTTCTCCTTTAATTTCATGCGGATAACCAACNACTGCTGCTTCTGCAACTGCTGCACATGNCCCAATAGCACCCTCNATTTCTGCGGTTCCNAGTCTATGNCCAGATACGTTNAGAACGTCATCTACTCTTCCTGTAATCCANTAGTATCCATCTTTATCTCTTTTTGCTCCATCACCAGTAAAATAATAACCTTTAAATTGNGAAAAATATGTTTCNTAAAATCTNTTGTGATTGCCATATACCGTACGCATTTGACCAGGCCANGACTGCTTNATAACAAGATAACCTTGTGCAGGATTGCCAACTAATTCTTTTCCATTGTCATCGATTAATGCGGGATTTATACCAAAAAAAGGTTTAGTTGCAGATCCTGGCTTTAAATGTGTAATAGCTGGTAAAGGAGAAATTAGAATNCCACCTGTTTCTGTCTGCCACCATGTATCAACAATTGGACATTTTTTTTCTCCAACTACTTCGTTGTACCAATCCCANTCTGGTTTTTTGATTGTTTCTCCAACAGAGCCAAGTAATTTTAAAGAACTTCGATCATATTTNTTCACAAATTCATCGCCTTCTTTCATCAATGCTCTTANCGCGGTTGGAGCAGTATAAAAAATATTTACCTTATATTTTTCNACTATTTCCCAAAANCGTCCATAATCAGGGTAATTAGGAACACCCTCAAACATTAGTGTAGTAGCTCCATTGCAAAGNGGCCCATATATGATGTATGAATGACCTGTAATCCAACCAATATCTGCNGTACACCAATATATATCATTTTTTTGATAATCAAATATTATTTTGTGTGTATAAGCAGCATAAACTAAATAACCACCTGAAGTNTGTAAAACACCTTTAGGTTTTCCAGTTGANCCTGAAGTGTATAATATGAATAATGGATCTTCTGAGTCCATTATTTCTGGTTCGCAANATATTGATACTTTTTTTATTTCTTCGTGCCACCAAAAATCNCTATTATCAATAAAATTNATTTTAGCTCCTGTTCTTTTNACAATGAAGTTTTTAATTACCGATGGACAATTTTTTAGTGCTTGATCAACATTTTCTTTCATTGGAATATCTTTTTTGAATCCNCGAACACCTGNATCTTGAGTAATAACAGCTACACATTGAGAATCATTAATTCTTTGTTTGAGGGAATCTGCTGAAAATGCTCCAAAAACTATTGAGTGAACTGCTCCAATTCTAGCNCAAGCTAACATTGCGATTGATAATTCAGGAATCATCTGCATGTAAATACAGACTCTGTCTCCTTTTTTAATCCCATGACTTTTTAAAACATTTGNGAATGAACTTACTTTNTCTAANAGTTCATTGTATGTNATTTCTAAAGATTCATNNNGATCGTTACCCTGCCACAAAATAGCTGTAGAATCACCAAATCCATTTTCAATATGTCTGTCAATNCAGTTATATGTAACATTTAGTTTCGCACCTTTGTACCANGATATTTTTGCTTTTTTAAAATTATTATCCGATACTNCATTCCATTTTTTGTACCAACTNATCTGTTTTGCTTTCTCAGACCAAAATTGATCATTATCTTCTAAAGACTTACNATAATTNTCATTGTACTNNTNAATTGAATTAANATGAGCTTTTTTTGCNGAGNTATATTTTATCATAATTGATTTTTGATTAACATCACTTTTTATTAATTTACAANTGTATANATTANTATCACAAAAAATATTAAGGAGATTATAATGAAAAAATATTCAATAATAATGTTAGCTGTTATTTTTATCATGTCAAGCCTNACAATAGAAGCAAGAACTGCGTCAAAAAAGAANATAAAACCATCAAAGAATGTTGAATTTAAACTNAATAAATCTGATGTTGANNTAATAGANAAAGCNATCGCTGGNAAATTTTCNAATTTAAGTTCCAAGGANAAAGAAAAATTAATCGCGATTTTAAACGGTGTAAAAGGTCTTGAAGATAACAAAAGCATTAAATCGAAAAGACCAAGCAGGAAAGCTAAGTCAAACTTAAAAAAATCTAAGTAATTTTTTCTTTTTTTTTAATTATTGAAAAAACCCTCATTTGAGGGTTTTTTTATAGGTAATCTTTTTCTTATATTATTTGCTAATTATGAGAAAATTAACTTTACTAATACTAACGTTTTGTGTTTGTTTAACAAGTCCTTACGATAATTGTAAATCAATATCTCTGAACCATATTAAATCTACCGATGCGCTTGCAATGCTGAAAGGTTTGGGATATAGTATTGTTGATTACACTAAAGATGAACAAAGCAACTACATTCCCAAAGTTGATATATTTGAAGATTTTGATAATCTTGTTTCAGGTATTTCAATAATAAAGTTTCCATCAACTGAATCAGAATTTTTAGATTCGGGCATTTATGATGGAGAATCAACTTCTGGCCTTGAAGGTATGTCTTCTTATTTAGGCGGTAGTTCAATGCCAAATATTATTTCTGGAAATCCTCCAGAAAAGATTATGGTCTGCTTTGATAACGGAAAGGAATCCGATTTTATAAACTTACTAGATTTTCTAAAAAATAAAATTGATGTCCCTGCTTCGCAAATTATGATTGAGGCTTTGGTTATAGAGATAAACAGTGATGAGCTAGCAGAGTTAGGTATAAATTTATCGGGACAAGGAGAAAACTATACAATTTCAACACCAGATAAATCTAGTGATAGCGGAACTGAAGTTATTTCAGGTTTATCATTTGAGTACTCAGATGCGGGCTTAACTGACTCTGATGGACTTTTACTTCAAAGTATGTTTAATGCGAATCTTGAAGCAATTCTAAATTCATCAAGTGGAGAAATTTTATCAAAACCTTCAGTTATGGTAATGGACGGTCGCCAAGCAAGAATACAAATTGGGCAAAATATACCAATAACTCGTACAACTTCAAGCACAACATATACCTCCGAAGATATCGAATATGTCCCAACAGGAATAATACTTAATATTAGGCCGAGAATTAGCTCTACTTCAAATGAAATACTAATGCAGGTTGAAACAATAATAACTGACCCTGAAAACTTATCTTATAACGAAGATGGTATTTTAATAACACCAATTATTAATAATCGTAAAGTTGAAACCTTTGTAAGGGTTGAAAACAATAATCCATTTATTATTGGAGGCTTGATAAGCGATAAAAAATATGATAGCAAGGGCGGAGTACCTATAATATCCGATATTCCGTTTTTAGGAAGATTTTTTTCTAATGAAGGTAAAAATAATTTAAAAAAAGAAGTTATCATTGTGCTAACACCACATATTATATCAACTGAAAATAAAAGTTTTAGTCGAGTCATTCCTCAAAACTCACATCTTTTTGACTCTTTTGGAAACGAGCTTTTCCCAAATAGTTACAGATTAAAAGACGACGATATTTTTGATTTATCTTTTATCAAAAAAAGTGAAAAAATAAATGAGATAATGATTAATTACAGAACAAAAAATGCCAGTAATAATGAAGAAATTAGTGAGCTGACAAAAAATTTACTTGACAAAAATATTTTACCAGGCGAGGATATTCTTGTAAGAAGAATGATTTATGAAATAATCGAAAGAGAAGATTACTTTAAATATATAAATCCAGAGAAAATTATTTTTCCAAGTCATAACGAAGGAGTACAATCACTACTAGAAGTATTAAATGATTACAACATTTTTGATAGTGAGCACTCCAAAGTATTAGTCTTGAAGTTCCTTGATGATAAAAATTCTAAGAAACCCTTTGTAAGGCCTTCTTTTAGTGTTGATGCTATTAGTACTGAATCAAGCTTTAGCAAAGAATTTAAACAATTACTTTATCAAAAGAATCAAGTAAATGGTAATGCCATTCTTATATCTAAAGACAAACATCTCAAAAGATTATATGAGACTATAATTTTAAAAAAAATATTAAAGTTAAACCCTGACTTAAGATTAGATATTAATTCATTCAAGACAGGTCTTGAAATTATTTTTCCATCAACAGAATCTTTGATAAACAATGAATTGTTTATAGATCGTGAAATTGCTCAGTATTATTATGAAATTAACTGGTATTATGAGGCGTTTGAAAATAAATTTAATCAACAAATGAAACCAATTCTTGAAGGAAATTATAATGAGTGATTTTTGGCTTAAAATTTATACGGAACTTTCACAAGATGATGGTTCAATTTTGATGATGATTTTTGTAGTAATAGGTTTATCACTCATTTTTTTTATATCAAGGAGAATAAGTCAACTAAAAAAAATTAGAAAAAGAACACAGCTTCTATTAGCAATAGACATTGTGATTTTTCCAGTAATAATTATTTTATTTAGCTTTATTATGAAAGCATTTGATATCGAAGACTCCTCATCGATTACATCGACTCTAATTTTGCTATCATTTACTTGGTTTTTTAATAGATTTTTATCATTATTTTTCTGGGGGCAGAGATTTGTCGATAAGACAGGAGAAAAAGCACCTAAACTTCTTCAAAATTTTATTTCGCTTATAATTTATTTATTAGTTTTGGCTTTCATTGTTGGATACATATTTCAAAAGCCTGTTACAAGTATCTTAGTTTCAACCGGTCTATTTGCAACCGTGATTGGATTTGCAATGAAAGATTTTATAGCAGATGTAATTAATGGGATTTCTCTATCAATAGAGCGTCCTTACAATATTGGTGATTGGATAGAAATAGAAAATGGAAAATATCTTGGTAAAGTGATTGATATTACTTGGAGAACTACAAGACTGTTATCTCGTAATGACAGTATGATAGTTGTTCCAAATAATCGTTGTGGAAATATGATAATCCATAATTTTTCAAAACCCGGAGAAGTTTATTCTAGTAATTATTGGATTTCAATTAACAGTACTTTACCGCCAAATTTAGTACAAAGGCAACTGCTTCATGGAATGCAAACTGTAAAAAATATTGTAAAAGACCCAGCACCTAGAGCATACCTAGCTGATGCAACTTCTGAGCCATTTAAGTACAATATTAGAGTATGGTGGAAAAGCTATGAGTTTAGTTATTTTGGGCGAGACCATCTTTTTAAGAGTGTTACCGAAAGTCTTGCAAAAGTAGGTATTTCTCAAACCTCATTACAATGGCAGGTTTCTAAAAGGGGACAACTCGATCAGATTCAACTTAAAAATGTTACTTACTACGACCAAGTTCAAAAAGTAGATATTTTTCAAAATTTCAGTGAAACAGATATCAATTTGCTTATTTCAAATTCATTAATTCGAACATTTGACCCCAACGAAAGTATTGTAAATGAAAAAGAAGACGGTGATTCGTTGTTTTTAATTATCTCTGGGAATGCACGAGTATCAATACAAAAAGATGGGTCAGAAATAAAGCTTGGCTTATTATCTCCAGGTGATACTTTTGGCGAATTTTCTCTTTTAACTGGAGATAAAAGATCTGCGACAGTAAAAGCGATAAATCATTTAGAATGTATGGAAATTCCTAGAGAAGCTTTGAAAAGTATAATTGAGAAAGACCCTAACTTAATTGATGAACTCTCATCTACAATGGCTCGTAGACAAGAATCAAATAAGAATATTAGCGAGAAAAATAAAAAGTTATCTCCAAAAGAAATATTTGATTATTATAAGTCTGAATTTGATAAAAAAATTAAAAAATTCTTCAGCTAGCCTATCTTTTAAATATCAGTTGACATTTTTATCAAAGATTCTCTATCAATAATATCTAAAGTTTTTTCATGCGTGGATTTGGCTAAAATTTTTGGTGCAACTCCATTATCATAAGCCTCTTTCCATCGAATTGCACATAGACACCATTTATCACCCGGCTTTAATCCTGGGAAATTAAATTCTTTTCGTTCTGATATTAAATCATTACCCCTACCTAATGAAAAGTTTAAAAATTCCTCAGTTATAATCGCACATACTGTGTGTGTTCCATAGTCTCTTTCTCCTGTCTCACAGTATCCAGTTCTATAAAAACCTGTTATGGGATCGTTACAACACAAATTAAGCTCAGTACCTAAAATATTTTTACTTTTCATAATTACTAGCTTTGAGTCGCAAGATACAATTAATACAAAAAAAAAATACATTATTATATTTATCATAATATTCATACCTATACATTATTAATTTCATCCATTATTTCATCAGTTAGTAAAGCTTTAAATTGATTAGATTTGATGTTTTCTTTGAGCTGAGATAATTTTGAAGCACCCAGTATTACGGTTGAAACATTTTGATTTTTTAAGCACCATTGAATTGCTAGTTGAGATGGTTTTAAATTAAGATTTTTAGAAATCTTAACAAGTTTATCTACTTTTTTTAAATCCACATCTTGTACTGAATCTGAAAGCCACTCATAACCTTTGACTTTAAATCTTGATTTTTGAGGAATTGATTTATTGTATTTTCCTGTTAATATTCCCGAGGCCAAAGGAGACCATATCGTTGTTCCCATTCCGTATTTCTTATATAGAGTCTTATATTCTTTTTCAAATCTCTCACGGTGAATTATATTATATTGGGGTTGCTCCATCAAAGGTCCTACAAGATTATGCTTGACAGCCTCTTTGTGCGCTATAGTTATATCTTTTGCGCTCCACTCAGACGTCCCCCAGTACAAAATTTTTCCCTGAATGATTAAATCATTCATAGCTCTCACCGTCTCGATTATTGGTGTATCTGGATCTGGTCTATGGCAAAAAAACAAATCAAGATAATCTAACTGAAGTCTAGTCAATGCAGCATTACATGCATCATGTATATGCTTCTTTGATAAGCCTCTCTGTGTTGGCAATTCTCCGCCCCAGAAAACTTTACTAGAAATGATAAATGTATCTCTTCCCCAACCCAACTTTTTTAAAATCTTACCCATCAAAATCTCTGATTCTCCAGAAGCATATGCCTCTGCATTATCGAAAAAATTAACGCCTTGATCGTAAGCATAAGACATACAATCCATTGCACTTTTTTGATTTAATTGATTTACAAAAGTAACCCACGAACCGTAAGATAATTCGCTAATTTTAAGGCCAGAGTTTCCTAATTTACGATATTCCATATTAACCTCTTATTTTATAATTTTTGTGAGAATGAATTCCTATTAAATAAATGAAAACCATACACCAACTCAAATATATAAATGGCGAATCTGGTATCCAAACATAGCCTAATATTGAGCTTATGAAAATTAGAATCCCAACAACAACCAATAATCTTACCCTAACTTTTCTTGATTCAGATATGGTGCCAATTGAAAACGCTATTATAAATAACCCAATTATTAAAACCCATAAACCAAAAAATCTATAGATTTGAGTTAAATAATCAGATAAATTTTGATTGCTTGAATGAAATAAATCATCAAATGATTCTATCTCTAAACGAATTAGGTTAGCTTTTTTATCAAGTAACCAAGGTTGATCTGAAAATAGCCAACAAAATCCAAAAAATAAAATAGAAACACCCATCAAAATGAAAGAAATTTTAAACAATAAATCGTTCTTAATTTTCATTTTAAATTAAATAATTCTGTTAAATTGGTGAATAAGCTTTAAAACTAAAATAATATTCATTATTTAATTTAAAAAAATAATATTAAATATTTTTAATTCTTTAGTTAATTAAATAACTTTTGGTAATTATGAAAATAAATATAAACAGTAATTTATATCTAGTAAGGCATGGTCAGTCAATATATAATCTTGAAAATCGGTTTACTGGTTGGAAAGATGTAGATTTGACTCCGCTTGGAAGAGAACAAGCTAAAGAAGCATCAGTCTTGTTGTCAAATTATAAATTTGATATGGCTTTTACTTCCAACCTTATTAGAGCTCAGAAAACATTAGATATAATTCTCTCAAATCTTGGTAAAAGTTTGAAAGTCATTAAAAATGAGGCATTAAATGAGCGTGATTATGGTGATTTAGTGAGCCAAAACAAAGATGAAGCCTCTAAAAAATTTGGAAAAGAGCAAGTTCAAATATGGAGAAGGAGCTTCGATGTACCTCCACCAAATGGAGAATCACTTAAAATGACTTTTAACAGAACTGTACCTTACTTTAATTCTATAATAAGACCACATCTTCTTGAAGGTAAAAATATAATTCTTGCAGCTCATGGAAATAGTATTAGATCAATAATCATGGAACTTTTAAAGTATGATGCAAGTCAAATTATTAAAACTGAAGTTGGTTGGTGCGAGCCAGTTATATTTAGCTTTGATAGAACAGGTAGTATAAAAGACTTCAAGCTCATCACACGTTCTAGTGAAAAAAGTAAAAGCAACTTTCCCAAAATAAAATATTAAATCAGTCTAAATCAATAATTATATTAACTAAAGTAACAACATCAAGAACATTTAGCTCATTATCAAAATTTAAATCTGCTAAAATCATTTGTTGATTATTAAAGTTGATATTGTTTGTTAAATAACTCACTAAACCTACAACATCTAAAACGTTTAATGTTTCATCAACGTTAATATCACCAATTATCATGTTATGATCTATTCGATGAACTGAGTTTTCTGAGTGATTAACGTACCAAATTTTTCTGTCTGGACCAATTTTTACTCCCATTATACTATTTTGATAACCAGTATCGATTACACCAATTTCTTGCGGGTTATATGATGATGTATCATAGATGTGTATGTACCCAGATTCATAGTCACTTACAACAAGGCGATTGTTATAAAAGTCAATTCCTGAAGGCTTTAAAAGTCCCTGTTCAATATAAATATCCCACGACGCATTCTCCATAAGCCAATATTGTTCAAGAGATTCTCCATAAGGATTAAGCTCTTCTAGATAATTACCTGAAAAAGTATCAAAAATCAATATTCTCTGGTTACCTGTATCCGCAATATAAAGCAGACCGGTATTGTCATCAAATACTAGATGACTGGAAACACCATCATGCATATTTATCTCAATATCATCATATCTCCACACTTTGCCATCGGAATGATCATGTCCTCCTGGTTCATGTGGATTAGAAAAATCATACCTAACAATTGACGAGTGATACCCATCAAAAACCCAATAAACATTTCCAGTACCTGCATAATCTATTCCCATTGAAAAAGGGCTTTGATGAATCATATCTAAATGACTTCCTAGTAAAGGTCCATTCTGATTTATAATAGCATACTGAGAAAGGTTAGAATCCCATAAAGTTGGTCCACTAAAGAAACCATTAATATTATTATTTGCATCTTTACACTCAAGAGTGTTAGCGAAAAAACCCTGATTATCAAATGCTAATGCGCTTGCTGTATTCATAAAATGTCTTGAATAAGAATCTTTTCTATACTCTGATGTTTGATTCGATTCCCCCGCATCACTGTATATCACTGTACTACCTCCTGGCTCAAGCTTTTTAGCATATATTATACTTTCTGAAAAGTCTGTCAACTGCCAAGAAATTTCTTTTGCCCAATCATCAGTATTGATTATCACTTCGATTGAAGATTCATTTTCTGCACAAGAATTCGGGCACGAAGACTCTATGAAAAATGAAGTTGATTCGCTAGATTCATATTCTCCTCCTGAAGCGTAAATATTATTACAATCAGAAACAAGATAAGAACCTTCACCGCTATCGCAACAAATACCGTCATCATCAGAATCATAAATAGTAAAAATCAAATTCATATTTACTGGCAAACAATGGCTTGTTATAATTTGACTATTATTTTGGTAGGCATCTTCACCCTGATTCAATACCCATAATTGATTATTAATAATTGGATGGAAATCTAAATCTCTTGGTTTTTCTACTCCATCCTCAATTGTACCTATAAGTTCATGGTTATGGGAACTATTAATATATAAATCGATTGGGTTTTGTGCTAAAATTATCGTTAAAAAAACCAAAAAAATATTACTTTTATTAGAAACCATATTATTTGAACTTATTTCTTCAAATGTTTATTTAAAAAAGTTATCATTTCTCTGTAAAAATCAAATTGATTTGATTCATTGTAAAAACCATGGCCTTCATCTTCTTTCAACATATAAGGAACGTCGATTCCCTTAAGTTTAAGAGCATTTACAATCTGGTCAGATTCAGCTTGTTTAACTCTTGGATCGTTTGCGCCTTGAGCAACGAAAAGAGGTGCTTTTATTTTATCAATATGGAATAATGGAGATGCTGCTCTAAGTAGCTCTTCCTCAGTTTCAGGATTACCAATCATCTCATACATCATTTGTCTTCCTAATTCCCAATATGGAGGTAAAGTTTCAAGAAGTGTAAAAATATTTGAAACTCCGACATAGTCTACCCCGCAAGCATACAAGTCTGGTGTAAAGGCTAATCCAGCTAAAGTCGCATAACCACCATAAGATGCTCCATATATTCCAATTCTATCAGGATCTGCAATACCTTCATCAATAAGCCAATTCACCCCGTCAGTTATATCATCTTGCATAGTTTTCCCCCATTGCTTAAAACTTGCCTCCCAAAAATCTCTTCCATATCCAACACTTCCGCGGAAGTTCATTTGAAGTACTGCATATCCCCTATTTGCTAAGAACTGAACTTGTGAGTCAAACCCCCAATTATCTCTTGCCCAAGGGCCACCGTGAGGATTTATAATTACTGGTATTTTTTCATTTTTTTTATAATTTAAAGGTAAAGTCAAATATCCAGGAATTGTCAAGCCATCTCGAGACTTGTAAGATATTGGAGTCATGAAAGCCATATCTTTTTCATTTAACCATGGACTTAAGTCAGCCAACTTGATCAGGTTGTCTTGTTTAATGTCATAATAATAGTAGGTTCCTCTTGATCGATCACTATATGTTATAACAATTGCTTTAGTTTCATCCTTACTAAAATCTGTTAACGCAACTTCAAATCCTTCTAACTTGGACTCCAGTTTTTTTTGCAAACTTTCTCTCCATTCATCAAAAAAGTGTGTCTGTCTTTTATCAGTTGTGTAAGAAACACCAGTAATTTTTTTTCGTTTCTTAGACCGCATGAGGCCATAAACATCTACCTCATCGTTTTCAAAAATTAATTCATATTCTTTTGCCTGATTTAAATCAAATTTAAATATTGCGCTTTTATCTCTTCCTCTGTTAGAAGAAACATATAATTCTTTATTATCAAAAGTGAAGTATAGTGGAGATACAGATTCTTTAAAATTCGTAGTTAAAATAGATTTAAATTCGTCTGACTCGGACTCTCTATAAAGAAGGCTTGAATTTACTCCATCGGAGGTTGTTGCAATTCGCAATTTGCCATCATTATCAGTCATCCATCCAGAAATATTACCCGGGTTTTCTGCAATCATTTGCATTTCACCACTATTAACATTAAGACGATAAACATCATGAATTCTTGCATTTCTTTTGTTAATCGCAACCAAAATAAAATTTGGATCATCCTCTAAATTATCTGTAATTCTTGCTTGTATATTTTCAAATGGAGTTAAATCAATATTATTTTTACCATCAATATTTACTGCATAAATATGGATGTTCTCATCCCCTCCCTTATCTTGTACATAAGCAATTCTCTCATCGTTTAGCCAACCATAACCATAGAGACTTCTCTCTGAAGCTGACGTTAATCTGATTTCGTTATCAGAGTCAATTTCTCTTATATAAACATTCATCATTCTATTTCCATCTTCCCAAGGTTTCATATAAGATATATATTTACCATTAGGAGATAATTGAAATGATGACATTTCTGGATTTCTAAAAAAATCCTCTAATGGAATTTCTTTAACAGAATTAATAAGATTCATTGCATAATCTCCTTCATTTGATTTTTGACAACTGTAAAATAAAATTATGTTAATTGAAAGTAGAGCTATTATTAAATTTTTCATTTATTCCTCAAATTTTTTTGGTTTAAAAATAGTTCAAATAGTCCTTATAATATATATCTAATTAACTTAAGTAAAATATGAAAAATAAAATACTAACTGTAGGATCGATTGCTATTGATGAGCTTCATACGCCTAAGGGTTCGCAAAAGAATATTCTTGGAGGTTCAGCAACATTTTTCTCTATTGCAGCATCAAAATATAATCCAATTAATCTAATTGGAATTGTTGGAAATGATTTTCCGAAAGAGGGCTGGGATTTATTCAGAAGATATAACATTAATACAGACCTTGTATCTAGGAAAGATGGTCAAACCTTTAACTGGGGAGGAAGATACTCAGATGATTATTCAATAAGAGAAACAATATATACCAACCTTGGTGTCTTTGATAATTATTCGCCAACCTTGCCTGAATCCTTAGATACTGACTATTTATATTTAGGTAACATCCAGCCATCCCTTCAACTTGATGTGATTAAGCAAGTTAAGAATAAAAAGAGAGTTGTTAGCGATACAATGAATCTATGGATAAATCTTGATAAAAAAGGTCTGTGGAACGTCATAAAAAAAAGTAATATTTTTTTACTTAATGACGAAGAAGCTATGGAACTTACAGATGAAACAGATCTAGAAAAGATTGCTGAAATATTACTTTCATCAGGACCTGAAATTGTCATAATTAAAAAAGGATCTAAAGGGGCTTTCTTGGCAACAAATAATACCAAAATTAATGTGCCTGTTTATGATAAGATTAATTTGTTTGATCCAACAGGTGCCGGGGATAGCTTCGCTGGCGGGCTAGTAGGGTACTTTTCTAAAAATGGAGAGAATAATCTTAGAGAAGCAATGATTCACGCAACGGTAACTGCATCATATACTGTTTCAGATTTTGGAGTCAAGGGCTTAATATCAAGCTCACAAAAATCGTTCGAAGATAGGTGTGAATACTTAAGATCTAAAATTTAAAAGACATATTGTCATATATAGTGACTTTTTGTCATCTTTTTTCTGCTTTTTTTCTTTTGGTCTGATTATTGAATTATTTGTTATGAGTTTATTAACAACAAAAGGAGATAATTATGAACTTAATAAAAGTAAAAAGCAACCCATCAGTATACAATGCTGTTGATTCAATTTTTGATAATTTTTTAACAAGTTTTAGTGAGCCAAAAAGTTGGTCACCAAAATATAACATTATTGAGAATGAAGACAATTTCATCGTTCTGTATGAAGTTCCCGGCTTAAAAAAAGAAGAAATAAAAGTTAAAACAGATAGTAAAAATCTATATGTTTCAGCCAAGAATGATATCTCACAACAAAATGATTCATATTATAGTGATTTTAATAATACTTGTTTCTCAAATAAATTCAGTTTACCTGATAATATTAAGTCAAGCGGAATAGAGTCAAAACTAGAAAATGGAATTTTAGAAATAATAATCCCAAAAGAGATAAGTGTTTCAGAAAAGATGAAAACTATTAAAATTAAATAGTAAGTCAACTTATCAAAAAAAGGGAGGTTTAAAGACCTCCCTTTTTTAAACTATCCAAATGAAATCCAAAAGCCTAAGACCATTTCATCTTGCTTTTCCTGTTAATGACATAACCGAATCTAAAGTATGGTATGTCAAATTTCTAGGTTGTAAAGTTGGTAGAGAATCTAAAACATGGATTGATTTTAATTTTTTTGGCCACCAAATAAGCGCTCATTTATCAATTGAAAAACAAAGTTCGCAAAAAAATGACGTAGACTCCAAAAAAATTCCTATTAGACATTTCGGAATTATACTGCGTGAAAGCGATTGGAACAATCTAAAAAATAGACTTATAAATTTAAATATCAATTTTATTGTAGAACCCTACAGACGATTCAAAAACCAAAAAGGAGAACAGTCAACATTTTTTATAAAAGATCCTTCTGGTAATTATTTGGAATTTAAATCATTCAAAAATGACAGTGCTATTTTTGAAAATTAATCTAGAACAACACCCGTTTGAATGTCCCAAAGTTTTTTGTACAGCCCTTCTTCTAATATTAAATCTTCGTGATTACCTTGTTCTGCAACTTTTCCATCATCAATGACAATAATTTTATCAGCGTATCTAATTGTTGATAATCGATGGGCTATTACTAAAGCTGTTCTGTTTTTACAAATATCTTTCATAGATTTCTGAATCAAAGACTCTGTATGATTATCAATGGAAGATGTTGCCTCGTCAAAAACTAAAATTGGAGGATTTTTATATAAAGCCCTAGCAATTGCAAGCCTTTGTTTCTGACCTCCAGATAACTTGACACCTCTTTCCCCAATCATAGTTTCGAAATCTTTATCAAAGCTTTCGATAAACTCAATTGATTGACTTAAAATTGCCGCCCTTTTCATATTTTCAATATCTGCTTTCTCTGATGGATAAATAATATTATCTTTGATTGTTCCGTCAAAAAGAAAAGTATCTTGACCAACCAAACCAATGTTCTTCCTTAACTGATTCAGCTTTAAATTTTTTATATTCTCATTACCAATTAAAATTTCTCCTAATTGAGGATCGTAGAATCGAAGCAAAAGCTTAACCAAGCTTGTCTTACCAGCTCCGGTAGGACCAACAATTGCTGTAATTTTATTTTTTTCAACTGAAAAACTAATGCTATCAAAAATTGTATTTTTCTTATTGTAATAAAAGTTAACTGAATTAAATGAGATAGATTGATCAAACTTTAAAAATCCTCCCTCCTGTCCATCCTTAATAGTAGGAATAAAATCAATTGTGTCTAAAATTCTCTTTGTTGACGCCATCGATCTTTCAAATAAATCAACAATTTCACCTAAACTTGTAAAAGGCCATAGAAACCTTTGCGTCAAAAATAGAAGCATAGCGAATTCACCTGCACTAATTTCCTTATTCAATGCCATCAAACTTCCCAAAACCATTGTTGCAAGAAATCCACTCAATACTCCCATTCTAACTATAGGAACAAAAGCTGAGCTAAGTCTTATAGCACCCTTATTTTTATCCAAATACTTATGACTTAAAGCCTCAATCTTATCTATTTCCTTATCCTCTGAGGCAAAACTTTTGATTGTAATAATTCCAAGTAAATTATTGAAAATAGATGAGTTAAGATCTCCTACAGATTTTCTAACATCCAAATATTTTGGAGATAAGTTTTTCTGAAAAAACATTGATATAAAAAAAATAATTGGAATGGGAATTAGAATAATTGTAGCTATAAGTGGAGAAATCAAAAAGAAAACCCCTCCAATCAAAACTGTCGATACAATAATCTGGACAATTTGATTGATACCATTATTGATAAATCTTTCTAATTGATTGACGTCATCATTAATTATTGATGTAATGTTTCCTAGCTTTTGATTTTCATGCCATCTTATATCAAGGCTTTGTACGTTTGAATATAAATCACGCCTTACATCATGCTCTATTGATTGAGCAATATTCCTCCAACCTACCATGTATAAATATTGAAAAATAGATTCAAAAGCCCATATCCCGAATGTTAGAATTGCTAAAGTTATAACCTGATCTTTTGAATCATGTATACCAAATAAATTTAAAAAGTTATTGTCCGAGCTTGTAACAACATCAACTGCTATACCCAAAAGTATTTCAGGAGCTATATCAAAAAGCTTATTAATAACGGAGTATGTAGTAGCTAAATAAATTTTACACCTCCATTTCCTTGCAAACTTAAAAAATCGTAAAAATGACTTTAGAGAGTTTGTATCGTTCATTTGGTTTTCAAATTAATAGCAGCACCCACCATATGAGATTTACTTTTAAATTTACTTTCTTGAACTTTACATGGAAATTGTCTGAAAATTGGTGAGTTTTCACTTATAGATTTTAGCATTTCCTCCTTGTAAATAGCAAATGCTTTTGATAGACCACCTCCAATTACAATTACTCCCGGGTCAATCATATTTATGACATGACTTATGACAACGCCAAGATTTCTTCCAAAATCGTTAAATATTTCTTTTGCTTTATGATCACCATCAATAGCATATTTTTGAATTATTCTTGGACTTATTTTTTGTCCATAAATTTTTTCAATATTATTTTTAATATATTTTAGACAGACCTTGTCTTCCCAAATACCCCATTCACAAGATGAGATACCGTATTCAGCTGCCATACCATTTTTACCCAGATGCATTTTTCCATTCAATACAACTCCAAACCCTAATCCTGTTCCCAAAGTTATACCAACAAAAATCTCCTCTTTTTTGTGAGCTTGTGACCACTCTCCTAACGCAAATAAATTGGCGTCATTTTCAATCAAAACCTCACAATTAAAGTATCGTTGTAATTTTAATTTTAAAGAAAAATTTTGGAATAACTTCAAATTTGGAGTTTCGAGTATGATACCATTTTTTGAATCTAAAGGACCCGGACAAGCAACAGATAAACCATTGACTCTTGATTTATCAATACTATTTTTTTTTAATAATCTATTAATTTGAAAACATATTCCCTTAAGAAGCTCTGATGCGGTGGAATAATTTCTTACCTGATCTTTTGGAGACATATCTAGAATAGCTAATTTATCATAGCTCAATATAGCTGATTCAAAAGTAGTTCCACCAATGTCAATAGTGATAATAGTATCTTTTTTCACAAATGTAAATTATAACCCTTACATTATGTAACAAATTAATTATTTAGTGCTTGATACAATTAGCATAAATTTACTTTGAATTGTAAAATGGAGATAATTATGGTTTTAAAAAATTATATGAATGTTATTTTGTTATTAGTAGGTCTAATTTTTGCAAATAAAGAAGTATCTAATTTTAAATTTGAACAAGGTAAAATCATATTTGAGCTTGAACAAATTCACGAAAAAACAGAGGAAGGATATCTTAAACTGCCCATCAAACAATCTTCATCGTCCGATATTGGATATCCAGAAATACCTTCATATAGTAGCTTATATCTTGTGGATCCGTCTGCAAACTATAGCTTTGATGTTGTTGTTCATGATTCTTATACTATTGATGATGTAGTAATCTACCCTCACCAGGGTCCAAATTCGGCAGAAAAACTAACAAAAAATGAAATATTTTATAACAGCAATAATACTTATCCTGAATCTTTAATCTCTGTTTCAGATCGCAAGAAAGCAAGAAATATGGAATTAGTTTCAATAATTGTTTATCCTTATTCTTATAATGCAGGAACAAAAGAGCTTGAGGTTTTTACAAACCTTGAGATTATAGCAACCAAAGAATCATATCGAGAGTCTAGTAATAACGCGGAGATGAAGCGTTCAAGATTATTTGAACAATTATATTCTGATATGATTATAAACTTTGAAGAATCTAGCAGAGAAGAAGACTATCAACATCCATCTATTTTGTATATTTGTGGTGGAAATTCATGTGATAACTCGTACGCGCAACAGCTATTTCAATGGAGACATGAGCAAGGTTATATTGTTTATACCGCTACAGAATCAGAAGTTGGTGGAAATAATGCATCAGCATCAGAAATAAAAAACTTTATAGAAGATGCAGTAGAATCATGGGACAACCCTCCAGAAATGGTAGGGTTGATAGGTGACACAGAGGGAAGCTACGATTTACCATGTAATTTTCACGATTGGGGAGGAGGAGGATGGTATGGAGGCTACAACGGCTCTTCTGACTTTGATTATACTCAGCTTGATGGAAATGATTTACTTGCTGATGTATTAATTGGCAGAATATCTGCAGAAAATTCTTCCGATTTAGCCAATATAATCAATAAGACAATTCAATACGAGAAAGGTATATATCAATCTGAAAGTTGGTTTGAAGGTGCTGCCCTAGTCGGAGACCCATCAGATTCAGGAGTATCAACAATAATCACCAATCAATACATTGAAAATATTCTCGGAAATTATGGTTTTGAAAATATTTCTACAAATTATGGACAAGGTAATTATGACGATTGGGTTGAAGATAGATTTGACGAAGGAATTCTATATTATAATTACCGAGGATTTT
The DNA here is from genome assembly GCA_002719095.1 of Fidelibacterota bacterium. Classification (GTDB taxonomy): domain Bacteria; phylum Fidelibacterota; class Marinisomatia; order SCGC-AAA003-L08; family D37C17. The sequence goes on from PBGO01000018.1 coordinate 72,235, forward strand.
ATGGATCAAGTGGCATTAATTCATCGGGTTTCAACAACGGGTTTGAAACACCTTTCGTTACAAGTTTAACTTGTGGTACAGGTGGTTTTGATGGTAATGCTGACAGCGAAAATTTTGTCAGGGCAGGTTCTGTCACTCAACCCAAAGGAGCAGTTGCTGCAGTTGGGGTTGCTACATCAGGGACTCATACAGCTTACAACAATATAGTAGATATGGGCATATACGAAGGTATATTCTCTAAGAGTTTAGAGTATTCTTCAGCAGTGACTACGAGTGGACATCTGGCTCTATTTAATACATACCCTTCTGACCCAGCTAATATTACAGAAACTTTTATATCGTGGACCAACTTAATTGGCGATCCTGCGCTTCATTTGTGGACTGACACTCCTAAAAATTTCTCAATTAATTATCCTTTATCTATTAACCAAGGAACAACTAATATGGTAATAGGTGTTAATGATGGCAATGGAAATTCAGTTGAAGGTGCGATAGTAACATTACTACAAGGTAATGATATCATATATGTATCAAAAACTTCAGATATTGATGGTTTTGTTGATTTTCACTGGGATGATGTTTCAAGCTCTGAAGATATAATACTCACAATCAGAAAAAGAAATTTTAGGCCATTCCAAAGAACTATCGAAGTTTCAAACGATAGTTTTTTAGCAGCTGATGATTCAAATATTTTATTTATTGGTCAGGAAAATATTTATCCAGGAAATTTAGTAACTTTCAAGATTCCTGTTACAAATTACAATAATAATCCAGCGCAAAATGTGGTTGGGACACTAACATCAAACTCAAATTTTGCAACAATCATACAAGCAGTTTCAAATTATGGAAGCATAGGATCTAATCAAAATAACGATGGTACAAATTATCAAATACAAATTTCTGATGATGCATACGAGACATCAAATCTAGAGCTAAAGCTAAATGTAATTTCTAATAATTCGAATAATATGTATTCCATTCCCATAACTGTGAGTGCACCATTGATTGAACCAATTGCAACTATAATTAATGAACAAGAGCAAACTATTGCAATATCATTATTGAATAGCGGCTCGGTTCGTGCAGAGGATTTAAACATTGAATTAGAATCAAATAATGAGATGATTAGTATTTTAACTTCTTCACAATTCGTTGACAATTTAAATCCTGGGCAATACAACGACATAGTCTTTAATTACAATACGAATGCAAGCTTCATTCCTGGCCAAACTTTTTCTTTGCCTATCACAATATCTAGTAGTGCAGGCTATAATAAGCAAGAGTTTGTTAATGTAACTCTTGGTCAAGTTTCAACCACAGATCCTCTTGGTCCAGATGAATATGGGTATATGATATATGATTCTGGCGATTCTAACTATGATTTAGCTCCTGAATATGAATGGATTGAGATTGCTGAAGGGCTAGGCAATAATCTTAATTTAGATGACGATGGAGATGGAAACGGTTCTAATAGAACTGCCTTAGTCTCTCTTCCTTTTAATTTTAAGTTTTATGGTCAAACCTATACCGAAATTACTGTTAGCGCAGATGGATGGATATCTTTTGGAAGAAATGACATCCCCTCTTTCAGGAATCATCCATTGCCTGGAGCAGGAGGTCCATCTCCAATGGTTGCTGCTTTTTGGGATGATTTAAAAACAGGTTCCGGTGGAAATGTCTATACTTATAGCAATGATGAATATTTAGTCATTCAGTGGGATTATATGCGAACTTACCAAAACAATGATAGGCAAACATTTGAAATCATTCTTTATAATAATGAACTTCTTGATGATCCTACTATTTCAGGAGATAATGAAATTAAAATTCAGTATTACGATTTTAATAACACTACTTCTGGATACTATCCTGAAGGAGGCACACCCGTGCATGGATGTTATTCGACTATAGGTATTGAGAATCACATGGGAAATCAAGGTCTGCAGTATACGTTTGATAATCAATACTCACCAGCAGCGATGAGTTTGAGTGATGGTGATGCTATTTTTATTACAACAGGAAAAATATCGTACACATTAGGTGACCTCAACTTTGATAGTACAGTAAATGTTCTTGATGTTGTTACATTAGTAAATATTGTATTAAATATAATTGAGCCTAATTCTGCGCAAGAATTAGCATCTGATTTGAACGGAGATGGAACTTTAAATGTTCTTGATGTAGTTTTAATAGTTAATCTAGCTCTAGGTACGTAATATATTTACTTTTCAATAATACCATATTCAAGCATTTGGTTAGCTGTTTCAATAATTGACTTTTCAATTCTTGAAGGCTCCCATTTTAAAATATTTTTGGCATTAGCACATCTCAATTTATTTTTAAACCCAAGGTAAAATATTACTATCTCTAACTCTTTATCAAAATTTGATAAAAATTTAACTAGAAAATTTGGAGCATTAAATTTAGGCGCTCTTTTATAACCGTTATTCCTTAGTATTTGAGCTAGCTCCTGAAACCATAAGCTCTTTGCTGAAAGCAAAAATCTTTTACCGTTAGTTGCTGAACTTAGCATGGCTTTAACATGTATTTTGGCAACATCTTTAACGTCAACAAGATTTAGTCCGCATTTTGGAGTAAAAGGCATTGAACCGTCTAATAATTTTTTAACAACCTGATTTGAAATACCAATATCCATTGATAGAGAAGGTCCTACAACTATCACAGGATTTATTGTACAAACCTCAATTTTATTAGAATTGTCTTCCTTACGAAAATAGTCCCACAAAAATTTCTCAGCTTTTGTTTTACTCATATCATAAGGACTTATATTGGGGTTATCTAAATTTGTCCAATCTTGGTCACTAATCTCATTTTTTCTTGAGCCTGCTCCAATGGCAGAAAATGATGATGTCATGATAAATTTCTTAACATTATTTTTAATTGACGAAAATAAACAGCGCCTAAGACCATCTACCGCAGGTCTCACAAGATCATCAATGTTATTTGAAGAAAGTAGAGATACTGGAGAAGCTGCATGAATTACATACTTACATCCATTAATAGCATCATCCCATCCTTCATCTTCTAATAAATCTAAGTAACAAATTTCTAATTTATTATTACAGTTTACAATTTTTGATATAGAATCTACAACTTCTTGCTTTCTTGATTTTGTTCTAATTGAAGTCTTAACAGAAAAGCCATTTTTAATTAGTTCAACTATACAATGTTGTGCAATGTATCCTGTTCCTCCAGAAACAAATACTTTATCCATAACTCACCCCTAAAATTAGATAGTTTACTTTTTTGAATGACCTTCCCAAAAATCCATACTTTTAAAACCACCAAGTACGCTGCCAAGAAAATCAAAAATAGGTCTTGGAAAAATAGACTTGATAAAAGGGATAAGTTTTACAAATCCAGGCTCAATGACAAAAAGTTTACCAGTTTTAACTGCTTTGATTATCTTTTTGCTTATTTTTTGTTGCGACAGCATTGGAATAAAAGTTGGTTCTTTTATACCATTAAACATACCTGTATTTATGAATGCTGTACAAACGATTGTCATGCCGATATGATTGTACCCTTTTTTCTTTAATTCAATACGTAAGCTCTCAGACAAGTTTGTCAATGCAGACTTACTTGACGCATAACTTGCTGCCCCTGGTAGAGATGTAAAGCCTGAAGCGCTCGATATGTTTATAATGTGCGATTCTTGCTGATTAATTAAGTCATCAAGAAAAATATGTAAAAAATTAATGACACCAATTACATTTACATCATAAGTGATTTTATGTTTTTCAATAGAAGTGTCTAAAAAATCACCTCCGAATACAACACCTGCATTATTTACTAAAATATCAATCTTTCCTAAATCTGAATGAATTTTATTTTTTACAGATTGAATTTTATCATAGTTAGTTACATCTAAACAATATCCATAACATTTAACGCCGTAGGAGGTTATCTCTTTAATATTTTCAGGAAAGCATTCTGGCCTAAAAAAAGATTCATTCAGGTCACATATTATAATATTCGCCCCTTTAGAAGCAAACTCAATTGCAATTTGTTTACCAAGACCTCTTGCGCCTCCTGTGATTAAAATATTTTTATTTTTAAAGTTTTTCATTAATAAGAAATACTAATCATTAATTTTTGATATAATGTCTTCAGAAAGAGGACTTATTTGAGGTCCCCAAACACTTATGAGTGATCCACTCTCGTCAATAAGATACTTACTAAAGTTCCAAGTAGGTTTTTTGGTGTTCCAGCCATTTTTATTTTTATCAGATAGCCATTTAAAAATTGGGTGAATTTTTTTTCCTTTCACTGAAATTTTTTCAAACATGTCAAATTTTATTCCAAAATTAACTTCACAAAAATTTTTAATTTGCTCATTAGAGCCGGGCTCCTGACCTAGAAAATCATTTGAGGGAAAGGCAAGAATATGAAGCTTATCTCCAAAATTAGCATGAAGATTTTGGAGATCTTTATACTGCGGAGTATAACCACATTGCGATGCCACATTCACGATAAGAATTTTTTTATTTTTGTAATCTGACATTGATATATCATTTCCATTAATAGTCCTCGCTGACAAATCATAAAAAGATTCTTTTGGTGAAGCTTTCTTAACATTTTGCGTTTGGAAATTAGTACATCTGTTGAAAACAACTACAATAAATATCAAAATTGGCAATATAAAAAAAACTAATTTCATTTAATCTCCTTAATATAACTTTCTTTCAAAATACTTTTAAATAAGTTGATGATAGACTGAGAAGCAAAATAATCATTTAAACTTGCGGTTAATGACCCTCCCGAATCCATGTAAAGAATATATGATACTTTACTAATATTCTCTGATAAGTTATTTATTTTCCAATATCCTGCACCAGAATTTAAATAAACTGCACCAGGATTTTTATTAATAATTGATTTTAATTTTGAGGATGCTTTTACTTCGGACATACTTATAAGAGACCAATTTAGCTCTCTTTCATTCATTCTTTTAATCTTAAAAAAATAATGTCTGTCATCAATGAAAGGGATTGGGATAGGAAAATAATTATAAGCATAAACTTCATTATTTTTCTGTCCAACAATAAAGGACTGAACATCAGCATTATCCATTATCTCAGGATAATTATCAATATCCATAACAATATCTAACACTGACTTTGCGTTGAAACTAACAATTTTCTCTACTTTCAACGCCCTAAGATTTAGTCCTTGGATACTTTTTTCATAAACATTAATACTATCACTACGTATTTCAACTAAACTCCAATTTTTTTCGTTTCTCAACTCAATTAAAAGCTCATTGTTATTTACCGGAATAGTAAATGAAAAAACTAAATATAAAAATAATATAAATCTTTTATTTTTTACTTCTAACTCTAACATTAACAGCAGGATTTCCTTTCCATATTTCTTTTTCTCCAATAATACTTCTTTTTTTCAAAACAGATTTAGTAGCTAGAATACTTCTATCTCCAATGTGGCAGCCAGGCCAAATTAGCGATTGCGCACCAATTGTACATTTTTTCCCAATTTTAACTTTTTCCAAGATAAGCTTGCCTCCTTCAACTGTATGACAATTTATACTTGAACCACCGCCAATAACTGAACCATCTCCAACTTCTAGCAACCAAGGATCATTAATATTAATTGTGTTTAATTGAACATTTTTGCCAATCTTGGCACCAATGATTTTAAAGTAAATAATATTTATAAAAGATGGTGTTATAAAGTCTAAAAAAGTTAGATTAGCTAACCTAAGAAATGCACCACATACCCCCCACTTTACAGATTGGAAAGAACCTAATTTATAAATTCCCTCTTTTGGTTTTATAGGTAATAACCTCAATGTAAAAGAAACAATTAACAGTAAACTAATTCCAAACGTAAAAAAGCATAAAGAAATCAAAATTCCAAAAGTAATTGTATTAAAAATATATGAGTCAAAAAGCATAAAAAAATCTCTGTTATCAAATAATATTATTGCAGGCGTTAAGCTCAATCCGTAGACGATACATGCAATGAAAATAAAAGCTATTGTTAAAACAGCCTGCAAGATTGGAAATATTTTTTTCACTAGCTTAAACCATATTTTATCATATACCAAAATTTACACTTTATTAAACTGTAAAGTAAAAATATTTTGGAAAAATGGTCTTTTTTTACGATAATTAAGTATGAAGAAAAATAAAAATTTAAAGAACCACTTTCTGATCACGATGCCACAGCTTAATGAAAGCGTTTTTGATAAAGGCATAATATATATATGTCAACACAATAAAGATGGTGCAATGGGGATAATGATTAATAAGCCTATACCTAATATTGATGAAGTTCTATCAAAATTTGAACTTAAGAATATAACACCAAAACCAAATATCTATCTTGGCGGCCCAGTAGATTTAAATAAAGGATTTGTGATACATCAAAGTGATTATGAGACTAATGGTACTCTTGAAATTTCAAAAAATATTTCTCTAACATCAAATTTAAAAATCGTTAATGATATTTTAGATGGTAATGGACCAAATAAGTTTAGGTTGGCATTGGGCTACTCAGGTTGGGGACCTGGACAGCTAGAAAAAGAGCTAAAACATGGAGACTGGTTACTTCTTCCAGCAAATCAGAATCTTATTTTTAATACTCCAGATGAAATGATGTGGAAAACTGCGTATAAAAATCTTGGAATCAGCCTGAAAGACTTTGGTGGTACTGCTGGTATAAGTTAGATACTTATATCTAAAACAGAAAAGCTTATAAAGTAAACTTAAATGAACTCAAGAGTATTCCTGGACAAATATTTCCACCTAATGATCTTTGCTGGTATGTACCAACAGAAGGTATAAATTCTGTTTTATCTCCTACAGATTCCAAACTACTACCAAAAAAACTATAAATACTATCATCAAATCTCATATTTTCAATTGGAGCAACGATTTCTCCGTTTTCTACCCAAAAACATGCATATCTTGTCATCCCGGTAATTCTACCTCCAAGATTATCGCTCCAGTTCAAATAATGTAAATTGCTTAAATAGAGACCTTTATCAATTTTTTGTAATATTTCAGATTCTTTTAAATCTCCAGAATCTAGCTTTGGAGCTCTTAAATATTCTCCCTCATCAGCAAAATTTGAGTTTATACTATACTCTTTTGCAGTTCTTGAACTAACTAACGTATTTTTTAAAACACCGTCATCTATAATATTTAAAACTTTTGGTGCTACTTCCCCAATTGAATTAAACCTTGGTACAAAACCACTTGAAAAATCTTCTGTCAATGAAAAACAGTTCGATAATTTTTCTGCTTTTCGCATTTTTATCAAAGCACTCTGTCCTTGACGAATAGAGGACTCCCCAACGCCATTCCAAGAAAACATGCCAATTAAATCTGAAACACCCGCCGGAGCAATATATGTTCTGTATTCTCCTGGGCTTAATTTTATTGAATCTCTCTCTAATAACTTAAGCTTTTGGATTGAGGAATTCATGTATGACTCATAATCATTTTGATCCCAACAATTTCCTGCATATGTGCCTTTAACCATTTTCTCATCTTTAGTGACTAATGAAAAATCTAATGAAAAAGTATCCGTCTCAAACCAGTGATTTAACCCTAGTGAATTCGAGCATCCTCTAAAGATTGTACCTGATGCCCATATTCCTGCTAAATCAACATCCTTGACAACATCTGTTAGTGATTCAACTGTGGATATTTTTGACAGTAGTTTTCCTGGGTTAATTTCAATTAGTGAGTTAGTTTTTTTTGGCGGCATAACCAAAAATGGATCTAAAGGTAACTGCACTACTTCACTTTTTAATCTTTGAAGTTCTTTAATAGCTCGCTTTGAATCTATTTCCAGGTTATTTGATAAAGTTATTGCACTGTGACAAACCTTACCATTGTCAATTATGGATAATGATAGATTTGTGTCAACTACATCTCCAATCTGACGTACTTTAGAATTGCTAAGTCTGCAAAAATGACTTTCCTCTCCTGATAAAGATAAAGTTAATACTTGTTTAGAATCTAAATAACTAAACAATTTAGCTGATAATTTTTCAAAAAAATTACAATCCATTTTATGCTCCCCCAAAAACTTCAATATTGCTAAACAGACAGGCAGGCGTAGCATGTCCTACTCTAATTACTTGATTTGGTTCGCCTTTTCCACAATTTGGAGTCCCAAAAACCTCAAAAGTTGACTCATTCCCAACCATTTTTAGACTATTCCAAAATGGTGTTGTCACGCCACGATAATTTGGATTTTTAACAACTTTTGTCAATTTTCCATCTTCGATAAGGCGACCATATTCCATACCAAACTGAAACTTATTTCTGTAATCATCAATAGACCAGGACTTATTTGTCTCAACATATATGCCTCTTTCGACTGAAGATACCATATCCTTAAATGTAGATTCTCCTGGTTCTAAATTTAAATTTGCCATTCTATCAATCGGTGCACGATTCCATGAAGAAGACCTAAAGTTTGCAACTGCAGGAATTCCTGATCTTGCTTGGCTTTCCATTCCACCTAATCCACATATAAGTTTGCCTTCTTTAATAAGATATTTCTTTTCAGCTTTCATGCCACCATCATCAAACATATACGAAGCCATTTCATTTGATATAGTTGGGTCAAAGGTTACATTCATTATTTCTGAACCGTATTTCAGTTTTCCAAAATCATCTAACCGAACAAAACTCCAGCCAGCGTAGTTCCTCTCATCACCCAAAATTCTATCAATTTCCAAAGGATGACCGATGCTCTCATGAATTTGAAGAACCATTTGACTAGGCGCAATTATTACATCCATTTTCTCATTGGGACATTCATCAGCTTTAACTAATTCTAAAGCCTCCGTAAGAATTTTTTCACAGTTTCCCATAACAATATCTTCATTGAGTGCTTCCAAGCCCATTTGATGGCCCATCCTGCCCATTGAGCGTCTTTGAATGACATCATTATCTTTTACGTTAACTGCTTGATCTGTAATCAGAATAAGAAACTGCTGATTTGCATCACTACCATTAGTGCAAACGTAATTGAATTCTGTTTCTACTATCATCGCCATTGAAGATGCTGATATGACTTTATCTGAACTTTTCAAGAATTGATTAGCTTTAATTAGTATTTGATTTATTTCACCCGCGGATAATGATGATGCATCTTTCAAAAACTTTGATTTGTAGTTTCCAACAGCTTTAGGTCTGACATCAGGATTAAACTTAAATAGTGAATTATGGGATGCAATCTTTGCATTTTCAAAAGCACTTTTAGCTGCTTTGTTGACTCCAAAAGATGTCATATTGTTTGTGGCAGCATAACCAAATTGGCCATTATGTAATACCTCTACCATAATGCCGTGTGTGTCAACAGAAGTATTTGATTGGGGATTTAAGTCTCTTATAGATCTATAAGTTTTAGTTTCCTTTACTTCTCTTAGACCAACCCATTCAGCAGAAACGTCAATAGTATTTAATAATGATTTCAAATCTTTCATTTTTATCTCCTAGATAACACAAAATTTATATATAAAATAATATTGAGACTATTTGTTTTTAACATTTCTAGAATTACTAATAAATCGCTAACTTATTTATGTTCAAAAAAAATCATATTGAGGTAAATATGTTTAAAAACCATAAAAAATATTATTCGGTAGCATTAATTTTAATCAGTGTATCATTACTTAATGCAGTCAAGTTTGCTCCAAAGGAGGAATTCAAAAATCCAATACTCAAAGATTCAAAAGAAGATGGCGGCTTGGGTTTCGATGAAATAGCAGATGTTGCAGGTTGGCAGACAAGTAAAAATATAAAAACTGGCGATCCTAGAGCCACTAAAGGTGGAAGTCTCACAATGCTTGGGGGTGCAGAATTTCCCAGAACTTTTAGAGATATTGGTGTCGATACAAGGCATCAAATAAATTCACTGATGTCTTCTCTACAATATGAAGCATTACTGTCTTTCGATTATGAAGATCTTGAATACAAACCCAACTTAGCTACCCATTGGAAGATTGAGCCTGATTCTTTAACCTTTAGATTCAGAATTGACCCAAATGCAAAATGGTCCGATGGTAGAGATATAACTTCCAATGACGTTGTAGCTTATCTAAGATTAATACTTGACCCTGGCCACGAAGATCCAAATACAAGTAGAATAATGGGTGAACTATTTGAATTACCTGTAGCTGAGTCAAAATATATAGTGAAAGTAGTTGCCAAGAAAAAAGACTGGAGAAGTTTTAGGTATGCAGCCTCATTTACTCCGTTGCCAAGCTTTTACTTAGACAAGATTGATGGTGCAGGATACATAGAAAAGTATAATGATAGCTTTATGCCAGTATCAGGACCATATAAATACGACGAAGCTAATACAGTTAAGGGCGCTGACGGGGTAATTACTTTTAAAAGACGTACAGATTATTGGGCTAAAGATTATAAACGTAATATCGGTTTTAATAATTTTGACCAAATCAGATTTATTTTTATAATGGATGAAAATCAGCAACAAGTTAGTTTTTTTAATGGCGAATTTGATATGTATTCAGGTTTTAGAGCTCAATGGTGGGTTGAATTATTTAACGAAAAGGAACAAGCTGAAATAAGTCGAGGATGGATTCATAAAATTAAGATATTTAATTCTCTACCAAAAGGCCCATCTGGCATTGTTTTTAATACTAAAAAAGCTCCTTGGGATGATATCAAGGTTAGAAAAGCTTTTGCACATCTTTTTGATGTTGAGAAATTAAACAAGAGATTATTTTTCAATGAATATAGCCAACTCAATACTTTCTTTTTTGGAACACCTTATGCAAATCCACGCAACCCATTTACAGAATACAACCCTGAAAAAGCACTTTCTTTACTCAACGAAGCTGGTTGGGTGATGGAGCCTGGAGAAACTTGGCTTTCTAAAAATGGAAAAAAATTTGAATTTGAGTTTTTAATTGCAACTGGTGGAGAAAGAATCTATTCTTCATTCCAAGACGATTTGAGTAAAGTTGGTATAAAAATGACATTTAATCAAATGGATAATATTGGAAAATTCTCTTCTACTATGAAAAAAGAATTTGAAGTTACATCTCAGGGTTGGACTGCAGGGTTTTTTCCTTCTCCAGAAGGTATGATGCATTCAAAATTTGCAGAAGATATAGAAGTAACTAACATTACCTCAATGGCAATACCAGAAATGGATAAACTAATAGATATGTACAATGCAGAATGGGATGCAAAAAAAAGAGTTCCATTAGCTCATAAAATTGATAGTATTGCTATTAACTCATATCACTATGCAATGGGGTGGACATCTCCCTATGGGCTTAGAATGATGTATTGGAATAAATTCGGTATTCCTGAAACAGGTATAAGTTATATTGGAGATTGGATGGCTCCTATATTCATGTGGTGGAACGATCCTGAAAAAGAGATACAATTAGAAAAGGCAATTAGTTCACAATTAAGTTTGGATAAATCAAATGTTGGTAAAAAGTCAAGTACTGGTGATTGGAACGAAATTGATTATTGGAATAAAAAGCCTTAGAAATGACATCATATTTGATAAGAAGATTACTTTTATTAATTCCAACTTTTTTTGGAACAACTCTTTTGGTTTTTTGGATTTTAAATATCACTCCTGACGGTCCCTATGAGCGAAAAATCGAAGAAATAAAAGCTGCAAATATGCAGAAAAATGAAGGCGGTTCGACATCTTCATTTAGTGATACCCCTTCAGGAGAAGTCAACAGAGATACCTCAAAAAAAATAAAAAGGTCAATGCCTCTTTGGAATCCTGATATATCAATGATTAACAGATATCTAATGTGGCTAGGCTTTGCGAAACGAGAAATTGAATGGGTTGCAAATCATAATGTAAATTTACCCTACAGATTTACAGTTGGTCCATCGTATGAAACAAACGAACAAGGAGTTCCAATTTCAATTCAAAAATATATATTTCCAGTCTCCATCAATGGAGAATTAGCTATTTATGAAAGTTCTCCAGGTACAGATTTTGACTCGGAATATTTTATGAACATAGAGGATACTAATTTTGACGCAATTGGATATATTCAAAAACTTAGAGTTTGGGAGCCATATTTACTTACTTTAGACAAAGTAGATTACGAAAACAAGAAATTACTCTTTCAGAAGTATCTTTTCATGGATGAGAATTTCAACGTTTATGAAAGTATTTTATGTACAAATACAAATCATCCAGATTACACAACTTTACCTGCAGTAAGCGATTTAGAAAAACAAAAAGAAACATTCTGGCAAGAGTCAGAATGGATAGCCGTTGAAATTGATAAATTTCATGCAGACTTGATTTACGAAGACAAAAATAAACTTATAAACTCATCTTTATTCAAAGAAAATTGGAAGAAATCAGATTGGCTTTCAACTAAAATCATTGATTTTAATTGGTTTACTCAGTACTTAAATAAAACAAAAAATATTTCAAATGATAAAATAGAACTTTCTCTATTGCAATTCAGGGGAATTTTCAATGGCTACCTAGGCGAAACTAATGATAAGAGAAGTGTTGCTCAAGAAATATGGACTAGAATACATATTTCATCTTTTTTTGGGATTACGGGTTTTTTACTTTCATATTTAGTTTGTATTCCTCTTGGAATCATGAAAGCTTTAAAGCATGGCTCTAGATTTGATGTGACATCAAGTGGCTTAGTTTTCATTGGATACTCTATTCCTGCTTATGCGTTTGGTGTTCTACTAATATGGTTTTTGGCCTCAAGTGCAAGCCCTCTAATATCGTGGGGTTGGATTGATACTACACTTTTACCAAACAAAGGTTGGCGTCCTTCAAACTGGGAAGACTTATCATTTGGAGGTAAAATTTTAGGTCAATTGCAACATGCACTACTGCCTACAATATGTTATATGTTAGGCTCATTTGCAACACTTACAGTTCTTATGAAAAATTCCTTGATGGAAAATATGAGCCAAGATTATGTAAGAACAGCTTTTGCAAAAGGGTTAAAAGAAAAGTCAGTAATTTTCAAGCATGCAGTACGCAATTCATTAATTCCCATGGCCACAGGTATTGGAGGCTTAATTGGTATTTTTCTTGCAGGATCATATCTAATCGAAAAAGTTTTTAACATCGATGGAATAGGGTTGCTTGGGTTTAAATCCATTCAAAACCGTGATTATGGTATATTTCTTGGTTTCCTAGTTATTGGTACTGTTATAAGGTTGATTGGTAATCTAATATCAGATATATGCTATGCTATCATAGATCCTAGGATAAGGTTTAAATAGATATGTTGGGCAAACGGTATATTCAAATATTTACTTCTGTAGTAATTTTAATAATATTTTTATTATTGGTAACCGGCTATTTTGACTTTTTAATACAATTATTCAGATTTCTACTAGTTTCTTTTCTAAATATTATTGATCTAGTATTTTATTTAATTTTGAGTGCATTTAGCTTTTTAAATATTATTATTAAAATTTTACCTTCGAATTTCAACGAATTAATAAGTTCAATTATAAAACTAAGTCCTTTTCTGATTATTATAACTCCAATCCTAATTTTTAGAAGATTCAAACTATTAACTTTGCATTCAAATAAACTAGATACTAAAAAAAGTGAATCGATTTTTCAAAAAAGATTAAGAAAATTTAAATCAATTAAGCGTGGTTACTACTCGCTTATCATATTATTGGTTCTATACGCTACTTCTCTCATAGGTCCGCTGTGGATGAACAACAAACCCCTCTACGTTTCATTCTCAAACCAAAAATATGACTTTGGTGAGGTTTTCAATGACAAAAATAAGAATGGAGTGTGGGATAAAGGTGAACCGTTTGAAGACCAGAAATCAATATTTTTTCCGGCTATTAAAGATTTTTTTAGTTTCGTTCCAGGGTTTTCAGAAGCTAGGTATGGCGCATCGATTTTTAATCAAAAAGGTGCACTCGTTGACTTTCGAAAACTAAATGATAGCCTAAATAGCTCTCAAAATAATGGGGCTGGATTCATAGTCATGCCTCTCTACATGTATCATCCTCATGAGGATTTGAGTGATAAGCTTGATGAAAAATATAAAGATGCTAATAATAATGGAAAATGGGATGAGGGTGAAGATTTTAATGATGAAAATAAAAATAACGAATATGATACTTTCAACCCTCCAACAAAACCTGGTGATTCTAAACGAAACTTTTTAGGAACAGAAACCAGCGGAAAAGATGTTTTTGCTAGGTTAGTTGATGGCTATAAAATTAGTATAACTTTTGCTTTAGTTGTTACGACACTTAGTTACATCATTGGAGTAATAATTGGAGCGTTTTTAGGCTATTTCGGCGGGAAGTGGGATTTATTCGGAGTAAGATTAATTGAAATATTTAGTTCTATACCCTTTTTATTTGTTCTTATGATTTTAGCAGGCTTTATGAAACCTGGAGTATTATTGCTGGCCCTGTTATCCGTGATTCTAAAAGGATGGATAGGAATTACAATGTATATAAGAGGAGAATTTTTTAGAGAAAAACCTAAAGATTATGTTTCTGCTGCAGTCTCTATGGGGCAATCGAATACAAAAATAATGTTTAAACACATATTACCTAATTCACTCACACCTATAATAACCTTTGCTCCTTTTTCAATTATTGGAGACATATTCACTTTGGTTTCACTTGACTTTTTAGGATATGGGCTCAGGCCTCCCGCATCAAGTTGGGGCGCTCTTTTAAAGCAAGGCTCAGAAAATTTGCTTGAATGGCATCTATTAGTTTTTCCTGTTTTGGTTTTAACAATTACAATTTTTATGATTACATTCATAAGTGAAGCAGTAAGAGAGGCGTTCGATCCAAGGGTTTATTCGAGATTAAGGTAATGAAAAAGTTAATAGAAGTTAAAAATCTAAAAACATTTTTTTACACGGAGGCTGGTACAGTTAAAGCCGTTAATGATGTTACATTTGATATTTTTCAAGGAGAAGTATTGGGTATTGTTGGTGAATCTGGTAGTGGTAAGTCAGTAACGTCTCTTTCAATTAATAGACTAATACCAAATCCTCCAGGAGAGATTGTTGGAGGTGAAATATTGTATCGTAAAAAAAATCTTCTTGATTTATCATATGAAGAAATGAGAAACTTTAGAGGAAAAGATATTGCAATGATATTTCAAGAGCCTATGACATCATTAAATCCAGTTGTTAGAATTGAAAGGCAAATGAATGAAATATTAATTAAGCATGAAGGTATCAATAAAATTGAAGCAACTAAAAGAAGCATTAAAATGTTAGATTTAGTTGGAATACCTGAGCCTGAAAGAAGAATTAAAGACTACCCACATCAATTTTCTGGTGGCATGAGACAAAGAATTATGATAGCAATGGCTCTCCAATGTAATCCAGCGCTGCTCATAGCAGACGAACCAACAACTGCTTTAGATGTTACAATTCAAGCTCAAATATTAGATTTAATGATGAATTTAAAAAATAAAAGAAAAGATGCAGCTATTTTATTAATCACACATGATTTAGCTGTTGTAGCAGAAACCTGCGATCGTGTTATTGTAATGTATGGAGGAGTAATACAAGAGATTGCAAATGTTCATGAGCTTTTTAAAAACCCTGTTCATCCGTATACTAAAGCGCTAATGGATTCAATTCCAAAAATGGATATTAAAGAAAAACGATTAAAGGCTTTGAAAGGTATGGTACCATCAATTTTAGAACTTGGAGATGGGTGTAAACTCTGTACAAGATTTGAGCCGGAAGACTGTGCTTGCGCTGGAACAAAGATTGAGCCAGATCTTATAAAAGTTGGTGAAAATCATTATGCAAGAATTAATCCGGATTTAATTAAATGAGTAGCCTCTTAAAAATAAGGAATTTATCAGTTGATTTCCCAATATTTGGAGGCGTTTTTCAACGCTCTATTGGGGCAGTAAATGCCGTTAAAAATGTAAGCTTTAATTTGAATCAAGGTGAAACTTTAGGTATTGTTGGTGAATCTGGTAGTGGTAAATCTACTCTTGGCAAAGCTATTCTTAATGTTTTGAAATTAACAGCTCCTGACGTGAAAATTAACGGCGATATTTACCTTGAGAGCAATAATGAAAATGTAAATATTCTGAATCTTTCTCGTCCAGAAATGCGTCCATATAGAACAGATATTCAAATGATATTTCAAGATCCATACTCTTCTTTAAATCCAAGAATGATTGTTAGAGATATTATACAAGAACCACTTGACATTAATACCCGATTAAGTAGTAGAGAGAAAAAAGATAAAGTAAACTGGCTATTAAATAAAGTTGGCCTAACACCTGAGCAATCAGGAAGGTATCCCCATGAATTTTCAGGAGGCCAGAGGCAAAGAATTGGTATTGCTAGATCTTTAGCAACAGATCCAAAAATTATTATTGCTGATGAACCTGTATCTGCATTAGACGTTTCAATTCAGGCACAAATCATCAATCTTATGATGGATTTACAAGAAGAGTTCAATTTATCAATTATATTCATTGCTCACGATTTGTCAGTTGTAAAGCATATTTCAGATAGAGTTGGAGTTATGTATCTAGGAGAACTAGTTGAGATAAATGATACTAAAAAGATATTTAGCAACCCATCACATGAGTACACAAAAACTTTACTAAGAGCCATCCCTGAACCAAATCCTGAAGGCAGAGAAGTTAGAAAAGCGAACAGATTAAAACCTATTTAATCATTAATAATTTCATTTGATCAGAAATATTATTAGAAGTTAATTTGCATATATAAGTACCTGAGCTAACTTCAATACCACTTTGGTTTTTACCGTTCCAATGAGCATCATACAACCCTGGATCAAGATTTTCGTTCTTTAATTCTTTTACAAGCTTACCTGCTAAATCATAAATTGAGAGTACTACATGAGATTTTTTTTCTACATTAAAACTTATAGTAGTACTTGGATTAAACGGATTAGGGTAATTTTTTATCAATCCAAAAGTATTTACATGTTGATTGTCATTGTAATTTGAATAAGTTAAGGTTAATGAACGTATTTCATTATTCTTAAAGGGAGCAACATATCCATTCAAATCAATCAATTCTCCAGTAGATTTTTTGAAAAGCTTAATACTTGGTTTATCTCCATCAACGCAATAACCAGCTGAGTAATTATATCCATCATCTCCCATTACAGGAATGTCCGTATGTATGCCATTCCAAATTCGTGAACCAACAAGGATGTTATTATTATATGCTAATAAGTAATCGCCTTCAGAAATCTCTAAATGCTCATCGATACTATCAACAAAGTAAAAAGATTGAGATGATGATTGGTTAAAAGAAAAAGCATTATCATCTTGTAATGTATATGAATTTGACCTTGAATTTGCGTTACTGTAAGAAAAAGATAAAGCATTATCAACCTTCATCCAATAACCTCTCCCTCCTTGAAATTGGCTTAAACTTCCTACCCAACCTAAAACAGGATTTGGGCTTGCAGCAACACCTTCTCCAATTATACCATTAATTTGTGATACAAAATCTCCTTGTAGTGCTTGACCCACATCAAGCGGGAATTCATTTGGATAAGATATTAGGTTTGCACCAAAATTTAAATCATAAACTGCTTCTGCATCAATATAATTAGCATCAGTAATATCTAATGATGAACTTGAATTAACAATTACCCAGTAACCAGATAATGGATTTATTTCGCTTAAACTTCCTACCCAACCTAAAACAGGATTTGGGCTTGCAGCAACACCTTGTCCAATTATACCTGTTACAGAACCTTCCAAGGATTGCATTACATTCAATAGAGATGCATCTTCCGGTAATGCATAGAAACTTATAAGATTTGCACCATAATGTAAATCAAGTGAATATGAAATAGTTGATGTTAAAACACCATTTAATAAATCAATATAATAAAATCCATTGTTTGACCAAGCTAACGATTCCTGATGACTTACCTGCGCATCAAAAATTTCACCTGATGATACATCATAAACTTTAAACGATGGTTCATCACCTGTTAGAAAATATCCATCAGTGTAATCTGAACCATCATCTCCCATTGCAGGGATATCAGTATATGCTCCATTCCAAATTCGCGATCCAACACATTTATCACCCTTAAAAATTCCTAGCCAATCAACTCCTAGCTCAAGTGGTTCCCCTTGAAAAGTCGCATCAATAATGAAATAAAAAGCTTGTAATGTTGATTGCTCGAATATTAACTCATCAGGTGTTTGAGCTACACACGTTCCATCATCAATGGTAGCATTAGCATTATAATTAGAGGCACTCTCATCTGTACAACCCTCAATAAATGTTACACCTCCTTCATTAATATCTTCTTCAACTTCTTCTAAAGCTTCTTCAATACTTTCAGCTCCAGTAAAATCTGTTTCTGCTAATTCTTCTTCTGTAAGTGTAATTGT
>PBGO01000019.1 GCA_002719095.1 Fidelibacterota bacterium
AGGAAGCTCCTGCTGAAGAAGCTCCTGCTGAGGAAGCTCCTGCTGAAGAAGCTCCTGCTGAGGAAGCTCCTGCTGATAAGGATAAAACTGATGCAAAAGATTCGAAATAACATTTATCTAAACTTTTTAAATAAAGTAATTGATAGTGAAAATTCTTCTAGAATCTATTGTTAAGTCTTTAGTTGATAGTAAAGATGATATTAAAGTTGTAGAAATTAACTTTAAAGATTCGATTCTGTATCAGCTTCATGTAAGTGATGATGACTTGGGAAAGTTAATTGGAAAAAAGGGTAAAACTATATTAGCAATAAGAACTATAATATCTGCTGCTTCTTTAAAAGCCGGTATAGCTCGTCCTGTAATAGAAATCATAGAGGATTAATATAAAGGATTACGTTTTTATAGGCGAAATAATTAAGCCCCACGGTTTAAATGGACATTTGAAGTTCTTTTTTTATAATGAAAAATCAGATGTACTTAAAAAAAATATTTTGATTCATTTGGTTAATGAATCTGTAAATGAAAAATTAAAAGTTGAGAGTTTAAATTTAAAGTCAACCATACCTCTCATTAAATTTTTTGGAATAAATAATAGAAACAAGGCGAATGATTATAGAAGGTTTAAAATTGCAGTATTTAAATCTATTTTTGAAAGTCAAGATAATGACTTATATTTGTTTAATTTTATTGATTGTCAGGTTTTTTTTGGAAAAAGAATTATTGGAAATGTAATTAATGTTAATTCTTTCTCTGGCAATGATTTGCTTGAGGTTGAATCGGAGGATAATAAGATTTTTTTAATTCCAATTAATAAAAGTTTAATAAAGTTTTTTGACATAAAGAATCGCAAGTTAGAAATTGAAGAAATCGAAGGGATTTTAGATCTATGATTAATTATTATATAATGACAATTTTTCCTGATTTAATTTCTTCTTTTATCAATCACAGTATCATTGCTAAATCAAAAAAAAATATTAATTTTGAAATTATTGATATAAGAACTTTTTCAGATAAGCCTCATTTCAAAACAGATGATATTCCCTATGGTGGAGGTAGTGGTATGATTTTTAAGCCTGAACCAGTTTTTAGAGCTTTTGATTATTTGCTTGAGAATAGAGATTTAAGTAAAAATAACTTGGAGTTTATCTTTCCTTCACCAGACGGAAAAGTCTTCAAACATAATGATGCACTTAATCTTTCTAAAAAAGAAAATATAATTTTTCTTTGTGGGCACTACAAAGGTATAGATCAAAGAATACGAGATGAACTTGTTGATGCAGAATATTCAATTGGAGATTATGTTCTCACTGGAGGAGAATTACCTTGTTGTATTATCATTGATAGTATCGTAAGATTAGTCCCTGGAGTACTCAAAAATTATGATTCTGCAATGACAGATTCTTTTTATTGCGATTTACTTGATAACCCTCATTACACCAGGCCAAGGGAGTATAGGGGTTTTAAAGTTCCAGAGATTCTTTTTTCTGGAAATCATAGAAAAATAGAAAAATGGAAATTAGAAGCGCGTAAAAAAAAGACTAAAGAAATAAGGCCAGAAATTTGGGAAAAAATAAAAAATAATTATTAGTGAGGTAAAAAATGGATAAAATTTATAATGCAAATGAAAGTATGATGAGGACTGATATACCAGATTTTAGAACAGGAGATACTTTATCTCTTTCTATGAAAGTTACTGAAGGCAATAGAACAAGATTGCAAATTTTTGAAGGTATTGTTATAGCTATATCTGCTGGTGGTGGATTAGATAAAACTTTTACAATACGAAAAATATCAAATGGAGTGGGAGTCGAAAAGATTATACCTCTTCACTCTCCAAAGATAGATAATATCAAAGTTCTTAAGAAGGGAAAAGTAAGAAGAGCAAAGCTATATTATATGAGAGGCCTCAGCGGCAAAGCAGCCAGAATCAAAGAAAGACCTTCAAAATAATATCTTTATATATCTTTTTTAAAGGGTTACAATGGATTACAAGCAAAGATGTAAATATCTAGAGAATAGAATTAAACATTTAAATCTAATTGGAATAGCCTTATCTACTGAAGACGATCTTGATAAATTATTTGAGATGATAATGGATGAAGCCAAGCACATTACTAATGCTGATGGCAGAACTTTGTACATGAAATCAGATGATGGGAATAATTTAAACTTTGAAATTCTTCTCAACGATTCTATGGGAAGTGCCATGGGTGGGACATCAGGTAATAAAGTTACTCTTCCTCCAGTAAGACTATTTAATGAAAAAAGCCATCCAAATGAATCTAACGTAGCTGCTTATGTAGCCAATACAGGCAAAACTGTTAATATTTCAGATGCATACAAAGAAGACGGATTTGATTTTTCGGGAACAAAAAGTTTTGATAAGATTACAGGCTATCGCTCAAAATCATTTTTAACTGTCCCCCTTAAAAATCATGAAAACGAGATAATTGGAGTTATGCAGTTAATAAATTCCATTGATTCGAAATCTAATAAACCAGTATCATTTTCAAATGAAATGCAAACACAAATTGAGTCACTTTGTTCTCAAGGTGCAGTTGCATTAACCAACAAAAGATTAGTTCAAGAATTAAAAACATTATTTGAAGCATTCATACAGCTAATTGCTAAGGCAATTGATGAAAAATCAGAGTACACAGGAGGCCACTGCGAAAGAGTGCCAGAAATAACAATGATGTTAGCGGATGCTGTAGAAAAAGTAGACTATGGTAAATACAAAGACTTTTCTATGACAGAAGAAGAAAGATATGAATTATACATTGCTGGATGGCTTCATGATTGTGGTAAAGTAGCTACCCCACCGCATATTGTGGATAAAGGTACAAAACTTGAAACAATTTTTGATAGAATTGAAACTGTACAAACACGTTTTGAAGTACTTAAAAGAGATATTGAAATCAAGTATTTGAAGGAAAAAATAAATAGACTAGAAAATGGTCAGACTCAACCAAGTAATTCTGATTACCAACTTGAAAAAGATTTAGAAGTTGTAGATCAAGAACGTATAATTGTTGAAAAAGCAAATATTGGTGGAGAATTTATGGATAAAGAAGAACAAGATAAAATAAAGAAAATCGCAAATAAATATTCATGGATTAATAGTGGCAAAAAAGAACCTTTTTTGAGTGATAAAGAAGTTGAGAATCTTTGCATACCAAAGGGTACGCTTCTGCCCGAAGAACGAGAAATTATTAATGACCACATAAGAATTACAATTGATATGCTTGAAAAACTACCTTATCCCAAACATTTAAAAAATGTTCCAGAGTTCGCTGGAGGACATCATGAAAAATTAGATGGTACAGGTTATCCAAAAGGGTTAAAAGCTCATGAAATGTCAGTTCAAGCAAAAATGATGGCAATAGCTGATATATTTGAAGCTCTTACTGCTGCAGATAGACCTTATAAAGATGGAAAAAAGCTATCTCAAGCTATGAGAATCATGGGATTTATGAAAGATGATTATCATATTGATAAAGACTTATTTGAAATATTTGTAAAAGAGGGTGTTTATAGAAAATATGCTGATAAGTATGTCAAAAAAAATCAAATTGATAAAGTCGATGAATTAAAAGTATTAGATTAATAATATGGAATCAAAATGCATACGAAAAATGACTAGACAAGAAATAAAAGATTATATTTTCTGCATACAAGATTATTTCAAGAATTGTATTGATAGCGGAATAGAGGTAGATACTATTCTAGATAATTCAACAATCTTAGATGAATTTGAAGATTATTTACCGGAGTCAGAATATCCGATATTTGTCATAACTATACTAAATGGTTTTAAGACTGAAAGTATTATTGCAAATATATTAGACTGCATTGAACTAAAAAAGGTTATCTATGAATCTAACTAAAAATAGAATATGAATCAAACACCTAATAAATCCAGTTTGGAGCTGCTTAAAGAAATTCCATCAATTGATGAATTATGTAAGATTTTAGAAATTGAGAAATACCCTTTTCCAACTGAAATTTTAAAGAAAGAATTAAAAAAAACTGTCGCTTCTATAAGAAAGAAAATTATTGCTAATGAGATTGTAAATAACATAAAAAAAATAGTCCTTGATAAATCAAAAGAAAGTTTAGTTAAAAATACTTCTTTTGGTATAGATAAAGTAATTAATGGAACAGGAATAGTTTTACATACAGGATTTGGTAGAGCTCCAATTTCAAAAGAAATTTTTATAGAATCATTTGAAAAGATTTACCCATATTCAAATTTAGAATTCGATGTGCACAAGAATAAAAGAGGAGACAGAAACCTCATTGTGCAAAACCTTATTAACCCTTTGGTTGGTTCTCAAAGCTGCTTGGTCGTCAATAATTGTGCTGCAGCATTACTCCTTACATTAAACTCATTATCTGAGAATTCTGAAGTGGTAATTAGCAGAGGGCAGCAAGTTGAAATTGGGGGTTCTTTTAGAATTCCAGAAATTATTAAAAAAGCTGGTTGTCAAATTAAAGATGTTGGAACAACAAATAAAACTCACGCACAAGACTTTGTTGAAGCAATTTCTTCAAAAACAGGTGTGCTGCTTTATGCACATACAAGCAATTATAGAGTAGTTGGTTTTACGAACGAGATTAGTGTTTTTGAGATGTCAAAAATTGCTAAAAAAAATAAGATTCCATTAGTTGTTGATGCTGGAAGTGGTTGTATTACAAAGTTTGAAAAGTTTGATATGCCAACAGAAAAATTGAATAAATCTTATTTCAAAGACGGTGCTGATATTGTCATGTTCAGTGGCGATAAGCTGTTAGGAGGCCCACAATGCGGTATAATAGCTGGCAAAAAAAAGTACATTGATATTATTAAAAAAAATTCACTTTATAGAGTTTTAAGAGCAGATAAATTAACATTTTCTATTTTGGACAGTATTCTTCGAACATACAAATCGAATTCTAAATTTCGATCGGAAA
The DNA here is from genome assembly GCA_002719095.1 of Fidelibacterota bacterium. Classification (GTDB taxonomy): domain Bacteria; phylum Fidelibacterota; class Marinisomatia; order SCGC-AAA003-L08; family D37C17. The sequence goes on from PBGO01000019.1 coordinate 4,954, forward strand.
ACCTTGCATTGAAATTGCTTACAAGAACAAGGGGCGATTTAGAGAAATTTATCACTAAATTATTAGATAATCTAGGCACAAAGATAGTCAAAAAATATGGTATCGAAGTTATTACCACAAAAGTAGAAGCAGGAAGTGGAGCTATGCCAATAAATTCTATAAAAAGTTCCGGAATCACTTTTGATAGTAGAAAAATCACACCAAATAAAATTTCTAAAAGATTTAGAAATTGTACAACTCCAATTATTGGACATATTAAAGAAAATAGGTTTATAATTGATTTTAAGGCAATACCAGATGATTGTTTTGAAAATCTTTTAAAAACCTTTAGAGAAGTTCTTAAATGACCAATCAAATTACTATTGGTATGTCAGGCCACATTGACCATGGAAAAACATCCGTTGTCAGGTCATTAACTGGTATAAATACAGATATACTAATTCAAGAAAAAAAACGAGGTATGACAATTGATATTGGTTTTGCTCATTTATCAAATGAGATAACAATTATAGATGTACCAGGACATGAAAAATTCATCAAAAATATGGTGACAGGAGTAAGTTACATTGATTTTGCGCTTCTTGTAGTTGCTGCCGATGATGGCGTCATGCCACAAACAAGAGAACACTTCGAAATTTTAAAAATTTTGAATATTAAAAATGGAGCAATAGTAATAAATAAAATTGATTTAGTTGATGATGAATGGCTAGAGCTTGTTGAATTTGATGTGAAAGATTTAGTTAAAGACTCATTCCTTGAAAATAAAGCAATATTTAAAGTCTCTGCAAAAAATGAAGAAGGTTTTAGTTCCTTAAAAAAACATCTTTACAAAATTCAAAGTAATAATAAAATAGATTCTAATGATGATATTTTTAGAATGTATGTAGATCGTAGTTTTAAGCAACCAGGATTTGGTACTATTGTTACAGGGACAGTAATATCTGGAGAGGCACAAATTGGTGAAAATCTAATAGTTATGCCCAAAAATAAAACGGGCAGATTAAGGTCAGTACAATCTCATAACCAAGATGTAAAAATTGTTAGTTTTGGTAACAGAGCTGCAATTAATTTGCATAACATTGATCTTTCAGATGTTAAGAGAGGTGCTCATTTATCAAATAAAGATATTTTTTCAGCAAAGACTAAGTTTTTAGCTAAAATTACATCTCTTGAGAAAAATAAATTTTTAATCAAGCAGAATCAAAGACTCAGGTTTCACATTGGTCCCAACGAAATTATTGGCAGAATCAGTATAGCTGAATCAAATAGAATCAAAGCCGGTGAATCAAAAATGTGTATGGTTAACCTTGAAAAACCCGTTACAATTTCCTACATGGATAAATTTTTGATCAGGTCATTTTCTCCTATTCGCACTCTTGGTGGTGGCGAAGTTTTTGATATAGATGTCACAGGGAAATGGAAAGATATTAAGAACTATGCAATCAATTTAAAAAAAAAGATAAATGATAGTGAAAGAATGATGTCAATTATTGAGTCCCAAAAAAAATATCCTTTTACTACAAATGAAATTGAAAGAAGATTAGGACAATCATTAAAGAATATAACTAAAAAAATTGGCCCTAAAAAAAAATATAGTATAATTAATTTTTTAAGTTTTGAATGGATATTAACAGAAAAGCAAATATTTGAGTATAATAGAAAATTATTAAATGTAGTTGAAGAGTTTCATAAACAAAATCCATATAATCAAGGAATTCTAAAAATTGTTTTATTGCAAAAAAATGGTGGTGATGAAAACTTTTTAGATTATTCAATTAATCATTTAATTGAAAAAAAGAAACTTGAAAAAATCGACGAGTTCATCAAGATTAAGGATTTCAAAATTAATTTATCAGAAAATGAAAATATTTTGATGGATAAAATTTTGTCAGCTATTAATCTGCAAGGATTTGAATCAGACACTTCAGAAGAATTGGCATTGAAATTTAAAGCAGACGTAGAAAAAATTAAATTGCTATTGGGTATAGCAGAAAAAAATAATGCAATAATCAGATTGAATGAAGATTTATTTTTTACAAGAAGTAATTTTGAAAGATTAATTTCAGATTTAAAGATTTTTTTCAAACAAAACGAACATATGAGCGTAGCTGATTTCAAAAATATCGTAAAAACAACTAGAAAGTATGCTATGCCAATCCTTGAACATTTGGATAAATCAAAAATAACAATACGAATAGATAATTACAGAAAACTATTATGAGCAGTAATAAACTTACTCCAGCTATGAAACAGTATTCGGATATTAAAGCAAAATATTCAGATTGTATTTTATTATTTAGAATGGGCGATTTTTATGAAACTTTCCAGAATGATGCGGAGCTAGTATCAGATATTTTAGGTATTACTCTTACAAAACGGGGTAATGGAGCAGCATCTTCTGTTCCTCTTGCTGGGTTTCCTTACCATGCTCTTGAACAGTATGCACATAAATTACTTAAGGCAGGATATAGAGTTGCTTTATGTGAGCAAATGGAAAATCCTAAACATGTAAAAGGCATAGTAAAAAGAGATGTTGTTGAAGTTTTATCTCCTGGAACAGCAGTTCTTGATAAATTTCTTGAAAATAAAAAAAATAATTATTTGGGCAGTATAATTATAGAAAAAGAAAAAATGGGAATTGCTCTCATAGATAATTCAACGGGAGAATTCTTTGGGGGTGAGTGGGATATCGACAAAGGAATAGATTTAATTAAAAATTACGATGTTAATGAGGTTATTATAAGNGAAAAACAGTTTAACAAATNNAGAGANTTACTTCCTAANAATATTTTACTATCTCANTANAGTGACTGGTTTAACGATTATGAAACATCTNTTGAAAAAATTATAAAGCATTTTAANATAAAAAATATTAAAGGATNCGGTTTGGAAAATCATCCATTAACAGTAATTGCTGCCGCTGCATCTCTTTTCTATCTTGACTTGAANAAAAAAAATAGTTCTGATCATATTAAGAATTTTAGATATCAAGGTCAAAATGAGTTTATGCAACTTGACTCTTATACTNTACAAAATCTTGAGTTATTTAAAGCAAACAATAATTCAAATATTGACTCATCTTTAATAAGTATAATAGATAAAACCAAAACNTCATCTGGTTCTAGAATGNTAAAGAAATATTTAAAAAATCCNCTTATTGACTCNAANAGCATTATTAATAGNCAGAATCGTGTAGAAGAATTGATANANGATAACAAATTATTTGTAAATATTTCTGATTTATTAAATTCTTCTTACGATATTGAAAGAATTATTTCGCGATCNAGCTCAGGTAANTCNAATCCTAAGGATTTGATAAACCTTAAGAACTCTTTAAAAAATATAAGTTCATTAAAAAAANTAATAACAAAGAAANAAAAGTCACTCTTCANTCTTGTNAATAAGTTAGATAAAACGAATGAAATTATTGCCAGAATTGAAAAAACTTTGATNGAAGAATCTCCTTTAAANNTAAAGAGCGGTAATTTTATCAANAAAGGAATTTCTTCTAAGTTAGATAAAACTAGAAAAATTGTTGATAATTCAAAGCGATGTCTTATTGAATTGCAAAATAAAGAAAAAAATAANAACAACATACCTTCTCTNAAAATTAANTATAATAAAATTTTTGGATATTATATAGAAGTTACAAAAACNCATATTGACAAAATNCCAAATTATTTCATACGAAAACAAACTTTGGTNAANGCAGAACGCTACTACACAACCGAGCTAAAAGAATTTGAAGAGATAATGCTTTCTTCAAACGAAATTCAGAGCGAGTTAGAAAATAAAATTTTTACNGANCTAGTAGATTACNTTGTTAAAAATTCAAAAAAAATACTTAACAATGCTCAAATTTTTTCAAAATTTGATATATCAGTTTCNTTNGCTGAAGTAGCGATTGAAAATAANTATTGTAAACCTAAATTTTNAAAGACAAAAAAAATCGAATTAATNGATTCAAGACATCCNGTAATTGAAAAATTAATTAATATTGATGAAAATTTCATTCCNAATGATTTNTTNGTTGATAATCGATCGAGNCAAATAAGTATNATTACTGGGCCAAACATGGCTGGNAAAAGTACATATTTAAGGCAATTAGCATTAATAATGATTATGGCCCAGATTGGCAGTTACGTNCCAGCAAAGAAAGCGAATGTTTTCATAATTGATAAAGTATACACNAGAGTAGGAGCAAATGATAATTTGTCNGANGGGGAATCAACATTTTTAGTTGANATGAATGAAACAGCTAACATTCTTAATAACGCAACAGATGATAGTCTGATTATCCTTGATGAAATTGGTAGAGGTACTTCAACTTTTGATGGTTTAGCNTTAGCTTGGTCTATTGTTGAGTATTTACACAACAATAAAAANTTTAGTCCAATTACACTGTTTGCAACACATTATCATGAACTNATAGANTTAGCTAAACAACTNAAAAAAACAGTTAATTTAAATGTNAAAGTTATTGATGATGNNGGAGATTTAATNTTCATGAGAAAAGTTGTCAATGGNGGGGCAGATAAAAGTTANGGTATTCAAGTAGCAAAAATGGCTGGGATTCCATCTGATGTCACAANNAGAGCAAAAATAATTTTAAATAAATTAATTTTGGATAAAAAAGTAAATTTATCATCNAGTGAAATTGATCANCTTGAGATTCAATTTAAAAATAATNAAGGAAANAAAGTCGTNGATGAGATATTAAATGCGGATGTAGATAACCTTACGCCNGTTGAAGCACTTGTTTTATTGAAAAAAATAAAAGATGAAAATTCATANAANATATANATTAATAATTTTTGGGATTATTTTTACAAAAAATCAAGTNATAAGCAACGATGATTTTTTTGATTTAAATACTTCTTCAAGATTCACTTCAATNGGNAATATNGCNTTGAGTTATTTCCCTGAGNTATCAGAAAANAGNTCTTTNAATTCAAAGTTTAGANTACACNAATCATCAATTTATGNNAACATATTAAANGTTAATAATGCTTTNTNTACGAAAAANATNGATAACCTTAACATCTTTAAAAGTAAGATAAATAGGATTAACATNACCTTCTTTAATAGAAAAATCGAANATATANCNAACACNAGCCAAGTTTGGAGTGATGAGATAAATCCNCCCNTGAGTCCTANCGATATAGATAGTAATTTGATTTATTATTTTAATCATAATGACTATTGTTTATTATTTGATATTTTCTTNAANAGNANAGGACACAAATTNGGATTCCATTTNANACCTGCTTACTCAAAAACTGANACNATNACTTCAAAGTCGTTTACATTNGATATTAGCTACAGTCTAAAATTAAATNAAGTCTTTGTTGGNTTAATTTTTCGAGACATTNTTTCTTTCAAGAATTGGAGTACNGGTTTAAATGAAACATTTCTTCCTTCANTTTCNCTTATNTTGAATAAAAATTTTAAAAAAGTTAATTTTTTTNTTGAATTNGATAANCTATATATTAAAAAATATAATTTTAATGAAGTTAAANCTAAANTTGGATTTGAATANAATTTTGCAANAANTTNATTTCTNAGATTTGGGGTAAATGAAGANTNNAGTTCGTTTGGATTTGGTACAGAGCTNTATAAAAAAATNATTATTGACTATTCATTTTCGANTCACAANTATTTAGGCGATACTAATCAATTTACTNTTCAATTCNAACTNGACAAATAGAATTCAGTANNACATTGTAAAAATTCCCCTTTTAAATTATCTTAAATNAAATTAAGTTATTTTCCCAATTATTCAGGAACACAAAATTTTATGCAAAGTATGACAGGATACGGAAATTTAGAATCAGAAAACAGTAAAATTAGCTTTTCNATGGANCTTAAATCTATAAATTCCAAGTATTTCGAAACTTTTTTACGNGTGCCGTCNTTATTTTNAAATCAAGANCAAAAAATATCGAGCATATTAAAAAGTAATCTTATAAGAGGTAGAGTAAGCTTTAANTTAAGTTACAAAATAAAGAATTTNGACGAAGGATTNTCTTCAATAGACAAGTTTAAATTTGAAAACTANATTTCTTTGTGGAAAGAATTAAATCTGAAATTNTCNAAACANAATCAAGAAATTCAAATNTCAAATCTTATTGATTTTAATAATCTTTTAACTNCAGGNNAAANAGTACAAGATNCTGAAGTTCTAAGTTTACTTTTNGAGAGTNTAGATAAATTAATTTATAAACATAATGGTTTTAGAAANAACGAGGGTATGTTATTATCTGATGATNTATCCANATTAGTTATTAACGTGGAAGAAAATATTAAAAATATTTCATCAATTTGGGATAAAAANAANGAACAATATCTTTCNAATTACGAAATTAAAATTGATGATATATTTGATAAATATAAATTAAATAATGATAGGCTTTTTCANGAAGTTGCAATAATATTAGATAAACGTGATATTAATGAAGAAATAGTTAGAATTAAATCTCATATAAAATCATTTATTAATACAATGAAAAACGAGAAAATAGTTGGTAAAAAACTTACTTTCATTATTCAAGAACTTTTNAGAGAGACAAATACAATTTCNTCAAAAAGTGAATTTTTAGAGATAAATGAAAAAGTTATTGATATTAAAACAGACTTAGAAAAAATAAAGGAGCAGATTCAGAATATATTATGAAACAGGGATACTTAGTCGTTATATCAGCCCCCTCGGGNACAGGAAAAACAACCATTTGCAAAGAACTTCTNAAGCGCAATAAAAATTGGAAATTCTCAATATCCGCTACAACAAGAAATCAGAGGANTACAGAAAAAGATGGAGTGGATTATATTTTTATGAATAAAGANAAGTTTNATCANTACGCTAAATTTGGAGATTTTGTNGAATGGGAATGGGTTCATGGTCATCAGTATGGTACTTTAATAGGTCCTNTGGANGAGTCTCTATCGAATAANGATGTTATGTTATTGGATGTGGATGTTAAAGGTGGCTATAACATTAGAGATGANTTTGAAGAAAATGTGATTTCAATNTTCATAGAACCCCCNGGAGAAAATGTTTCAGATCAGCTTTTAATTTTAGAAGANAGACTTATTAAAAGAGGTAATGAAAATNCCACTTTGATTAAACAAAGATTGAGGAGATTTGAAAACGAAATGAATTATAAGAAAAGGTTTGANCATCATTTCGTTAATGAAAACCTCGATNAAGTAGTTAAAGAAATTGAAAAAACAATAAAAGGGAGNTTAAAGTGAAAAAAATTGAACCACTACCATTTCAAACTTTATACCAAAAAAATGATAATATGTATCAGAATGTGGTAATAGTCTCNGAAAGAGCAAAAAGTATAATTTCAGAAAATGTTATTGATTTAAGCAATAAAGANGAGGGATTTGATTCTACTGAAGAAATTTTAGAATCAGAAACTCAAGATTTTGANAAAACCAAAGCTATCGTTACAGCAACGAATGAGTTTGTTCNAGATGAGTTCGATTGGAATAAAAAAGAAGACTAAATTTTAAATTTATGACTTCTGAATCCTTAAAAAATATTCCACACTCANTAGANGCAGAAAAAGCAGTTTTAGGTTGNATACTNATNGATAACAACTCTATCAGTGATGTTTTGGAGCACATATCTCATCTTTCATTTTATGATAGNGCNAATACCATTATTTTNGAAACAATGCTTGANCTTTACGATAAAACCATACCAATCGATAGTGTAAACTTAATCAATAGTTTGAAAAAAAATAATCATCTTGAATCGGTAGGAGGTGCCTACTATNTTACAGGTCTATCNCANGATGCTCCTTCAGTATCAAATGCAGAATATTACTCAAAAATCATTCATGAAAAGTATGTTTTGAGNATGATAATNAAAACATCTAAAGAAATGAATTCTCTAGCTTATGAAGATAATGAAATTAGTGAAATTATTGATAAAGCTGAACAACACTTGTTTAGTATCTCTGAAATATCTAATAAGAAAAAATTTCAGGAACTTGAACCTATGCTTGAAAAAGTATTAGAGATATGGGGTAACAGAAAAAAAGGCGATATTACTGGTGTTCCATCTGGATTTCAAGATTTAGATAATCAAATTTCTGGATTNCAAAATTCTGATTTAATTGTCCTTGCTGCCAGACCTTCAATGGGAAAAACTGCNTTAGCCTTAAACATTGCAAGAAATGCAGCTATAAACAATGATATGAAACTAGGTTTTTTTAGTTTGGAGATGTCAACACAGCAGCTCACAGAAAGACTTTTAAGCTCTGAAGCNGAAATTAGCAGTCATNTAGTTAGAACTGGAAAATTACCAAAACGTGATTGGAGTAANCTNTCAGAAGCNGCGAANTCACTATCACAAGCTAAAATTTACATTGATGATTCCCCTGGATTAAANATTATGGAGCTTAGNGCNAAAGCTAGGCAAATGAAATTAGATAAAAATATTAATATGATNTTGGTTGACTATNTACAATTATTGCANAAGCAAGGTAAGGTTGAGAGTCGTCAACAAGAGATTTCATATATCTCTAGGTCATTAAAAGCTCTTGCAAAAGAATTGGATATACCAATNATTGCGTTATCTCAATTATCAAGAGCCCCTGAATCAAGGAGTGACCATAGGCCAATAATGTCTGATTTGAGGGAGAGTGGGGCTATTGAGCAAGATGCGGATATTGTACTTTTCATTTTTAGAAAGTTTGTTTACTCCAAAGATGAGGAAGATAAAGGAATTGCAGAATTAATTGTTTCAAAGCACAGAAATGGTCCAACTGGCGTCGTGAAATTATCTTTTATCGATGACTACGCAAAATTTGANAATTATGATTTCATTCATGATGGTGATTTTGATCCTAATGAAGATTTAAGTGACGCTGTATTTGACTAAATGGAATCAGATATTTTTAAAAAAATTAGTATTGATCAAAGATCACTTCCACAAAATTTTATATCAATAGTTAATAATCTTCAACAACAAGATAAAAAGCAAATNAATGTTCATAAAATATGGAANGCTTATGAACTTGCTCAGACANTACACGAAGGGCAAAAGAGAGCAAGCGGAGAACCTTATTTTTCTCATTGCGAAAATGTTGGACTTATTTTATCAAAATGGAAGATTGATGTCGACACAATTATAGCAGGATTGCTTCATGATACTATTGAGGATACAGAAGTTTCCAAGAAAGAGCTTACGCAAGAATTCAATTCTGATGTTACAAATCTCATTGAAGGTGTTACAAAATTATCTGGTATAAGATTTAATAGCAAAAAACAAGAACAAGCCGAAAATTTCATGAAAATGTTTCTTTCCATGGCTAAAGATATCAGGGTAATAATTATAAAATTTGCTGATAGACTTCATAACATGTCTACAATTAGTGCATTGCCTGAGAACAAACAAACTAGAATTGCTTTGGAGACAAAAGAAATCTTCATACCATTAGCTCATCGTTTAGGCATGAATAATGTAAAGATTAAAATGGAAGACTTAGTTCTAAAAACATTAAATCCAGATAAGTATGAATATATTAAAAGAAAAGTTAACAATACTAAAAAAGATAGAGATAATTATATTGAAAAATTAATTAATCCTATTAAAAAAGATTTAAAAATAAATCATATTCAATCCTCAATTTTTGGCAGAGCAAAGCATTATTCATCCATAATGGGTAAAATCGAGAAAAGAAATAAGAAATTTGAAGAGATATACGATTTATTTGCAATAAGGATTATTGTTGATAAAGTTTCTGATTGTTATGCTTCGCTTGGCATAATACATCAAATTTATAGGCCATTTCAAGAACGATTTAAAGATTATATAGCTCGACCTAAAAGAAATGGATACCAATCCATTCATACTACTGTTTTTGGTCTCCAAGGCAGATTAGTTGAAATCCAAATAAGAACAGCTGATATGGATGAAACAGCAGAAATTGGTGTTGCTGCTCACTGGCAATACAAAGACTCTGAAAAAACAATTAATAAAAAGAATAATTCACTTGATAGACAGATTTTATGGCTTAGAGAAATATATGAATTGTTAAGGAGTGAAGATACCTCTGCTTCTGAAATTCTTGAGCTTTTTAAGGTTGATTTGTTTCAAGATGAAATTTTCGTGTACACACCAACTGGTGAACTTATCGAGCTAAAACCTGGTTCTACCCCTGTTGATTTTGCATATCAAGTTCATACAGAAGTAGGGACACATTGTTATGCTGCTAAAGTAAATGATAAAATTGTTCCACTTAATCATGAGCTTAAAAGTGGAGACTATGTTGATATTATTACATCTAAAAATAAATTTCCAAATCAATCCTGGCTTAAGTTTGTCAAGACTGCAAAAGCCAAAACTCATATAAGAAGACTATTAAAGAAAGAAAAGTATGTGCAAAGTGTAAAGATTGGGAAAGATATAATTGAAAAGGAACTTCGCAAAATTGGTAAGATGAGTGTTATTAAGCTGATGACGAACCAACCTTCAAAAATTGGCTTTAGTAGTTATGAAGAGATTTGTTCAAAAATAGGAAATGGAAAAATTACAATTTCTGAGCTGATACAAAAGTATTTTCCTGAAGAAGTTAACAATGAAATTAAAAAGATAACTAAATCTTTCACTTCAAAGTTTATGGATTTAGCTCGAGGTCGGGCTAGAGGAGTAATAGTTGATGGTTTGAATGACATAATGATTAAGTTTGGAAAGTGTTGTTCTCCAATACCAGGTGATTCGATTGTGGGCTACTTAACAAGAGGTCAGGGTGTAACCATACACAGAGCGTCTTGTAAGAGTAGCATAACAAAAACAAAAGATAAAGATAGGTTTGTTAATGTTGATTGGGATATATCATCAGATCGTACTTTTATAGTCAGGTTAAAAATGATTTTTGAAGACAGAAAAAATTTATTAAAAGATCTTACTGAAGCAACTTCTGCACTTAATATTTATATTAAATCAATAGATATGAAAGCTATAGAATCTGTAGCAACTTGTTTTTTAATCGTAGAAATTTCTGGAACTAATCAACTGGATAGATTAATTAAAAGATTACAACAAGTTCAGAGCATAGATCACATAGAGAGATTCTAGTTTGTCTGATAAAATCAATTATACAAAAAAAGATTTGATTAACCAAATAAGTTCTCAAATCGATATACCTAAAGATAAAATTAAACTAATTTTAGATTTGGTGATTGATAATATGAAACAGATTTTTATTAAAAACCAATCACATACGAGATTAGAAATTAGGAATTTTGGTGTTTTTGAAATCAAAAAAACTAAAGCAAAGCCCAAAGCAAGAAATCCTAGAACAAACGAAGTTTTTTTTGTTCCAAACAGAAGAAAAATTAGTTTTAAAGCTGGGAAAAAAATTAAAGAAATACTTAGTAAAGAGTGGAATGAATAATAAAAGAATGATGGCAATTGACTTTGGTGATGTAAAAATCGGAATTGCAATAACAGATGAGCTTAAAATGATAGCTTCTCCATACTTGACCATTAATAGAAAAAAAACACCAGACTATATATCAGAAATTAAAAATATTATTAGAGAAAAAAACATTGATACTATAGTTGTTGGGTTACCTCTTAATCTAAATGGTGAAAAAAGTAGTCAGACAAAAAAAACGGAAAAATTTATATTTAATTTAGAAAATAGCGTTGACTCAATTGTTTATACTTATGACGAGAGATTATCTTCCCAGGAAGCTGAAAGGTATCTCAAGCAGCTTAATTTAAAGATTGGTATAAACAAAGAAAAAGTTGATCAAATAGCTGCATCAATAATTCTTAATAATTTTTTATCAAGCCAAAAAAACAGATGACTTCTTTCAATAAAGTATACAATTTAGTTATATCAGCAGTATGCATGGGATTAGCACAACATCCAATTGGTCTAGGTTGGATTGCGTGGTTTAGTTTAGTTCCTTTATTTTATTCAATTAAAGATGAGAATAAATTTTCAAAGATTGTTTTATATGGCTTTACTTGGGGTTTTATATATCACTTAATATTTCTTTATTGGTTGGCTGATAATATTGGCGTTCCATCAAGAAATATCGGCTTGCTTACTATGATATTAGCTAATTTTGTTTGTTCGATTAATATAATTTTAATTTTATCTATATGGCATTTAATTAATTTCCTTAATCAAAAAAAAGTTTGGTATTCTCTTCCCTTCATTTGGGTTACAATCTCTTTTTTAAGTTCTTTGACAGCTGTAGCATTTCCATGGTCAGATATCGCAAATACACAGGCTCAAGAATCATTAAGTTATTTTTATCAATTCATAGAATTTACTGGAATGCATGGATTAACATTTTGGCTTGTTCTATTGAATGTATCATTATTTTTATTTCTACAAAATAAAACAAAGGAATCAATAATAGAGCTAATTTACATACTACTTTTACCTTTAATATTAGGATTATTCACTTCAAAAAATAATTTTAATAAAATTGATAAAATTGACTTTGGTATTTTGCAGCCGAATATTCACATCAATGATAAATGGAAAAATCAACTGATGATTGAAAAACATTTAAGTATAACTGAAAAATATTTTGACTCATTAGATTCAGATTCAGAAGAATTCCTCTTAATATGGCCTGAGTCAGCTTTTACGCACAATTCAAATCAGGATAATTACTTCATTAAAAATTCTTTTATTAGTCAAAAAGAAAATAAAATAAGCTTAATTACCGGTGTTGGAGAAATTGACGGTGAAAATAATTTCAATTCAGTCTATTTCTTGAAAAATAATCATAATTTCAATCTTAAATTTGCACAGAAGTATAGAAAAATGAGGTTGGTTCCAGGAGCAGAACAGGTTCCATTTTCACGATTTTTCACAAAGCTAAATGATTTAGCAATTAGTGGGAACTTTGAATACGGAAATGAGTATACAATATTTGATTACAAGAAAAGTAAATTTGCATCAATGATATGTATTGAATCAACATTTTCAGATCTATCAAGAAATTTTGTTAATGAAGGAGCCAATTTTTTGGTTTACATAGCAAATGATGGGTGGTACGAAAATCCCCCTGAAGCTCAGCAGCATGCAAAACAAACTTTGTTTAGGGCAGTTGAAACAAGGAAACCAATATTGCGTTGTGGCAATACTGGAATATCATGTGTAGTTAATCCCTCAGGCAAAGTTGTGAGTAGCTTAAAGCAAAATTCAGTAGGATTTTTAACTTCGAATAGCGTTGCAGTTTTTTCAAACGATTTTAAGACATTATATGTTGTGTTGGGAAATTGGATATCCTATATTTCGTTAATCATTACATCACTTTTATTTTTGAGTGGTGTTTTAAAAAGATATAAAAAATGAAAAAAATATTTTTAATAATTATAAGTAGTACAATGGTATTTTCAGCAAATGAGCAATTAGGTCTACTGAAAAATATGATTATTCCAGGTTGGGGATTTCAAGAGCTGGATAATCAAAAAAATCAATCAAAAAAATATTTATTGAGAGATGTAATTATATGGAGTTCACTAATTACTGCAAGGAATTCAAGCGATTTATTTGAGGATTACTATACTACGCTTGGTATTGATCATTCCAATGCAAGTATTTTGGAATATGGTGACGGATATGCAATAAATGTTGGAAATTATGATTCAATGGATGAGTATAATAATGTTATGCTTAGAAAAAGAAGACCTTCTGATGTTTACCCTGTAAATCAGGGATATGAGTGGGAATGGGATTCAACTTCCAAAAGAGTTAAATACAAAAAAATGCTTCAGGCTAGTAGAGATCTCGATAAAATTGGAGATTTTGCTGTGGCTGGACTAATTATTAATAGGCTAATATCCTCAATAAATTATCTTTATTACGTTCAAACTGGGAAAAATTCAAAGCTTAACTCTTCAATAATAAATTCCAAAAAAGATATTAAATTAAATCTTGAATATACCTTTTGAGTTTTACGTATAATGTTAACTAAATTATTCGCGAGCCCACGTAGCTCAGCTGGATAGAGCAACGGACTTCTAATCCGTAGGTCAGAGGTTCGAATCCTCTCGTGGGTACTGACCATTAAACACTAACCCTCTTCAGAAATGTTGAGGGTTTTTTGTTATCCA
>PBGO01000020.1 GCA_002719095.1 Fidelibacterota bacterium
TTTTGAAGAAGCAAAAAAAAAAATATACAATATTTATGACCAACAAGGATATGAATATCAGGAAGTTCTAAATCAGTTTATTAAAAGTGAATGTAATAAGATTGACTACAAAATACTTGCTGCGGGAATAGTATCATACAGAAAAGCAAAAGAAGAAGCTTTAATTGCTTATCCAAATTCTAATAAAACACTAATTGATATTTCTAAACTTGGTTTAAAGCTTGGACTTATAACTGATGCTCCAAAAAGAGAAGCTTGGACAAGGTTGTATTCTGTTAATTTTCATGATATTTTTGATAGTGTTATAACCTTTGATGATTCAGGATATAAAAAACCATCTAAAATACCATTTGAAATGATACTAAATCATTTTAAAATTAAACCCCATGAAAGCATTATGGTTGGTGATTGGCCTGAGAAAGATATTTACGGCGCTCAACGCGTTGGTATGAAAACTGCTTTTGCTAAATATGGAAATTCATCAAATAAGCTTAAGAAAGTTGATGCGGATATTATTCTTAATGATATAAGTGAGATTGTTGACTACGTTAAAACTGTAAATCAAAAATGATTTTTGTTGGCAATGATATAGTCGAAATTGACAGAATTAAAAAAATTTTTATAAAATTCGATAATCATTTTCTTAAAAAAATTTTTTCTGATGCAGAAATTAAAAATGTAATCAACAAAAAAAATAAAATTATTCATTTATCTGGTAAATTTTCTTCCAAGGAAGCAGTAAAGAAAGCTCTTTGTTCAGCTATGATTGGTAGTAATATTTTTCCAAAAGATATTGAGATTCTAAATAAAAGAAATGGCGAGCCATATGTCCGAATAATGAAATTAAATACAAATGAATATAAGTATATATCTTTATCAATTTCTCATACAACTAAACATGCTACTGCAATTGCTTTAATTGATATATAATGAGCTTTAATGTACTATCAAAATATGAAGCAAAGAAACTTGATGAATTTGCTATTCAAAGTAAATTTATTTCATTTGAAAAATTAATGGATAATGCAGGTAAGCTATCTGCACAATTTTTTTTAGAAAAAATTAATAATCCTTTTAATAAAAAAACACTGGTTCTTGCTGGTAAAGGTAATAATGGAGCAGATGCTATTATTATGTACCATTATATGAAAGAATATGGTGTTAAGGTAGATTTATATATTTTCGATTATGCTAAATCAAAAAAAGTGATGAATCAATATAATATTTCTTTTGAAGAAACTTTGCTTACAACTGAAGTTAATATTTTTAAATCTTATGATTGGTACATTGATGGTATTTTTGGTATTGGTCTAAATAAAGGTGTAATCGGAAAATATAAAAAAATTATTAATTTAATTAAAAATAAAAATGTTATTTCTTTAGATATTCCGTCTGGAATTCATTGCGATTCTGGAAAAAATATTTCCGATACATTTGTTGAACCAAAATTCATCTTATCAATGGGAAATTACAAATATTCAGATATAATTAATTTTGGAAAAAAAAATTTTTCAAGAACAAAAATTCTTGATATTGGACTTCCAGATACAGATAATTTTAGCACCAAGTTGATTGAACACTCGGACATAAAAAAGATTGTAAAGCAAGATAATTCACTAAGGAATAAATACGATCAACCATGCAATTCTATAGTTGGTTCCAAAACTTATCCAGGTGCTGCTGTTTTGTCAATTAAATCTGCACTTGTAACTGGAGCGGGATATCTTAAGACTTTTATGCCACAAAATATAAGTAATATAATTTCTTCTAACGATGGAGCCGTAAATAACTATGTTGGTAAAGGTAACTACTTAATTGAGAGCGATTTAAAAGAGATTTTGAAATTAGGATTTGTTAAAAAAAAATCACCAGTATTAATTGGCCCTGGATTAGGAAAACTAGAGACAACCTCAAAACTAATCCAAAATTTACTTGCTTGTATTAAATCAGAGAATTCTGAATGTGTATTAGACGCTTCTGGATTTGAACCATTGTACAGGAGTATGTCAATAGACGATTTACCTAAAAAATGTATTATGACACCTCATGAGGGTGAATTAAAAAAGATATTTCCAAATTTTAAAAAAGATGATATTATTGAGTTTTGTAAATCAATAATACCCATTCTTGATTCGAGGGTGTTGCTAATTAAAGGACCAGTAAATATCATTATATCTTCGAAAGGTGATATATCATTTATAAATAATGGTCAAAGTTCACTTGCATCAGCTGGTTCAGGCGATGTTCTTGCAGGAATGATATTAGGTTTCCTTTCTAGAGGATATGGCGTTGATAATTCAACAATGATAGCAACCTATGTTCATGGATTTTGTAGTCAAATATTCTCAAGAAAGAAATCAAAGTATTCAATGTCTCCAAGCGATTTGATTAAAACAATACCAATTGCGCTAAATGAACTCTGTTTATAAAAATATCGTTTTATTCCTTTATATAATTTTAATATTTAGTATATCATCTATTCCTGGTCATGGCTTCATTGGAAAAATTCATCAATTTGGAATTGATAAGATATTTCACTTTTTTGAATACCTTATATTGGGATATTTGCTAGTGTTGGCAGTAAATAAAAAGAGTAATATATTTAAAATATTTTATATATTAGTCCTTTCAATTGCTTATTTAGATGAATATTTTGTACAGCACATTTCTGGAAGGACTGTGGACCATTTAGATTTCTTATTTAATCTTATAGGTTTGTACACAGGCATATTTATTTCAATATTAGCAACTAATTATTATGATAAAAAAAATAAAAATTGAAAATTTTGCTATAATTGATTCACTCGAGGCTACATTTACAGATGGTCTTAATGTTATCACTGGAGAGACTGGTTCAGGAAAATCACTAATACTTAATGCCATCGATATACTTTTTGGAGGTTACTTAAGTATAAACTTCTTACGGAATAAAGAAAAAAAGCTTGAAATCTTAGGTCAATTTCAATTTGAAGGTGAAAATTTATCAATTTCAAGAAGATACTTTAAGAAGAAATCTATCTATTTGGTAAATGATAAAAAATCTACTAAATCGGAAATTATATCTTTAAGTAGCAAATTGTTTCAATTCCAGAAACAGCATGATTCAAACAAACTTCTTGTTTCATCAGAGCATATTAACTTTCTGGACCAATACTCAAATAACTCAAATGATTTAATGACAATTCAAAAAGTTTTCATTGAGCTCAATAACGCCAATAGAGATCTTCAAGATACTTTAAATAATGAAAATATTTATAGAGATAAGTTTGACTTATATAACTATCAGCTTAAAGAGTTGAACTCNATTAATCTTGACACCTCCAACGAATTAGAAATCGCTAAAAAATTCAAAGTTATNTTGCAATCTAAAAATATCTTAAAAGAATTAGATAATTACAATAAAAATAACGAATACTCTGAAAATTCAACTTCCGATCAAATAAGCCNTNTAAAAACATCACTAAGTAAATANTCGAGCATTGATAAGAGTCTTNATGAAATAGTNAATAGATTAAATAATATAATAATTGAAATTAATGATATAGATTCNGAGATTTATTCATTGCAAAAAAAATATTATTACAATCCTGAGGATTTAGAAATATATGAAGCAAAAGTAAATCAGTATGAGGAAATTAAAAGAAAGTATGGTGGAAGTTTGAGGTCCGCACATGATTATAAAAGTAAAATTAAAAATGAATTAAAAANCATGCCAACTTTCGATACTCAAATTCAAAAAATTAAAAAAAAGCAAGAANAGCTTAATGATAAATACCAATCATTAGCTGCTAAACTTACTAAAATTAGAAAATCCAAATCAAAGACTATGTCAAAAGATATAAATAAATTTCTTAAAGATATGGATATGCCTTCAGCAGAGATAAAGATAAATCTTGAAAAAAATAAAATATTAGCAGATAATGGAACAGATATTTGTGAATTTTTTGCNGTTACCAACAAAGGTGAGCCATTTAAACCTATTAAAGATATTGCCTCNGGTGGCGAGATATCAAGAATTATGCTCGCAATAAATCTAGTATTAGACAAAAGTAAATTCTCAAGCTCNATGATTTTTGATGAAATAGATACAGGTATTTCAGGNTCTACAGCAAATAAGGTTGGCATACTTTTGAAAGAATTGTCGGTTNGTAGACAGGTANTCATAATTTCTCATCTTGCACAAATTGCTTCAAAGTCTGATAACCATTTATTTGTTAAAAAAATAGAGCATGAACATAGGGTGGTATCAAATTGTGAAGTGTTGGATAAATCAGATCATGAGAAAGAAATTGCTAGAATGCTTAGTGGAAATAAAATAACAAAATATAGCCTAAAACAGGCCAATGAGTTAATATCAAATGGATAAGTTTAAAATTAACGGAGGAATTCCTCTATCTGGAGATGTANAAATTAGTGGCGCAAAAAATGCAGTTCTTCCAATTATGGCTGCATGTATTATAAAGCCAGGAAAATATGTAATTAAAAATGTACCAAATTTAAAAGACACCAGAACAATGATTTCATTAATCAAAGAAACTGGTGCTGACATCAAATTCGAAAAAAATATTTTAAACATAAATACTATAAATTGCTATAATCCTGTTGCTCCTTACAATCTTGTAAAAACAATGCGGGCTTCTTTTTACATGCTTGGACCATTTATGAGTAGATTTGGTAAGGCATCTGTATCGTTACCGGGCGGGTGTGCTTGGGGACCTCGTCCTGTTAATTTTCATATTGAAGCTTTGAAAAAAATGGGAGCTAAAATAAAGCTCAAGGATGGTAATATTTTATGTTCAGGAAAACTTGAAGGTAATAAAATTAAATTCGAACAGAAAAGTGTGGGNGCAACCGGAAATATTATTATGGCCGCAGCTTCCGCAAAAGGTGTAACAGAAATTGAAAACGCGGCTTGTGAGCCTGAGATAGAAGACTTATGTAATTTTATGATTAAATTAGGAGTCAAAATAGATGGAGTTGGAACAGAAAACTTATCAATTTATCCAATGAAAAAATCAGAAAATGTAGACATTGAATATTCCGTTATCCCTGATAGAATTGAAGCCGGCACTTTTATGATAGCTACAATCATGACTAAAGGACATTTAAAGCTTAATAATGTNAATCCAAGGCATCTTAAAGTTGTAACAGATAAAATACGAAAAGTTGGTGCTTANGTTAAAGAAGGCAATAGCTCATTAGAAATTAAATTTCAGGGTGTGATTAAGCCTATTTCTATAAAAACTCAAGAATACCCCGGCTTTCCAACGGATTTACAAGCACAATGGATGGCTTTGATGTGTATGGCAGATGGTAAATCTTCTGTTATTGAAACTATTTATAAAGATAGATTTACACACATTTCCGAACTAGTAAGATTTGGTGCAGATATTATTTTTAGAGATAATACTGCTTACATATCTAAAATAGATTCGCTTAGCCCTGCTCCAGTAATGTCAACGGACATAAGAGCTAGCGCATCATTAATTTTAGTAGCTCTNGCTACTAAAGGCATTAGNTATATATCAAGAATTTACCATATTGATAGAGGATATGAAGGTATAGAAAAAAAAATAAAAAAAATCGGAGGAAGAATTCAAAGAATGCAAGATACAAATCTTTGATAACTTTGTTGAAATATTTTGTTACAAAAATGTGATTCAGATTACTTGCTTATTTGACTAATTAGATTTAATTTCTAAATAGTTAAAAAACAAAATGGAGCGTTTAATTATGAAAAAAGCAAANACACTATTATCGATTTTTCTTTTAGTTAGTTTATCCTTTTCTGCTGCTATTCAAAGTGGTATAAACTTCAATAAGGATATGAAATTAGCTGTCAATACTTCTGAAGATGTATATGGGATTCAGTTTGATATGCGTTACGATGCATCTCAAATTACCATTGAAGAGCTTAACAACACAAGCTCTCTTATTAGTGGCGTTGACATATTTAGCAAAGTTAAAGAACCCGGTTTTGTAAGGGTAGTAATGTTTAGCATGGATCTTAATAAAATTTCTGCAGGCAATGAATTATCAGATATTATAAATTTTAATATTACTCCAACTGACAGTTATGTACAAAGTTCTTCAGTAACTTTCGAGAATATCATTCTTGCTGGAGCAAATGGTCAAGAACTTGATTANCAGGACTCTTTTGTATATGAATTAAGTGCAACTGATCTTATTCCTACTACAACTGAATTATCTAATATATATCCAAATCCTTTTAATCCATCAACTACGATTGACTATAATCTTAATGCATCATCAGATGTTTCAATCGTTATTTATGATATGAAAGGAAGCATCGTAAGGACTCTAGTATCAAATTACCAAGATGCAGGGTTACATCAAATTACATGGAATGGAAAAAATGACTTTAACTCACAGGTTTCGAGTGGTATGTATTTAGTAAGAATGGATGCAAATGGTCAAGTATTCCAACAAGCTATAACACTCCTTAAATAACACTTAACAAATTGTGTATTGCTTTAAAACCCCTGCTTAGCAGGGGTTTTTTTTTACTGAATTCATTTGTTTAAAAGACAAATTTCATATAATATATCAGAGAACAAAGATAGAACATTATAAAAATGAGTTTGAATATAGTAATTATAGGTGCGGGTGAAGTTGGCTTTAATCTTGCCAAATATTTAAGTAAAGAAGACCATGCCATAACAGTTATTGATATTAATCATAAAAAATGTGTTCGAGTACAAAATACTATTGATGCTAAAGTGATTGAAGGTGATGGTACTTCTCAGAGACTTCTTTCTGGTATAAATATGCAAGAAGTGGATTATATTTTAGCTCTCACTAGAATAGATGAAGTTAATCTTGTATCATCGCAAATTGCATCAAAGATGGGTGCTAAACATGTCATTTGTAGGCTTCGAAATACCGAATATATCCATAAGAAAGCAATAATTTCTCCCTCCGATTTTAACATATCATATGTTACTTACCCAGAGATGGCTGCAAAAAATGATATTGATCATATAATTAAAAAAGGCTCTGAAGACGAAGTGCATGAATTTAAAGATGGTAAAATCAATATGATTGGATTCCATTTAGAGTCTGACTCTCCATTAATTGGTAGAACTGTATCTGAAATTGAATATTCTAATCCTTATATTAGACATAAGCTAGTATTGATATATCGAGATGATGAGAGTTTTATCCCACACTCAGATACTAAGTATCGAAAAGATGATTATATTTACATTGTAGCGAAAAGTGATGATGTTCAAGAAGTTCAAAAAATGACTGGAAATCCAAATCATGAGATAAATTCAATAATGATTTTGGGTTGCGGTAAAATAGGTAGGTTATTGGCTAAATCGCTTGAAAATGAGTATAGTGTTACAATGATTGAAAAGAACGAAGATAAAGCAAAGGAATTCAGTTCTAATTTTAAGAATACACTTATGCTTTCTGGTGATGGGTTAGATGTCGAGTTTCTTGAGTCTGAAAATATCAAAAATACTGATTGTTTCATCGCTGTTACGGAAAATGAACAAACTAACCTTCTCTCAAGTATGATTGTTAAGAATTTTGGTGTCAAGCAAGTAATAATGCATATAACAACTACTGACTATTATAAAGTCATCAAAAAAATGGATATAGGAATTGTCATAAGTAAGAATATTTCAGCGGTAAACGAAATCCTCCAGTTTATTAGAAGTGAGCAAGAGAATATTCAAATTTCTCGATACGAGGACTTAGATGTTGAAGCTGTTGAATTAAGAGTAAGTAATGACTCGTATTTTGTGAATAATAATTTCACCATATCAGATATACCTAAAACTCTATCTCTTGCAGCAATAGTTAGAGCAGGAAGTATAATAATTCCTGATCATAAATCTAAGATTCTTCAAAATGATGAATTGCTTTTATTTTTGAAACCTAATGATATAAAAAAAGCAGAGTCTCTTTTTAAATAATGAAGTATAGATTAGTCGTAAATGTGATTGGTTTTATACTTTTTCTCCTTAGTGTTTCAATGATATTTAGTGCTGGATGGTCGCTATATTTCAAGACTGATGCAAACTTTCAAAGAGATTTTATGGCAATAATTAAGTCTGTTTTAATAACATTCAGTTCAGGAGTAATTCTTTTTTTTGGAACATATCAAAAAAAGAAAGAAAAACTTTCAGTTAGAGATGGATTCGCAATCGTGACCCTCGGTTGGATACTTATGACCTTTTATTCTGCTCTTCCGTTTTATTTTTCAGATATGGGTTCGTATACAGATTGTTTTTTTGAAGCAATGTCCGGGCTAACTACTACAGGTGCAAGTATTCTTAATAATATTGAAAGCTTATCACACGGTATACTATTTTGGAGGAGCTTTACACATTTTATAGGTGGTATGGGAATAATTGTTTTTAGTATTGCTATCCTACCACTTCTTGGAGTCGGAGGAATGCAGCTTTATAAGGCAGAGGTTGCCGGACCAACAGCAGATAAGCTTACTCCCAGAATCAGACAAACAGCTAAATATTTATGGCTAATATATTTAGGCTTAATCCTATCAATGACTTTAATTTTGTACATTGAGGGAAAAATATTGGATATCAAAAAGTTGGATTTTTTTCACTCTATTTGTCATGCTTTTGGAACAATTGGAACTGCGGGATTTTCAACATTTAATGCTAGTATAGCAGCATTTGAATCTTCTGTTGTAACTTGGACATTTATTATTTTTATGTTTTTATCTGCTACGAACTTCACATTACATTTTGTTTTTTTAACTAGAGGGTCTTTTGATTATCTTAAAAATTCTGAATTTAAGATTTATATAAAATTAATTTTTTTCGTTGCATTTTTTTTCTTCGTTGGAATACTTAATATTGATTTAATTGATTCAGCTACGAATCAAAAAATTAACTTATATGAAAAACTTGAAAGTGCTTTTTTTTATTCTGTATCATTTATTTCAACAACAGGTTTTACTTTTACAAATTATATGGAATGGAATGAAGCTAGTCTGATAGTTATTTTTATTTTATTATTTTTAGGTGGTTGTGCTGGTTCAACAACTGGTGGAATAAAATTAGTAAGAACATTACTATTATTTAAATACATAAGGTCAACAATAAAAAAAATAATCCATCCTAATGGGGTTTATCCAATAAAAATTGGAAATAAAGAAATCTCATCAGATATAATTCAAAGTGTTTTAGGATTTTATTTTATCTATATAATTATTTTTATTTTTCTGTCAATAATCATATCCTTAACTTCTAGTACAGATTTTATTTCATCTTTAGCTGTTTCAGCATCAACAATTGGAAATATCGGCCCAGGAATCGGAATAATAGGACCCTTGGGTAATTGGTCTGAATTTACCGATTTAACCAAATGGATTCTTAGTTTCAGTATGTTACTGGGCAGGTTAGAAATATTTACTGTAATCATATTATTTAGTAAAACATATTGGAAGAGATGATTAAACAATACATTGAAGATAAAACCTGCGTAATTAAAATAGATAGACCAAAGTACCTGAATGCCCTTAATATTGAGTTACTAGAAAAGTTAAAGGAAATTTATTTAAAGTATCAGAACTCTAACAATGTTAGAACATTCATATTAACAGGGCATGGAGATAAAGCTTTTATTGCAGGTGCGGATATCAAATCAATGTATAGCATGTCTAAACATGAAGCGCATTCATTTTCAAAATTAGGAAATGACTTAACTCTTCAAATTGAAAACTGCTCGAAACCAACAATTTGTGCTATAAATGGGTTTGCTTTAGGAGGAGGATGTGAGTTGGCAATGGCATGTCATTTAAGAGTTGCTTCAGAGAATGCAGTTTTTGGACAGCCTGAATCAGGCTTAGGATTAATTCCAGGCTTTGGCGGAACTCAACGGCTCCCAAGATTAGTTGGTCTCACAAATGCATACAAGATTTTACTGAGCGGATCATTAATTAAATCACAACAAGCTTTTAATATCGGTCTAGTAAGCGATATTTTCGAACAGAAAAATCTTTTAAATGAAGCTATGAAAATAGCTTCGAATATTAATTCAAAATCATCAAATGCAACAAAATATATCATTAAATCTGTAAATGAAGGTATTTCATTAGATATTTCCAAAGCTTTAGAGCTAGAGACTCTTTATTTCAAAAAAATCTTTGAACATGAAGATCGAAAAATTGGCATTTCATCTTTTTTGCAAAAAAAAGAACCTAAATTTAGCGGTCAATAAATGAATGATAAAATTAAACTTTTAAGAAATTTTTGTATTATAGCACATATTGACCATGGAAAGTCAACTCTAGCCGATCGGTTAATTGAATATACCAATACAGTTAATGAGAAACAAATGCGATCCCAAATATTGGATGATATGGATCTTGAAAGAGAGAGAGGAATTACAATTAAATCTCATCCTATATCCATTGATTATAAGCATAATAAAACAACTTACACACTAAATCTTATTGATACACCAGGTCATGTTGATTTTAGTTACGAAGTTTCAAGAAGTTTGGCTGCTTGTGAAGGTGCACTTTTACTTGTTGACGCAACACAAGGTGTAGAAGCTCAAACAGTAACTAACGCTTATCTTGCAATTGAAGCTGGCTTAGAAATTATACCTATTATTAACAAGATAGATATGAAAAATGCTAATGTCGATTCTGTGAAAGGGCAGGTTCAAGATCTTCTTGGTTGTTCAGAAGAAGAAATTTTATGTATTAGTGCTCATAAAGGAATTGGAATAGAATTGGTATTTGATAGTATTATTAATAATATTCCATATCCAAAAATTAACACTGAAATCAATGGAGCCAGAGCCTTAATATTTGATTGCGTATATGACAAATATCGAGGAGTGATTTCTTATGTCAAGTTGTTTAATGGCAAAATTTCCAAGGGTATGACAGCAAAATATTTTATAAATGACTCTTTACACGAAATTCTTGAAGTTGGAAAATTAAAATTAAATAAGTATGCTTTAGATTCACTTAATGAAGGAGAAGTCGGTTATGTTATAACTAACAATAAAGACGTTTCTGATATTAAAGTTGGCGATACTATGACGGTCGTAGAAAACCCAACAACAAAAGAGCTTGAAGGTTATCAAGAAATTAAGCCAATGGTTTTTAGTGGGATTTATCCAGTTGATAATAATGATTTTGATAATTTGAGACAAAGTCTTGAAAAACTTAAAATCAATGATTCTTCGCTAAGCTTTGAGCCAAATTCATCGACAGCTCTTGGTTTTGGTTTCAGATGTGGTTTTTTAGGTCCTCTTCATTTAGAAATAATTCAAGAACGATTAGAGAGAGAATATAACTTAGATTTAATCACTACCGCTCCAAATGTAAATTACAAAGTAGATCAACACGATGGAAAAACTATTGATATTGACAATCCTTCAGATATGCCTGAAACAACAGAAATTAAGGCAATATTTGAGCCAATTATCAGAGCAGAAATAATTACTCCTTCTGACTTTATTGGAGGAATAATGAAACTCTCTCTTGATCGAAGAGGTATATATAAAGAAACAAAGTATATAACCCCAGAAAAAGCTCAACTTATTTTTGAAATCCCTCTAGGAGAAATAATATTTGATTTCTTTGAAAAACTTAAATCAATTTCAAGAGGTTACGCATCCTTTGATTATGAAATAATACAACAAAAAGAATCAAAATTACAGAAACTTGATATCTTAATTTCTGGAGAACAAGTTGATGCATTGAGTGTTATAGTGCACAGAGATAAAGCATATAGACAAGGTTCAGAGCTATGTAAAAAGCTAAAAAAAGAAATTAAGAGACATCAATTTATGATACCTATTCAGGCATCTGTCGGAAATAAAATTATTGCAAGAGAGAGTATAAATGCGCTTAGAAAAAATGTTACTGCCAAGTGTTACGGAGGTGATATTAGTAGAAAAAGAAAATTATTAGAAAAACAAAAAGCTGGTAAAAAAAGAATGAAACAGGTTGGAAATGTAGAAATTCCTCAATCAGCATTTCTCGCTGTACTTAAAAATGAAGATAATTAAAGCTCGCTATTTAGTTGTAGTTCATTTACTTAGCTTATTATTTCCTATAGATAAATACGAATCAAAAATAAACATCAGTATTATTCCAAATTATTACAACCACAAAGATATTGCGTTAATTCTTACTCCAGATAAAAACACGTCTGCACCAATTATAATAACTTGCTTAGTTCCAGATATCTTTAATATAACCGATCAAAAATCATATGATTTATATTTAGATTCTTTGAGTAATAAAATAACATTTGAGTTATTTTCTGCTCATGATAAAAATTATTTTGCTTATCAATATGTTTTTGAAGATGCTGTTGATACACTCATTTTGTATTCTGAATCAGTTAATGAATACATTGACAGTTTAGATATAAATATTCTTGGAAGGTATAAAGATGATGAATATGATAAAATTAATTTTAACATTAATTTTTTTGATAAGCCAGTAACCGAAATAAATGTAAAATTTTTCCCTGATGCCCTAAAAAATGACTTTATGAATTTATTTAAGAATAAAGAAGAAATTCAAAATGGAAGTCTTGTAACGGATAACTTTACTATACCAACAGATTCTTCAATGTCAAAGATATCTTTGTCTTATAACTTAATGAATGATATTACTTATGATTTAGATTTGAAACAATCTAAACATATTGAATTATTTTCAAATGGAATCAGATTTATGGGACAAAAAGAAAAGTTTGAATTTGCTCACGTTATTATTTTATCTGCAATGTGTTTTATTTTTTTTATTTTATCACTAATTGCATTAATAAAATTTTATTCAAATGGAAGGGTAAGGTAATATGTGGAGCGGATTTGAAAATGAGAATGGAACATTAATTATTTCAAGTTTTGGAATAATGATGTTTTTGGCTTTTTTATCTTGTAATATTTTTATGAGAAAAACTTTGAAAGAGAAGAGTATACCAATCGAAATAGCTGATAATATTATTTTTTGGGCTGCTATAGGTGGAATTCTAGGTGCTAAAGTCTATTACATATTAGAGTTTGGTTTTTCAGATTTACCTTATAATCCGACGATTTGGGATTATGTTCAAAATTTTGGAACGGGCTTGGTATTTTATGGAGGTTTAATTGGTGGTTTTGTTTCAGTAAGCATATACTTATACGTAAAAAAATTATCTTGGTTAGAATATGTTGATATTGTTGCACCTCTACTTGCTTTAGGTCATGCAATTGGAAGAATAGGATGCTTTCTGGTTCCGGATTGTATGGGTATAGAATCAAGATTTGATTTTTTTCCATTAGGCGTTTCTTTTCCTTATGAAGAAAATATATATCGTTATCCAACTCAACTCTACGAAATGTTTTTATATTTAGTCATATTTAGCTACCTCTATAGCTATAGACATAAAGTTAATTTTAAAGGAGAATTATTTTTTGAATATTTATTTTTAACTGGTATATCGAGATTTTTAATTGAATTCTTAAGAGAACATCCCCTTAATGATCATGGCCATTCGTTTTATGTTATGGGGCTTCACGGAGCTCAAGTTATTTCATTAATTATGATTATTTTAGGCACTTTTCTTCATTATTCATTTAGACAAAAATATTAGCCTGTAAGTAATGGAATTTAGTAATTGTATAATTTGTGATTCTAAAGAATCTTTCAATATCATAGAGCAAGTAAATGATAGGTTTTCCAAGAAAGATATATATTTAATCCAAGAATGTTCCTGTGGAATGATAATGTTAAATCCTAGAAAGACTGAAGAAAAAATTTTCAAGCATTATAACGTAAATAATTATCATCCTAACAATAGATCTAGTAGTATGTTTGGATGTTTGTACAAATTTGCTCAGCGGTTGAATAATGAATTTAAGCTTAAAATTATAAAAAAATACTTTAAAACTGGCAAGGCTTTAGACTTTGGAGGTGGTGATGGTCAATTTAATGCTTTTTTAACAAAACATAATTGGCTGGTTGATACCTATGAGCCTTATATTAAATCAAGACTTTTTAGAGGTAAAGTCATAAATGATTTAAAAAAAATTGAAAAAAATAAGTACGATTTGATTACTATGTTTCATTCAATTGAGCATATTCATAAAATTGACGAAACACTTAAAAAAATCAAATCAGCGCTCAAAAAAAAATGTATTTTAATTATAGCAATTCCTAATCACAATGCATATGAAAGATTTTTTTTAAAAGAAAAGTGGGTTGCTTATGACGCTCCAAGACACCTTTATCATTTTAATGAGAAAACTATAATTATGTTATTAAAAAAGTATGGTTTTCAACTCATTGAAAAAAAACCATTATTATTGGATACTTTTTACAATGTAATAATGAGCTCTCAATTTAACTTTAAATCAGTTTTAAAATCCACATTGCTACTAATAAAATCAATTTTTGCAATTATTAGCAATAATGATAGGTCTTCAAGCTTAATCTTCACTTTCAGGAAATATGATTAATTGTAGAACTTTAATTTTTATTACTTGTATTTTTTTGTTTTCTTGTAAAAAGAATTTTTCAACAGGTATCTCAAATGAGATTTTAATTGTTTCTTCTTATGAGGATAGTTTATACTCTAGTCCCACTATTTATAATTTTATACAACAAAAAAATAAATATCTACCACTAGAAGAAGATTATTTCAAGGTGAAATGGATAATGCCAAGTTACTTTAAAGAACATATTAATCGTCCTCTAATTTTAATGTTAAAACTAAATAATCCCAACGATGTAACTGGTGATAAATTATTTGATAGAATATTTGAAAATAAACTAGACAACAGCAAAATTAATTTTATTAAAAACTTTTATGCTTTAGAACAATCGATAATTGGAATTGAAGCTGATGATGTTATTGATTTAAATTCACAACTAAATAACAGTAAACAGAAAATATTCAATGAAATTGATGATAAAGTTTTTAGTCTTATATCAAGAAAGTATTATAAAAAACCAAAAAATCATTTCATAGCTAATAAGATTAAAGAAAGATATAATATTAATATTTTTATAGATCACGAGTATCAAATCATTCGAGATACTAATAATTTTCTTTGGTTGGGAAGAGGTGTTCCATCTTGGGGAGATCCTTACAGATGGATTTTAATAAAAGAGATTGATGAGTGCGTTACTCCACTTGAATGCCTTGATATTGTTCAAGATACATTTAATATTCTTGATAAATCTTCACATATAAAAATCAGTTCTTATGATGATGTTGAATCATACAGATATAAATATAATAAGAATTATTTCATTGGTGGAAGTTATAAGTACTATGATATTGTTAAAAATAATGGAGTCAATGATACAGTTCCAAAGGTTGGAGGACCATATATTTCATATGTTTATAATAATGAAAATAGTAGTATTTTAGTTATCGGTTTAATTAATAATCCAGGCAATGATAAAATGATTTATCTCAAACAATTGGAATCAATTTTTAGAGATATCACAAACTAAAAAGGAGAATATGATGGAGAAAAAAGTTGCAATTTTACTTGGTAGTGAAAATGATTTAAAGTTCGTAGAGGATTCTAAAAAATATTTTAAATATTTTGGTATTGTCTATGAAGTCCATATTTTATCTGCCCATAGAACACCCATAAAAGTTGCAAAATTTGCTTCCGAAGCACGTAGTAAGGGTTACGGTATACTAATTGGAGCTGCAGGTATGGCTGCACACTTGGCTGGGGCTTTGAAAGCTCACTCTACTTTACCAGTTATAGGAGTTCCTCTCCCTGGTGGAATTATGGATGGATTAGATTCACTTTTAGCAACATTACAAATGCCAAAAGGTGTTCCTGTGGCAACAATGACGGTAGGTAAAGCAGGTTTTATAAACGCAGCAATATTATGTGCAGAAATTTATTCTATTATGGATAATGATTCAAGTTTGTTAGAACAATTTAAGTCAAATGGGGCTAAGATATAGTTGTCAAAAAATGTACTTATAACTGGAGGACTTGGTCAATTAGGTAGTAAACTATATTGTGACCTTAGTAGTTCTTATAATGTAATTAACTCTTCCAGAAATGGGCAATCTAATACGCTTAAGCTAGATGTTGCTGACTCTAATAATATGAGTAAAACAATAAGAAAGCTTTCTCCAGATATAATTTTGAACTGTTCATCATTTAATAATGTTGATAATTGTGAGATTGAAAAAGACTCTGCCAGATCAGTCATTGTTGGTGGTATTCGAAATCTTATAAAATTTTCAAAGAAAAAATGCAGAATTATACATATATCTTCAGATTATATTTTTGATGGTACAAAAGGAGATTATTTAGAAAATGATGCTCCAAGTCCATTAAATTATTATGGAAGGCTTAAACTAGAAGCAGAAAATTTATTGCGTTCTTCAAATAGAGACTATGCAATAATTCGTTGTAGCACTATTTTTAGCCACGATCTTAAATGTAAAAGTAATTTCTTTGGATGGGTTTATAATAGTTTGAAAGCAAAAAAAAATATAAATGTAGTTAAGGATCAAATTTCTTGTCCTACTCCAGTTGAATTAATCTCAAAATTTATAAATATTATAATGCCTCTCAATTCAAATGGTATATTTAATTTAGGAATAGCCGAATCATACTCAAGATTTGATTTTGCTATGAAAATATGTAAGGCTTTTGATTTTGATGAAAAGTTGATACATCCTGTGCGTACAAAAGATTTATCTCAAAAAGCAATAAGGCCCAAAAATACCACTTTAAATATAGCAAAAATAAACACTGAATTAGACATTGATATATATTCTTTATCTTACTACATTGACAAACTTAAGGATGTAATAATTGAATAAAACTATCATCATAATACCTACTTACAATGAGTCTCAAAATATAAAAAAAATTATAACTAAAATTGATTCATTAAAAATTGAAAACGACTTTTTAATTATAGATGATAATTCTCCCGATAAAACATATGATGTTGTCAAAGAAATGATGATAACAAGAACAGATATCAATTTAATTATTCAGTCAAAAAAAAATGGTCTCGGAACAGCTTACATTCGAGGTTTCGAATGGGCTATTAAGAAAAAGTATGATAGAATTATTCAAATTGATGCAGATTTATCACATAATCCTCAAGATATTCCAACCATGATTGAATTAATGGCAGATTATGATATGGTCATTGGTAGTCGTTATATCAAAGGTATTAACGTAGTCAATTGGCCAATGTCAAGATTGATATTAAGTTATATGGCAAATGTTTATGTTAAATTAATTACAAGGATGAAGATTAATGATTCGACAAGCGGTTATAAATGTATTTCGACTGAGGTGCTTAAAAAAATAAATTTAAAAAAAATTAATTCTCAAGGTTATTCGTTTCAAATTGAAGTTAATTTTTTAGCATCAGTGAATAAGTTTAAAATTAAAGAAATACCAATTATTTTTCACGATAGGACAGTAGGAGAATCTAAAATGTCTAAGTCTATAATTTTTGAAGCTATTTTTATGGTTCCAAAGCTAGCTTTGAAAAAAATACTCAGAATATGGTAGAATTATCGATTATTATTGTCAATTACAATACAGGTGAGTATCTTAGTAGGTGTATTAAGTCAATAATAGAGAATGGTTACTCATTAGATAAAATACAAATCATCATTATTGATAATAATTCGAAAGACAATTCGATAAAACTAGCTAAACAAATTTTTAAAAAATATAATGCAAAATTTAAGCTTATTGAAAATTCCTCAAATATTGGGTTCTCAAAAGCTGTTAATATTGGTATTGACTTATCAATTGGTAAATACATATGTATTTTAAATCCAGACACGTACATCGAAAAAAAATGCTATAGCTCTTTAATTGACTATATGACGTTGAACGAAAATATTGGTTGTATTACTCCAAAGATAGTGAATTCTAATGGTCAACTACAGATTAGCTGTAAAAGGTCTCTTCCAACGATTAAAAACTCTTTTTGCAAATTTACAAAACTTGATAAGATTTTTAGTAATAATGAAATTATTAGTGACTACAATTTGCTTTATCTTGATGAGGATAAAATAGCTCAGGTTGATGTAATCAGTGGCGCTTTTATGTTAATAAAATCTGATGTGATTAATAAGGTTGGTAAGTTTGATGAAGATTTTTATCTGTATGGTGAGGATATTGATTATTGTAAAAGAATGAAATTACATAATTTTAAAATAATTTATTTTCCTTTAGCAAAAGCAATCCATTATAAGGGTAAAAGTGCAGAATCTCATCCGTTTGCAGCAGTGTATCATTTTCATTCTTCAATGATAAAATATTTTAAAAAATATCGTAATGAAAATAATTCTTGGAAATTTTCATTTTATTTAATTATTGTTTTTATAACAATTAAAAAATACTTATCGTATTTAAATTTAGTTTACAAAAATAGTTTCAAATTAAAATGAATGAAAAATTTATATTAGATTTTGAGTTGCCTCTTAAAGAAATCGAAGATAAAATCAAGCTACTTGAAATGACTTCTTCAGATATTGGAATCGATGTTGGTGATAAAATAAAAAAATTAAAAGATGAACTCTCTGATAAAATTAATATTGTTTACAATGGTCTGTCTCGATGGGAAACTGTTCAACTGGCAAGACATCCAAATAGACCTCATGCAAGTGATTATATTAAGAGTATAACAAATTATTGGTATGAACTTCATGGAGACAGGCTATATAATGACGATCCATCAATTATGTCAGGTATTGCAATGATTGATGATATAAAATTTTTTATAATAGCCCAAGAAAAAGGCAGAGGAACAAAAGATAAATTATTTAGAAATTTTGGAATGCCCAAGCCTGAAGGCTATAGAAAAGCTGCGAGGATGATGAAACTTGCCGAGAAATTTAAGCTTCCTGTAATAACTTTAATAGACACTCCTGGTGCTTATCCAGGTATTGGAGCAGAAGAAAGAGGTCAAGGTGAAGCCATTGCAAGTAATTTAATTTTAATGTCTTCATTACAAGTTCCAATTATATCTATTGTGATTGGGGAGGGTGCTTCTGGAGGTGCTTTAGCTATTGGACTGTCTGATTCTATACTTTGTTTTAAAAATACTTGGTATTCGGTAATTTCTCCTGAAGGATGTGCTTCAATATTATTTCGAGATTCTAGCAGAGCCTCAGAAGCAGCTGACGCAATGAAAGTAACTTCAACGGATCTTTATGAAATGGGTATAGTTGACAAAATAATTGATGAGCCTAACGGTGCCGCGCATATTGACCCGAGTTCAGCCTCGTTTGAACTAAAAAAAGAAATACTCAAGTCCTACAAGAGTTTAAAAAATAAAGATACAGAAAAACTTGTAAATGATAGAATGATAAAATATAATAAAATAGGAGATTGGATAAGTTAAATGTCTATTATTGGTAATAATAAAGAGAATTGGAAAAATATTGATTTTGATTCAAATGAAAATTCGTTTGATGTTTTGATAGAAAAATTAAATAAAAATAAAATAAAAATATTTGAGTGTGGAGGCAAGGCAGCTGTTGAGAAGCAACATAACAAAGGGAGACTAACGGCTAGAGAAAGAGTGAAATATTTGATGGACTCAAATACCAATGAACTTGAAATAGGTACATTTGCTGGTTACGAAATGTATGAAGAGTACGGTAGTCCACCTGCCGGAGGTGTAATCACAACAATTATTAAAATTAATGGAAATGATTGCATGGTTATTGCTAATGATGCTACGGTAAAGGCTGGAGCATACTTTGAAATTACACTCAAAAAAACACTAAGAGCTCAAAAGATTGCACTTGAAAATGACATTCCTGTAGTTTACTTAGTTGATTCTGCTGGCGTATTTCTCCCATTGCAAAATCAAGTTTTTCCTGATGAAGGTCATTTTGGAAGAATTTTCTTCAATAATGCAAAGCTTTCAAGTAATGGAATCACTCAAATTGCTTCAGTAATGGGGCCTTGCATTGCTGGAGGAGCTTACCTTCCTGTAATGTGTGATAAATATATTATAGTTGAAGGCTCAAGCATGTTTTTAGCTGGTCCAGCGCTCGTTAAGGCTGCAATTGGTCAAGAGATTACCCAAGAAGAACTTGGTGGAGCAGATACACATTCTTCAATAAGTGGAACAGCAGACTATAAGGCTAAAGATGATATTGATGCACTTGAACACATTAAACATATAATTTCAAATATAAATTTTGATAAGAAAACATTATTTAAAAAAGTTGATAGTGAGGAACCAAAATTTAGCAACAAAGATTTATTAGGGATGTTTAATCCACATAATCCTGGACAATATGATATGCTTGAAGTAATTGCTAGATTAGTTGATGGCAGTAAATTTTATGAATTTAAAAAAGATTATGGAAAAACTTTAATTTGTGGAAATGCAAAGATTAATGGATACAATGTTGGGATTATTGCAAACCAACGTCTTGTAATAAAAAATGACAGAGGCGCGCTTCAGCTTGGTGGCGTAATTTATTCAGATTCTGCAGATAAGGGTGCAAGGTTTATATTAAACTGTAATCAAGATCGAGTTCCAATTATTTTTATACACGATGTTAATGGATTTATGGTTGGAAAAGATTCCGAATGGGGTGGAATTGCTAAAGATGGAGCAAAAATGGTGAATGCAGTTTCAAATTCTGTAGTACCCAAAATTACTTTGGTAATAGGTGGAAGTTATGGAGCAGGAAATTATGCTATGTCAGGAAGAGCTTATGAACCAAGATTTATGTTTTCATGGCCATCTGCAAAATTAGCTGTTATGGGTGGTAATCAAGCCGCAAAAACATTGGTGCAAATTAAGCTTTCAAAAATGAGTAATGTAAGTGATTTGGAAAAACAAAAAATATATGATAAAATCAAATCTAATTATGATAAACAAACGAAACCAGAATATGGAGCAGCCAGAATGTGGATTGATGAAATCATAAACCCTCTTGATTCTAGACAAGTATTAATAAGATCTCTTGAAATTATAAATAATCAGGATAAATTAATGCAACCAAAATTCAGTGTATTTCAATGTTAGAAAATAAGATAATAAGAATAGCAAATGGGCAAGGTTTTTGGGGTGATTCTCCTCAAGCACCTCTTGATTTAGTGGCCGATGGTAACATTGATTACTTAACTATGGATTATTTAGCAGAAGTGACAATGTCTATTATGCAAAAACAAAAAAATAAAAATCCATCACTTGGCTATGCAAAAGATTTTATTGACTTTTTAGAAAAATCTTTAATTGATATCAATCAAAAAAAAATTAAAATTGTCACTAATGCAGGGGGAGTAAATCCAGAAGAGTGCAGAAAAAAAATTCTTAAACTAGCTAAAAAATTAGGAATTGATATAAAAGTTGGAATAATCATTGGAGATGATATTTATAAAGATATTGACAAATTTATTGAAAAAGGTACTTCATTCAATAATCTTGATAGTCTTCAACCCATAAGTAACATTAAGGATGATATCTGTTCAGCTAATGTCTACATTGATTCATTTAATATTTCTGAAGCATTAAGCCAAGGTGCTGATATCGTTTTAGCTGGTAGAGCTTCTGATCCCGGTTTAGTTTTAGGTCCATGCATATATGAATTTAATTGGTCAAAAAATGATTATGATTTAATTGCATGTGGAACTGTTGCAGGTCATATTATAGAATGTGGGGCTCAATGTTCAGGAGGTAATTATAGCAAATGGTATGAAGTTAATGATTTATCAAATATTGGCTATCCAATTATTGAGATGCAGAAAGATGGAAATTTTATTGTAACTAAAAATAAAAATTCAGGTGGTTTAGTAAATAGATTTACTGTTTCTGAGCAAATTTTATATGAGCTAGGTGATCCCAAAAACTATATTTCTCCTGATGTGATTGTTGATTTCACATCGATAAAATTATATGATTTAGGTAATAATCAAGTTAAAGTTGAAGGTATTAAAGGAAAAAAGCCAACAAATACCTTCAAGGTTTCAATTAATTACCATAGAGGATATAAGGCTGTAGGTCAAATTACTGTTTCTGGACCCTCTGCAATTAAAAAAGCTAATATGATAACAGAAATAATATGGGACAGGTTGAGCCGAAAAGGGCTAGAATATTCTAAAAAAAACTCCGAATTCATTGGATTTAACTCATGCCATAGGGGTATTGATAAAGAAGAACTAGACCCTTCAGAAATTGTTTTGAAAATCTCCGTCATGGATTCAGATAAAAATAAGGTAAATGAATTTGGAAAAGAGATTGCTCCTCTTATAACAAATGGACCCCCCGGGGTGACGGGTTTTTCTGGAGGAAGACCCAAGGCTCAAGAAGTAATAGCATATTGGCCATCTTTAATTGATAAAAAATATATTAAGACTGAGGTTACTATATTTTGAAAATTAAAGTTACACTTGGAGAAATTGCTTATGCAAGATCAGGCGATAAGGGTTCGTCATCAAATGTTGGAATAATATTCATTAACTCTCAAATTTTTGATTGGGCTGTCAAAAATTTGACTTGTGATGTTGTTGGCAATTATTTTTCTAAAATAGCTCTTGGTGGAGTTGAGCGGTATTTGATGGAAAATTTAAATGCAATTAATTTCATATTGAAAGATAGTTTAGACGGTGGTGGAAGTGAATCCTTGCTTAACGATGCCCAGGGTAAAACACATGCTCAAGGTCTATTGAAAATGAAAGTGACTATTCCAAAAGAGATTATAAGCAATGAAGTATAAATTTTTGAATCTTGTTGAGAAATTGGATGGAAAATATATTGATATACATTTGGATAACCCTCCAGTAAATGCTCTTTCAAAATCTCTTATAAATGAACTCAACTTTGCAATTGATGATATTAGATATAAGTATTCTGGCCTAATCATAAGATCAAGTAAATTAGGTTTTAGCGCAGGTGCCGATTTAAAAGAAAGAGCTAAAATGTGCGAAAACGAAACTTTAACAACTTTGAAAAATTATAAAGATTTATTTAAAAAAATAGAGTTACTTCCGTTCCCAACAATTGCATTATTAGATAAATATGCTTTGGGCGGTGGTCTGGAGCTTTCATTGGCAGCTGATTTTAGGTTTGCTGTTAAAAGTTGTATTATCGGGTTCCCTGAAACAAGTATTGGAATAATACCTGGTGCTGGTGGTACTCAAAGACTTACAAAACTAATAGGGTTATCAAAATCTAAAAAGTGGATTTTTTCAGCTAAAAAATTTACGGCAGTTGATGCTTATAGAGATAATGTGATTGATGAAATATTTGAAAATCAAGAAGAAATGTGTAAATATGCTAATGGTTTTATGAAAGAAATTCTTCAAAATTGTAAAATTGCACTACAAGCAGCCAAAATATCTATAAATTCTTCTAATGATTCCTCAAACGAAGAAGATGTTGAATTTAGAGAATATAAGAAAACTTTAGAAAGTCCAATCAGAAAAAAAATATTAGAGCAATATTTAAAATGAATTTTATGTTTATAATATGTTTAATCTCTATATTTTTTTCTGCTAGAGGAGATTTAATTTCATTTGAATTAATTAATGAAATTTCAAAAGACAATGCTCAACAACTTTTAGACTCATATGTTTCAAACTCTCCTAGTTGTCCGTATGATTTAGAGATGTATAAGCTAGAATACGAGACAATAAACCAGTTTAATCAGATTGACATTGCTTCTGGAGCTATTGTTGTTCCTAAAAATCAATTAGAATTTTACTCTTTTGCTATTTTTCATCATGGAACAGAAGTAAGAAAGCTTTCAACGTATTCAGAATCAGGTAATTTTGATATTTTACCAGTATGGTTAGGAAGTACTTATGTTACTCTTTTGCCTGATTATCTTGGGCTTGGATCGTCTTCTGTTTTCCATCCTTATCAGATAAATTTACCAAGTGCAACATCTTCAGTTGACATGATTTATGCCGCAAAACAATTTTGTAATATTAAAGATATTCATACAAATGAACAGATATTTATTACAGGTTACTCAGAAGGCGGGTATGTATCTGCAGCAACACAGAAAATGATTGAAGAATCTCACTCAGAAGATCTTTCTATTGCTGCTTCTGCTCTTTGTGCTGGTGCATATGATATGTCTGGAACAATGTTTGATTTAATGGTATCTAACGAAGAATATGGAGAGCCCTATTATTTACCTTATATTTTATTTGCATATCAAGATTCATATAATATTCTTGATAGTGTAAGCGATTTTTTTAGTCCAGAGTACTCAGATACATTGATACAGCTGTTCAATGGATATCATAGTGGTGGAGCGATAAATAATATAATGCCCTCAATTCCTGTAGAGGCAATGAATCCAGATTTAGTTGCCGCTGCTGTTAATGACATTAATCACCCATTAAGGGTAAGATTAAGAGAAAATGATTTGTATGATTGGAAGCCAGAAAGCCCAACAAATTTGATACATTCTTACCAAGATGAGTTAGTTCCATATCAAAATTCTGAAATTGCATATCAAAAATTCATTGAAAATGGAGCAACTGATGTGGATTTGACACTCGTTAATTATGGTTATCATCAGGAAGCAGCACCAAACGTTTTGATTGGATCATATTATTGGTTTGAACAGTTTAGGCAAGTTCAATTATTTGATTTAGGAGATATTAACATAGATTTAAATATTGATGTTAATGATATTATTTCACTTGTCAGTATAATAGTCAATAATTATGATCCTAATGGTACTGAATTAATTCTTGCTGATGTAAATCAAGATTCCTTAATTGATTTGTTTGATATTTTAACTATTGTAAGTTTAATTTTAACAGATTAGTTATCTCTCTTTTAAATACTCTACTCTCATTTGGTGAGTTCTTAAAAAAACCCATATTCCAATATTTAAAATTCCAATCACTAGATTGATATTTGTACTATCTTGTCGGAAAATATATAGGTTATAAAATCCTATAAATAAATTAATCCAAACTACAACAGCTAATTGTTTTGCTTTTTCTGTAATTTTCATCTTTTTGTCCTTTTACATTATCTTAAAAAAAAAAAATCATATATCATTTAATCCAGGTCACTTTTTAATAATTTTTTACGATTAATGTAATCTTTATCACACATTTCATTTTTTTTGTTGTTGGTCACAAATTTGAATTTATTTATTAACTAAAATATAAATGAATCATAATAAAAGGAGTTAATATCATGCTAAATAATAATGAATACAAAGATCTTATAAACACAACAGATTGTATAAATGCATTGTGTGAGCAAAAACCAATGATGGTCATAAATACGCAATGTGGAACAGGTAGATACAGATTCAAAAAAGTTGGTTACAAGGATGGTAGTTTATTAATGGAGTTCTCATTAATTCACGATGCTAAATTTAAGGATACTGATAAAATTTATGACAAAATCGGAGATAACTGTTACTTAACTGTTGATCAATTTCTGTATGCTTACAAAAACCACATCAGTGCGTAAAGGAGGTATTTATGAGCTCTACAATTATATATGTTNTGTTAGCAGGANTAATGGCATATCATTTTGATGAAATAGGTTTAAAAAAATATGAAATGATNGATGAAAATGAGAATATTATAAAGGTTCAATTTTCAAAAAAAAGTAATTATTCATGCCCACTTAGNTGCGATNTAGGACACTATCATTACGCTAAGANTGTTGAANGTGAAAATGAATATTCTGATAAANAGTGGATAATAAAATATGATAAAAATAAGAATGGTACTATTAATTANGATATTAATGGNCAATCGATAAACTCTTATAAAGTCATAAAAAACATCAAAACACCAAAAAGTTCACCTAAAATTAATATGGTTGATATCAATGAATGATTTTAATCATCATTTAAAAAAGCATATTGATTCCAGAATCTTACCGATTCTGCCCANTGATCNGAAGAATATTGAGCTTTCGTTCCACCTTTCAACTCAAGTTGATTTCTCATCATGGTGGCAGGTTTCATTGGAAGATTATCAATTCCTTCTGGGATTGCATGAAACGCAATAAGTTCCCAATCATCATTCGTAGAATNTTCATTAGTTTCTTTCAAAACATCATTCCTNTANAGTATCANTTCTACTCCAATTATATTTAAGGTATCGCCTTTTAAAGCTCTAATTTGAACATAACCATCTTCAGNTGAAGCTCTTTTNTTTACCTTGCATACTAACTTTGTTTCCTCGTCAATCTTCACAATNGAGCACTTGAAGTTTTTATAAAATTCATTATCATATGAAATTATTTTAATTACACCNTCTCTATACCCTTTTACAAANTTCTTTTCATTTAGTTTTTGTTNAGCGTATTTTGCAATTTCANAAAGNGAAATAGANTTTAAATCTGTTTTNCCATTTTTANAAATTTGATTCTTAATAAAATTACTTATTCCAACTGTNAGCATATTGNCTCCTTTTTNNAAAAAAATATTTATAATNTATAATTTAGTTAAATTCATAAATTAANNANANNTAATATGGTCAATATATATATAGTAACAAATGATATANAAGTATTTGAAAAACTTAANAAAAGTTTTAATAAAACTTCCTATNTGAAAATTAATTCAATAAAACTTGATTCGATTGATGCTTTGATTGATAGAATTGATAATCANCAAGATGNTGATGTTGCATTGATTTCNGAGAATGTTGTTAATGAGGTATCTTACAATANAATTGATAGAGAAGTTGTTAAAGTTAGGAATACACCATATTTAATCATTAATACTTCTGAAAAGATTCTAATGGAAGCNATTCATTCAAATGCACAGGATATAATTTTACTAAACAACCTTGATATCGATAGAGCAATGTGGTCAATAATGCATTCNTTAGAAAGAAATAAAATGATTAATCGTCTTTANGAAGACTCTATTGAAGANGAGTTGACAGGNCTTTATAATCGTAGAGGATTTCTTAGATTAGCNAAAGATGCTATTAGATTNATGGATATACCAAATTATCATATAATNTTCATTGATATGGATAAAATGAAATTAATAAATGATAATCATGGACATGATATGGGAGATAATGCACTCAAAGAAGCAGCAAAAATNCTCCGGATGTCATTTAGAGAAGGTGATATCATTTCNAGNTATGGGGGAGATGAATTCATTGTATTTGTTTCTTCGATGAGAGACGATGCTTTAGACAATATAAAGAAAAGAATCAAAGANAATGTGAATCTTTTTAACAAAAATGGTAAATCAGTNTANGAATTGGGTCTGACAATAGGGCATGCCAAAACAGACCAAGCAAAAAATGAATCACTCCAAGAAATTATTAACANAGCTGACAAAATTATGTATTTAAATAAATAATTTTAAAATTACTCTATCTTGTATATTTTTNANGTATTTTTCTATAAATTAAGCAATGAGAACAGCGCTAATATTAATTATCACATACATTTTTGGAGATAAGGTAAATCCTTTATTTTTAATACCAGTTTTATATATTTTNTCCNNTTTAATTCTTTNTNTTTTCCGAAAAAAGATNTTCAGTTTTTTAAAAAAATAATCNAATTATTGCAATAATGGTTNATTAGGGTGCTACAAAATTAAATNTATCATCTTTTATTTTAAATCTNACATGACCNTCATGATAAAGCTTAAGAATTTCAGTTTCAATAATTTTTAATTTAATAGATGTAAAATTTTTAAAGCCTAATTCGCTNTGTTTTATATCTGGATCTTTTTTTGTATANGCTAAAGGAAAATTTGGATGCCAATGTTTTATTTTAGAACTTGGATTTAAATCACCCATATAACATTTTCTGCTTTGTAAAGAAGTTTGTTTCCATATTTNTNTAGATGTAGCATCTTGACTNTGAATTACCGCTTNTGNATGAAATCTAATCTGTACTTTGCCNATATTNTCGTAAAATAAAGCACAAGAATTTTTATTGTTTCTAAGTTCTTTAATTTTCGGACTTCNAGAATCTGTATTAAATGAAATGAAATTAGGTTTAAGATTAAAACTTCTTAAAACTACTGTTCTTAATTCTGGCCACTTTTTATNTTTTATTGAGCTAA
This sequence comes from Fidelibacterota bacterium, assembly GCA_002719095.1. Classification (GTDB taxonomy): domain Bacteria; phylum Fidelibacterota; class Marinisomatia; order SCGC-AAA003-L08; family D37C17. The sequence continues at coordinate 28,020 of PBGO01000020.1, forward strand.
AAGTAAAAACATGATATGGGCTTTTGCCATCTTTTGGTGCATTAAGCATTTTAATCATCTCTTCATCATATATACTTTTCAAATNNNATTTATTAACTGTTTTTNTTTCNGATTTCATAAGGTGCATTAATTTTTANTTATATTTTCTTTTAATTTTNACCATTATAATCCCAATTAANGTAAACAAAGTTATCGTAAGAATGATGTCCCATGTGATAATATTAAATGNTTTATCTATTTTTGTAAATTTATAATTTTCATATTTCCANCCATTGTANGGAAAAAAATTGTTTAGTTCATAAGGTTTNCCATTATNAAATAATCCNTTGTAAATACCTTTGTTTGAATACTCAAATTCNCCATAGCCTGAAATNCAATCACCACTTATACAGTTATTTGGACAATTTGTTTTAATTGGTNGTCCAAGTATTTNTACGTTGACAGATAATAATTTTTCACAGGGTATATTTATGCTNGACGATTTNTTTAAAAATCCTTTATTAGTCCGAACGAAAATATTTTTATTTGTGGATTCAATGTAGTTTATTTCAATATTTTTTTGAATTGANCCGTTAATATCTATATAAGANATATATCCTTTGATACANAATAGCGGNGCGANAAAAATAATAAGCAAAAANTATTTCTTTAGCATGNGTATAATATATTTTTTAAAAAACTTAAATTATAATAGTATTTCAAATAAAGATTTCACCTATTGAAAAGTTAATTTTAAAATGATAGGTTCAATCTTTGATTGTAGCGCAATAATACTTAAATTACGATTNAGTTTTAAATGTAATTTTAATCAAATTAATATCTANTTCTGTTTNATANTAACTATGATTTTGTATTTTCGCTTNNCCAANAAAAATTATNATTGATTTTACAAAATCAACACAAAATTTTATGAATTACTANAAAGATTATATAATTGAAAATNAAAAGCGCGCTTCTGAAGGNTTGAATCCTAAACCNATTGAAAGCGGTGAACTTATTAATGANATAATTAGTCACATCATAGCTNAAAATAGCGTTNACAGGAAATCATCAATTGATTTTTTCATTTACAATGTTACACCNGGGACAACTGAGGCAGCTANTTTAAAAGCTAATTTNTTGAAAGATATAATTACAGAAAAAGTCTTCGTTNATGAGATTAACATAGATTTNGCATTTGAAATTCTTTCTCATATGAAAGGNGGACCTTCGATTAGTGTTTTGCTTGATATCGCTCTTGCTGATANAACGCAAAAAGCATTTAGTGCTGCNGAAATACTAAAAAACCAAGTTTTCTTATACGAAGCTGATATGATTCGATTAGAAGAATCCTATTGTCAAGGAAATTCCATTGCTAAAGATATTCTAATAAGNTATTCTAAGGCAGANTTTTTTACAAAGCTACCAGAAATACCAGATGAGATAAAAGTAGTAACCTTCGTTGCCGGCNTAGGAGATATATCAACAGATTTTTTATCTCCAGGNAGTGATGCTCATTCAAGATCAGATAGNGAACTCCACGGAAAAAGTATGTTTGAACATAATGTTGAAATGCAGAANAGTCTNTTGGAGTTAAAAAACAAGCACCCTGATAAAACTATTATGCTTGTGGCTGAAAAAGGAACAATGGGTGTAGGCTCATCTAGGATGTCAGGAGTCAANAATGTCGCNTTGTGGATAGGTAAAAANGCAAGTAATTTTGTNCCGTTTNTAAATATTGCTCCTGTTGTTGCGGGAACGAATGGAATTTCACCTATTTTTTTAACAACAGTTAGCGTAACTGGGGGNATAGGNNTNGACTTGAAAAATTGGNNNAAGAAAAAAGATTCCAGTGGGAATATNGTTTTTGACTCNAATGGAGAGCCCATACTTGAAAAGTTGTATTCTGTTGACACTGGTACAGAATTGATAATCAATACAAAAACTATGAAACTAATGAAAGGAAGTGTAGAGCTTGCTGATATTTCTAATGCTTTTACCCCTCAAAAAGTTGAATTTATGAGAGCAGGAGGATCATATGCTGTTGTCTTTGGNAAAAAAATACAAAATTTTTCTGCGAATNTTCTTGGTATAGAAATNCCTCAAATTTTTGCATCTTCAAAAAAAATACATCACNAAGGNCAAGGTTTAACTGCAGTTGAAAAAATATTTAATAAAAATCTTATCACTAATGATACCAATGAAAGTTTNCATGCNGGGTCAGATGTTAGAGTAAANGTAAATATTGTTGGTTCGCAGGACACAACAGGATTGATGACATCGCAAGAATTAGAAGCAATGGCAGCTAAAACAATTTCTCCTTTAGTTGACGGCGCATATCAATCAGGNTGTCATACAGCATCAGTATGGGACTTNAAATCTCAGGAAAATATTCCAAAATTAATGAAATTCATGAACGACTTTGGACTGATTACAGCTAGAGATCCAAATGGAGAATATCACTCTATGACNGATGTAATACATAAAGTTCTTAATGATTTGACTGTTGATGATTGGTCCATAATTATAGGAGGCGATTCTCANACAAGAATGTCAAAAGGTGTNGCTTTTGGNGCAGANTCTGGAACTGTTGCATTAGCTCTTGNCACTGGNGAGGTATCAATGCCAATACCTGAATCTGTTAAAGTAACTTTCAAGGGTGAAATGTCATCAAGCCTTGATTTCAGAGATGTAGTTCACGCAACCCAGTCNCAAATGTTAGAGAAATTTAAAGGTGAAAATGTATTTCAAGGAAGAATAATTGAAGTGCATATCGGAACTNTATTAGCAGATCAGGCTTTTACTTTTACNGATTGGACAGCTGAAATGAAGGCTAANGCNTCNATATGTATTTCAAATGATGAAACNCTTGTAGANTCTTTGGAAATNGCTATACAGNGAATTCAGGTTATGATTGATAAAGGTATGGATAATGTAAGTAATGTTCTNAAAGGTTTAATTGATATTGCCAAAACNAGAATATTAGAGATAAAATCAGGAAANAAACCATCATTNTCACCAGATNAAAATGCTAAATATTTTGCTGAGTTTGAAGTTNATCTTAATAAAATTTATGAGCCTATGATAGCAGATCCNGATGTCAANAATGACGATATTTCAAAAAGATATACTCATGATACTATTAGANNATTGTCTNATTATAAAGGCGAAAAAAAAGTNGANTTAGGNTTTGTAGGCTCCTGTATGGTTCATAAAGGTGATTTGAAAATTCTTGCTCAAATGCTCAGAAATCTTGAAGAAGTNNANGGAGAAGTTAGGTTTAATGCCCCTTTGATTGTAGCTGCTCCAACATATAATATTATTGAAGAGCTCAAAAATGAAGGTGATTGGAACGTTTTACAAAAGTACTCTGGATTTGAATTTGATGATAATGCGCCTAAGAATATTGCCAGAAAGGTTTACGAAAATATGATGTATTTGGAACGTCCTGGCTGTAATTTATGTATGGGAAATCAAGAAAAAGCTGCTAAGGGAGATACTGTTATGGCTACGTCTACTCGCCTATTTAAAGGAAGAGTTGTGGCTGACTCCGAAAGAAAAAAAGGGGAATCCCTTTTAGCTTCAACACCCGTAGTTGTTTTATCTGCAGTGCTAGGGAGAACTCCTTCATTTTCAGAATACGAGAAAGCAATAACGGGGATTAATCTTACTAAATTTAGTCCCCCAATTAGTACAAATTAAGTCCTAATCTTTAAAATAAAGTAAAACTTTAATATAAATCACTAATATTCATAAAAATATAAAAGTTACGCCAAATTGAAAGCATATTTTTAAACTCAAATTATAAAAAATCTTATTGAGATTATTTTCTGGAGCAATTATAAAAAAACCCCACTAGTAAGTGAGGTTTAGGGAGCGGGATGGACGGGACTCGAACCCGCAACTTCCTGCGTGACAGGCAGGTGCTCTAACCAGTTGAACTACCACCCCTTTTACTAAAATTTACCATTATGGATACTGGTATCAAAACACAATATCCTAAAAAAAGAAACAGTGGGGATATTCTTAACGAAACAATACTGTAAGTATCACCAATGATCATTAGTAAGTAACCAGTAAATATAAACAGAATTCCAATAACAAAAATCAAATAGTTGTAAAAAGTAAAAATTGATTGTTTTGATGACTTCATAATACTATCATTACTTTTTTCATGTGGTTAAAAATACATGGACATTGTAAAATATTACAACATAAATATTTAAAAATGAAAATTAAAGTTATAATTTTAATCAAATGGTTCTACTAAAAAAAATTAAAATACTCTCACTTTCCTTGACAATTACTTTTTTTTTAATAACGCCTTTGGCATTCTATTTTTCTAAAGTCTCATTTGAAAAAGGCTCTGTTTTAGAGATAAAAAAAGGTGATTCACTTGGAAAAGTCATTAATAAGCTCGAGCACGAGCATAATTTCCAATCTAGTTTTAAGTTAAAAATTATGATGAAAATTCTTTTTTACGAAGATGATATTTATGTAGGAACGCATAAGCTTGAAGATGTGGATAGTATTAAGGATTTAATTTTTAAGCTAAGGTCGTATCCTGAAAACGAAGTGAAAATTACTATCTTAGAAGGTTGGAATATAGGTCAGATTGGTAAGTATTTAGAAAAAAAACTTGAAGTTTTCAGCTCTGATACGTTTGAAAAATATTGTACTGATAGAAAATTTATACAGAATGAACTTATAGATAAGCTCAACTTCTTTAACGTGACTTCACTTGAAGGTTACTTATATCCAGATACTTATTATGTTGATGCTTATCTTCCAGAACAAGAGTTGATTAAAATTTTTATAAAAGAGTTTTTAGAAAAGACATTGAGTTTTCGAAAGAAAATGGATCAAACAACCATGATTGTTGCTTCAATAATTGAAGCTGAAACAGATTTAATTGCTGAAATGGATACTATATCCTCTGTATATAATAATAGAATCTCAATAAAAATGAGACTAGAGTCTGACCCAACAGTTCTTTATTATATGACGGAAAAAGATCTAAAGAAATTTAAGAATCGAAGAACACCTAGCGAGAGAAAAATTAGCGCACAGATTTGGAGGGAATACAAAAGCAAGAAAAATCCATATAACACATATAAATTTTTTCTTCCTCCAGGCCCAATAAATTCTCCTCGTATTGAAGCAATTGAGGCTGCAATTAATCCAGCTGAAACAAATTATTTATATATGGTAATGAGTTCAAAACACGGAAAACATATTTTTTCCGAAGATTACGAATCTCATAATATGAAAATTCGAGGATACTAAATGATGAAAATGGATAACTTAAATCCTGAACAAATTAAAGCAGTAAAGCATGTTGATAGTCCTGTACTTGTATTTGCTGGAGCAGGAAGTGGGAAGACTCGTGTATTGACACATAAAATCGCACATTTAATTGAAAATATAGGTCTACCTCCTGAAAATATTTTAGCTGTAACTTTTACTAACAAAGCTGCTCATGAAATGACTAGCAGAGTTCATTCAATTGTTAAAGTTGATTCTTCCAAATTAAATATAGGTACCTTTCATTCAATATCTGCTGGAATTTTACGTAAGCACATTCATTGTTTAGGCTTTGAAAATAATTTTACAATCTATGATCAGAAAGATGCATTATCTGTAGTAAAAAAAGTTATTAAAAATATGAATTTAGACATTAAACAAAATGATCCTAAATACTTCTATTACATGATATCCCGAGCAAAGAATCAGCTTATTAGTTATAAAGAGATAGATAAAATTGATTCAGGCTATGTAGACAAAAATCTAAGTGAAGTTTACAGATTATATCAAGAATCTTTAAAAGATTCCAATAGTTTGGACTTTGATGATTTATTAATATTTCCTTTAAGAATTTTTAAAGAAAATGATAGCTTGCTAGATTATTATCGAAAAAAATTTAGGTATGTCCTTGTAGATGAGTATCAAGATACAAACAGACCGCAATTTGAATTCATATCATTAATTGCTAAAGAACATCAAGATATCTGTGTTGTTGGTGATGATGATCAATCAATTTATGGATGGCGAGGTGCTGATGTTTCAAATATACTAGATTTCAATAAAAGCTTTGATAACCCTCTTATTGTCAAGTTAGAGCAAAACTACAGATCAACTAAATCTATTCTTAATGTGGCGAATAGTGTCATTAAAAACAATATCACAAGAGCTGAAAAAAGTTTATGGACTGATAATGAGCCTGGTAATTGCGTAGTATATCAAAATTTATATAATGAAAAAATTGAAGCTTCAAAAATTGTGGATATCATTCAGCGAAAATGCAGTGATAGCTTTTCTTTAAATGATGCAGTCATTTTATACAGAACAAATTCTCAATCAAGACAAATTGAAGATTTGTTAAGGAGAAGATCTGTGCCGTATAATATTATTGGGGGGGTAAAATTTTATGATAGAAAAGAAATAAAAGATGTTTTGTCGTATCTGAGATACATATGTAACTCCAATGATGAGGTATCTTTTTTAAGAATCTTAAATTTTCCCCCTAGGGGATTAGGGAAAACAACTATTAATAAAGTTCTTGATGTCAAAATTAGTGGAAATCAATCATTATCAGATGTTATAACATCTGAAGATTTGCTTTTAGGACAAAAGCAAAAAGAATCTCTGAAATATTTTAATGAAATGATAACAAAATTGAGATTGGCTTCAAAAGAACTTAATGCATACGAATTAATCCTTGAACTCATTAAAACTGTTGACTTTAAGGACTATTACTGTTCAAAAAATATTCCAGAGGACATTGATAGGTGGGAAAATGTACAAGAACTAATAAATAGCATTCAAGAATTTTGTGTAAATTCTTCAAGTACTAGTTTGCAGTCATTTCTTGAGGAAGTATCTTTGTTGACTGATATTGATCGCTGGAACAATAACGATGAATGTCTGACACTTATGACAGTTCACAGCTCAAAGGGTTTGGAATTCCCATTAGTCTTTATAGCTGGAATGGAAGAGGGTCTATTTCCCCATTCAAATTCAATAAATGACGAGGAAAGTGTTGAAGAAGAAAGACGTCTTTTTTATGTGGCTGTTACAAGAGCAATGGAAGAGCTATATTTATTTTCAGCAGATTCTAGAATGAAATTTGGCGGTGGTAACTTGCCAAGTTTAAGATCTAGATTTATCGATGAAATACCAAAAAATTTGATAGATTTTAAAAATAAAAGTAGAGACGATAGTTTTGCTTCAATAAGTAAAAATAGTTATAATAGTAATGCAGAGATTATCAAAAAAGGTAATCTAGTCAGACATCAGCTTTATGGAAATGGAAAAGTTATAAATGTAGATGGATTTGGTGAAAACACTAAAGTAACTGTAATCTTTAGCGGTAATGTTCAAAAAAAATTCATACAAAGGTATGCCAATTTAAAAATTATAAAATAAGGAAATATTTATGCAGATTCAGCCAAAGATAATTAAAGACTTTAAGAAAGCTCTCTCATCAGAAGGGCTAAGATTTACAGAACAAAGGCTTCAAGTTCTTGAAGATATCTTAAGTTCAGATTCGCACCGTGATTGTAATGAAATTTTTCAATCTATTAAAATTAAAGGACATCAAGTTTCTATTCCAACCATATACAGAACTCTTGATGTTTTAGTTGATTATGGTTTCATTCGAAAACTTGATATTGGAGATGGTGCCGTTAAGTACGAAAAAAAACTTGGTCATCCAAGACACGATCATATGATTTGTATTGAGAGTGGAAAAATAATTGAATTTATTGATGAAAGAATTGAACAAGTCCAAGATGAAATTGCATCAAATAATGATTATGAAATTGTTGGTAGGGTACATCAATTATTTGTTAAGCCCAAGAAGAAATGAGTCCTAACCTTGTAAAAATAAATGAAATAAAAAATCAAAAAATCATTCATGGTATATTTTATTGCAAGTCAAAAGACCTAAAAAAAACAAAGTATGGTGATGACTACATAGTTGTAAGTTTAGCTGATAATACAGGAGTTTTAAATTCTAAGTTATGGAAAAATATAGAGTTTTATAAGAACACTTTTTGTGAGGGAGATATTGTTTCTGTAAAAGCTAATCCCAATATTTACAGAGAAAAAATAGAGCTAAGTATTCTCCACATTTCGAAAGCTAAAAATGAAATATACAAAAAATATGGTTTTTCTCAGGAATCCAATTTACCAAAAGTAATAATTAATGATAGAAAAATTTGGTCAGAGCTAATTGATAAAATTGATAAAACAGGTGAGAAGAGTTTTCTGATAAAAAAACTTTATTTAGATTACAAAAAAAAAGTTCAAGTTTACCCGATTGAATATGATATCGAAAAACAAGTAGAATCGACATTTTTATTCAATACTTACAAATCAATTAAAATTTTAGAAGTATTAGATTATAAAAAAAATGAGGAGTCTGTTATTAACTACGAACTCGTCTTTTGCTTGATATACCTTTCTAATTTTCACTTCATAACTGGATATGAAAAAAATACTTTTTACAAAATGAGCGAAGAAGCGGACAGTCGTGGAATTCATGCTGTTTTTTTTGATATTTTTAAAAAATATAAAAAATATATTAAGAAAGAACATTTTAATATTCTTGAAAAAATAATTTTCAATCTCGATTCAGAAGTTTATAAAGCCGAAAAAGAACTGTATTTGGATATATTTTCTTTGGTCAAAAATGCTGAATAACATTCTTAAAATATCAATTATCTTTTCAAATTTATATTTTACTCATGAGCCCAGTTCTGTATTTCTAAGTTTTGATGCCACTAATCAATTTAAGTACACTCTTAATGAGGTGAATCCTTACGTTCAAACAGATTTTAAAATTGGAGTCTTTGAAATTAATGGTTTAGCAAATTTACCATATAGTAAAATGAATATTGATGCAGAAAGTATTAAAGATCGAGATTCATTTGAGACATTGACACTATTTAATTTTATAAGAGGAGATTACTCATTTAGGCAAACTAGTATATTACTAAAAAAGTATTTTGATGCCAAAAAGTCAATTATCTTGAAAGGAATTGGTAAAAAGTTTCCTGGTAGAAATAATAATTTTGGTTCCGGTTATGTACTAGATAATTATTTATTAGATTATGTTAATGAAAATGATTTTATTTGCATTAAGTTGTCAAATTATTATCATAAAGAAGATATTCGATTACCTATCATTAATGATGATAAAACACGCTTTTCTGAAATATTTGGTTTTGCTGTAAACATTGAATCTTTAGAGAGGACGAATCGTTTTGGAAATAATTATAAGATTTTTGCCAATTATCAAAATTCATTTTTTAACGGTAATGGATATGATTATACACTTGATGAATTTCAGAATGAAAACCCAGTCTTTGTTAGCTCATTTCTAAACAAAAACTCACTTAATTTTGGATATACTTCACACCCAAATGCAAAATTATCAATTTATGCTGATTTTTTAATCAATAGGACTAGTTCAAAGTATTACGAGAATATCTTCAATAATGATTTATATAGCTCAAAACTTAAAATGAGATACTTTATTAATCAATTTTTTAATTTTGACGTAGGATTATACAAACACAATTCAGACTTTGGTGACTTTTTAGAAGTATTTTATAAACTTAAAGTTAAATTAGCGAAATCAAGCTTTTTAAAAGAAATTAATTTCCTCAGAAATTATGATTACGATGATATTAATATTACTAGAAATTTGAATTACAACGTTCATTATGATATGCTGAATTTATTATTTTCAAAGAACAGAATAAATCTAAATCTCTCATTATATAAAATAGCATTACGATCAAAGTTTGACGGCGCTTTAGATGAGGATGGGGAATTGATAAATATTTCTATTGGATACGAAAATAAATCAAGCTCAATAGAATTTATTATTCATGAATACCTTAACTATGGCCCTATCGACTTTAATTATTCAGTTGTTAGTTCTTACATTTATGGCTTTCCCAACAAGAAGTACAATTTTTTTAGTAAATTAAGCTATAGTTTTGTTATGCTCAACCCAGAGTATACCTTAATTCAAGAAAACTCAGGTATATGGGGTAAAAATAGCTCAAATAAAGTATTATCATATCCATTAAGTAAACTTGAATTTGGTATAGAATTTGAAGATTTTGTTGTTTCCTATAATTTTTTAAATAGATTCGATGAAGTAAGTTTTACTGAATATGGTTCAAATTTAGATAATCCTATTTACAGCCTTAATTATTTAAATGTGAAATGGCAATTTTATGATTAGATAATTTTTAAATTTTTTAAGAACATTATTGTAAATAAATTATGTAGAAATATTAATCTAATTAAAGGAGTTTTAAAATAATGTCAGAAAATGTTCAAATATTAAACGATGAAAATTTTGATGTAGCCGTTGAAGGAGATTTGCCTGTTTTAGTTGATTTTTGGGCAGAGTGGTGTGGTCCTTGCAAAATGCTTACACCTGTAATAAATGAGCTTTCAAATGATTTTGCTAAAAAAGCAATTATTGCAAAAGTTAATGTCGATGAGTCCCCTAATGTTGCACAGAAATTTTCTATTAGGAGTATTCCAAGTTTATTATTTTTTAAAAATGGAGAAGTCAAAGATCAGTTAGTTGGAGTTGCTTCTAAACAAGATATTTCTGATATTATGGAAAAATTAATTAATGATTGAAACAAGTAAAGTAATTATTATAGGTTCTGGTCCTGCAGGACTGACAGCTGCAATCTATGCTGGAAGAGCAAATTTAAAACCTCTCGTTTTTGAGGGTGTTCAACCAGGAGGACAGCTAACTATTACAACTGATGTTGAGAATTATCCAGGGTTTCCTGATGGCGTTATGGGGCCTGATTTGATGGATTCGTTCAGAAAACAAGCTCAAAGATTTGGTGCTGATACAAGATTCGAAAATGTTGACAAAGTTGATTTTTCAAGATCACCTTTTAAAGTATTTGTTGGAGATAAAGAATATAAAGCTTTGAGTATAATAATTTCAACAGGTGCTTCAGCTAAATTGCTTGGTCTGGATTCTGAGACAAGGCTTATGGGTCACGGTGTTTCTGCTTGCGCTACATGTGATGCTTTTTTCTACAAAGGCAAAAAAGTACTCGTTGTTGGAGGTGGAGACTCTGCGATGGAGGAAGCAAGCTATTTAACTAAATTTGCTGAAAAAGTCACTATTGTTCATCGAAGAGATACTTTTAGAGCATCAAAAATAATGCAAGATAGGGCTCTATCAAATGAAAAAATAGATGTGATGTGGAATTCTTCAATAATTGAAATGAATGGGGATCCTTCAAAAAATGGATTAGAATCAGTTACTATCAAAGACACTATTACTGGTGATATTAGAGAACATAAATGCGATGGAGTTTTTTTAGGAATTGGACATGAACCTAACTCACAATTGTTTTCTGGAATATTAAAGCTCGATTCTTCGGGTTATGTTGTTACTAAATCTGATTCAACGCAAACAACAATTGAAGGTGTCTTTGCTGCTGGAGATATTCAAGATCATGTATTTCGACAGGCTGTAACTGCTGCGGGATCTGGATGTATGGCTGCGATTGAAGTTGAGCGATACTTGGAATCCAAATAATCTTTACTTAGCCAATAATAAATCGAAGGAGATTTTTTGAGTACTAAAGAGCGCATAGAAATTATTTCTTGTGGCCCTGGTCTGAGTGAGGTAAATAGCCAATGTGGTCGTTCGTCTGATTGGTTAAGTAATCTTATAAATAACGACTCATTCCCTATAGATAAAATCAATGCCTATAAATCAGAGATGCCCACTTTATCAGAACAAGTAGTATGGATAATTCTTGGTAGTAAACATTCAGTTTATGATTCGTATAAATGGATTAGTAACTTAAAATCTAAAATTTTAGATGCTATACAAATCAATATACCAATGTTGGGTATTTGCTTTGGACACCAAATTATTTTGAGTGCTTTAGGAGCAAAAGTTGTAAAAAATAAGAAAGGTTGGGAAATTGGAAGTTCAAAAATTTCTCTCACAGACAAAGGCGTCGAATCCAGGCTATTCAAGGGAATTGAAAAAAAAATGATTGTTTACGAATCTCACCAAGATACTGTAACAGAATTACCAAAAAATATTTCAGTTCTAGCAAAGAATAGCTATGGTTTACAATCCTTTTCTTATGGTAAAAATACATTTGGCGTCCAATTTCACCCTGAGTTTAATAGCCAAATTATGAATTCGTATATGTCCGCTCGATCAAAAACTATTAAAAATATTAATAATTTTACTGTCACTGAAGTTAATAGTGGTAGAAAAGTAGTCAGTAATTTCATAGAATTAAATTTTAGGAGATAGAAGATGAGAAATTCTTTATACAGCATGAAAAAGGTAATATTTAAAAATAAAAGTTTTAAACTTAATATTAATAAATTTGATATTCATAGAGGTGCAATATATTTAGTCGGAGGTAAAATATCTTCGGGTAAATCAATTTTTTTAAAGCTTTTAAATAATTCAATTAGTTACAGAGGGTTAATAAAATATGAAAATGAAGACTTATCTCAATTGAGCAAAAATATTATTAATAAAGATATTTTACATCTTAATTCAGACCTGCCCTTTTCTTTCAAAACCGTAAAAAATTATATTAATCATTTCGCGGATAAATACGATACAATTCAAAAAAATAAAAAAGATATTAAGAGTTTAGTAAGAAGACTTGGAGCCTCTAAAATCATGAATAAAAGAGTTTTTACGCTCTCTAAAAGCCAAAGAAGAATTGTAAGCTTAATTTCTGTAATATCTGCTGATTCAAAAGTTTTAATCATCGATGATTTGGATTTGTACTTAACTACTGATGAACTAAAAATTTTAAAAACTGTATTAATAAAGAAAGCAAATTATGATGGAGTGACTATTGTAGCTGGTTGCAGATACTATTATAATTTCCCTAAATTTGCTTCTGTAAATATAACTCTCGATTCTGGAAGGATAGTAAAAGTAAGATCTTAATTAAATATATATATTTTATTTCAATTTCTAATTTGTTATATTAAACCGACCGGTCGGTTTATTATATGAGTGTAAACAAACAAGAAAATACAAAAAAAAAGATTCTAGATTCTGCTTTTGATGTCTTTGTGAAAAATGGTTACAAAGACACTACTATGTCTCATATAGTTAGAGAGTCAGGACTTAGTAAAGGTGCAATTTATCATTATTACAAAAGTAAGAAAGATTTATTCATTAGTTTAATTGATCATTGGGAGATATTTAGTTTTCCTGACTTTTACTCAAAATCGAACAAAGATGAAAGTGCTCAAGAAACTTTAATGAGATTTGCTGATACAGTTTATGAAGTTTTTTGTAAAAGACCTCATGTTTTTCTGGCAGAGATTGAATTTTGGGCATTAGCTAATAAGGATAAGGAAATTAATGATAGATCAAAAGTTTTATACGATAAAATCCTAAAGCTTTTTGAGCTCGTATTAAATAAAGGAATTAGAAACAAGGAGTTTAAAAAAATTGATACAAAAACAATTTCTGTAGAACTGTTATCAGTTTTTCAGGGAATAAATTGGTTTTGTTTATTTGGAGGCAACAAAAGAGAGGTGGAAAAATATCTCCATCAATCTGTTCACACAATATTAGAAGGAATAAGGAGTAAATCATGACAGAAGATATGTTAGTTGAGAATGAGATAAATACAAGTTTTGAGATAGATTTTTCAAAGTTGCAAGGTAGGGGCGGAAAGTTTATTATTTCCCCAATTGGCTCTGATAAGGTTTTTTGTAGAGAAAGTTTTAGTGAAGATCACAGAATGTTCGAGAGTGCTGCGTTAGAATTTGCTCAAAAAACAATCTTTCCAATGAGAGAGAAACTTGAGTCACATAACAAAGAGGCTTCGCTTGAAGTTTTTAAGCAAATGGGAGAACTTGGCTTTCTGGGCGTTGATACACCTGAAGAATTTGGGGGGCTAGGATTAGACAAAACAACTGCTTGTATAGTATGTGATATTTTATCTTATGGAGGAAGCGTATCGATAATGGTAACACAGGCTGCACACACCGGAATTGCTTCTCTTCCAATAATATGGTATGGAACAAAAACACAAAAAGAAAAATATTTACCCAAGCTTGCCTCAGGTGAATGGATGGGTTGCTATGCATTAACTGAACCCGCGGCAGGTTCTGATGCCTTGTCAGGACAAATGAAAGCTAAATTAAGTGAAGATGGAAAACACTATCTCTTGTCTGGTCAAAAAATATATATTACAAATGGTGGTTGGTCAGATGTATGCGTAACATTTGCAAATGTTGATGGAAAGTACACTGGATTTATTGTTGATAAGGACTGTCCAGGTTGGGTTGCAGGTGAAGAAGAAAAAAAGATGGGTATTAAAGGTTCCTCAACTGTAACTCTCTTCTTTGAAGATTGTAAGGTACCTTTAGAAAATATGATTGGTAATGTTGGGCAAGGTTCTGCAATAGCTTTTAATGTTCTTTATGCTGGTAGATATAAACTAGGAGTCAGCGCTGCAGCGGGAGCAAAAATTTGTACAAACTTATCTTATGATTTTGCTAACGAAAGAGAGCAGTTTTCAAGGAAAATAGCTAACTTTTCAATGATGAAGAGAAAAATGTCTGATATGGTCGTCAAGTGTTGGGAAGCAGATTCTTTAAATTATATGACTTCAGGTTCTATTGATGAATCAATTAAAGATTTTGATAAAACTAGCCCAGACTATTTTGAGAAAGTACAAAAAGTAATCGAAGATCACGCTATTGAGGCATCATTGTGTAAAGTTGTTGGTTCAGAGGCACTGGCATTTTCAGTTGATGAGGGCGTTCAAATTCACGGTGGCGCAGGATACATTGAAGACTATCCTATTTGCGCTATGTACAGAGATGAGCGCATAAATAGAATTTTCGAAGGTACAAACGAAATTAATAGGCTTTTGATTGCTGGTACAGCTCTTAAAAAAGCTTTGTTAGAAGATATTCCAATTAGAGATTCAATTCTTAGCAGAGCAACCGAGTGGGTTCCGAACGATTTGTTTGTTGATGAAGATATTTTGACTGAAGCCAAAGTTGTTGAATTTTGCAGATCATTAAATCTATATGTTTTTAATTTGTTAATTACTAAATACGGACAAGATTTAAAAAACGAACAATGGGTCCTTGAGCCTTATGCAGATGTTCTTATCTCATTGTCAATACTTGATACAACTATTAAAAGATATATTCAAGCTAATGACTTAAAGAAAACTGATATGTTGCCTGTTTTAAAACTATCAGTTGCTAATCAATATCAAAGTATGATGCTTAATGCTTTTGATATTTTGGCAAGTATCGATGAAAACAGTGATTTTCTGAAAGAACAAGTGACCAGTCTTAAATATAGTCCTAATAAAATTGGCTTAAAGAAAAATGTTTACAGAGATTTAGATAAATATGGTAAGTATTATTTAGACTAATAAGGAGTTTAGCATATGAGAAATACAGTTATTTTAGATGCAGTTAGAAGTCCCATAGGACTTAAGAGTGGTAAGCTTGTAGGTATCAGGCCAGATGATTTAACGTCTGAAGTAGTTAAAGCATTACTTGAAAGAAATCCAGATTTCTCAAAGGAAAATATAGAGGATGTAGTCATTGGCTGTGCTTTTCCCGAAGGTTCTCAAGGTATGCTCATTTCTAGAGGTGTATCAATATTATCTGGGATTCCAAAAGAATCAGCCGCAAAAGTTGTAAACAGATTTTGTGGTTCAGCCATGGATGCTGTACATCAAGTTAGTCAGGCAATCGATGCAGGAGATATAAGCTGTGGTTTAGCTGGTGGGGTTGAAGACATGTTTGGAGTACCTATGGGAGGTTTTAATCCAGATTTCAACCCTGAGTTGTACGAAAATGAATATTACATTGGTATGGGTGAGACAGCTGAAAATCTAGCTAATGAGCTTCAAATTGCAAGAGAGGAGCAAGAAGAATTTTCAATAAACTCACATAAAAAAGCTCTCAGAGCTATTAAAAATGGTAATTTTGAAAATGAAATCGTTCCCATTACATTTAACGGAGAAACAATCTCTATTGACGAAGGGCCAAGAGAACCTGATCTTGAAAAGATTAAGTCGTTAAGTCCTGCTTTTGACGTTAATGGGTCTATCACTCCAGCTACCTCTAGTCCAATATCAATTGGTGCTTCTGCTTTGCTTATGATGGATGAAAAGATGGCGCAAAAGTATGGCTTAAGTTATGAATTTAAAATCATTGGCAGGTCTATAGCGGGTGTCGATTGGAGGACTATGGGTGCAGGTCCTTTACCAGCTACTGAAAAAGTATTAAAAAAGACAGGGCTTAATATTAATGATATTGATGCTATCGAACTAAATGAAGCATTTGCAGCTCAATCTTTATATGTTATTAAAAAAGGAGGATGGGATATTGATAAAATAAATATTAATGGCGGAGCAATTGCCCTAGGTCATCCTTTGGGTTGTTCAGGAAGTCGCATCATAGGAACCTTAATGAATGTTATGAAGCAAAATGATTTGAAGTATGGCTTGGCTACGATGTGTATTGGCACAGGGCAAGGTATAGCAACAATAATTGAGAGGATTAAATAATGAATATCAAAAAAGTAGGAGTTCTTGGTTGTGGTGTAATGGGCGGGCAAATTGCAGCACATTTAAATAATGTTGGTTTAGATGTTATTGCTTTTGATCTTGACACTAAAATTGCTCAGAATGGTATTGATGCGACCAAAAAAATGAAGCCAAGTCCTTTTTATAACATAAAAACCGCAGAAAGAATCAAAGTTGCATCTTTTGATGATTTGGAATTGGTGAAAGATTGTGATTGGGTCATTGAAGCCATTGCTGAAAAAATTGAATGGAAAACAGGTTTGTATTCAAAACTTGCTCCCTTCTTATCCAAAGACGCAATATTGACGTCTAACACATCGGGATTATTACTATCCGATTTAACTGAAGCAATGAATGATAGCTTAAAAAAGAAATTTTTTATTACTCATTTCTTCAACCCACCTAGATACATGAAGCTTGTTGAGTTTGTAACTTCTAGTGATAACGAAACCTCAACAATAGAATATATGAAAAATTTTATGACCAATGTTTTAGGAAAAGGTGTTGTTTTTGCCAAAGATACGCCAAATTTCATAGCAAATAGAATTGGAACTTATGGAATGATGGTTTGTTTGCAGCAGGCGCATAAAAATAATTTATCAGTTGAGGATGTTGACTCATGGACAGGAACCCTCGTTGGAAGACCAAAAAGTGGTACATTCCGTACCGCTGATATAGTTGGCTTAGATACTTTATCTTTTGTTGCTAAAACAGCTTTTGACAAGTGTACTGATGATCCCGAACGTCAGATTTTTGAAATTCCTGACTATTTAGAAAGTATGATTAAGCAAGGACGTTTAGGTCAAAAAAGTGGTCAAGGTTTTTACAAAAAAATTGATAAAGGTGTTATTCATTCCTTGTCTCTCAAAACGCTAGAATATTCACCCATGGAAAAAAAACGTTATGGCTCAATAAGGATAGCAAAAGAAAGTACTGACTTAAAAGAAAGATTAAAGTCGCTCGTTAAGGTTGATGATCCTTGTGGAAACTTCATATGGGAATCTCTATCGCATACTTTAACATATGCTGCTTCATTGAATGTAAAAATTTCTGAGGATATTGTAAGTATTGATAATGCGATGAAATGGGGGTTTGGCTGGGATCTTGGGCCATTTGAAGTTTGGGATGCGTTAGGTTTTGATTATACAATAAATAGAATGAAAGAGGAAGGAAAGGATGTACCACAATGGGTGCGTTACATGTATAAAAAGAATGACAATTGTTTTTATAGATATACTTCTGGAGTCAAAGAATACTATGACTTCAAAACATCAACCTACAAGCCAATTGAAATGCCTTCAGATACATTGTCATTTGAAATAGCAAATGAAAACAACAATTTAATTCGTAGAAATTGGTCAGCATCAGTTTTTGATTTAGGTGATGAAGTTGCTGGTGTTGAGTTTCATTCAGCTCTAAAAAAGGAATTAAATCCAATTGATGGCTCTATTCTTCAGACCCTTGATTATGCTCTGGATTGGGTTTCTCAACATGATTTTAAAGGTCTTGTTATATCTGGAGATGGTCCAAATTTTTGTGCCGGAGCTAATTTAAATATGATTTTAGCCATGGCAGAACGAAAAGATTGGGATTCAATCAATCAAGTTACTGAGCTTATGCAAAACATCATGCAGAAGATAAGATTTTCAGATTTCCCAGTTATTGCTGCTCCGTACGGATTAGTTCTTGGTGGTGGATTTGAGACTATTGGAGCATGTGATAGAATTGTTGCTGCTGCAGAGTCTTATGTGGGTTTAGTTGAAGTTGGTGTTGGTTTAATTCCTGGTGCAGGAGGAAATCTACGAATGATTAGTAATTTAAGCAGTAAAATGAATTCCGCGATGCCTGGAGCTTTTCCTGTAGTCCAAAGAGCATTTGAGACTGTTGGTTTTGCAAAAGTAGGAACATCTGCTCATCACGCTAAATCATATGGTTATCTTACTGAAGAAGATATAATAGTACCTAATAGAGATCAAATTTTGAGTAAAAGTAAAAAAGAAATCTTGAAGATGTCACCTGGATACAAATCGCCTGTAGTTCAAAGTTTTAAATTACCTGGTGCAAGTGGAAGACTTGTAATTAAGAGTTCTATAAAAAGTTTTGTAAAAGCAGGTAAAATTTCAGAGCATGATGCCTTGATTGCTGAAAAATTAGGTTATGTTCTTACTGGTGGTAGCAAAGGTGGTCCTTTGAGCCCAGTTGATGAGCAATACCTTTTAGATATAGAAAGAGAAGTTTTTGTCAGTTTGTGTGGTGAGCAAAAAACACTTGATAGGATAGGTTTTATGCTTAAAAAGGGTAAGCCATTAAGAAATTAATTAATATCTATCTCTTAAATATATTTAATAATACGTACTTTGCAATACTTGGATTTTCTTTAATCCTTCTCATAGAATAGTCGTACCAGTCTTCGCCAAATGGAAGATAAAGTCTTGTTTTGAAACTATTTTCTTGATTTCTTGCAAACCATTTTTGTAGTGGGACTCCGTAAAGAGCTTGGAATTCAAATTCATTACTTTTCATTTTATATTTTTTTATGAGCTCATAACTTTTTTCTAAAAGATGTTCATCATGGGTTGCTATGCCAATGTATATTTTTCTTGAAAATGCATATTCTAAAATATCAAGAAAGTTTTTATTTATGTCTGATTTTTTTTCAAAAGCAATTTCGTTTGATTCAGAATAAATACCCTTACAAAGCCTAATGTTTAAATTCTTATTTTTTAGTTTTTTTAAATCGTGTAAGGATTTTTTTAAATACGATTGTATTACAATTCCAACATTGTTTTGATTCTTGGATAAATTTTTATATGCTTCTATTGATAAATTAGTATATCTGGAATCCTCCATGTCAATTCTAATGAAATTTGATAGTTTCAAAGCTTGATTGGCAAGTAATGCAAGATTTTTTTTGAATAATGAATCATTGACATCTTGACCAATGTGTGAGGGCTTAACGGAAATGTTTGCATCAATATTATTATCGTAAATTTTGATGAGTAATTTTTTATACAAATCAGTTATTTTTGACGATTCTTCTTTTGTTGTTGTATGCTCGCCTAGGATATCTAGTGTCAACACGAAACCTTTCGCATTAAGTTCTCTGCAAATTGACAAAGTCTCTTCAATTGTGAAACCAGCAATATATCTACTTGAAAAAAATTTGATAAAATTTTCAGGAAAAAATTTCAAAATCTCAAAGAAAAAAGCATTTATTAATTTCATTTTTAGCGTCTTTTAGGTTTTTTTGTAAAAATTATCTAATTAAATATATAAATGTACAATAAAAGTTTGGCTACAAAACTTAAGTAAGGGTAAATTATATATATTTGTTTAATCAAATTACGACACTTTTCATATTACATTTAGGAGATATTTATGTCATATTCGCCAAAAACTTGGATTAAGGGCAATTTTAAGAGCATAGAAAAAATTACAAAGTTGACATGGAAGTTTGTTATTGAGTTAGAAAATACTTTTAATTATAAAGCAGGTCAGTTTGTTAATATCAAAGTAAATGGGGTAACCAGAAGCTATTCTATTGCTTCTTACGATTCTGGTAAGAATACTTTTGAATTATTGATTGTTAAACTCGAAGGAGGAGCTTTGACCACAATGCTTTTTGGCTCAATTAAAGAGGGTGATGAACTTGAGGCTAAGGGTCCATATGGTCATTTCTTGTTACCTGAAAAGATTGAAAACGACTTATTTTTCATATGTACAGGTACGGGCTTAGCGCCATTTAGAAGCATGCTCGATTTAATTATTCAGCAAAATCTATCTCACCAAAAAATATATTTAATTTTTGGTACAAGAACTAAAGACGATCTCTTGTGCTATGATGAGATAAACAAAATGAAAAAAAGTGTTGATGGTCTTAATTACGTTCCTGTTCTTTCGAGAGAAGAATGGGATGGTGCCACTGGCTATGTCCATAAGCATTACAAGCAAATTATCGAAAGCAATAAGTTAAAAGATCCGATATTTTATTTATGCGGATGGCGAGATATGATTATTGAATCTAGGAACAACTTAAAAGATATGGGTTATGATACAAAAAAAATCATTTGTGAGATATATGATTAACACCATTAATTTTATATAATATGAAAAAAGTTTCAGATTCTTCTGTGATTATGCACGAGCTTGTATTGCCCAATGACACAAATATTTTAGGTAATGTTTTGGGCGGAAGAGTAATGCATTTGATTGATATATGTGCTGCAATGTCTGCATACAAGCACGCAAGATCTCCTGTAGTAACTGCAAGTATTGACCATCTTAATTTTCTATCTCCTGCAAACAAAGGTGATATTCTTATTTTAAAATCATCTGTTAATTATGTATCTAGTACATCAATGGAAATAGGCGTCAAAGTTGAATCTGAAAATACTTTGACAGGCAATATCAAGCATACTGCTTCAGCTCATCTAACTTTTGTTGCATTAGACGATGAAGGAAAGCCTAAAAAAATTAGTAAAATAGAACCTCTTTCAGATATTGAGCATGCTCGGTATAAGTCAGCTATGAAAAGAGTGGAAACTAGAAAAAAGGAGCTTTCTAAATGACGACTTTTAACCTACTCAAAGGACATAATTTAAATTTAAAAGGCAAACCTTCGAAAAAAGTTATCAATATAAATAATCCTAAACAATTTGCTGTACATCCCAATCAGTATAAGGGTATGAAGCCTAAAATGTTGGTTAAAAAAGGAGATACAGTGAAGATAGGAACTCCTCTCTTCTACGATAAATCTAAAGATAATGTAAAAATCATATCACCCGCAAATGCCGTTGTAGAGGATATTATTTTAGGAAAAAGAAGAGTTGTTGAAAAAATTTGTTTGAGAAAAATAGGACATGAATCAAAGCAGATCAAAATAGAAAATTCAAAGATAGAAAATAATTTTAAAAAATTTTTACTAGATTCGGGAATGTGGTCTCTCATAAGGCAAAGACCTTTTTCTAAAGTTCCTGATCCTGATATTAGTCCAAGAGCTATTTTTCTCTCTCTTCATCAAACAAGCCCTTTTTCAGTTGATTTAGAATTGATTTTGGAAGACTGTAAGCATGAAATTGAGCAGGGTTTAAAACTTTTGACTAGTCTTACAAGTGGTAATGTTTACCTATCACTAAAAAAGGGTTCAAATTTCATTGAAAACATGGATACATCAAATGTGAAAATAAATTATTTTTCAGGTCCACATCCATCTGGA
Organism: Fidelibacterota bacterium; assembly: GCA_002719095.1. Taxonomy (GTDB): domain Bacteria; phylum Fidelibacterota; class Marinisomatia; order SCGC-AAA003-L08; family D37C17. Next base: position 49,830 of record PBGO01000020.1, read on the forward strand.
AATATAGGTGTGCAAATTCATCATATAGAGCCTATACTATCTGCAGATGATGTGGTTTACTACCTTTCAATCCAAGACTTATTATCTATTGTAAGGACTTATGAATCAGGTGAGTATGATTTGAAAAAGATAATATCATGTGCTGGAGATGGTGTATCCAATCCTTCTTACTACAAAATTGACCGAGGAATATCTATGCAAGAAATTTTAGGCGATATAGATACTGAAAAGTTTCGCATTATATCTGGCGATGTTTTATCTGGCTCTTTGTCTAAAAACGATGATGCTATGAACTCATTTGATGAAATCATTTCAGTAATACCTGAAATACTTGAAAGAGAATTTGTTGGTTGGGCATTGCCAGGGGCTTCAAAATACTCTTTATCTAATACTTTTTTATCTTCAGCCTTCGGTTTGGGCGAATCAAATCTTAAAACAGGCCTTAATGGAAGTATTAGAGCTATAATTCCATTTGGAAGGTGGGAAAAAGTCTTACCAATGGATATCTACCCAGATTTTCTTGTAAAGAGTATTTTAGCAAACGATATAGATATGATGGAAAAATTAGGCATCTACGAATGCGACCCTGAAGATTTTGCACTTTGCGCCTTTTCGTGTCAATCTAAGATTGAAGTTTCAAAAATAATATCAAACGGATTAGAACTAATAGAGAAAGAAGGATGAAAAATATACTAAATAGATTACAAGTTTTAGCAAAAACTGGACCAACAATGCCAAAAATGACTTTTCTAAGAAATCAATTAGATAAAGTTGAAAAACATTTTTTAGATGGAGGAAAACTTGAAAAACTTCATCCATTGTATGATGCAATTGATACTTTTTTGTTTGTACCTGGCTACAAAACAGAAAATGGACCTCATGTTAGAGACTCTATAGACTTAAAAAGATCAATGATTTTTGTAGTCATTGCTTTATTACCATGTTTATTGTTTGGAATATATAATACAGGCTATCAGTCAAATTTACTTTATGATTCATCCTATAATTCTAATAGCCTTCTGTCAAATATTATTAACAACATATGGGTTGGTGCAATTACTGTACTTCCAATATATATAGTGACATATACAGTTGGGGGAATTTGCGAGGCAATATTCTCCGTCGTTAGAAAACACGAAATCAATGAGGGATTCTTAGTAACCGGAATGCTTATACCCTTGACTTTACCGCCCGATATTCCTCTTTGGATGGTTGCAGTAGCTACTGCGTTTGGTATAGTCATTGGAAAGGAAATATTTGGTGGAACAGGTTTTAATATTTTTAATCCTGCTTTAGTAGCCAGAGCTTTTCTATTCTTTGCTTATCCAGCATACATGTCTGGTGACAAGGTGTGGGTTGTTAAACCTTCTTGGTATTATCCTTCTGGAGAAAGTGTAGAGTATATGACAAAAGCAACACCACTGGGAGATTTAGCAAACGCATCGTATGGTGGAAAAATACCTTATGTTTCTGATGTAGTTGAGTATTCATGGTTTGATATGTTTATAGGATTCGTGCCTGGTTCAATTGGAGAAACATCTACTCTTTGTGTATTAATTGGGGCTTTATTTTTAATCATGACAGGCATTGGAAGTTGGAGAACTATGATTGGTTGTGTTTTTGGTATGTTATTTATGACAATAATTCTCAATTACATAGTTGGTCCACTTTTTGCAAAAGAAAATGTATTCTTATTTGTTGGACCACAATGGCATCTTGTGATTGGATCTTATGCTTTTGCAACAGTTTTCATGGCTACTGACCCTGTTTCTAGTGCTCACACTGAGCAAGGAAGATATTATTACGGTTTTCTTATAGGTTTGATGGGTGTATTAATTAGAGTGCTGAATCCGGCCTACCCAGAAGGTATGATGCTAGCTGTTTTATTTGCTAATGGCTTTGCTCCTTTAATAGATTATTATGTGGTAAAAGCTAATATCGTGAGAAGAGAGAAAAAAAATAAATTTGCCCTAGCTCATCCAAGTAGCTCTAAATTTAAAAAACCTGCGGTAGACACCGCTGCTCCTGAAGTGGGTATTTCTTCTGCAAGAATTCAAGGAAAATCTCCAAAATGATCAAATATTTAAAGAACCCATTTATTTTTATTGGTATAGTAGCTTTAACAGCTGCTATGATACTCTCTACGTTTAGTGAGTCAACAAAAAAAATGGTTAAAAACAATAAAGATCTTGATAGAAAAAAAAATGTTCTCCTCGCTAGATATTTAGAAGATTTTAAAGATTCCAGCCATCCATACATATCTATGCTATCATCGGAAAAAGAATTAAATAAGCTGTATAATAGCGAAATAGAAGAATTGATTTTCAAAACAGATGGCAGTCAATTTAGTCCTCAAAATAAAAGTCAGTTCAGTGACCTTGTTTGGAAAGAAGATTCTAGTCCAAAGCTTGGGCAAGAAGGACAAATGCTTTATTCATTTAAAAATAGTAATGAAAATTTTTTACCACTGTTCATATCTAAGACAACAGGAGGATTTATAATTCCAATTTCAGGCAAAGGTTTGTGGTCGACAATTAAGGGGTTTATCTATATTATACCCAACAATGAAATGAACGGAGAATTTATTGTCAAAGGTATCTCTTTTTATGAGCATGCAGAAACACCAGGCTTAGGTGGAGAAATTGATAAGTATGAGGTCAAATCTAGATATTTAAACAAATATATAAGCTTAAATGATAATAAATCACCGGAAATGACCAAATCTATATTAGATTCGAAATATGAGTTAGAATATATTTCTGGAGCTACAATAACTAGTGATGGACTCGATACCTTTATTGGTTACCATATTCTAGATAGATATAGAAAAATACTAATTAATAATAAGACTTTAACTTCTGAGGTATTTTATGAATAAAATTTTTTCAGACCCGATAAGTAATGAAAATCCAATCACTAAACAAGTTTTGGGTGTTTGTTCGGCTTTAGCTGTTACAGTATTGGTTGATAAGGCAATAATCATGACTTTTGCTATGACATTTGTTCTTACATTTTCTAATGTTACAATTTCACTTCTAAGGTCTGTAATTCCGCATAGTATTCGAATCATTGTTCAGTTAACAGTCATTGCCACATTAGTAATCCTTGTAGACTTATTTTTAAAAGCATATGCTTTTGAAATGAGTAAGCAGTTATCCGTATTTGTTGCTTTAATTATTACTAATTGTATTGTCATGGGAAGAGCGGATGCGTTTGCTATGCAAAATAATGTTAAGGATTCATTTATTGATGGTTTAGCAAATGGTATTGGATATGGCATCATTCTAATACTTGTTGCCTTTTTTCGTGAGCTTCTTGGTAGCGGTACTTTACTTGGTTATGGCATAATGCCGGAGTCTTATATTGGAAACGGACTGATGCTATTAGCTCCAGGTGCATTTATTATTTTAGGGTTAATAATTTGGGCTCAAAGAACAATTACAGGTTACGTAGAGGAATAAATATTAATGGAATATATAAATTTAGCTATTAAATCAATTTTTGTAGAGAATATGATTTTATCTTTTTTCCTGGGTATGTGTTCATATCTTGCTATTTCCAAGAAAATTGAACCATCTATCGGACTTGGGGCAGCGGTAATTTTTGTGTGTGGAATTTGTACTCCAGTAAACTGGTTTATAAAAAATTATTTGTTGGATGAAGGTGCCTTATATTGGATTTTAGGCGAGAATGCGTTAGACATTGATTTGACTTTTTTGGCCTACATAGCTTACATTGCGACAATAGCTGCTATGGTTCAGCTAGTTGAAATGATTATTGAAAGATTTAGTCCCTCCTTATATGCAAGTTTAGGAGTTTTTCTGCCGCTTATAGCAGTCAACTGTTCAATATTAGGCGCATCATTATTTATGGCAGAAAGAAATTATGAGCTAGGTCAATCAGTTGTATTTGGTTTAAGTTCAGGTTTTGGTTTTGCCTTGGCTATACTTTCAATGGCTGCAATCAGATTTAAAATTCAATATGCAAATGTTCCAGATGGGCTAAAGGGTCTTGGAATTACCATGATACTTACGGGGTTAATTTCAATGGCATATTTGTCTTTCTCAGGGATAAAACTTTAATAGGAATGTTAATATGGTAATAATTTCAGGTGTAATAGTTTTCTTAATGATTTCTTACTTTCTTGTTTCGATTTTATATTTTGCAGAGCGAAAGCTTGTATCGCAAGAAGATGTTCAGATTAGCATTAATGACGACGATGGAAAAAGCTTCAAGACTAAGCCAGGCAGTACTTTATTGTCTTCCTTATCTAATCAGAATATTTTTATTCCTTCTGCCTGCGGAGGAGGAGGCACATGCGGTGTTTGCAAGTGTCAGGTAAGTGATGGAGGTGGTGACTTACTTCCAACCGAATCAGGCCATATTTCAAGATCTGAAGCAAAAGAAAATTGGAGATTATCTTGTCAGGTCAAAGTTAGACAAGACATGAAGATCGAATTACCTCCTGAAGTATTAGATGTGAAGAAATGGGAATGTACGGTTAAATCAAACAGAAGTGTAGCCACATTTATTAAAGAGTTAGTAGTTGAGCTACCGAAAGGTGAAACAATCGACTTTAAATCTGGCGGTTATATACAAATTGATATACCTAAATACGAATGTTCGTACTCAGAATTTGATGTGGAAGATCAATACAGGGGTGATTGGGATAAGTTTAAAATGTGGGATTTGGTTGCGAAAAATCAAGAAGATGGCGTCTTTAGAGCATATTCGATGGCCAATCATCCAGCAGAAGGTAATATAATCATGCTGAATGTACGAATTGCTCATCCTCCACCGCAACAATGGGATGCTCCCCCCGGAGTAGCTTCCTCTTTTATATATAATCTAAAACCAGGAGATAAGGTTAATATCTCCGGTCCATATGGTCATTTTTTTATTAAAGATACAGATCGTGAAATGGTCTATATTGGTGGAGGAGCTGGTATGGCTCCGATGAGATCTCATATTTTCCATTTGTTCAATACACTTAAAACCGGAAGAAAAGTTTCATACTGGTATGGTGCTAGATCAAAAAGAGAAATGTTTTATGATAGCCACTTTAAAAAAATTCAAGAAGAATTTCCTAATTTTAGTTACCATGTAGCTTTATCAGACCCTTTACCTGAAGATAATTGGAAAGGTTACACAGGTTTCATACATCAAGTAGTTTTAGATAATTATCTAAACGATCATGAAGATCCAACCGAAATTGAGTACTATATGTGCGGTCCGCCAATGATGAATGCTGCTGTGTTAAATATGCTCGATGACATTGGTGTCGATCCTGATATGATTGATCTTGATGATTTTGGTGGCTAGAAATAAAATTTTAATAAAGTTTTATTTTTCTCTAATTCTAATTAGTAGCTGTACTGATAATGATTATGTTACATCATATTCTTTCAATGGCTCTACTATGGGAACAACATATACTGTAGTAATTAAAAATAACGATAAAAAACCTGTATCAATAAAAAATGACATTGAAACAATTCTTGCTAAAATAAATCAAGAAATGTCTACCTACGATACTGATTCTTATATTTCAAATTTTAACAAAGATATAAGTATGAAAGAGTTTAAATTACCCAGTTACTTTTCCCAAGTAATCGAAAAAAGTTTTTATTATTATGATATATCAAAAGGATTATTTGATATAACAGTTCATCCTCTCTATGAATTATGGGGATTTCAAACTAAAACTATTAATGCTTCTGAACCTTTGCCAAGTCAAGTTTTAAGTACTTTAAAATCCGTAGGAATGGATAATCTTATATATAATAGTGCTAGGAAGTCGTTGCAAAAAACAAATTTAAAAACATCTATAGATTTAAGTGCTATTGCTAAAGGTTATGCGGTCGATGTCATATCAAATTATTTGATTAAATCTGGATATAAATCATTTTTAATAGATATTGGCGGGGAGATAAAAGTGAGTTCTTCAGATGAGTCGTTTTGGGAAATTGGTATACAAAAACCTAGTATTGCAGAAATCGGTTCAGTATCGAACGTTATTAGACTAAGAAACAACGCAATTGCAACGTCAGGCAGTTACTCAAATTTCATAGATTATATAAATACAAATTCAAGGAGATGCCACATTATAAATCCGAAAGATGGTTACCCAATTATAATCGAGGATGGTTTGATAGTTTCGGCTTCTGTAATTGCCAATTCTTGCATAGACGCTGATGCGATTGCTACTATTTTAATGCTTCAAAGCGCAAAAGACGCTTTGAATTTTGTTAATAGTTTAGAAAATGTTGAGGCGTATTTGATTTATATCGATAATGAAGAATTTAAAGCAGCTCAGAGCGTTGGTTTCGGTGAATTTATAAACTAAATAGCTTATTTATTTCTTGATTGAACAGATTTTTTTTTGCGCCACTCCACAATCACAATTTTGACCTACTCCACCACAGGAACCTTTAAGCTCTTTATTGAGAAATAAGGAACCTAAGCCCATAATAATTAATATTGAAAACAATAATAAGATTGATAATATAAATACCATAAATATGTTAATAATTTATTATAAATTTAAGGTATATGAAAAACATGTTTTTATTAATTTTGATTTTGTTATCGAATTTATCTGCAGCAGGAGGTGATTATTACTCAGCTCCAGACCTGAGTTTGGTATATATTATCCCATTTGTCGGTATTCTTCTATCAATAGCTGTTCTTCCTTTGATTGCTCACGGTTTTTGGGAAGAAAATTATGGAAAAATTTCGTTATTTTGGGCTCTTGCATTCTATGTGCCTTTTTTGTTTACTGGATTTGATTTTGCAGTTCATGAGCTAGTTAAAGTAATTGCAACAGAGTACATTCCTTTCATAATAATATTGTTTTCACTATATACAATCTCAGGTGGAATCCTTATTAAAGGTGAATTAGTCGGATCTACAAAATTAAATATCATTATATTATTAGTTGGTACTATTTTATCTTCCTGGATGGGAACAACTGGAAGTGCAATGCTCCTTATTAGACCTCTGTTAAAGGCTAATAAAGAACGTAAATACAAAGTTCATACAGTTGTTTTCTTTATTTTCCTTGTAGCCAACATAGGTGGTTCGCTGACCCCTTTGGGAGACCCTCCATTATTCATTGGCTTTTTAAAAGGAGTTGACTTTTTTTGGACAACTAAACATATGTTTTTGCCTATGGTCACTATTTCTGCTCTTCTTATTTCAGCTTACTATTTCGTTGACACATACTATTGTAAAAAAGAAAATTTTAAATCAAGCAAAAATTTTTCTTTAAGAAAAATTCAACTAGAAGGCTCTTTTAATTTCATATTAATTGTTGGTGTTGTATGTTCGGTTCTTTTAAGTGGTATGAGCAGTTTAAAATATCCAATATTTGAAATATTTCATGTTAAAATATTGGCAGGTAACGTGATCAGAGATTTTATGCTCATTTTTTTAGCTGTAATGAGTCTAGTTTTTACAAAAAACGAATTTAGAAAAATGAATCGTTTTACTTGGCATCCAATTCAGGAAGTTGCTAAGCTGTTCATAGGCATATTTATAACAATAATACCTGCTATTTTAATCCTCAACGAAGGCAAGAATGGAGCTCTTGCTCCAATAATTTCTTTAGTTCAAGATGATGGGCAGAATATTAATTCTATGTATTTTTGGCTAACTGGAATCTTATCATCATTTCTTGATAATGCACCAACTTATATGGTTTTTTTCAATTTAGCAGGAAGTTCAGTTGATACAAATGTGGCAAATTATTTGATGTACGATCAGACCGCAACTCTTTTGGCTATTTCACTCGGTGCAGTTTTTATGGGTGCTATGACTTATATAGGCAATGCACCAAACTTTATGGTTAAATCAATATCAGAAGAGAACGGTGTCAAAATGCCAAGCTTTTTTGGTTTTATAGGCTGGTCAGTCATTATTCTTGTACCTTGCTTCATTATAATTAATTTATTATTTGTTTAAGGATAACTAATGTTCAGATATATATCGCTAGCGGTTGATTCAAAAATTACTCAACATAATGCTTTTGTTCAGCTTTTAATTTTACCCATATTCAAAAATCCAAATGCATAAATTATCGACTAGTTTTGATACAGTAAAAAATATTATAGATGATTCTCATAGTATCCTCCTATCCACTCATGAAAATCCAGACTGCGATGGATTGGGTTCAGAAATAGCTATTTATTATTATTTGAAATCTATTGGAAAAGATTGTAAAGTTATAAACTGTACTGAAATGTCTTCAAAATATAAGTTTATTGACCCTGAAAATATCATTCAAGTTTATTCACCTGATCATGATGAGTGGCTAGAAAAAATTGATTTAGCAATTATTTTTGATATAGGTAATTACACCAGATTGAGACAAATTCATTCATTGATTATTAACTGTAAAAATAAAGTAAGTATTGATCATCATTTATCTTTAAAAAATTCTTTTTTTAATCATGAAATTATTGATGTCGATGCCCCGGCTACTGGTTATATAGTATGGGATTTCTTGAATGATTTAAATCCTGAATCTCTCAACAATAATTTTGTTGCGAATGCACTATATTCAGCGATAATTACTGATACAGGTTCTTTCAGATATTCTAATACTAACCCTAAAACTCATTTGATTGCAGCATCTCTTCTTGAAAAAGGTGTTCAGCCAAATGAGGTTTATCAAAACATTTATGAAAATCGAACTAAATCACAAATTCGTTTACTCGCGCGCGTAATTGACAAAATTGAATATCACTGCAAAGGGGAGCTTGCGTATGTTATTTTATTTGAATCTGATTTTCAAGCTTGCAATTCCAATTTATCAGAAAATGAGGGTATGGCAGATTTCATTCGATCTATTGAGGGTGTTGAAGTTTCTTTCGTAGTTACTCAGATAGGTATAGAAAAATATAAAATCAGCTTTAGATCAAGAAGAAAATACATTATTAATGATATTGCTGAACAATTTTCTGGCGGTGGGCATGCTCTTGCCTCTGGAGCAACAGTAAGCACGAGAGACCCTGAGAATTTAGTCAGCCAAATAATAAGTTCCTTAAAAGAGAGGATTAAAAATGTCAATTAAAAGCGATAAATGGATCAAAAATATGTCTTTAAAGCACGAGATGATCAGTCCTTTTGTAGAAGGACAAGTTTCAAGTAAGGTTATTTCTTATGGTGCTTCATCTTATGGATATGATTTGAGAGTTTCTGATGAATATAAAATTTTTACAAACATTAACAATAGTATTGTTGATCCTAAAAATTTTGATGATAATTCTTTCGTCACATTCAAAGGTGATGTTTGCATTGTTCCTGCAAATAGCTTTGCTTTAGCTCGAAGTGTAGAGTATTTTAAGATTCCAAGAAATGTTTTGACATTATGTGTTGGAAAATCAACATATGCAAGGTGCGGTATTATTGTTAATGTAACTCCCTTTGAACCAGAGTGGGAAGGACATGTGACTCTAGAGATATCAAACACTACGCCACTACCTGCAAAAATTTACTCGAATGAGGGTCTATGCCAGGTTTTATTTTTTGAGTCAGATGAAAACTGTAAAATGAGCTACAGAGATAGGTCAGGAAAATATCAAAAACAAACGGGAATTACTCTTCCATCTGTAAAGAGAAAATAGAATTATGAAAATAACCATTGCAAAAGATGCAGGATACTGTTTTGGAGTCAGAGATGCAGTTAATCTTGCACACAAAACTGCAAATGAACATAAAGAAGTTTATATGCTTGGAGATATTGTTCATAATGAAAGTGTTGTCAGCGATCTTAATAAAGTCGGTGCAAAAGTTGTTAGTTCAATTGATGACGTTCCAAAAGATAAGAAAATTCTTTTCAGAGCTCACGGAACTATACCAAAGATTTGGAAAAATGCTGAAGACAAGGGTAAGAACATTATTGATGCAACGTGCCCTTTAGTCCACAAGATACATAAGGAGGTTAAAGAGCTTGAGGAAGAAGGTAGAAAAATAGTTGTTATCGGTGATCATGGCCATGATGAGGTTGTTGGTATCGCAGCACAAGTAAAAGATGCAATTGTAATCTCTAGTAAAGATGAAGCATTAAATATGAAGAAATACAGGAAAATTGGAGTTGTAAGCCAGTCTACTCAGATGATTGAGAATGTTAATGAAATAATTAATGTTTTTATTTCAAAAATCTACGACATTAGGTTTATCAATACTATCTGTTTTCCTACAAAAAGAAATCACGAGCAAATTAAGGAGCTTGCTTCAGACTGTGATGTTATAATAATTATTGGTTCGTTTACAAGCGCTAACTCAAAAAGATTAGCAAAAATGTCAAAGACTATAAACGATAGGACGTATCAAGTAACTTGCTCAAAAGATATTAAAGTAGAATGGTTTATAAATTGCAATTCAGTTGGAATAAGCGCAGGAGCATCAACACCAGACTATCTAATAGAAGATGTTGCCAAAAGTATAGAGAAAATAGAAACAGACAAATGAGGTAAAAAATGAATGAAAAACAATTTAAGTTAAAAGTAGGTCTTGCAGAAATGCTAAAAGGTGGTGTCATTATGGATGTTACTAATCCTGAACAAGCCAAAATTGCTGAGGATGCTGGAGCAGTAGCTGTCATGGCATTAGAACGAATTCCTGCAGATATTAGGAAAGACGGCGGAATTGCCAGAATGTCTAATCCGGAAATGATAATTGGAATACAAAAAGTAGTCTCAATTCCCGTTATGGCTAAATGTCGAATAGGTCATTTCGCAGAGGCTCAAATACTGCAACAACTTGAAGTAGACTTTATTGATGAAAGCGAAGTTTTAACTCCTGCTGATAATGCATTGCACGTAGAAAAACATGGATTTAAGATTCCATTTGTATGTGGAGCGAGAAATCTGGGTGAGGCATTAAGACGAATAAACGAAGGTGCAGCTATGATAAGAACAAAGGGCGAAGCTGGTTCTGGAAATATTGTAGAAGCTGTGACGCACATGAGATCGATTGTAGACGAAGTAAAACAATTAACCTCAATGTCTAAACCGGAATTAAATGATTTTGCAACAAAGTCAAAAGTACCATTAGAACTTGTAATCGAGACAAGAAATTTGTCAAAATTACCTGTTCCAAATTTTAGTGCTGGTGGCATAGCTACACCTGCAGATGCCTCTTTAATGATGCAGCTAGGCGCTGAGTCAGTATTTGTAGGTTCAGGAATATTTAAATCAGAAGATCCTGCGAATAGAGCTAAAGCTGTCGTTGACGCTACAACAAATTTTGATAATCCAGAGATTGTAATGGAAGCGTCCAAAAAGCTGAAGGAAGCAATGAAAGGACTTGATATTTCTGAAATACCTGCAGATCAAATGTTTCAAGAACGTGGATGGTAGGAATTCTAGCTCTACAGGGAGACTTTTACAAACATCGCTCAATTCTTAATACAATAGGTGTTGAATCTATTTATGTCAAAACGAAATCAGATTTAGAAAAAACCAGAGCGTTAATTATTCCTGGTGGAGAATCAACTACTTTATCAAAGCTGATTGAAAGATTTTCTTTGCGCGAACCTTTAGTAAGATTTTCAGAAAAATATTCAATTATGGGAACTTGTGCTGGAATGATTATGCTCTCCTCATCATATGGTAATTCAGTTCAAAAAGGCGTTAACTTATTAAATATTATGGATTTTTCTATTGTAAGAAATGCTTGGGGTAGCCAAATTGATTCATTTGAGCAAAAAATAAGTCTTAAAGAATTTGGAATAAATGAATTAAACGCTATATTTATCAGGGCGCCAAAGGTTAATGAGATTGGTAAAAAAATTGTGAAAGTTGGCTATTTTGATAAAAATCCTGTAATCGTTGAGGATAATTTACATTTAGCTATGTCATTTCACCCAGAACTTGATAATGATTCAAGATTATACAAATACTTTCTAAATAAAAATTATTATGAAACATAAAAAAATTCTTGATGTTATAGATTCTCCTGATGATTTAAAGAAAATATCAGAAAATGAACTCTCTGATCTATCAAAAGATGTTTCCTCTTTAATAAAAAGTACAGTTGAAAAGAAAGGAGGCCATTATTCATCGCCTCTTGGAGTTGTAGATTTGACTATAGCTTTGCATTATGTTTATAATACACCTCATGATAAAATTATTTGGGATGTTGGTCATCAAGCTTACTCGCATAAAATTCTAACCGGCAGAAAAATGAACTTTCATACTATTAGGCAAAGTGGTGGTCTTAGTGGTTTTTTAAAAAGAACAGAGAGTATTTATGATTGTTACGGAGCTGGTCATTCAAGTACTTCAATTTCTGCAGCACTTGGATTTGCTCATGCTCGAGATTTAAAAGGAGATAATAATAAAGTTATAGCAATCATTGGAGATGGTGCAATAACAAATGGTCTTTCATATGAGGCAATAAATAATGTAGGAATCCATAAAACACAATTAACAATTATTTTAAATGATAATAGTAAATCTATATCTGATAGTGTTGGAGCTCTTTCAAAGTACCTTGCTCGATTGATTACAAATCCGACTTATAATCAAACTAGAAAAAAAGTTTGGAAAATTTTAGATAAGATCCCTTTATTGAAAAATTTTGGAAAAAAAATATTAAGAAAGACTGAAGAAAGTTTAAAAACTTTTCTTACACCGGGTGGCCTCTTTGAAGAGATGGGTTTAAGATATATAGGTCCAGTTGATGGTCACGATATTAAGGGTATGATTAAGTTATTTAAAAACATTCGTAACATAAATACACCAATTCTAGTTCACGTAGTTACCAAAAAAGGTAAAAATAGTGAATCAGCTGAAAACGATTCAATCAAATATTATAGTTTATCTGGTTCTGAAAATGAGTTAAAAAAAGAAATTATTAGTTATTCTAAAGCTTTTGGTGAAATAGTAACTTCCGCAGCAGAAGAAAATGATAATTTTGCTTGTATTACTGCCGCAATGGATATTGGAACAGGGTTATCAAGTTTTAAGAAAAAGTTTCCCAAAAGACTTTTTGATGTAGGTATTGCTGAGGGACATGCTGTGACTTTTGCCTCTGGCTTATCTTGTGAAGGAATTTTACCCGTTATTGCATTGTATTCAACCTTTTCTCAAAGAGCATATGATAATTTTATTCATGATTTATTACTTCAAGATTTACCATTTATTTTGTGTTTAGATCGTGGCGGGATTGTTGGTGCTGATGGACCAACTCATCATGGAGTACTGGATATATCTATGTTTTTATCAATGCCAAATATAATTATAGCTGCGCCCAAAGATGGGAATGAATTGAGAGATCTTTTTCATACGGCCCTTATCTCAAAAAAAGGTTTTGTAATTAGATATCCAAAAGGCGATTGTATTGATTATCAAAGTGACAAATCTCCAAGAATGATTAGTGTCGGCGCTTGGGAGATTTTAAAAAAAGGTAAAAAATGTGCAATTATTGCTGTTGGTAGTATGGTAGATATGGTTTTAAAAAATTACACAAAAATAAGTAAAGAAATTGGATATAATCCTTGTATTGTAAATGCTAGATTTATCAAGCCGATTGATAAAAAAATCATTAGTGAAATATACAGTAATTTTGAACAGATAATCACTATTGAGGAAGGTGCTCAAATAGGTGGTTTTGGCTCATTTATTTTAAATGACGCCAATTTAGCTTCATACACGGGAAAAATTAAAGTAATGGCCATTAATGATGATTTCGTAGACCAGGGAAATCGTTCAGATTTATTGAAAATCTGTGGCTTATCTGTTGAAAAACTAATTAAAGAGATAAAAAAATGAAAAAAAATATTGATCAAAACATCAAGAAATGGTCAGAAAAGTCCTGCGATATTCCTGAGCGTGAGTATAGCTTTGATTCAGTTTCAGGAAATAAGGTTGATTTAGCATATTTTCCAGACCATGTTAGCAAAGATTACTTAGATTCAATTGGAATGCCAGGAGAGTATCCTTACACAAGATCCATTCACTCTAATTTATACAGAGGCAGACTTTGGACAATGAGACAGTTCGCAGGATTTGGATCTCCATCTGAAACAAATCAAAGATTTAAATATTTATTATCACAAGGTCAAAATGGTCTCTCTGTAGCTTTTGATATGCCTACTTTGATGGGTTACGATTGCAATCATAATCTTTCAAAAGGGGAAGTGGGTCATTGTGGTGTTTCAATTTCTACCATTGAAGATATGGAGATATTATTCAAAGATATAGATTTATCGCAAATAAGTGTTTCTATGACTATTAATGGTCCAGCGGTAATTCTATTTGCTTTTTATATAGGAGTTGCTCTTAATAATAATATAGATATATCTAATCTTAGAGGCACGCTTCAGAACGACATATTAAAGGAATATATAGCTCAAAAAGAATGGATTCATCCACCAAATCCATCTATGAGAATAATCGTCGATTTATTTGAATTTTGTTCCAAAAAAATGAAAAAATATAATCCTGTTTCTGTGAGTGGTTATCATATCAGAGAAGCAGGTTCATCAGCCTCTGAAGAATTAGCTTTTACATTGAAAAATGGTTTCACATATCTTGAACACTGTATTGAAAGAGGAATGGATGTTGATGTCATCGCCCCTAAAATTTCTTTCTTTTTCAATGCTCATATGGATTTTTTCGAAGAAATAGCCAAGTATAGAGCTGCACGAAGAATTTGGGCTAAAGAGCTTAAAAATAAATACAAATCTAAAAACGAAAGGTCTATGAAACTAAGATTTCATACACAAACTGCTGGTTTTTCTTTAACCGCTCAACAGCCAGAAAATAATATTACCAGAACATCAATACAGGCATTGTCTGCTGTATTGGGTGGAACTCAGTCTCTACATACAAATTCTATGGACGAGACGCTTGCTTTGCCATCCGAAAAAGCTGCTGAAATTGCTTTACGAACTCAACAAATCCTAGCTTTTGAAACTGGAGTTGCAAATGTTGTTGACCCTCTGGGCGGTTCTTGGTATATAGAAAAATTAACAAATCAAATTGAATCAGCAGCTTATGAAATTTTTGATGAAATTGACAATCTTGGAGGAGTTATTGAATGTATTGAATCTGGCTATTTTCAAAATAGAATAGCAAATTCATCAATCGATTATCAAAAAAAAGTTGATTCAAAGCAACGAATAATCGTTGGTGTTAACGAGTTTAAAAAAGATGATGAGAAAATAGATATTCCTATTCTCAAAATTAGGAAAGAGGTAGAAAAAGAACAAATTAATAGACTTGAGAGTTTAAAAAATAAAAGAGATGATAAAGTTTTAGAAGAGAAGTTAAACTTAATAACCAATGCCTGTACTACTAAAGAAAATCTAATTCCATTAATTATTGATGCCGCAAGGAATTTTGCATCTCTAGGTGAAATAGTGGAAGCTATGAAAAAAGAATTTGGCGAATGGACAGAAAATGTTAATATTTAGTTATGTCACTCAATAATTATAAAAAAGTTTATAATCAAAAGCGTGATTATAGTATTGGTGTGGAAGAAGAATATATGATATGTGATCCCAATACTGGTCAACTTGTAAATAAAGCAGATTTGATAATGAACTCTGTATCTAACGAAGATAGATTTTCTTACGAGTTATTATTATCAGAAATTGAAGCAAATACCCCAATATGCGAAACAGTTGATGAATCAATCATGTATTTATCAAAACTTAGATCGGAGTTGTTAATCATAGGCAAAGAAAATGATTTTAAAATTGGATTAAGCGGTACTCATCCTACAGCTAAACCAAGTGACCAGAAATTTGTTGAAAATAAATCATATAATTGGGTATCTGAGCAACTTAAATATTATGCAAAACGCAATATAACTTTTTCCACTCATGTTCACATATCAGTTGATGATCCGGAACGAGCTATTCAAATTACTAATGCAACAAGAAGATGGATTCCTGCTTTATTAGCCCTTAGCTCAAATTCTCCTTTCTTTGATAATTGTAACACTGGATTTAAATCTTCAAGAACAATGCAGTTTGGAGCTTTTCCGAAAACAAATATACCTGTCAAAATCGATTCCTTTGAAAGTTATGTAAGTCTTGTTGAAAGCTTAATAAAAACAAATTCTATAAACAAGCCAAGACAAATATGGTGGAAAATTAGACCACATCTAGATTATGGTACACTTGAGTATCGAATCTGCGATGTGCAAAGGTCACTAAAGAATACAAAAATGATTGTTGCTATAACTCAAGCACTTGTTCATTCGTACGATCAAAAAGTAAGGTTAAACAAAAATATTCAAGATATGAATTATGAAATATTAAATGATGTCTTCTGGAAAGCAACACGATACGGATTTGATTCTTTGGTAACAGACCCATACGATGGTCAGCTAATTTCTTTAAAAGATTATATTTTCAAAATGGTTGACAATATTTACCCTTCCTTGGAAGAACTTGGTAATTTAGATGTAATCGATTCAATTAATAAAGTTTTAGAAAACGGAACAGAAGCCGATGAACAATTAGTATTTGAAAAAAAATATGGCATGGATAAATTGCTTATGTTTCTAATGGATAAGGTTGAATATAAAACCTAATTTTTTAACATTTAAAGGGGATACATATGTCAAGAAAAGTAGTTCACGTAATCGGTACTGGAACAATTGGAGAGCCCTTAATTGGGCTTTTGTGTGATTTTAAAAAAGACTTAGGAATTGACGAAGTTACATTTCATAAAAATACTCCACTAACAACTGACCGTTCTAAAGTAGTAAGCCTCAACAAAAGAGGTGCCAGACTATCAACTCACAAAAGTAAATACAAAGGCTTCATTGATATTGGACTTAAACCTGAGTTCACAACAGAAGAAGCTATTAATAGAGCTTCAGTAGTAATAGATTGTACCCCTAGTAGTTACGGTTTAGATAATAAAGAAAAATATTATAATAAATTTTTGAATAATACACTTGGATTTATTTCGCAAGGGAGTGAATTTGGTTTTGGTAAGCCTTACGCTAGAGGTATAAATGACGATTCTTTGATTCGTGGTGAAGATAAATTTATACAAGTTGTATCATGTAATACACATAATTTATCAACAATCGTTCAAACAATTGCTCTTGATAAATCTGATAATAACTTATTAGATGGACGTTTTTTACTCATTAGAAGAGCAAATGATGTAAGTCAATCTAAGCGATTTGTTCCTGCTCCAGAGGTTGGTATTCATAGAGATCAAAAATATGGAACTCACCATGCTAGAGATGCAGCTCTCTTATTCAAAACAATGAACAAAGATTTACCACTTTTTTCTTCAGCCATGAAAGTAAATAGCCAGTTAATGCATATTTTGTACTTCACTTTAAAGCTTAAACACAAAACCTCTATTGATGAAGTAATAGATCGATTGCACTCAAATGATAGGATTTCTTTAACAGATAAAATTAATACAAACGAAGTATTTTCTTTTGGAAGAGATCATGGTCATTTTGGTAGAATCCTAAATCAAACTGTTGTTTCCATACCAAGCTTGCATATTAACCAACATAAAGATGAAATTTCAGGCTTTTGCTTTACACCGCAAGATGGCAATTCGCTATTAAGTTCTATTGCCATAACAGAGTGGTTTCTATATCCAAAATCATATGAAGACAAAATCCAATGCTTAAAACCTTTCTTTTTCAATGAAGTATAAATTAATCCTTGATGATTTATAAATCACTTAAAACACAGATTAGCCAATTATTAAAGGACTCAAATAAAGAGTTTCTTAAAATTCAAATTTCTTATTCAGGAGGAATGGATAGCTCCTGCTTGCTTGATATTTTGTACAGAATGAAAAATCAGATAAACATTCAAATTTTTATATCTTACGTGAATTATAATACAAGTAGTTATTCAAGTATTGTTCAAAATTATATGCAAAAATCATTTCCTCAAAAAAATACTTTCATAAAATCTGTAAAAAACTGTAAAAATAAAAATTTTGAGTCTAATGCAAGAAAAATTAGATATAATTTTCTAGAAAAAATTAGAAAGCAAGAAAATATAGATTATACTTTTACAGCACATCATTTTGATGATCAATTTGAAACAATTTTAATGAAGTTCATTGATGGAAGTGATGAAATTACCAAGCAGGGGGTAAGAAAAAAGTATGACAAAATTTACAGGCCATTTCTGTTTATTAAAAAAACAGAAATTAAAAAATATTGCTCAAAACATAATGTCATATACTTTAAAGATCCAACGAATGAAAATATTAAATTTCGTAGAAATAAAATTAGAAAAATTTTAGTTCCACAAATAAAAAATGATACTTTCTTGACAAAAAAAATAAACAGTATTAACCATAGAAGTTTGAAAAATATAAAATATCAAAAAAAAGAAGTAATAGAATTAATCAACAGGTTAGATGTTGAAAAAAGGTTTGGGCATGTATTATTATATCTAAAAACCGTTGATGTTGAAGACAAACCAACTGTATTTTTAAAAATTTTATTCAAAGAGATATTAAATAAATTTTATAAAAGTAATAATTTATTTAAGAGTGAATCATTTTGGATTTCATTAATCAAATTTCTAGAGAGTAGTAAAGTAGGGAGTATTTTTAACTTGAATAATGAAATCAATTTATCTAAGGACAGGACCTGCATCATAATTTATAAAAAAGCGTTTAATTCAATTAAAATAGAAAATAGAATAAAATTGCAATCTGAGAATATTTTAATAAATGGGAAGCTCACCAGTCAAAAAAAACATTCAAAACAAGCTAAACATAATGAATTTATTATTAGTAAAAAAAATTTTGATGAAGGTGTCTACGCGAGAACGTGGAAGAACGGGGATAAAGTGTTTTTATCAAAAGGTTCAAAAAAAGTTAGTGATTTGTTCACAGATTTTAAACTTCCACGTGTTAAAAAAAAATCGTATCTTATTTTGGAGAACAATTGCGGAGAAATAATTTGGATTCCTGGAATTTATAAAAGAATTTATCCAGAATCAATCGACAACTATAAAATTGTTTATAAAGAATAGAATAAAAAACGTGCAATACGTGTAAATAATCACTAAATTAAATATATAATATGATTACAAAACTTATAGACAGCAATTTAATACAAAAAAAGATTCTAGAATTATCAACTATTTTAAACAATAATTTCAAGGAGAAATTAGTAATCTTAGGAGTCATGAATGGTTCTTACTATTTCATGAAAGACCTAATTGGCAAATTGGATGTTGACTACCGTTATGATTTTGTTTTCTGTAGTTCATACTATGGCACGACGCAATCCTCAGGTAGTGTAGATTTTCTTTACCCAAGAAAAGAAGATATTAAAGGCAAGAACGTTGTTGTTCTAGAAGATATTGTAGATTCTGGTGAAACTCTTCTTTCTCTCAAGGATAATCTCTCAGTTTATAAACCTCTGTCATTATCTTTTTGCTCTATGATTGTGAGAGAATCATGCATTCTTAATGAAAGTTTATTTTGGACAGGATTCAAAATAAAAAATGAATTTGTTGTTGGTTATGGTTTAGATTATGATGGTGACTACAGAAATCTAGTCGATATTTACGAACTTAAAAATCAAAGAGAAAATGAAAAATAATAATAATACTTTTAACAATAAAAATAATATGCTTTTGTGGTTTCTTCTCGTTATAGTTGGAATTGCAGGCTTGAGAATGCTTGTTGAGCAATCCTCTTCACAACATTATGTTTATAATGAATTTACCAAAAATGTTCTTCAAAGACAGCAGGTTCGCGATTTAAAGTGTTTGGGGGATAAGGGAAGCTTTTTAGATTGCACCGGAATTACTACAGATGGTAGATTCTTTACGACAACATTACCTAAAGAGCTTGACTCTAACCAAGAAAGACTAATTAAGGGCAAACTTGAGTACGATTATCCTGGTGTGAGTTTTTTAGGAGTTGTGCTGCAGTTTGCACCTTGGTTGTTAATAATTGGCTTTTGGATATTCCTTATGAAAAGAATGCAAGGTGGAGCAGGAGGTCAGAGTGGTATATTCAATTTTGCTAAAAGTAAAGCTAGAATTATTTCATCAGAAAATCCCCTCACGACCTTCAAAAGTGTCGCTGGCTGCGATGAAGCAAAGCTAGAGCTTCAAGAAATTGTTGGTTTTCTGAAAAATCCTAAAAAGTATCATACTATTGGAGCAAAAATACCAAAAGGGGCTTTATTGTTAGGATCTCCTGGTACAGGCAAAACACTTCTTGCTAAGGCTGTATCAGGCGAAGCAGGAGTGCCTTTCTTCTCTATTAGTGGTGCTGAATTTGTTGAAATGTTTGTTGGTATTGGTGCTAGCAGAGTAAGAGATTTGTTCAATCAAGCTAAGAAAAGCTCTCCAAGTATTATTTTTATTGATGAAATAGATGCCGTCGGTAGACATCGTGGTGCTGGTTTAGGTGGTGGTCACGACGAACGAGAGCAAACATTGAATCAAATTCTTGTTGAAATGGATGGATTTGGAACCGATGATAATGTTATCTTAATAGCTGCTACAAACCGACCTGACGTACTTGATAAGGCACTCTTAAGACCGGGAAGATTTGATAGGCAAATTATGGTTGATGTTCCAGATTGTAAAGGTAGAGAAGCAATCCTTAAAATTCATAGTTCTAAAATTCCTTTAGACAAATCAGTAAACTTAAATATCTTAGCTAAATCTTCTCCTGGTTTAGTGGGAGCAGACTTAGAAAATCTTGTAAACGAAGCAGCTCTCCATGCAGCAAGAAAAAATAAGAAGAAAGTTTCGATGTCCGACTTTGAGGAAGCTAAAGATAAAATAATGATGGGTGTTGAGCGAAAAAGCATGATTATGCCTGAAAAAGAAAGAGAAATAACTGCTTATCATGAAGCAGGACATGCTTTGGTTGCGTATTTTACTCCTGGTGCAGATCCTGTTCATAAAGTTACAATAATTCCTAGAGGAAGAGCGCTTGGCCTAACGGCACAAATTCCTTCTGAAGACAAACATAATTATTCAAAAAACTATCTATTGGGTAGGTTGGATATTTTAATGGGAGGTAGATGTGCTGAAAAATTGATATTCAACGATACTACTACTGGTGCCGGCAATGATATTTCAGTTGCAACAGATATCGCTAAAAACATGGTTACACAATGGGGAATGAGTGATAAAATTGGTCCATTACATTTTAAAACTGGCTCTGATGAAGTATTTCTCGGCCGTGAAATATCTAATGGTCGGGACTTCAGTGATAAGTTATCAGCATCAATTGACAAAGAAGTTTCTGACATTGTTAAGACAGCAGAAAATAATGCCGATAATATCCTAGCAAACAATATCAAATCTCTCCACGATGTCGCAAAGTCTCTTCTTGATCGAGAAACCATAACTGGTGAAGAGATGTTAGAAATTATAACAAATGGCTCAGTTGAAGAGAAAAATTATTCTAAACCGAAAACTAAAGCCCCAAGAAGGTCGTCAGAAACAAAAGATAAAAAATAGTACTTATGGTCAATAAAAAGATTATGGGTATATTGAATCTTACTCCAGATTCTTTCTATGATGGTTTTCGCGATGAAACAATTACTTCTTCTATTTTGAAGAAGAAGTTATGCAGTTTATCTTCTTGTGATATTATTGATGTTGGATGCGAATCTTCCCGACCAGGATCCGTCCCAGTTAGTTTAAAAGTTGAGAAGTCAAGATTATCTAAAATTATTCCAATGATAAAAAAAAATGATAAAATCACATTTTCTATTGATACATATAAGTACAAAATAGCAGATTATGCTCTTAAAAATGGATTTAAAATTATAAATGATATTTATGCCGGACGTTTTGATAATAACAAAATGTTTGATGTTGCAGCCGATCATAGCTGTCCAATCGTTTTAATGCACATGGTAGGAAATCCAAAAGATATGCAAAAGAAAATAGCCTATAAATCATTAATTGATGAAATAATGTTCTTTTTTGAAGAAAGAATTTTGACTGCAAAAAAACATGGAATTAGTGATGATAAAATCATTCTAGATCCAGGAATCGGCTTTGGAAAAAAAATCGAAGACAATTTTAAAATTTTATCTAATATCGGAAAAATTAAATCGCTCGGTTATAAAGTTCTGATTGGCTTATCAAGAAAAAAATTTCTATCGTATGAAAATGATAGTCCTAAACAAAGATTATCCTCAACAATTAGTATGAATCAAATTGCTCTTCAGAATGGTGCAGATATCATTAGAGTTCACGACCCCCTGGACAATTTAAAAATGATAAATGTTTTAAAACAGTATAGTAATTGTTAAACTTTCCTTTTATAAATTACGCCAAATGGATATAAACGAATTCAAAGACAAGTCTAATAACGTAATTAATAGGTATCTTGAATTAAAAAAATACGTAGCTTTAGATGGATTGAAATCTGATATTTCGAAATTAGAAAAAGATAGTCTTTCGGAAAAATTCTGGAATAATCCACAAATTGCTAAAAAAACTTTAAGAAATATTAGTTTATTAAAAAATAAAGTTGATTTAATTACAAAAATAAATTCGAAATATGAAGATTTACTCATATGTGTTGAAATTATTACCTCAGAAGAAATTGAAAATGATTACATTGATATATTGACTACGTTTATATCAATGGTTGATGATTTTGAAATAAAAAATACATTAAATAGTAAAGATGATTCAAAAGATGCTATAATTACTATTCATCCTGGAGCTGGAGGGACAGAATCACAAGATTGGGCAGAAATGTTATATAGAATGTATCAAAGATGGATTGATCGAAAACATTTTAAGTCCCAAGTAATTGACTATCAACCTGGCGAAGAAGCTGGTATCAAAGATGTTAGTATTGAAGTTAGAGGAGAATTTGCCTATGGATATTTAAAAGCTGAACATGGAGTCCATAGATTAGTTCGTATTTCTCCCTTTGATAGTAATGGTAAACGCCATACGTCATTTGCATCAATTTTTGTTTGTCCAATTATAGAAGAAGATGTAGAAGTAAATCTTAACGAAAAAGATATTAGAATTGATACTTATCGTGCTAGTGGTGCTGGAGGACAGCATGTTAACAAAACAGATTCTGCCGTAAGGATTACACACATTCCTACAAACATAACTGTACAGTGTCAAAATCAACGTAGTCAGTTAAAAAATAAGAATACAGCTCTAAAAGTATTAAAGTCGAAAATTTATAAGAAAACTCTTGATGAAAAGAACGAAGATTTAAAATCTTTAACAGAGACAAAAAAAGATATTTCTTGGGGAAGTCAAATTAGATCTTATGTATTTCACCCTTATAATTTAATAAAAGATCATAGAACCGAAATTCAGACATCTAATATTAATTCAGTTTTAGATGGCAATATTGATTTTTTTATTAGAAAATACTTGATAAAAAAAATGGAGAACTAAATGAAAGATAATAGAAGTTTATCAGAAATTATTAAACATAGACTCGAAAAATTAGAAAAAATAAATTCTTCTTCAATTAAATCCTTTAAATATAGTTTTAAAAATACAACAAATTCAGCTCAAATATTTAATAATAAGGATTCTTTTTCTAATGTAAATCTTTCAATATCTGGTAGGATTGTATCGCTCAGAAAAATGGGAAAAGCCTGTTTTGCTCATGTCCAAGATAATTCTGCAAAAATACAGGTATATATTAAGACTGACCATTTACCTGAAAACGTTTATGATCACATAGTTAGGAACCTTGACATTGGAGATATTGTAGGCGTAGAAGGAAGAATATTCTACACAAAAACAAATGAACTGACAATCGATGCTTGCGATCTAGACTTACTCGCTAAGAATATCAGACCACTTCCTAACATAAAGGAAAAAGATGGACAAACTTATTTTGCCTTTCAAAATAAAGAGTTACGTTATAGAAACAGACATTTAGATTTGATTACTAATCCAAGTGTAAAAAATATTTTTTTACAGAGAGCTAAAATTATTAAAAATGTAAGAAACTTTCTTGATGATTTAAATTATATAGAAGTAGAGACACCAGCTCTTCAACCAATTTATGGAGGTGCAAATGCTAAGCCTTTTACAACTTTTCATAATACATTAAGCCAAAAACTTTATCTAAGAATTGCCAGTGAATTGTATCTCAAGAGACTTATTGTAGGCGGAATGAATAAAGTTTATGAAATTAGTAAAAACTTCAGAAATGAAGGAATGGATAAAAGCCATAATCCTGAATTTACAATGCTTGAATTTTATGAATCTTACAGTGATGTAAATGATATGATGAAAATAACTGAACAACTCTTTAATGTTATTAAATCTAGTATGAAAAAAAATATCTTTAAATTCAATAATCATGAAATAGATTTCTCAAAAGCGTTTAAAGTAAGTTCAATGAAAGACTTATTTATTGATAAAATAGGAGAAAATATTATTGAAGTTTCTGATGATCGTCTGGATCAAATTTCTAGTAGATTTGATATTGATATTAGTAATTATAAAAATAGAGGCAAGATAATAGAAAAAATATTTTCTCAACTAATTGAACCTCATCTAATTCAACCAACTTTTGTAATTGATTATCCAATTGAAATATCTCCACTAGCTAGAAAAAATAGAAAATATAATAACGGTAAATATGTTGAACGATTCGAGTTATTTATTGGAGGAATAGAGATTGCTAATGCATTTTCTGAGTTAAATGATCCATTTGAGCAAAGAAAGCGTTTATCAGAACAGCAAAATTTGGTAAAAAAAGGAGATGACGAAGCTCAGGTTATGGATGAAGATTTTATAAAAGTCCTAGAAACTGGCATGCCTCCAACAGGGGGTGTTGGTATTGGTGTTGATAGACTGGTAATGATTTTTACTGAGCAAGACTCTATAAAGGATGTAATACTGTTTCCTTCAATGAGGCCAGAGCAAGATATTGATTAAATTATTAGCAAAGCTTGCTTTTAGATTTATTTTTCATAAACACGAAGGCTTACTAAAGTTTGTATCAACATCTTTTAAATTATCAATTGTAATCTTAAGCTTAAGTATATTTTCGATTATAGTACTTAATTCCTTCTACTTAGGATACAAGTCTGAAGTTAAGTTGAAGTTGAAAAAATATCATTCAGATTTAGAAATTAAAACAATGAGCAAATCTACATTTGAAAAAATAATTAATCATGTAGAGACAAATTATTCAGAAAATTTTCAATTTGCGGNAACAATGTCATCTCCTGGTGTTTTAAAATCTGATGANTTTAGTCATGGTGTTGAAGTGATTAGTTGCATGTTTGATTCGTGCNTAGAAAAAAAACAACCAAACCANATAACTCTAGGATCAAATACTTACNATAAAATTTTTCNTACAGAAAATAGTGAAGTCTATATAATTAATGCGCANAGTATGCTTGAAAATTTTGGNTTTAATAANAAAATATCAAAATTTAAAGTTAGCTCAAATGAACTTAAAAGCACTATGCCACAAGATCGTAACAAAGTCNTAATTGATGAAGAAAATTTCTTTAATCTTTTTGAAAATAATATGTCTGATGTGTTATATAGCATAAAAGTATTTTACAAAAAACTCGATTCTTATGAAAATACAGATTACTATTATGATCAATTTTATAAAAATTTAGTAAAATCGATTCCGATTGATAATTTGAATTCTTATTATGCTATTAGTTTTGAAGAAAGGTTTGTGAATTTATCTGACTCCATAGACCAAATATTTACAACGATATCCATCATTCTATATTTTTTTATTGTTTTATCAACAGCTAACATCANTTCATCAGTTTGGTTAATAATTGAATCTAAAAAAAAACAGATAAAATTTCTTTCTCATATGGGATTCTCAAATACTTATATTTTCATACTAATACTATTTCTNACCTTTACATTGGTATCAATATCTTTCGTGAATGGTTATGTTTTTTCTGAACTAATTCTATATATGCAAAATTCATTTAATATTATANAAGTTCCANAAGATGTATATATTATTTCAGNTATGAACTTAAAGATTGATAGAACAAGTATTTTAAAGTTTTTCCTTTATTTNAANTTAGTTGGAATTATTATGTCTATNTTTCCCTATTTAAAAGCCACTTCTAACAAAAACATTTATGTATAAATTTTTTCTTAAAATATTTTTTCTAAAAAATTCACCAAAATTATTAAATAGCTCCCTNATCTTTCCTATTTTCAGTGTAATATTATCTACAATAGCATTTATATTAGTTTTTTCATCAATGAATTCTTTAGAACTACACTTTATAGAAAAAATAAAAACTATTAATGGTACCTCAACTCTATATATAAAATATAAAGATAACAATGATTTTAATATCAAATACAACATTATTAGAAATTTTTTACTTCAANATGGTAAANAAACTTCTAANAAGNTTGAGCAGACTGCAATTATAAAATATTTTAATTCACATAAAATCATTAACGTAATAGGTGTAGATAATTTAAATGAAAAAATTTCTGGCTTAGGAATGAATTTCAGATTAGATAATTTTGAAAATAAAATATTAATTGGACATGATCTCTACTATCTTTTAGGTATTGACAAAGATATCAATAATAAAGTTACTATTTTTACACCAATAGATTCTCAAATAATTATCAAGCAAAAAGACTTCGAATTACTCAACAAAAATTATAGATTTGATAATGTGACTGCTTTTGATAAAATTTCTGAAAATATAGTTTTNATTGATTATTTAGATGCGCTAGACTTGTTTACTCAGGCTCNGTCTGCTATATCGATTAATCATNTNNTAACTGAGNATGANTTAAANTNATTAAAAAATAAATTTTACATTGAGGATTATANTCAATGGACNGAAAAATATCCAATTTTTTTCACATCAATTAGATTAGAAAAAATACTTTATTCACTATTTGGATTCCTTTTGATTCTGGTTGCATCATTTAATTTATACGGAAATATAAATTTGATTTTCTATCGAAAAAGGAAACAATTTGCGAGCTTGAATTTCATGGGAATTTCATCGAAAGATATCAAACGAATATTTAATTTCAATTTATTATTAATTGGTTTTTTTGCTAGTCTGGCTGGTGTTGGCATATCTTATTTAATAGTTCACTATGGTTTAATTCAAGATTTGCTGCCCCTAGCGGTAAACATCGAGATTGTAACATTTATAATTCCATTTGTAATCATATTTAACATNTTAATGTTATATTTATCTTCATTTTTCGCAATGAAAAAAAATATAGAAAANGTTAGGAGCCTAAAGATTAATGCAATTAAATATTAAAAATCTAAATAAATCGTATTTACAAAATAATGGAGATAGTATCACTATTTTCAATAATCTGAATTTTGAAACCCATAAAAAGGAAAACATTATTTTAATTTTAGGTCCATCNGGAATTGGTAAATCTACCTTTCTTAATTTGGTAGGTACAATTGATGAGCCTGACAGTGGACAAATCTCACTTGANAATATTGTATTTGAACCTAAAAAATTCTCAATGATTAGGAAAAAATATATCAGTTACATGTTTCAGTTTCACTATCTTCTTCCTGAATTCACAGTATTTGAAAATCTTGAAATCGCTATAAAAATTAGAAATGTTAATGTATCAAGTANAGANCTTAAAACATTGATTGATAATAAACTGAAAAAATTCAATATCTATGATAAAATAAATCATTATCCATATCAACTATCNGGCGGTGAGAAGCAAAGAGTTTCTCTTGTTCGATCAGTAATTACAAAACCATTAATTGTTTTAGCTGATGAACCAACAGGTAATTTAGATTTTGAAAATAGTTTAAAAATAATTAGTGAAATTAAATCANTGAGCGNAGNAGACNATATTAAGTTCATAATTGCTAGTCATGATAAAAANTTTGAATCTATAGCTGATACTATTTATGAAGTCAAACACCATCAATTGAAAAAAAATATTTAGAGTATAAAAAAATATTTATAATTTATGTTAACGAACAAAANGTGAGCTAATATGGTTAATCAAACAAAAGCTAATAAGTCTAAAAAATCTAATACTCCAATGCTCGATTCTTTNAGTAGGGATATTTCTAAACTTGCATTGGAAAATAAATTAGACCCTATTATTGGTAGAGACGTCGAAATTGAAAGATTATGTCAAATATTAACAAGGAGAAAAAAAAATAATCCAGTATTAATTGGTGAGCCTGGTGTGGGCAAAACTGCTGTAATTGAAGGTCTTGCCTTNAGGATTTTACAAAAAACTGTTCCTCGNTTGNTNTGGAGTCAAAGAGTGGTTGCTTTAGACATGGCAGGATTAGTAGCTGGAACAAAATATCGAGGTCAATTTGAAGAAAGAATCAAAGGCATGATTCAGGAACTGGAAAATACTGATGAAATAATTGTGTTTATTGATGAGCTGCATACTATAGTTGGAGCTGGTGGTGCTGCAGGATCTATGGATGCTGCTAATTTATTTAAGCCAGCTCTTGCAAGAGGTGATGTCCAGATTGTTGGAGCTACTACGCTAAATGAATATAGAAAATTTATTGAAAAGGACGGTGCATTAGAAAGAAGATTTCAGAAAATAATTATAAATCCTCCATCNATTAAAGATACTGTAAACATATTAAAAGGAGTAGCATCAAGATATGAAGATCATCATAAGGTAAAATATTCTGAAAATGCTATCAATGCTTGCGTTAATCTAAGTGATAGATATATCACTGATAAGTTTTTACCTGATAAAGCAATTGATATATTAGATGAATCTGGCTCCAGGGTAAGAATGAATAATTTAAACATTCCTGATAGTATAGTTAAAATTGAAAAAAGATTAATCAAGCTTGCAGGNGAGAAATCAAAATGTATTAGCTCTCAAAAGTTCGAGGATGCTGCAAAAATTAGGGATCGTGAAAGAAAATTAAAACACAAGCTAGATATTGAAAAAAATAAGTTTTCAAATGATATTGATTACGATTGGCCTCATATNNCTGAAGATGATGTTGCTGATGTTATATCTAACATGACAGGTATTCCATTATCTAAAGTTGCCGAGACAGAGACGAGNAGGTTGCTTTGTATGGAGCAAGAANTAAAGAAAAAAATTATAGGCCAAGAAGATGCTATCAAAAGAATTACACAAGCAATTATCAGGGCTAGAGCCGGAATGAAGAACCCTAATCACCCAATCGGCTCTTTCATGTTTCTAGGACCCACTGGTATTGGTAAGACAGAATTAGCAAAAGTCCTATCAAAATACCTTTTNACTGATTCAAAATCTTTCATAAAGATTGATATGTCTGAATATATGGAAAGATATAATGTTTCAAGATTAATTGGTGCTCCCCCTGGCTATGTGGGTTACGAAGAGGGTGGACAGTTAACCGAAAAAGTTCGAAGAAATCCTTATTCTGTTGTATTGTTTGATGAAATTGAGAAAGCTCACAAAGATGTTTTTAATTTGCTGTTGCAAATTTTAGATGAAGGTACNTTAACCGATAGNTATGGAAGAAAGATAGATTTTACTAATACAATAATCATTATGACATCAAATATAGGAACAAAGAAAATTTCGTCATCACAAATTGGNTTNAAAGATTCTAATAAATCAAAAAATAAAACATCAACTCCATTTGATGATATAAAGAAATATTTTCTCCCAGAATTTTTGAACCGAATTGANGATATTGTTTTGTTTAATTCTTTAACGAGAGAAGATTTATTCAAAATAATTGATTTACAATTAGTTGATTTAAAAAATAATTTAGCTGAACGAAATAATTCTCTAAGAATATCACAAACAGCGAAAGATTATTTACTAAGAGATGGAGCTCACAGGGAGTGGGGAGCAAGACCATTAAGAAGGCTTATCCAAAATGATATTGAAAATACTGTATCAAACAAATTCATCGAAGGTAAATTTAAAGATAATTGCTTAATATCAATTAAAGCTAAAAAAAATAAATTAGTTTTTACCCAATTCAAGAAAAAGTAGCTGAATACTGACATTTTGTCCTGAATGTTAATTAAGGCATAATTATTGTATGTATTAATTAAAATTATAATAGGAGCGTATAATGTCAAAAATTATTGGAATTGATCTTGGAACAACTAATTCATGTGTTGCGGTTATGGAGGGCACTAACCCAGAAGTAATTGCAAGTTCAGAAGGTAATCGAACAATACCATCTGTTGTAGCTTTTACAAATGAAGACAGACTTGTTGGTTCTACTGCAAAAAGACAAGCAGCAACTAATCCACAAAATACAATTTTTTCAGCTAAAAGATTTATAGGTCGTAATTTCTCTGAAATTTCTACNGAAAAGAAAGACATACCTTATAAAATATCAAAGGGTAAAAAAGGTGAAGTAAGTTTTGATGTTCTGGATAAAAAGTACTCTGCTCCTGAAATTAGTGCCATGATTCTTCAAAAAGTTAAAAATACTGCTGAAGAATATTTAAATGATAAGGTGACAGAGGCAGTCATTACTGTTCCTGCTTATTTTAATGATAGTCAAAGAAAAGCAACTAAAGATGCGGGAAAAATTGCAGGTTTAGATGTTAAGAGGATAATTAATGAGCCTACTGCCGCAGCGTTAGCATATGGAATTGATAAGAAAAAAGATCAAAAAGTTGCTGTTTATGATTTAGGNGGAGGAACTTTTGATATATCAATATTAGATATTATGGATATTGATGGAGAAAAATCAATNGAGGTGAATGCAAGNAATGGAGATGGTCATTTAGGCGGAGATGATTTTGATACTGCCTTAGTCCAGCATATTATCACTGATTTCAAAAAGAAACAAGGGGTCGACTTATCAAATGACCCTCAGGCTTTAGGGCGTATTAAGGAAGCTTCTGAGCAAGCTAAAAAAGAGCTCTCTACAACAACTAAAACAGAGATAAATTTACCTTATATTACCGCAGATTCTTCAGGTCCNAAGCATCTAAATATGNCTCTATCGAGAGCAGAATTTGAAAAGTTGATAGACAAATTAGTTGANAGAACAAAAGCTCCATGTTTAAAAGCTTTACAGGATTCAAAGCTTTCACCTTCAGATATAGATGAAGTATTGCTTGTAGGTGGCTCTACGAGAATTCCAAAAGTTCAGGAGCTTGTTAAAAGTATTTTTAACAAAGAACCAAATAAATCGGTAAATCCAGATGAGGTCGTTGCTCTTGGTGCAGCTATACAAGGTGGAGTACTTGGAGGTGATGTTAAAGATGTAGTTTTACTTGATATTACTCCATTATCATTAGGAATAGAGACACTTGGTGGAGTTATGACTAAATTAATAGATGCAAATACAACCATACCAACGAAAAAATCACAGACATTTTCCACTGCACAAGATAGTCAGCCTTCNGTAGAAGTCCATGTGCTTCAAGGTGAGAGAGAAATGGCAAATGATAACAAATCTCTTGGACGGTTTCATCTTGATGGCATTCCGCCAGCTCCTAGAGGTGTCCCTCAAATTGAGGTAAGTTTCGACATTGATGCAAACGGCATCTTAAGCGTTTCTGCAAAAGATAAAGCTACAAACAAAGAACAGTCGATTCGTATTGAAGCATCTAGTGGTTTATCTGAATCTGAAATAGAAAAAATGAAAGATGAAGCCAAGTCTCACGAAAAAGAAGATAAAGAAAAAAGAAAGCTGATTGATCTTCATAACAATGCCGAACAGCTTATCTATCAAACTGAGAAACAAATTACTGAATTAAAAGAAAAGCTTTCAAAGAAAGATATTGAATCTTTGAATAAAGCTATTGATAATTTAAAGGAAGTAAATAAAAGTAACGATGTCGACATGATTGAAAAGTCAATGAATGCTTTAAATGAAACATGGCAAAAGCTCTCAGAAAAGCTATACCAGCAAACTAAGGATGCAAGCACCACTANTGNCGCTCAACAAGCAAAATCTGATTCNAGTAAAAAGAAAGATGANGAAGTAGAAGAAGCTGATTTTGAAGAAGTTAAGTAGGTTATCATACCTGCATTATTTTTGTACATAAATATATTAAGCTAAATTTTCATGAAAAAAATCATTTTTTCTGTATTTATTTTATTTTCTNTGTCATTCTTTTTTTTTACTGATATTTACATTAATAAATACGATTTTTTCTTTCGATANATTTTAGAAAAAAATTCTTATATTGATTCTTTAAATTTTAAAAAAGTCAGTGGTAATCTTATATCTGGTTTAGAATTAGAAGATATTAATATTTCTTCTCATTCCTTTCGCTTTGAATCAAAAATGGCGATTTTAAAGTTAAAGAAATTTTTTTTATTGGATTATTTTCAGTCTGATGTTGGCAAGATTACTTATTTAAAAATAAAAAAAAATACCAATGAAAATCTTAGTAGCACTGAAAAAAATAATGATTATTTAATTATAAANTTTAATGAATTACTAATTACTCAGAGCAAACAATTTTATAACTTTAATTTNAAAGTTAATAATTTAAAAAAATTCGGAATTACTTTATCGGATGCNAATATAAATGGAAGTTTCAANGGGTCANACTATATCAATGCTGAAATAAAAATATCTGAATTAGAGCTTTTACATAGATTTTTTCCAAACATTAATCTAACTATGAATTATGATAATGAAACTTTTTATTTTAATGTACCGAAAAATATAAATTCAACAAGTCAATTCTTGAGAGCAAACTTCGAAATCAGTAGTCCGAAAGTTAAAATTAACAGTGCTGCAATTAGATTTAAAGACGAAGATTCATTATTTGTTAATAATGAGCAATTATTTTTTTCCAATNTATTAAGTGGTGAGAATTTAAAAATCAATTATATCAATGGTTCAGTAAATATTAATAAATTTAAATTTCAAGATACGCAAACATATTTTTTTGACTTGAAGTTTGATGATTTTAATCTAAAGTTATTCAAAGGTCTCAAAGCAGAGGGTAGATTAAGNGGCGATTTATATATTTCAAACAATAAATCTGCAATTTTCAAAAATACTAAAATAAAAAACTTTTCTTTTGAAAAAATAAGGTTAGATGAAATTTATGCTGAAGGATATATAGCCGATGACTTTTATAACATTTCAGACATAAATGTTACCAAAAAAATTGGGTTCATCGACGTCTCAACTTTTTACAATAAAATAATTGAAGAATTTAATTTAAAATATTAGACCTATTTTTATTAAAATATTTAATAAATTTAGAATAAATAATTATGACACATTCTATCAAATACAGAACTTATATTAATTTATTCTTCTTTAATTTCTTTTTCTGTTTGCAAGTTAACCAAGCTTTTAACTCTGCGTTCAACGATGCTATTTCGGCAAGAAAAGATGGAAGAACAGACGAAGCTCTAATGCATCTNCATAAAATTGAAAATTTTCATTTAGAGTCAAATTACCTCATTGCAGAAATTTATTTAAATGAGGTAAAAAACCCTAATATTGCACTGGACTATTATAAAACAGTTTTATCCAAAACTNTTAATTTTTCAGAAGATAACAATGAAATTAACAAAAACTTATATAGAAAATCATTGTTTATGGTATCGTACATATACTCAAATTATTTAGGCATGTATTCTGAGGCAATTAAAAGCTATAATATGTTTTTAGAAAAATTTACAGATGATGAACTATCTGAGTCTGTAAATTATGAATTAGAACTACTGAAACCTTTTGANTTAGAAAAAAAACAAATAATAGGAANTNAAAATGGCTGATACNTCCGATTTTAAAAATGGTCTAGTATTTAAGCACAAAAATAATCTTGTCAAAGTTGTTGAGTTCCTACATGTCAAGCCTGGTAAGGGTAGCGCATTTGTTAGAACAAAATTAAAAAATATAAAAACTGGTCAAGTNCTTGANGAAACCTTTAGATCTGGTGAAAAAATTGAAGTTGTTAGATTAGAAGCTCAGCAGTTTAATTTTCTTTACAANGACACGGAAGGNTTTTATTTTATGAATAATGATACTTTTGAGCAAATTGAATTATCACATGAATCTGTTGGTGATTCAAAAGAGCTCCTAATAGAAAATACTGANACCACTATAGTTTTTGACGGTTCAAATCCAATTGAAATAAGGTTACCAGTTCACATGACATACGAAGTGGTTGATACAGATCCTGGAGAACGTGGTAATACAGCTCAAGGAGGTAATAAGCCAGCTAAAATAGAAACTGGTCTAACCCTTCAAGTACCACTGTTTATTCAAATAGGAGATTCAATTAAAATAGACACTAGAGAAAAGAAATATATTGAAAGAGTCAAAAAGTGAAAAAAAATTCTCAATTACAATCTCTTATTAAAATTCTAGAGGATTCAAAAATTAATTCACTTGAGGTATCATCTTTTTGGGGTTACAAAAAAATAAAACTTTCCAAAAGCTCATCTTCTATAGTAGGCATACCTTCTAATCAAGCAGAAAACTTCGTTGTAAACGAAAAACAAAAAACAGAAAATCCAGCAACTATTTCAGAAAATATAGATTCCCAAAATTATCATACTCAGAAAGCTCCGCTCGTAGGTACTGTATATTTAGCNCCCAAACCTGGAGAACCAAACTTTATAANTGTAGGTGATAAAGTTAAAAAAGGACAAAAGCTATGCTTAATTGAGGCTATGAAAATTTTTAATGAAATTGAGTCTGAATTTGATGGAGTTGTCGAGGAAATTTTAGTACGTGATGAAGATCCNGTAGAATTTGGTCAGCCGATTGTAAAAATTAAATAATTTTATTATGTTTGAAAAAATTTTAATAGCTAACAGAGGTGAAATTGCTCTTAGAATTATCAGAGCATGTAAAGAGCTTGATATTAAGACAGTTGCAGTTTATTCTGATGTTGATGAAACTTCACTACATGTGAAGTTCGCAGATGAAGCAATTTGTATTGGGCCGTCATTAGTTAAAAAAAGCTATTTAAACATTCCATCTATTATCTCAGCCGCCGAACTTACAAATTCTGATGCCATTCATCCGGGNTANGGCTTTTTATCTGAAAGTTCTGAATTTTGNAGAATTTGTGAAGAGCAAAATATTAGATTTATCGGTCCAAAGCCTGAAACAATTGATCTTATGGGTAATAAATCGCAAGCAAGAAAATTTGCAGAATCCTTATCGATTCCAATTATTCCTGGAACAAAAAATCCTGTTTTAAATCATGATGAGGCTAAGAATATTGCTTCGCAAATTGGGTATCCTATAATTTTAAAAGCAGTATCAGGAGGTGGTGGTAAAGGTATGAGAGTTGTTATTTCCGATGAATATATTGAGGAAAGTTTAGATATTGCTCAAAATGAAGCCTTAAATTCATTTAAGGACAGCAATGTGTATGTTGAAAAATTTTTGAAAAATCCACGACATATTGAGGTTCAAATTCTTGCAGATAAATTTGATAACGTATATATTTTTGGTGATAGGGATTGCAGNATTCAACGCAATCATCAAAAAATAATTGAAGAAACCCCTTCAGTAAACTTAAGTAGTGAGATTCGCAATCAACTGTATAGCGACTCAATTAAAATTGCTAAAGCGTGCAATTATATTGGTGCTGGAACAATAGAATACTTAGTTTCTAAAGAAAATTACTATTTTATTGAAATGAATACGCGAATTCAAGTTGAGCATCCAGTTACAGAAAGTGTTTTTTCATTAGACTTATTAAAAAATCAAATACTGGCTCACGCTGGTCAGAATCTCAGCAATAACCTTCAAAAAAAGACCTTAAAAGGTCATTCTATCGAATGCAGAATAACAGCTGAAGACCCTGATAATGATTTTATGCCTTCACCAGGCGAGATTAAAAGCCTTCATTTTCCTGGAGGACCCGGAATAAGAATTGATTCTCACATATATTCAGGATATAAAATACCATCAAATTACGACTCTATGATAGCCAAAATTATAACATACGCGGATACAAGACATGATTGTATAAAAAAGATGAAAAGCGCCTTATCTGAGTGTGTTATTGAAGGTGTGAAAACAATTATACCTTATCATTTAAAAATTTTGGATGATAATCAATTCAAAGAAGGTAAATTTAACACTGGATATTTAAAAGAATTTAATTACAAAGGAGAGAGTGATGATTCCTGAAGATTTAAAGTATACAAAAGAACATGAGTGGATTAAAATTGAAGGCAAAATTGCAACCATTGGTATTACAGAGTATGCACAATCTGAGCTTGGCGACATAGTTTTTGTTGAAATGCCCTCAAAAGGTTCTCAATTTTCAAAAGATGATACGATTGGAACCATAGAGGCAGTCAAAACCGTTGCAGATATATATTCTCCTATAAATGGTATTATATCTGAAGTCAATCAAGATATTGAAAGTAATCCTGAATTAATAAATTCTGATCCGTATTCTGGCGGTTGGATTATCAAAATGAGCATTGGTTCTATCGACCAAAACTCATTACTGGATCACAATCAATATTCTGAGTTTATATCATAATGAAATATATACCAAATACAAAAAATGATTTGAAAGATATGTTGAAAATAATTGGTGAAAAATCAACAGATAATCTTATTTCAAAAATAATTCCAGATAATTTAAGACCAAAAAAAGGTCTTGAAATTGGAGATCCATTATCAGAGTATGATTTGCTTCTTGATGTGGAATGCTTGAAGAAGAATAATAAAAAGCTCATTTGCTTTAATGGAGGAGGGGTCTACGATCATTATATACCATCAGCAGTTGACTTTTTATCCTCACGTTCCGAGTTTTACACTTCGTACACGCCATATCAGGCAGAGGTAAGTCAGGGAACCCTTCAATACTTATATGAATTTCAATCAATGATATCGGAGCTATCTGGGTTGGATGTTTCAAATGCATCACTATATGATGGAGCTTCAGCTGTAGCAGAAGCTTGCTCAATGGCAGTTAATATAACCTCAAAAAATAAAATTTTACTTAGTAAAACCATTAACCCAAACTACCTAGATGTCTTAAAAACCTATTTATCAAATAGATCAATTAATGTTGACTTTATTCATCATGATGATGGAATCACTGATTTAAATCATAAAATACAAAACATAGAAGATTATGCCTGTATCGCAATTCAGTCTCCTAACTATTTTGGAATTATTGAAGACTGGTCTAGATGGTCGGAAAAAATTAATGATAAATGTCTATTAGTTTCGATTTCTGATCCTCAATCACTATCAATTTTAAAATCTCCCGGTGATTCCGGCGCTGATATATATTGTGGGGAGGGTCAAACTCTTGGGAATTATATGAATTTTGGAGGACCATTTTTAGGCTTACTTTCATCAAAATTAAAATATATTAGAAAAATGCCTGGAAGATTAATTGGGAAAACAGAAGATATCGAAGGAAAAGAAGGTTATGTACTAACTTTGCAAGCCAGAGAACAGCATATTCGAAGAGATAAAGCTAATTCAAATATCTGTACTAATCAAAGTCTACTAGCTCTCAGGGCAAGTATTTATATGTCACTAATGGGCCATAAAGGTTTATCTAAACTTTCAAAAGTATGTTTTGACAAATCTCATTATGCAGCCAAAGAAATTTCTAAATTATCCAAATTTAGGTTACCTTATTGTAATTCATTTGTCAAGGAATTTGTTGTGGAGACAACTATTGATATCGATGATTTAATTGCTAATGCAGTTAATGAGGGTATTTCTCTTTCAAAATTGAATAATTCTGAAAACAAATTATTAATCGCTGTAACAGAGAAAAGAACTAGAGCAGAAATTGATTTATTAATATCTTTTTTAAAAAAGCAATAAAGTGAATATTTATCAAAAATTGATGAATTCAATATCAGATTCAAAACCATCTGTTATTGGGCTCATCGATCCAGATAAAAAAAATCATAATCTTATTAAAAATCAACTTCGTTACATTAATGAAAATGATTTTTGTTCAGTTCTTGTAGGCGGTAGTTTATTGATGGATTCAAATTTTGATGATAGAATCAACTATATAAGCAGTAAAACCAATTTGCCATTAATTTCATTTCCATCATCTTCCTCTCAATTGCACAAAAAGTTCGATGCTATACTCTTTTTATCTTTAATAAGTGGTAGAAATCCACAATATTTAATTGGGGAACATGTTAATTCTGCTCCAATAATACATAGTCTTGGTATTGAGTCAATTCCTGTAGGGTATATTTTAATTGATGGTGGAGGTTTATCTTCAGTTGAATTAATGAGTAATACAAGATCATTACCGATGGAAAAAGTTGATATTATTATTGCTCACGCTTTGGCATCGCAATATTTAGGTCACAAATTTATTTATCTTGAGTGTGGAAGTGGTGCTAAAAATGCTATTGATTTAAATCTTTTACAACAAATTAAGAAAACGGTTAGCATTCCCTTGATTGTTGGAGGTGGAGTTAAGAATAAAGATGATATAAAAAATCTATACAATTCTGGTGCAGACCTAATAGTAGTAGGAACGATGATTGAACAAACTAGCAAACAATAATATTTTTCTATGAATAATCTTGTAAAAAAGTATTTGTTACATCTCCAGTACGAGCGAGGTCTAAGCTCTAATACTATAAATTCCTACTCTTTGGATTTAAATAAGTATGTATCTTATTTAAAAGAAAAATTTTCAATCATTGAACCAAACGAAATTTATATGAAACATATTAAATCTTTTACAAATGATGAATTGCAATACATAGTTAACAATAAATCAAAAAAATCTGAAGGTTACCAATATTCCTCAACTACTATTTCAAGATATTTTTCATCTATTAGAGGATTTCATTCCTTCTTGTTGTCTGAAGGTATGTGTAAGAATGACCCCTCTATTTACTTGGATAAACCTAAAGTAAATAAAAAAATTCCAAATTATCTTGAATTTAATGATATAAAAAAAATTCTTAATTCAGTTGATTTAGAATCAAAATTTGGATTGAGAGACAACGCAATATTGTTAGTACTTTATTCTTGTGGTTTGAGGGCCACTGAACTTTTAGAATTAAAGCTAATAAATTTAATGTTTGATGATGAATTTATTCGTCTCATTGGAAAGGGAAAAAAAGAAAGATTCGTTCCAATAAGTATAGAAGCCATTAATGCTGTAAATAAATATTTAGAATATTTAAGACCAAATTTATCAAGAAGAAATGAAAGTTTAGGATTTCTATTTTTAAGTAATAGAGGTAAAAAGCTTTCAAGGATGAGTCTATGGAAGATTGTACGTAAGTATTCTAAAAGAGCCTGTATAAATACTCATGTTAGTCCTCATACCTTTCGACACAGCTTCGCATCTCATCTTGTACATTCAGGTGCAAATTTAAGAGTTGTTCAAGAAATGCTGGGGCACTCTGATATATCAAGCACACAAATATACACACATTTAAATAAAACAGAATTAAAGAAAGTATATGATAAATTCCACCCAGTACTTTGAATAATGCAAAAAAAAATATAAAAAATTTAAGATCTAATGATTGGAGAAAAAAATCTAACTTTTTATCCGTTATAAAAAACATTTTCTTATTAATTTTAATTATACTAATATCAATGTATATTTCTAAATAAACATATTTTAAAGATGAATAATCCTAATAATCAAATAGTTGAATGTGTTCCTAATTTCAGTGAGGGTAAATCTAAAGATATAATTGATTTGATTTCGCAAGAAATTATAAATGAGAAAGGTGTTACACTTCTTGATGTAGATATGGGCTATGATACAAACAGAACTGTTATAACTTTTGCAGGAAATCCTTGTAGCGTAATAAACGCAGCTTACAATGCAATAAAAAAAGCATCTCAACTTATAGACATGAAAAATCACTTTGGTACCCATCCAAGAATGGGGGCAACAGATGTTTGTCCATTAATTCCTATTTCAAACATATCGATGGATGAATGCATTGAATATTCCAAAAAGCTTGCAAAGAGAGTTGGTCAAGAATTAAAAATCCCTGTCTTTTTGTATGAAAAATCAGCTTTATACAAGAATCGTGTAAATCTTGCTAATATTAGAAAAGGTGAGTACGAGTATATGAAAAGAAAAATTTCTCTTGAAGAATGGAAACCAGATTTTTGTCCCGATTTTAATGAAAAGTCTGGTGTTACAGCAATTGGAGCTCGCAATTTTTTAATTGCTTACAATATTAACCTAAATACTAATAATAAAAAAATTGCCTCAGATATCGCATTGGATTTAAGAGAGCAGGGTAGAGCAAAAAGAGATGCTAAAGGAAAAATATTAAGAGATGACAATGGAAAAATCTTAAAAGTTCCAGGCAAACTTAAAAGTGTAAAAGCTGTAGGTTGGTATCTTGAAGAATTCAATCAAGCTCAAGTATCTATGAATCTTACAGACTATAAAATTACATCAGTTCACAACGCTTTTGAGAGCGTTAGATACGAAGCAGATAAAAGAGGAGTTAGAGTCACTGGTAGTGAAATAGTAGGTTTAATACCTCTTGAAGCGATAGTACAAGCAGGTTTATATTTCAACTCTAAGCAAATTGGCTCTCCATCTGTATCAACATCAGAATTAATTGACTTAGCAGTAATATCTTTAGGCTTAAATGATTTATCGCAATTTGATACAAAAAAATCTATAATTGAATATGCAATTAATAATGATACA
The DNA here is from genome assembly GCA_002719095.1 of Fidelibacterota bacterium. GTDB lineage: Bacteria > Fidelibacterota > Marinisomatia > SCGC-AAA003-L08 > D37C17. The sequence continues at coordinate 90,366 of PBGO01000020.1, forward strand.
AAGTTAGATAGTAAAAGTATTAATGATTTTTTAAACGATTTATCCAAAAATACAGCTACTCCAGGTGGAGGAAGTGTTAGTGCATTGTTTGGAGCCTTAAGTCTCAGTCTTTTATCAATGACTATCAATATATCAAATTTAAGAAATGAAATAGATTCAGGAACTAAAATTCAAATTTTAAAAGAAAATTATACGGATTTGATAACGGAAGATACAAATTCCTTCAAATTAGTCATGAAAGCTTTTTCAATGAAAAAGAAAACAAATGAAGATAAAAATTTAAGGAATTTAGCAATTGAAGAAGCATACAGAAAAGCAGTTTCTCCCCCTCTCAAAATGCTATTATATTCGACTGACGTGCTTGAGTTTATAAATAAGTACAAAGATATTATAAATCCTAGCTGTAGCAGCGATATGGGTGTAGCCTTAACAGCTATAAAATCATGTATTACTGGATCGTTACTAAACATACAAATTAACCTCAAAGAAATAAATGATAAATCATTTATTGAAAAAATCAATTTTAAGATAAAGTCTATATCTGATCGTAATAAATTAATTCTTGCAAAAATAGGAAAAAAATACAGTGCCTAAAATTAAAAAGCTTAAAAGTAACATTGTAAATAATATTGCCGCAGGTGAAATTATTGAAAGTCCTTTTTCAGTTTTGAAAGAATTAATAGAGAATTCAATTGATGCATATTCAACAAAAATTGAGATATTTGTTAAAAATGGTGGATTAAAAAGTATCATTGTAAAAGATAACGGTATTGGTATTGAAAAAGACGATTTGGAATTAGCATTTGATAGACATACAACAAGTAAAATAAATAATAAATCTGATTTGTTTGACATAAAAACACTTGGTTTTCGAGGAGAGGCTTTGCCAAGCATAGCTTCAGTATCTATGGTTACTGCATCCTCAATTTCAAAAGGTTCAAAAAATGGATATGAATTAGTTATTGATGCAGGTAAAAATATTAGTTTTTTAAAAAGTCCAATCAATATTGGTACAAAAATAAAAGTTGATAATATTTTTTACAATATACCTGCAAGAAAAAAATTTTTAAAAAATTCAAAAATTGAATTAGCAAAAATTTCTAACATTGTTAAATCTTACTCATTATCTTATCCAAGTATTAAATTTATATATCATTCCGATGAAAAAACTATTTTAAATCTATCTCATTCAAATCTTAAGCAAAGAATTATTGATGTTTTTGGTAAAAAAATATCAAAGTCACTCATTCCTGTTAATTACTCATCAAAAGAATTTGTATTGCAAGGATTTGTAGGTAATATTGATTTAATGAGAAAAAGAAGAGCAAATCAGTTCATTTTTCTAAATTCTAGATTAATTAATGATCAGATTATTTCCAAAGCTATAAGGAAGCCTTTTTTATCAGCAGTTCATAGGTCAGAACACCCTTTTTATGTTGTTAATATAAATATACCTCATAATTGGGTTGATGTAAATGTCCACCCAAATAAAAATGAAGTTAAATTCAAAGATGAAAAATACATCCTTCAATCAATTAAGAATGGAATTGCNGATTCCATTAAGAATGAGATAAAAGTTACTCCAACTTTTTTTGGCATTGATAAAAGATTTGAAGAAGAGAAATCAACAGTACTTGATTTCAGAGATCAATTAGTTAAAGAAGTTCCTGACGATATTCAGAAACATTTTGTTAATTTCGAAGATAATAAGANNCAAATTGAATCATCTGAAGATGAAAAATTACCGGAAACTCCTTTTAATCAAGAATCTTTATACTACGATATCGTTGATGTTTGGCAAATACATAATAAATATTTGCTTACTGAAATAAGCTCTGGATTATTAATAATTGATCAACATGTTGCCCACGAGCGCATACTNTATGAAATTGCAAAAAATAATATCGATAAGAATGGCTTAGAGTCACAATCACTTCTTTTTCCGCAATATATTGAATTTCAGGAAAACGAATACACGCACATTATTGAACTATTCCCATATTTGAATAATTTAGGATTCAGAATAAGAGAATTTGGAGAGAATACAATTATTATCGAGTCTTCACCAATCGAAACACCGTTTGGAGAGGAAGAGAATATTATAAATGAAATACTTGATTTATACATAAAATATCGAGACATAAATAGCTCTTTTATAGAAAAAATGTGTGCTACTTATGCATGTAAAGCTGCTATAAAAGCTGGAGAAAAGCTTGAAAATCAAGAAATGAGACATCTTATTAACAGATTGTTTCTTACTAAGAATCCTTACTATTGTCCTCACGGAAGGCCTATTATAATTAATTTAACAGAGGAAGAACTAGATGAAAGATTTGAAAGAAAATAAGAAAAATAGATTCTTTCTTAAAGGTATTGCTTTTATTTTACCAGTTTTTCTTACCTGCTGGATATTATACAGTATTATGATTTTCATGTCCAACTTAGTTCCATCTTGGATTGTTTTAAGTTTAATTTCTCTTATTGATATTCAGTCTGAGTCTGCAGAGAATATTGTTACTACTATTCTTGGCTTCATTTTAACTTTGTTATTGATACAATTATCTGGAATGGTATTTTCAGTCATTGGAAAAAAGTTTTTTGATAAAATAGAAGATAGGTTTCTTTTTAAAATTCCAATTTTTAGCACTATATATAAGACTATTAAGCAAATAGTTGATACTGTATCAAATCCAGATAAAAATTCATTTAAGAAAGTTGTTATGGTGGAATTCCCAAGAAAAGGTGTTTGGACTATTGGATTCGTAACAGGAGAATCAGTTGATAAAAATAATAACGAATATTATCATATTATTGTTCCTACAACACCAAATCCAACATCTGCTTATCTATTATTTGTATTAAAAGATGATGTAAAAGGCACCGATTTAACTATTGATGAAGGCATAAAAACTATAATTTCAGGGGGAGTGCTAAGCTCAAAAAAGAACTATATTTAGATGAGTTCCCTTTTCATGCTCTTAAGAACTGATTCAATATCATATAAATTTTCACTTTGCATAAATTTAGTCCTCCAAAATGCTGCATTTGGAAAATTTTTCAAATACCAGCTGTAATGCTTTTTTGTTAAATTTAAACACAAAGTTTCGTTTTTCTCTTCTCTCAACAGATGATAGTGTTTTTCACATAAGTAGACTTTTTCAGAAACGGTTGCTTCAGAGTAACTACCAGTTTCAATTAAATCTTTAATTTGTTTGAATATCCATGGATTTCCAAGGGCAGCTCTAGCAATCATGACTCCATCGCATTTTGTATCTTTAATCATTTGAACATATTTATCTGGATTGATTACATCACCATTACCAATCACGGGTATAGATACATTCTCTTTTAAATCTTTTATTAAGTCCCAATTAGCTGTACCTGTAAATCTTTGTTTTGACGTTCTGGGATGAAGTGTTATTGCCTGAATACCTGCTTGTTCAAGTAATTTACCAGCTTCAGTTGATATAATTTGATCATTGCACCACCCTGCACGCATTTTTACTGTAACTGGAGTGTCTTTTGCTGCTTTAACAACAGATTCCGCCATTTTAATCATAATATCAAGATTTTTCATTGCAGCTGAACCAGCTCCTTTTGTGGTTACTTTTGGCACTGGACAACCAAAATTAATATCAATGATATCGGGTGAAAATCTTTCTCTAATAATCTCAGCAGATTTTGCTAATACTTCAACAGTTTCTCCAAAAATTTGAATACCGATAGGTCTTTCAAATTCTGTGAAATCCATCATATCAAGTGTTTTTTTGTTCTCACGAATGATGCCATTTGCGCTTACGAACTCGGTATATACATAATTAGCTCCCATCTTTTTGCATAAAGTTCTAAAAACAGTATCAGTAATACCTGCCATTGGTGCCAAATACAAAGAGTTCTTTTTTATATTTAGTTTCATGTGTTTGCCAACTTATAAAACCCACATTTAATAGGTCCATTATAAATTTCAGTTATTTTATTATAATTAAAGTTATTTTTTATAAAATCACTTTCAAGTGGGTAAATAACATATACAGCGCACCCAAAAGATAAAAAAGTTTTTAATCCTTTTAATATTATGCTTAGTTCTTTTTGATTACCAATTCTAACCTCATAGGGGGGATTAGTTACGATATGATATCTTTTAGAAACATCATGGTTAATAATATTTTTAATCTGAAATTTAATTCCTAACGAATAATCGAATTTTTGCATATTCTNTTTACACATATTTATGTAATCAGCGTTCAAATCAGTCCCAAATATATTTGATTTTATTTCTTGATTTATTTTTCTTAAAAGACTCTTTTTAATACTATTAAATAAATCAATATCATAATTGAGCCAATTTTGGAAAGAAAAAAAACGATTTATTCCTGGTGGAATACTTCTTTTCATCATACACGCCTCCATAGGAATTGTGCCTAATCCACACATTGGATCAAGTAAGATATCAGTCTTATTCCATTTTGATATTTTTATCAAACCACTAGCAAGAGACTCATTGATAGATGCCTCGTGAGTGTTATTTTTATAATTACGTTTATATAGTGGATTACCTGAAGAATTCAAGTAAATGATACATTTTTCTTTATTGAATACAGCGCGAAGATTTACCATTGGATTTTCTTTATCAACAAATGGTCTTTTATACTTGATTGTTTTGATTTTATCGCAAATTGCATCTTTAATTTTTAAATTAGCGTATTGGGTATTGTTAATTATTGAATTTTCACCAATAACTGATGAATTTATTGAAATGGTAAGCTTGTGATTTAGTATTGTATTCCAATCAAAATCAAAAGTCTTTTTATAAAGTTGCTCAATGTTTTTAAAATTAAAATCAATAACCTTAACCAAAAGAAACATTCCTGTTCGGACTATTAGATTTATTTTATATAAATCTGCAATGTTTCCAGTAAAGCTCAGACCGCCATTTAACGTAGAAATTTCACTATCGATAAACTCGGAAATTTCAGTTTTACATATTTGCTCTAACCCTTTAGGACAAGTTAAAAATAATTCGTAATTTTTCATTAGTCTATTTTAGATTATTTGATAATATAATTATAAGGAAAATATACATATGTCTATATTAAGTAGTCCAATTATTTTAATGCTAGTAATGTTCTCAATTATGTATTTAATTGTCATTAGGCCCCAAAAAAAGCAGCAGAAAGAATTTGAATTAATGCTCGATAATTTGAAAAAAGGCGATAAAGTTCTGACNAGGGGTGGTATTTANGTAACAATAATTGATTTCGTTGATAAAAATAAAAATAAACTTTTGGTTGATGCGGGAAATAACACAAAATTTCAAATATCAAAATCACATGTTTCAAATTTAATTGACAAGAACAGCAAAAAAGATAAGAAACCCAAAAAATAAATATTTAAAATGAATTTAATTTTTTTTGGTAATGCTGATTTCGGTTCAAAAACCTTACTCTCCTTAATTGAATCCGATAAACACAAAGTGAATGCAATTGTAGTTAGTAAATCTATAACAAAATCTCGTAAAAAAAATAAAAATTCAAATCCAATCAAAATAATTGCTTTAGACCATAATATTAAATTATTTGAAAAAGACAATCTAAGTGATCCAAATTTTATAACTGAGTTAAAAAAAATAAAATCAGATGTATTTATCGTCATAGCTTTCAAGCTTTTACCGAAAGAAATTTTTTCTATACCCAAGTTTGGAACTATTAATCTTCACGCTTCTCTATTGCCAAGCTATCGTGGTGCAGCGCCAATACAAAAAGCAATTATGAATGGTGATAATGAAACTGGATTATCAACATTTTTCATAAATGAAAAAATTGATAAAGGTAAGATAATATATCAAAAAAAAGTAAAAATTTTAAAAACTGATTCTTTTTTAGAGTTGTGGACAAGATTATCTAATAGTGGTCCGGATGCCTTAAAAAAAACATTAGATCTAATACAGAAAAAACAAGCAAACATCATTAAAGATATAAATCTTAAACCTTCTTATGCGCCTAAAATAAAAAAAAGTGATTTATTAATTAATTGGAAATTAGATACTTCTGATATAATACATAATAAAATAAGAGCATTTTCTCCTATGCCTTGCATGTATACATATTTTGGAAAAATGAGAATTAAAATTTTAAAATCATTCGTTACAGATATAAATACGCAAACTAAACTTCCAGNTGGATCTATTATAATACATGANAATCAATTATTAGTAAANTGTATAGATAAATTTTTAAGAATAGATATATTATTCCCAGAATCGAAAAATAAAATAATTTCTAGAGAGTTTGTAAATGGGTACAAGAAAGAAATAGAATCAATCAAAAGTTTTGGTTAAAAGAAAAAAAAATTTAAGATTTATGGCTGTTAGTGTCTTAAATGAAGTTCTTGGCAAACAAAAAAATTTAAAGAATGANTTTGATAAAATTTCATACGATTTAAATGAACAGGAAAAGTCATTTCTGAAATTTTTAATTTATGGTGTAGTTAGGTTAAAAAAAACACTTGATTCTGTTATCACGTTATTGTTCGCNGGAAAAATATCGAATTTAAAATCTCAGCAAAAAAATATATTAAGAATTGGGATATACCAACTAAAANTTATGAATTCTATACCTGACTATGCAGCAGTAAGTACATCGGTTGATTTGGCAAAAGGACATAGTTATAAATTTTCTAAAGTGACAAACGGTATTTTAAATTCATACTTGCGAAATAAAAAAGATATTAAAATGAATCTTGATTCTAATTACAATTATTCAAAATCATTTATTAGAAATTTGAAACCATATTATAATTCAAAAAGTATAATTGCCCTNTGTGAATCATTTAATAAATTCGATTCAATATGGTTAAGACCAATTGATAATGAAATTAATGAAAAACTACATCTTTTTTCAAACGAAATTTTTAAGATTTCAAATGAAATATCGTATTTTAGAATTAATAAAATAAATAATTTCATAAGAAAGGCACTTGAAAATAATAAAGTAATAGTTCAGTCTCCAGGATGTGGTTTAGCAGTTAAATTATTGGATATTAAACCTGATGAAAAAGTTATTGATTCATGTGCTGCTCCTGGTGGAAAGAGTCATTCAATTCTTCAAGATTTTAAAAAAAATAATATTTTAATAGCAAACGAATTAAATAATTCTAGAAATACTATTCTTGTAAATAGTTTAAAAAAATATAAAGATANTTATGATATAATCCATACGACAAGAGACGCTTCTAAAGAATCATTTTCTTTTTCAAATAAAATTTTTATAGATGTTCCTTGCAGCTCATCTGGGACAATTAAAAAAAATCCAGATATTAAGTGGAAGAGATTAAATCTTAATTTACTTAATCGGATTCAAAATAATATTCTTGAGAATATGTCAAAATATTTATATTCAAATGGCGCGATTGTTTATTCAACTTGTAGTATTTTCATGAAAGAGAATCATTCGATAATCGACCAATTTATGTTGAATAATAAGGATTTTAAAATTGATCATGCGGCAAAATTCATTGATGAAAAATTTGTCGACGANAGAGGATGCTTGAGAATTTGTCCTTATAAAGATGGGTTAGAAGGTATATTTGCAGTAAGATTGATAAGAAAATAAAATGGAAATATTGCACTTTAATTCATGAATATAATTTTTACAAATATTAGACGAAATTTAGTTATTACATTGTTTTTAGGTTTTGCTTGGTTTTTTTTACTTATTTACCTTTTTGAACCATTACTTCATTTATTAATGAATAAAGAAGAAGACTATATTCCTGACCTGCAAGGAATGGTGGTTGAGGATGCTTTGAGGTTTCTTGANTCAAAAGGGTTCTCTTCAAAAGTAAATTATATTGATTTTGAAGAGGGTTGTAAGCAAAACACTGTAGTTAGTACTTATCCCCCTAGTCCTCAGAAAATTAACAAAAATAGACCAATTGAAATTAATGTTTTTAGTGAGAGAAGCAATGTTCAGATTTTAAATTTTATAGGTTTGAACATAAAGGAAGCGAAAAGATTATCAAAGAAAAATAAATTAAAACTTGATATTAATTATTATATAGATAGTTCAGATTCTATTGGTATAATTTCAAGACAACTACCATCTGCTTTTTCAATTGAAGATGGTGANGTAAATTATGCTCCTGAGGGCTCACTTCTTTCTGTATGGATATGCGGTGAAAGACCACCTGATGAATTTTTAGTTCCNGATATAATTGGNAAGGGTCTCAATGAAGCAAAAAATGATTTGAAAAATAAAGGATTTTTAATTGGTGACATTTATTACATTTATAATAGTGATTGGTTACCTAATACTGTTTATAATATGTCTTATATGACCACGGAAGGTTATCGCATCGAAATATTGGAAGGCACAAAATATACAGTTCCAATTAGGGTAGATATCACCGTAACTAAAGATGGAGATTAAAATGAGAATTATTTCACCCTCACTTTTATCAGCAGATTTTTCAAAATTAGAAGAACAGATTAAACTTGTTGAAAATCTAGGTATTAATAGGCTTCATATTGATGTTATGGATGGACACTTTGTACCAAATTTTACTTTTGGACCCTTTATATTAAAGGCAATTAGAAAGTTGACAAATTCTCATTTAGAGACACATTTAATGATGATTCATCCTGATAAATACATTGATCAATTCGTTGAAGCCGGTGCAGATACTCTAATTATACATACGGAGTCATCACAAAATATAAAGCATGATTTAATTAAGATAAAAGATCAAGGTGTCAANTGTGGTTTAGCAATTAAGCCAAAAACTAGTATTAACGTTCTTAAAGAATATCTTGATATNATAGATTATATTTTAATAATGTCAGTAGAGCCTGGTTTTGGAGGACAAAGTTTCATTCAAAAAACCCTAAAAAAAATGGAAGATGTTGTTAAAATGAAAGGTAATAAAAATATAAAAATCGGGGTTGATGGGGGTGTTAATATCAGTACTATAAATTCCGTTTACAAAACAGGTATTGATATAACTATTGTTGGCAGTGGTTTATATAAAGCAAGAAATATTCAATCTAGGTACAATGAATTGTTAAATGTCTAAGACTTTGTCTCTAAAAAATGAATTTTTAAGAAAGAGCATACATGTATGTAATTCTATATTTGCGTACTCACTATTTTACTTTAATCAACAAGATTTTACTATAATTATTGCCTTACTTACACTATTAATTCTCTTATTCGAGGTNCTTAGAAATATTTCTCCAATGATCAACTTGNTATTTAAAAAGTTCTTTGGCTCGATAATTAGAGATTTCGAAAGTTTAGGAAAGTTGACGGGTGCCTCTTTTGTATTTATATCGACTTTAATTTTGTTGTTATTTTTCGACAAATATACTTGNATATTTGCCATTCTAGTAATGAGTTACTCAGATACGGTTGCAGCACTCGTTGGCAAAAAATATGGTAAGACAAAAATATTTAATAAAACTCTCGAAGGATCGCTGGCTTTTTTCATTGTCGGTTGTATAATTGCAATTCTGATCCATCCTAATATTGATTTGTATAACTCAATTTTAGCTGTTTTATTTGCAACAATTGTAGAGTCACTTCCATTAAAAATTGATGACAATTTATCGGTACCAATGTCAATCGCAATTTTTACAAACATAATATAAAATGGAATTTATTTTATCTCAATTTTTATGGCTTTTACCTATTTCACTTATTCCAGTTTTGATTAACTATGTTAATAATAGAAAATACAAAACATTAAAATTTAGCTCTACTTTTTTAATGGATTTTGTGAAAACGAAATCTATGAAAAAAATATCTTTTTTGAACTTATTGATTTTAATAATTCGAGTTTTAATAATATTATTTTTAATACTTTCCGTTTCCAGACCTGTAATTAAATCTCCAATAAATTTTTCCAGCGATGCCTCGTCTCAATCAGTTGTATTAATAGTAGATGATTCATTCTCTAATACAACACCGTATTTGTCTCCAAGCAGGTTAAGCAATATAAAAGAAACAATAGAAAAAATAGTCTCTTATTATGATAAAAAAGCGAATTTTGAATTATTGTCTTCCTCAAAGAGTCTAATTTATCAAGGTAATATTGAAAATTTTGACATTAATCGAGTCCAACTAGAAAATACTTTTAATGATGGAAATTTAGATATTATAACTAAACGCTATTTTAATGAAGACTACACTGGAAGATTTATTAGTCATAATATGTATGTTATAACTGATACTGATTCAAATTTTTTTTCAAATTTCAATTTCAATGAATCTGTATGGGATATCATAATTATTGATTCATCAAGTGGAGATAGCTATCCTTTAATCAAGAATGTTTCACTTTTGGAAGAAGTAATACTCCCCTTTGAGCCTTTTAAAATTTTAGTCGAAGTATATAATCCATCTGAAAATATTTATGATGACTTAAGATTAAAAGTAAACGTTGATAATATGATTCAGACAAGTGATAATTTTTCAATGCAACCTTTTAGTTCAAAAACTATTACTATAAACTCATTAATAGATAAAGTTGGTAGTTTCGAAATAGTAACAGAAATAGATTATAATTCTGATATTTCTGGANTTAAATTTTATCTTCATCAGCAGTCTATACCGAACTTAGATANATGTTTTTTAAATATTGATGCCAATATTAAGGCCTATTTTGAAGCTGCAATCAGCTCTATAGGACTTGGAGAAACTATAACTTTATCCGATTGTAGCTTTTACTTCGATGAGATAATTAACTTTGATATTGTAATTAGTGATAGATTTGACTTAATTGACTCAGATAATTTCAATTTATATAGCCAAAAAGGTGGGCATTTAATTTTCATACCAAAGCTTGAAAATTTATTAAACGATGTAGTTTTATTTCATGCCAAGACACCTATCAGAAAAAACAATATTTTATCTACTAAAATATATAGAAATATTTTTGAAAATATGATAAATGATACCCTATTTGTTACATCTGAAAAGTATATCCTTCCAATAAATCAAAGCAGTATTATTGCAAATGAGAATGGTTCTTTTTGGAACAGAGTTCAAAAAAATAACGGATTGATTGATTTACTGGGAATACCATTAAAAATAAGTGAGTCTGATTTTGCCATTAAGGCTTTTTTTGTTCCTTTTATTCATTTTTTAATTTTTTCAAAAGAAAATCAATTTTCAAGAAGTATTTATTTTGATGATACTCTAAAAGATTTTTTGGAAACATTTAAAATTGAAGAAAAAAATAATATTTTAATTTCCTCAAAGCAACTTAAGAATGAAATTCTAATGTCGAAATATAAACAAGATTTGATATCAGTCCCAGGTAACTATTATTTTTCTAATTATGGAGATACTTTAAATCAAATATCAGTTAACGTTTCTAATGCAGAGCTAGAGTTTAAGAAAATTGACTTTAACAATATTTTAAAAGAAAACTCTAAAATTTCTCTTTTAAGAATGGATTCAAACTTCAAAGAAGAATTTGATAATCGTATTGCTACTAGAGAACTCTGGTCTCAAATGTTACTTTTAGCTATGTTATTTTTAATGGCCGAAACAATCTTAATAAATGCTACTAAAAAAAAATAATTCTTTAGATTGTATTTTAGTTGGTTCCAAAAAAGTTAACGAAAAAAAATTTATTAATGAGGATAACGAAAGTTTTGAAGAACTGGCATCATTGGCTTATACGCTAGGTCTAAAAGTTGTAGATACCATTTTACTACCTATACGAAGAATTTCATCTTCAATTTATTATGGAAAAGGTCAAATAGAGTCATTAAAAAACAAAGCTTCTTTAGTTAATGCAAAAATTATAGTCTTTAATGATGAAATTACGCCGGCTCAGTACAAAAATCTTCAAAAAATTCTCGAAAAGAAATCTATTTTTGACAGAACAGGTATTATTTTAGAAATTTTTAAAAATAACGCCAAAACAAAAGAGTCAAAATATCAAGTTGAACTTGCAACGCTTCAGTATATGTTACCTAGACTTACAAGATTCTGGACACATCTAGAGAGGCAAATGGGAGGTACTGGGACTAGAGGTGGTCCTGGAGAAAAACAAATCGAAATTGATAGAAGATTAATTAGTTCTAAAATCAGTAAGTTAAAAAAAGACTTAGAAAAGATAAGAAAAAATAGACACATTCAAGCTTCTAGTAGGAAAAATATTTTTCGTGTATCATTAGTTGGGTATACTAACGCTGGAAAATCAAGTCTCCTTAATTCTTTATCAAAACCAAATACATCATATGTTCAAGACAAGCTTTTTGCTACCTTAGATACGACAACACGTAAAATTGAAAATAGTAGGAAGAATAAAGAGTTTTTACTGACAGATACAGTTGGCCTGATTAGAGATTTGCCACATAATCTGGTTGCATCTTTTAGGTCAACTTTCGAAGAGGTTAAAGAATCAGATTTGATACTAACTGTTGTTGATTCATCAAATGATATAAAAATAATATCAAATCATATTCAAACAATAGAAAGCACTTTAGATTCGATGTCGATTAATGCTAAAAATAACTTTCTTGTTTTCAATAAAGTAGATAAAGGTTTTGAGAATGAAAAAATAAAATACTTAAATAAAAAATATCCTAATTCAATAATGGTTTCAGCTAAAGACTATGTTAGGTTGGATGTCTTGCTTGATAAAATTCATGATGTTGTAAAAGAAAAATTTATAATTGAAGAATTAACACTTTCATACGATAAATTTAGTATAATTAATCAAATATATTCTCGGTTGGAAGTGATATCAAGAAAAGACTCATTTAAAAATATTAAAATTAAGGTTTCAGGAAGTCCTCAACTAATAAATAAAATTAAGTTAGAGATAGAAGAAAAAAATGGATGAGCTTATAATGTATTCGACAAGTATTTTCAGAACTCCTTTTCGATTTGAAAATGAGTGGAAAACCTCTCATTAATCGCAAACTTCCTTGATCCAAAGGGAAAGGCCTGTTTTTGAAAAATGAAGTTGATCTTCCTATATGTAGTTTGAAAGGTCTGAAAATATTCTCATCGAATACATATAAAAGCTCAATTGAATAAGTAATTTACAAAAATATATAGATTTGATTAAGCATAATTATAACAAGGGGGAGAATTTGTATTATATAATTCAAACAACAACAAATGATAAGAATACGGCTTTGAAAATATCTAAAATTCTTGTTAAAGAAAAAATATCTGCATGTGCTCAAATAGTGGAAAATGTTATATCTACTTATAGATGGAATGAAAATATTGAATTTCAAAATGAATATATACTGCAAATAAAGTGTAAGAAATTGAATCTAAAAAAAATTATTAATATAATTACTGAAAATCACAATTATGATGTTCCAGAAATAATTTATTTTAGTATGGGTATTGCAAATGAAAAGTATAAAATTTGGTTAGATAAAAATTGTTAAATTAGCGATATCAAAATGAAATATCTTACAATAATAAGGCACGCAGATGCACCTTTTTTAAATATTAACCAAGATGACTTTGATAGGAATCTCAGTGAGAAAGGTTTTAAGCAATCTAAACAAGCTGGACAAAAACTTGCAAAACATGATGTTGAATTTGATTTAATGCTATCTAGTTCCGCAATCAGAGCAATTAATACATGCCAGATGATAGCTCTTGAATTAAAATATAATATTAAAGAGATTAAACTAATTAATAATCTATACTATGCAGATAGAAATGGGCTAAGTGAAACAATATCAAATACAAAAAAAGATATCACGTCATTAGCTATAGTTGCGCACAACCCCGCGGTTCATAAAATATGTGAGGAAATTACTAAATCAAAAATTAATAATTTTACAACATGCTCCTTAATTCATATTTGTTTAAAAATTGATAGTTGGAATAATTGGGTTAGTAGTGATAAAAAAGTATTGTTTACCTTTAAAGGATAATTATGAATGAAAAAAATGTAAAAATCGATGATTCATGGTTTGAAGTTTTAGGAGGAGAGTTTAGTAAAGACTACTTTATATTATTAAGAAATTTTATACGTCAAGAGTATAGGAATAAAATTATTTTTCCACATCCAAAAAATATTTTTAACGCTTACAATACAACTTCTTTTAATAATGTTAAGGTTGTAATTATAGGACAGGATCCCTATCATGGGCCTAACCAAGCTCATGGTTTATGTTTTAGTGTCAAAAAAGAAGTAAAAATTCCTCCATCATTAAAAAATATCTTCAAAGAAATAAAAAACGATTTAGATATTCCTGTTCCAAAGCATGGATGCCTTAAGAAATGGGCAAAGCAGGGAGTATTTCTATTAAATAATATATTAACTGTTGAGTCAGGAAAACCCAATTCACACAAAAATTGTGGTTGGAGTAAATTCACAGATAAAACAATTCAAATTATTAGTGAGAAAAAGTCAGGAGTAGTCTTCTTGTTTTGGGGGAAATTTGCTCATCAAAAAGAAATATTAGTTAATAGTAAAAAACATCTTATTTTAAAAGCTGCTCATCCCTCGCCGCTTTCAGCATATGGTGGTTTCTTTGGATGTCAGCATTTTTCTAAAACAAATGATTATCTAAAGAGTATAAACAAAGAAGAAATTGATTGGAGAGTATAGTTTATAAATGAAAAAGGAAATAAATGAATTCGAATATTATTAACTCAATTTTTTTTCCAAGAAAAAGTAGGGTTGATAGCGATGACAAAGATTTACTAATAAAGGTTGAAAAAGAAGTAAAAGTAGGTGTGAGATTTTTTTTAAAGAGTAAGACCTATGATAATATTTTATTTTTTCATGGAAATGCTGAAATTGCGCAGGAGTATGATTATCTTGCTCGGATTTATAATAAATTTGAATTTAATTTAATTGTTGCAGATTATAGGGGCTACGGAATATCAAATGGTAATCCATCAAAAGATAATCTCCATAACGATTCAATAATAATCTTTGATAGAGTCAAAGATATATTATTTGATGATGGTTTTAAAAATAAACTTTTTGTTATGGGTAGATCTTTGGGAAGTGCATCAGCATGGGAGATTTGCCGAATGAGAGAAAATGATGTTGATGGCTGTATAATTGAGAGTGGTTTTGCTACGGAAAGTTTTATTTTTAAGTTGTTTTCAATTCCAGAGAATTCAAGCTCGTTAAAAATATCTGCCGGATTCGGTAATTTAGAAAAAATAAAATCTTTCTTGAAGCCCGTATTATTCATTCACTCAAAAGAAGATCATATAGTACCTTTTGAGCAAGCTGAAATGGCATATAAATGCTCAAAATCAGAATTAAAAAAAATATTCGTTGTAGAAAGCACTAATCATAACAATATTATTAGTACGATAGGTACTTTATATTTTAAAAAAATTAAAGAATTTACAGAACTAATAAAATGATTAAAGACATACAAAATTTAACAATTGGAGTAGAAGAAGAGTATCAACTAGTTGACCCAAAAACTAGAGAGCTTACTTCTTATGTGACTGAAATATTAGATGAAGGTTCTCTTGTATCTGAAAATGACGTTAAACCAGAACTTTTACAGTCTCAGATTGAGATAGGAAGTAATGTATGCCAGAATATACAAGAGCTTGAAAAAGACTTAAGCAGACTAAGGCTTCTTATAAAAAAATATGCTAATAAAAAAAAATTAGATTTCATAGCAGCTGGAACACACCCTTTTTCTCATTGGAAAAATCAAATAGTAACAGATAAAACAAGATATCATGGATTTATGGATTCCACACAATATGTCGGTAAACGAATGCTTATTTTCGGAATGCATGTGCATATTGGCATTAAAAATAAAGAGTTAAGAATGGATGTTATGAACCAAATGAGATATTTCATCCCTCATATAATGGCTTTATCATCTTCTTCACCTTTTTGGCAGGGAGAAAAAACTGGATTTAAGTCATTTAGAAGCATTATTTTTGAAGATTTGCCCAGGACGGGAGTACCAGAAATATTTAATTCATATCAAGAATATCATCGATATGTTAAAACATTGATGAAGAGTGGGAGTATAGATGACCCAACGAAGATATGGTGGGATATTAGACCTCATCCAAATTATCCAACACTTGAATTTAGAATGTGTGATTGCTGTACAAGCTTGAATGATGCAATTTCAATTTCTGCGCTGATTCAAGCATTAGTGGCGAAAGTTATAACATTGAGGAAATCCAATCAGCAATGGAGGAGCTATAGAGGTTCTTTAATTCATGAAAACAAATGGAGAGCTGCTCAAAAAGGCGTCACATCAGCTTTAATAGATTTTGGTCTAGAAAAAGAAGTTGCATTTAAAACTCTAGTATCTGAAATGTTGGAATTTATTGATGATGTTGTGGACGATTTAGGTACAAGAAAATACATAGAAAACATTCAGGAAATATCTAAACAGGGGTCCAGCGCAGATAAACAATTAAAGATTTTTGAAAAAAGGAAAAGAATTGAAGATGTCGTCGATTTCCTAATAAACGAAACTACAAAATATTGCTTTTAGATGTTTTTCTTTTACTATTTAAACCATTTCTGTTCTTTTTAGTGTAAATTACGAGCATGGATATTTTCCTTTTAATAATAATGTGTTTAACACTCTTAATAATTTTGTTTTTATACTTTAAATTAAACTCTTCAGATAATTATGACATTAATAAGGAATTCGAAGAGAATATTAGAAGATTTGATACATCTTTATTTAATACTGAAAAAAGAATAAATGATCAGCTTCAGCGTAATAGAGATGAGTCTAATAAAGTTTCTAAGCTAAATCGTCAAGAATTAGTAGAATCATTAAATAAATTTGAAGAATCATTTTCAAATCGAATAAAGGATGTTCAAGACTTAATATACAAACAGCTAAAAGATATTAGGCAAGACAATACTACTCAGCTAGAAAAAATGCGTGAGACAGTTGATGAAAAATTACATAAAACATTAGAAAAAAGACTCGGAGAGTCATTCAAGCACGTCAGCGATAGGTTAGAGCTAGTCCATAAAGGTTTGGGTGAAATGCAGACAATTGCCACTGGGGTTGGCGATTTGAAAAAGGTTCTTATGAACGTCAAAACCCGAGGCGTGTTGGGAGAATATCAGCTTGAAAATATTTTAGAGCAAATATTGACTCCAGAACAATTTTCAAAAAATGTTTCTACAAAGGAAGGAAGTCAGGGGCATGTTGAATTTGCCGTAAAAATGCCAGGAAAAAGTCATAAAAAAGAAGTTTGGCTACCAATTGATTCAAAATTTCCAATTGAGCCTTACAATCTTTTAAACGATGAATATGAGCGTGGTGATAAGGTAAGTATTGAAAAAGCAAGAAAAGCTCTTATTAAGTCAATGGAGATTTTTGCTAAAGATATATCAGAAAAATATATTGACCCTCCAAATACTACTGATTTTGCAATTATGTTTCTACCAATAGAAGGTTTATATGCTGAAGCAATAAGAGATGTTGGTTTATTCAATACTCTCAGGAGTAAATACAATATCACCATCACTGGTCCAACGACTCTATCCGCTCTTCTAAACAGCCTTCAAATGGGATTTAGAACTCTTGCTGTTCAAGAAAGAAGCAGTGAAGTTTGGAAAATTCTTGAAGCTGTCAAAACAGAGTTTGATAAATTTGGTATTCATCTTGAAAAAGTTGATAAACAACTTCATACTGCATCTAAATCGTTAAGTGACTTGAGAGTTAGAAGAAGCAAAGCCATGTCAAGAAAAATGCAAGATGTTGGTTCTTTGGATTCGAAAGAATCAAAGAGAATACTTGAAATTCCAGAGATAACTGATACTGATAATTTAATGATTTTAGACGAGGATTAGAGCGTGGCAGTAAGAAATATCGTTAAAATTTGGAATGAAGATGGTATTATTAAAGAAAATATTGATTTTCTTCATAAAAAAACTAGACCTGTATCATTTCCTTTGAAAAGTGATGTTGAAAATGTAATAACAGATTTAATTGATTCATATAAAGCAATACCATGTGCGGGTATTGCTGCCAACCAAATTGGTTATGATTATTCTATTTTTATTGGAATGAAGAACTGCGATGATGTGGAGCAAGGAAAACAGGTAGAAAGAATGGAAAGCGAAGCGGATAAATATGAAAAAACAGAAAACGAATTTTCTCACAACAGAGAAATCTATATTAATCCAAAGATATATAAGACAAAACAAGATTCTACACAAGAAGATACAGAGGGCTGTTTGAGTGTTCCAAACTTAACAGTTGAAATGCTTAGATTTGATAAAATAAAAGTTCGATATAGAACTGTGAATGGTGGTGTTATAAAAAAACCACTTAAAGGTTTTATATCTAAATTATTTCAGCATGAGTTAGACCATTTAAATGGAATAGTGATGTTAAATCTCATGAATCAAATTTCTAACTATAGCCCAGCATACAATAACCCTGCTAAAAATCGAGAAATGAAACGAATTCTTGATGACTACTATAAATACATTGGAAGGTAATATTAATGAGTTTTTTAAAGACATTAGATTCAAATGATTCAATCAAACTTTATAAATACAGAGGCGAAGATCTTTTGACAAAAAATGATATATCTGGATTTGAAAAAAAAGATTTTATTAATGTATGTTTCGTTGATTTGGAGACAACAGGATTAGATTATAATTCTGATGTAATTATAGAAATTGGTATAAAAACTATTTCTTTCAATAAAAACAATTTTAAAGAATTTTATGTTTCTAGAGCTTATGAGTCTTATAATGACACAGATAAACCTCTCGATCCTGAAGTTGTTCAGCTTACAGGAATTACCAAAGATATGATTTTAGATAAAAAGATTGATTGGAGTATTGTTGAAGAGATTTTAGATTTTTCTGATGTAGCTGTTGCTCATAATGCTGAATTTGATAGATATTTTCTAAGTAAAAACATAGATTTTAATATTTCTTGGTCATGTTCAAAAGCTGATGTTGATTGGAAAAAAAGGGGGTTTCTAAATACTAAGCTTGAGCTATTATCAATTTGGCACGGATTTTTTTACGAATCACATAGAGCTATGAACGATGTCAATGCAACAATACATCTCCTAGCGCATCCATCATATGACAGGTATCCTCCCATTGAAGAGCTTGTTGAGCAATCAAGTAAATCTCATTATCAAATCATTAACAAATTTCCCTATAATCCTAAGTTAGTAAATGTGATAAAAAAAAGAAGAAAGTATAAGTATAATCCATCCGATAAAACATGGAGAGGATTATTCAGATCTAAGGAAAGTATTGATTTAGAGCTAGAATGGTTGAAAAAGAATATCTACAATGGCTATTTTACTGGAGATATTGTAGAAATTTCTCCTGAAAATAAATATAAACTATAATTCAATTGGATATATTTTTTCGCAAAAATGTCCATTATTTTATGGTTTTGGCAATGATATCTTGGGGAATAGCATGGCCAAATGCAAAAATTCTTAATTCATATTTTGATTTCTATGATTTAGTGTTCTTAAGATTTGCATTCGGAGCTCTTTGTCTGTTTCCGCTAATTTTATATAGATTAAAAGATTTTAAAATTAAAGCTAATTTTTTTATACATATCATACCCACAAGTCTACTATTTTTAGGTTATAATTTATCTTTTTTCATGGGTACAAATTATGGAGATGCAGGCAAAGGGGCAGTTTTCGCTACTACGACAAATCCTATTATTACTTATTTAATTATTTTTTTTATCACAAGAAAAACAAATAAAACAGATATAATCGGGATTATCATTGGATGTTTTGGTGGGATAATTATCATGGATGTTCTTAATCAAGGTTTTATTAATATTATTAGATTGGAAAATGTATTTTTTCTTATATGTTCAGTGATTTGGGGAATGATGACTGTATTTACTAGCTATGCGCAAAAAAATATAGCTCCATTTCTTTTCGTATTTCTATGTTATTTTACAACAGCTTTTTTTTCATGGCCTTTATCTACTATTTCGCTCGAGGAATTACAAAATTTAGATTTTATTTTTTATATAAATTTTTTAATGGTTTCAGTTGCTTCAATGGGTTTTGGTACAACTGTGTACATTTATGCTACTAAAGTTATTGGGCCATTTAAATCAAGTGCATATATTTTTTCTGTTCCATTTGTAGCATTAATTTCTGCTAACCTCATTTTAGATGAATTTATCCAGATATCTACAATCCTTGGAGGATTATTTTGCTTATTATCTGTATATATAATTAATATTTATAATAAAAAGTTAAAGTAATACATTAAATGAGAAAAATAAATTATAAATTTAAAAAAACGAACATATGTATATATGTAAGCAAAAGTATAAGTAAGAACCCAAAAGTACTACTTCATGGCTTTACAGGAAGTTATAAATCCTGGTATGACATATCCAAGAAGCTAAAAGATTATATTTTAATTGATATCCCAGGTCATGGACATAGCGATTTTTTAGATTTTCAAANCGATTATAATTTTGAANATTTTGCNACTGATATAAATTACATTTTTANAGATCTTGAAATTCANAAGGTTAATCTTATTGGCTATTCTTTGGGTGGGCGTTTGGCTATAATTATTGCAAAAACTTACCCAAAACTTATAAANAAATTAATTCTTGAGAGTTCAGGTTTTGGATTGGCGAGTGAAGAAGAGCTAGATAAAAGATTTCAACAGGATTTAAAGCTTGCGAATCTTATTGAGGCAGATTTTAGTANATTTTTAAAATTATGGGATGAAAACCCCTTATTTACAAAACAAAAGAACAGAAATATTAAAATTTATGAAAAGCAAAAAATCATTCGTTCAAAACAAAAACCTNTTCAACTTAGTAAATCNCTAAAGTCCTTTTCTCAAGGAAAAATGAAATCCTGTTTAAAAAATTTTACTAATTTTGATTTTCCTGTAGTTTTGATTTNTGGANGTGAGGATANAAAATATCTTACTTATGCAGATTTGATATTTGANTTAAGTAAANATNNAAATCAATATATTGTACCTAAATCAGGACATAATATACATCTAGAAAATCCTGATAAATTTTTGAAGATATTATTGGATAATGATTAGGCAAAATTTAAAATACTCAATTATTGAAGGTTCTTTCTTTGCTTTTATGTTTGGATTAGGTGAAAATTATTTATCTGCCCTTGGAGTATTTTTAGGTTACAGTGCCCTTCAAATAAGTGTTATGTCTTCTTTACCAGAACTAACAGCAGCGTTCATTCAATTAAAGTCAAGTGCTTTTTCAAAAAAATTTAAATCTATGAAAACTTTTTGCGTTGTAGTTGCTGTTATNCAGGCATNTATGTGGATTGTATTNGTTTTTTTGATTAATTATACAGAGAGCTATGTGGTNTTTTTGTTTTGGTCTCTAATTTACTTCGCTTTAGCCACAATCATTGGTCCTGTTTGGACATCATGGATTGGTTATTTAGTACCAGTCAGGATAAGGTCTAATTATCATGCTAATAGAAATAAAATTATTAATACAGTTATATTTGTATCAATCATTTTTGGAGCTCTAATCCTTAAGTTTTTGGAACATAAAATGATATTAGCTTTTTCTATAATGTTTATAATAGCATTTGCTGGAAGACTACTTTCAGCATACTTCCTAAATAAAAAACAAAACGCTGGTGACGTTTTAGATAATGATACGTACAATTTTAAAANAATTTTTAAAAGTANTATAAAAAGAAAGTTTATTATCTTTAATGCATCAATTACATTNTCAGTTATGTTTCTGGGTCCTCTATTTACAATTTATATTNTGAGGACAATGGACCTTACTTATTTCATACTCACTTGCTGTATGGCTGCTTGGTGGTCAGGAAATATACTTAGTTCAAAAAAATGGGGAAATCTCGCTGAAAAATATGGTAATATCTCCATCTTAAAAATTTCTACGATAATNATGTGTATACTGCCAATTTTTTGGATAGGAGTATATTATTTTGATTATAANGGTAGAATTTTCATATCTATATTAATTAATCTCCTAGCTGGTGTGACATTCTCTGGATTTGGATTGTCAGCATTTAACTTTGTTTATGAAATCTGTGATAAGAAAGAAGTTGTAAAATTCACATCTTTGATAAATTGTTTCAGAGGTATTGCTATTTTTATTGGTTCTGTTATGGCAGGGGCAATTGTCGACTCCCAAATAATAATTGATTTTTTCAATAAATATTANTTTACATCAATTCAATTTTCAATGCTTATATCAATCATTTTAAGGTGTTTTTCTTACTTCGCTTTAATTAGATTAGATGGAGCAATAAAAATAAAAAATGATAAGATTTAAAAAATACTCATCAAAAAAAATAAAAGATAGCTATGATGTAATTATCATAGGTTCAGGTATTTCTGGATTATGTAGCGGAGCCTTACTTGCTCAACAAGGAAAGAAAGTTCTAATTCTAGAAAAGCATTTTAAAATAGGAGGCTTCACACATACTTTCAGTAGACAGAACTATGAATGGGATGTGGGGCTTCATTATGTTGGTTCAGTTCACAGAACAAAATCTTTTGCAAGGAGATTATTTGATAAAATATCAGATAAAAATTTAAAATGGAAAAAAATGTCAGACAACTATGATCGAATAATTTTTCCTGATCAAAGCTATGACTTTATAGCACCCAAAGAACAATTTATGAAAACAATGTGCTCTTATTTTCCAAACGAAAATGAGGCGATTATAAAGTATGTCGATTTAGTGTCTAGAGTNAATAAAACCATGTTTAAATATTTTGCCAGCAAAAGCTTATCAGGAATGACTGAATTATTGCTTTACAAGTATTTAACNAAAAGCTTTTTTAAATATTCNGACTTAACAACACACGAAGGCTTGTCGAAAATAACGAGTAATAAAAAGTTAATTGCCGTTTTGTCTGGACAATGGGGAGATTTTGGATTNCCNCCTAAGCAAAGCAGTTTTCTTATGCATTGCGCAATTGCNGGGCACTATTTTGATGGAGCAAATTATCCTATAGGAGGCTCAAGAAGCATATCTGAGTCTATTGCTCCACAAATACTCAATAACGGCGGAGATATTTTTATGATGGCNCCNGTTGATAAAGTTTTAATTAAAAATGATAAATGTTGTGGAATAGTCATGGAGAATGGTGACCAAATAAAGTCAAAAAGTGTTATAAGCAGTACTGGTGTTAATAACTCACTTAAATACTTGCTCAAAGACTATAAGCACCACTCCGATTACAGTAGTAATTTAAGAAAGATTAAACCATCTTCTGGTCATGCATGTCTTTATGTGGGTTTTGAACAAACCGCACAAGAGCTGAATATAAAAGATACTAATCTTTGGATTTACCCTTCTTACGACCACGATTTAAATACCTCAAATTACCTACGTGATGAAAGCAGTGAATTCCCACTTGTTTACATATCATTTGCATCAGCAAAAGATCCCACATGGGAGGATAATCATGGAAATACTGCAACACTTGAAGCAATCGTACCAACGAATTTTAATAATTACACTNAATGGCAAGATAAACCCTGGAAGAATAGAGGTTCTGATTATATTCAATTTAAACAGGAATTCTCTAATAGAATTTTTGAGAAAATTTACAAACATGTCCCTCAGCTTAAAGATAAAATATCATTTTCTGAGTTATCTACTCCGCTATCAACAAAGAGCATGTCTTTTTATGATAATGGAGAACTTTATGGAATAGATCATACACCTCAAAGATTCAGGCAAAAATGGATTAAAGTCAAAACACCTCTNAGATATTTCTATATGACAGGACAAGATATAACAACTGTTGGTATACCTAGCGCTCTTGCTTCAGGAGCTTTAACAGCTTCCGTAGTNCTTAAAAAAAATCTTTTTAAAACTATTTGAAAAAGTAGTTTGATATCATTTAACTTCTTTCTAATATACGATTGCACGTTTTGCACGGCATAGGATTATAATTATGAGATATTTAAACAAATACATATCAAAAACATTTAATTTTATTTTTTCTAAGTCCTCACAAGAACACGTTGAAAAATCAATTATTACCATTGCTATTATCAGTTTTGTCGTCCATTTATTATTGATTTTAGGTACTTCTTCAGAATTTATTTCCGTAGCATTGCCTTTGGAGNTACTTCAAAATCCTCTAGCGGCAATTTATACACCTTTCAGTTTTATACTTATATATGAGGTTTATCTNTTGATATTTTATCTTCCTCAATCGTTTACATATTATTTATCCAAGCAATATGAGATTGTAACCCTTATTGTACTCAGACGATTTTTTAAAGATATCTCTATTTTGGATTTTAATAATACTAAACTTAGTGTTTTAAACAATCTCACCATTTTTTATGATGTAGCTGCAGCAATTATTATGTTTTTACTTGTTTATTTTTTTCGAAAGAATTTAAATATAAAAGATAGAAAAAAAATTANNCTTGGTTCAAATTTAAAATCCTTCATAATTCAAAAAAAGTTCATTGCAATATNNCTTGTNCCACTATTTTTACTTTTGGCTTTAGAATCTTTNCAGTCATGGATTNNGGGAATGGGGCAGGANACNNATAGTACAAATATAAATCATATCTTTTTNGAACAGTTTTTTACTTTTNTAATNTTCGTNGANATATCTATTCTTTTNCTATCATTTTACTANAAAAATGATTTTCATAAAATAATACGAAACTCAGGNTTTATTATATCTACAGTTATNATTAGAATATCATTTGGAATTACTGGANTGATGAATTTGTCACTTTTGTTANTNGCTATTTTAATTGGTATTGCGGTTCAAAAAATTCATAATCTNTACGAAAATGATTTACAATCCGATAAAAATAATTAATCAATNATAATGCAAAGAGCAGTTATTATNGGTTCGGGTTTATCGGGATTNTCNGCTGCNNACTATTTNGATAAAAGNATCTACGATGTNTCNGTTTATGAAAAAGAAGCATTCGTNGGTGGAAGAGCTAGTTCCNNAGATANAGATGGTTTTATTTGTGACGTNGGATTTCAAGTCCTTTTAGACAATTACGATGAAGTCAAAAAATTAGGAATTTATAATTCACTTGATCTACGATATTTTGATTCTGGAGCTCAAATATATACTGAATCAGGCATATTGAGTGTTTATAATCCAATCAAGCATCCACTAAAGTTTTTAAGGTCCAACCTTTTTAAAATCTTCAAGATCAAGGACTATTTTAGTCTTGTTTATCTATTATTGAAAAGAAAAAAAACAAATCATAGAAGTGTGAATGAAATCTTTCAAACTTATTTCTCTGAGAGGTCTCAAA
The DNA here is from genome assembly GCA_002719095.1 of Fidelibacterota bacterium. Taxonomy (GTDB): domain Bacteria; phylum Fidelibacterota; class Marinisomatia; order SCGC-AAA003-L08; family D37C17. Next base: position 115,615 of record PBGO01000020.1, read on the forward strand.
AATTATTCTTTAGACCATTTTTCAAGGGAATATTTTTGTCAAATGATTTGAAAGTATCTCCTTATTTTTTTTTAAAAATATTTAAAAAGTTTGCAACGGGCAGAGCATCTATACCTAAGAGGGGAATGGGTGATTTACCAAAGAAAATATCCCAGAAAGTTAAAGCTAAAATTTTATTTAATCATGAAGCTATCAAGATTAAAGATGGTACAGTTCACTTTAAAAATGGAAAAAATATTAAATACGACATACTTATATTTGCTACATTACCTAAATCAATCAAAGAAGTAATTGGAAAAGATATAAAGATGAATTATAATTTCAATAAAACAATTTATTTTAAATCCAGAAAAAATGTTCTTAAAAAATCTATTCTTTTAATTGGAGAAAATAACTACAGTATCAATTCAATACAGTGCTTATCAAACATTTCTAAAAATTACTCATATAATGGATGGCACTTATATTCTGTCTCTTCGATAAAATCTAACGCATCAGATAAGATAATCTCACAAGAATTCCAAAAAATATTATCAATTGAAAGTTCTGATTTTGAACTAATTGATAGCTTTAGCTTGAAGTATGCCATCCCATCAACTATAAAAAAAGAAAGTAATTTGGGAAATATTCATTTCTGTGGAGATTGGACCACTGAACCATCAATTGACGGTGCTATAAAAAGTGGACGCATATTAGCTGAAAATCTTAATCAATCGGTTGAATCTTGATAGCTATTTTAAAGCAACCTACTTTTTTATTATTTTTCATGGGTAATATTATTTCTCTTCTGGGATTCGGGTTTAATTTAATCGCTGTAAGCTGGTTAGTTCTTGAGGAGACGGGGTCCGAGATTGCGCTTGGTCAAATAATCGCTGCTGCAACTGTTCCTGGTTTAATTATTTCTTTCTTTACTGGATATATAATAGATAAAACAAACCGTAAATGGCTCATGGTCATCCTAGATGTGTTCAGGATTGTTGTTATTACGGCTTTCTTAATTGTACTCAAGTATGATGATTTCAATCTTACATATCTATTTTTAGTTGCATTTTTCATGGGAATCGGAAATTCCTTATTCTGGTCGACTTCACAGGCTTTTACGCAAGAAATTGTCAAAAAAGATGAGTACTTTAGCGCCAATAAACTACTTTCTGCAAGTTTTCAGATAGGTTCAATATTAGGTGCTGGAATTGGCGGGATTATAGTTCATGTTTATGACCCTTTTGTAGCGCTTTGGATTAATGTAGTCACATATTTAGTTTCTGGTATTCTTATATCATTAGCTCCTTTCAAGTATGTAAAAAGAGAACATGTTAGTAAAAACCTCCTCAAGTCATTTTTAAGAGGATTTACATATTTAAGAGCGAGAAAAGATATAGCAACTATATCAATGACTACAATTTTGTCTGATGTTGCAATTTGGGGTTCATTATCTGTACTTACCATCTCTATATCCATTGAAATTTTCGATAAAGGTGCTTGGGGGTATGGATTATTGGATGGGTTTTATGGAGTTGGCGCATTATTATCTGTAATCTTAGTTGGTTTTTTATCTAACAACTACAATAGATCAGCTATTTTGAAATTATGCTATTTAGCTGGAGCAATCGCATTGCTATTATCATCGCTAATGCCGAATATATTATTAGCTTCAGTTTTCTTTTTTTTATTGGGGATTAATATTAATTGTGGTCGTATTATAACAAGAACAATAATAATGGAAAATGTAGATAACGAAATAATGGGAAGAGTTCAAACTCTTCTAGGCATATATACAAGATTGATGGTTGTAACTAGCTCTCTTGTTACAGGATATATGATTGAGAATCTAAATATCGAATTTGCTGTTATTTTTGCATGTTGCCACTATTTAGTTGCAATGATAGGTGTTTTTGTTGTTCAAAAATTATGGACGGGATCTAAGGTTTATTTAGCTGGTCAATAAGATTTTAATTTAAAATAGGTAGGTTTCTATGGACATATATTTTTTTATAATTATTGGTGTAATTGTTTTTGAGTATCTTCTTTCTTTTTCAGTAAGAACATTAAATATAAGAGCGTTAAGCTCTAAGCTTCCTGAAGAGTTTAAAGATGTCTATGATAATGAGAAATATATAAAGTCCCAAGATTATACAAAGACTAATGCAAAATATTCATATTTTACATCTACTTTCTCTCTTGGATTAGGTCTTTGGTTCATACTATCTGGGTTCTATAATTCTTTGGACTTATATGCAAGAGGCTTTGGTTTTAACGAAATTATAACAGGAATACTCTTCTTTGGTATTTTATTTATGATAAATGATATTCTTAGTCTTCCTTTGTCAATTTACAAAACATTTGTTATCGAGGAAAAATATGGATTTAATAAAACAACCTACAAAACATTTATAACTGATAAAATAAAACAATACTTTTTACTCGTTTTGATAGGGTTCCCTTTTTTATATCTAGTCTTATTATTTTTTGATATTTTCAGAGAAAACGCATGGTTGGTAGTTTGGTTGCTTATGGCATCCTTCATGGTATTAATACAGCCTCTATTTAATAACTTTATAGCACCTATGTTTAATAAGTTTACCCCCCTAGAAGAGGGTCCTCTATTAGAAAAAATTAAAAAATACCTTGAGAAAGTAGACTTTCCTGTAAAGAAGCTAGAAGTTGTCGACGGCTCTCGAAGGTCGGGTCATTCAAATGCTTACTTTAGTGGTTTCGGCAAGAACAAAAGAATTGCACTTTTTGATACGTTAATTGAGCAGATGGATGATGATGAGATAGTTGCAATTGTAGCTCATGAGGTTGGTCATTATAAATTAAAACACATCCAAACTGGTATGATTTCAGGAATTATTCAAACTGGAATTATGTTATTTACATTATCATTGTTTGTAAACAATGAAAATCTTTTTAATGTTTTTCAGGTTGAGAATGTATCTGTGTATGCAAGTTTAGTTTTTTTCTCAATGCTATATGCTCCTATATCAATTATATCAGGAGTGGTTTCAATGATTATATCGAGAAGAAACGAGTTTTCTGCGGATAGTTATTCGGCCAAGACAGCTAATCTTCCAGAGTCTCTTATTTCAGGTCTGAAAAAGCTTTCGAGTGAAAATCTTAGTAATTTAACACCTCATTGGCTAAATGTTTTTTTGAACTATTCTCATCCACCTGTGTTAGATCGCGTGAATGCATTGAAAAGTAAAGTATCATAAATTTTTATGATAAAAAATAAATTTACTTTAATAATAATTTTTATAAACTCTTTTTTGCTATCAGATTATATCTCAAATGATGGACATCCGTATGATGTAGAAATACATAGAGATGAGTGGGGCGTCCCGCATGTCTTTGGAAAAACTGATAGAGATACAGCTTTTGGACTAGCTTACGCACATGCTGAGGACGACTTTGAAACCATTCAAGATGTTTTGTTAGCACTTAGGGGTAAACTTGCTTCTGATAAAGGAATTAAGGCAGCTCCTGTGGATTACTTGACCTCATTGTTGGATATTTGGGGAACAGTCAATCAAAAATA
>PBGO01000021.1 GCA_002719095.1 Fidelibacterota bacterium
GGAAACCATCAAGTATATATCCATTTTTACAGTCAACTTCATGGAGTCTTTTTTCCATCATCGCCAAAATTAAATTATCCGGAACTAAATCTCCTTTTTCCATGTGAATTTTTGCTTTAATACCCAATGAAGTTGAATTGTTAACATTATTCCTTAACATATCACCCGTTGATATCTGTGGTATATTCCACTTTTTTTCAATATACTTTGCCTGAGTTCCTTTTCCTCCTCCAGGCGGACCTAATAACATAATCTTCATAGTCGTTCCTTTAAATTAATATTCCTGCAATAGTTGCTGTTAGCCAAGATGCTAAAGCTCCACCAATCATTGCTTTAGTTACAGTTTTTGCTAAATCTTTTTTCCGGTCTGGAGCTATGGCACCAATACCACCAAGTTGTATTCCAATTGAGGCAAAATTAGCAAAACCACACAGAGCATATGCTCCAATGGTAGCTGTTCTTTCTGAAATTGAATCACTAATTGCAGCAAGATTACCGTAAGCAATGAACTCAGTTAAAACTAACTTTTGGCCCATGAGACTTCCCAAAATTTGAGATTCTGACCATGGTGCTCCCATAAGAAAAGCTAAGGGCATAAATAAATAGCCTAATAATAGTTCAATTGTTAATGGGTCTTCGCCGAATGGTAAAAGACTCAAACTCCAGTTTACTAATGCGATAACAGATAAAAAAGCAATAAGCATAGCTGCTATGTTGATAGCGAGTTTCATACCTTCAGTTGCACCATTTCCTATAGCTTCTAGAAAATTCGCTTCATCAGATACATTAGATAGCTCAACATTATCTTTGCTTGTTTCCGGATCTGATGTTTCTGGGTAAATGATTTTAGCTATTACTAGAGCTGCAGGTGCGCTCATTATAGAGGCTGCCATCAAATGGCCTGCAATTCCAGGAATTGAATTATTTAACATTAATACGTAGGCTGCCATAACACCACCAGCGACAGTTGCAAATCCACCTGTCATAATCGCTGTAAGCTCTGAATTTGTCATTTTTGATATAAATGGCTTGACAACTAAAGGCGCTTCAGTTTGCCCCACGAAAATATTTGCAGATATACTTGCTGTTTCTGCTCCGCTTGTCCCCATAGTTTTTTGCATAATTCTCGATAAAAATTTTATAATCTTTTGCATTATTCCTACATGATATAATACAGACATTAAACTAGAGAAAAATATAACAGTTGGTAAAACTAAAAAAGCGAACTGAAAACCAAAACCTGGCCATGCTGCCCCATCCGTAAAAAAGTAATTTTCATTTGCTAAATTTCCAAATAAAAATTTACTTCCATCAACTGAAAAATCTAAAATTTTCTTAATGAAAGAATCAATTAGATCAAACACAAGTTTTCCTCCTGGGACTTTTAATATTAGAATAGCAAAAAATATTTGTAGAGATATTCCCCACATAATTAACTTAAAATTTATTTTTTTTCTATTATTTGAAAAAATATATGCTATAGCAAGTATTGCAATTATTCCAAAAATTCCAATTATTCTTTCCATAAAATCTCCCATATTAAATTTCAAAACAATTTCTACATCGTGCTTCGTACTTGTCTGTTTCACCAACAACTACTTGACTTTTTTCAGTGCTTATCCTTTGTGTAAAACTCGCAGGGTCACCACATACCATACATATTGCATTAACTTTAGTAACATATTCTGCATCAATAATTAGCTGAGGAATAGGTCCAAAAGATTTAGCAGCAAAATCTTTGTCTAGTCCAGCTACAACCACTCTTTTCCCGTTTTTAGCAAGATTGTTACATACTTCAATCAAGCTATGATCAAAAAATTGTGCTTCATCAATCCCAAAAACATCAGCTTTACTTTTATATTCATATATTTGATTCGCTGATTCAAGTATGATTGATTTAATTTTTCTTTTGTTATGAGAAACTATATAGTCCTCACTGTATCTATTATCAGTTTTCGGTTTGAATATAGCAACTTCTTGTTTTGCAAACTGTGCTCTGACCAATCTTCTAATTAATTCTTCAGTTTTTCCACTAAACATTGGACCACATATTAATTCTATCCAACCTGAGTTTTTTGGAAATATTGCCATATTATATATTTAAGTTATTTCGCACGTATGTAATTTTATGAATAAGTTCATTGATAGCAACAGTATTTTTTACTCCTTTTTCAATTATTAAATCTGCGCATGATTTTGTTGGCTCAACATACTTATTATGCATAGGTATCACCATTGTATTAAATTGCTTTAAAATTGAATCGTGAGTTCGCTCTCTTTTTTGCAAGTCTCTTTTTATTCTACGCTCTAAGCGAGTAGATTCTAGTGTATCAACAAATATTTTAATATTGAGATAGCTCTTAATAATATTATTATACAACGAAAATAAACCTTCAATTATAATTATTTCTTGACTTTCAATTTTCTCAAAAGAATTGCTTCTTGTGTGAGTTTTATAATCGTAAACTGGAACGTGAATCATTTTATTTTTTGCTAGTAAATTAACATCTTTAATTAATGAATTAAAATCTATCGCATTCGGGTTATCAAAATTTTGCTTTTCTCTTTCTTCCATAGACATATACTTTAAATCATGGTAATAAGAGTCAACTTTTATGATTGCGCAATTGTCTTTTCCAAAATAATTTAATAAGTATTTTGCAATCGCAGACTTTCCTGATGCTGTACCTCCTCCAATTCCTATGAATAGTTTGTTTTGCATTACCCAAACGGATATGGTAATAAGTCTTTTATAAAATAAGTTTCAAACTCTTTCGTATTCTTTTCATTTGAAATATAAATGGGAATGTTACCTAGATATTCATGAATTATTTGTCTGCATGGACCACAAGGTTTAGCTGAAGAAGGAGAGATTATTGCAATGCTTTTAAAATTTGTAATATTCTGTGAAATAGCAGAATATATAGCTACACGCTCAGCGCACATGGTACTTGGATACGCAGCTGATTCAATATTGCAACCATAAATTACTTTATCATCTTTTGTTAAAATAGCGCTTCCAACTTTAAAGTTACTAAAATTAGCTTTAGCTCTGCTTTGTGCAATAATTGCTTCCTTAATTAATTTTTCTGGACTCATTATCTACTCCTTAATATAAAAATTACCATTTATAGTTTTGGTATTATTTGAATTATCTGATACAGTTAGTCTATAAGTATTTTTTCCAATTTTAAGATAATCTTTAAGTCTTACTGTAAGTATTTTTTTTTGATATATATTATATCCTGTAAGAATACTTTTTTCATTAACGGTAAGATTTATACCATTGTCATAGTTTATTCCTGAGAAGTTATCTTTTAAATAAATTTCAAAATTTTCCATATCACCTAGATTATAAGTTGCGTTGTTTCTTGGAACAACGTTATCTATTTCCGGAATTTTGTCATCAATAATTACACCTATTATACTTCCCCTCTTGATTTCTGCTGATATAACTTTTGTTTCATCTCTAATGGTGTATAGGGGATTCCATTTATTATTTTGATAGTAACACACATTCATTTTATTTTGATTTTTTATGTCAAATAAATTTATAATTAACTTTAAAGGCTTATTGAATGGAATTGCGTTTGGTCCAATATAAAATGGATTAATTATTGATTGTTCTTCAAATATATTTACTGGGTGTGAATAAATAATAGTATCATCATAAAAAGTTTTCTTATCGTGAATAAAAAAAGCTTGGCCGTTTATGATACTTTTTTCAGAGTATTCTCCCGGTTTTACAAGATACTTATCTAATTCACTATCTTTTATGATTGTAAAAGTATCAGTTTCATACCTTATACTAATATTACTCATTTTCATAAATTCAGAAATCGAAAATAAATTTGAAATAAGTTTATTTTTACTTACCCTAACGAGTGTATCTTTTTTCATAACGCCGTCTGATTGAAAAAACAAGCTTGGTTTCATTCCAGAGAATTCATTTTCTTCATAGTCGATTCTTATTCCATCATAATTGTGATTTATAGTTAAATCACCTTGAATATGCAAAGGTTTCTTATCAAGTAGCGCATAATGTTTTACTGTTTTACCTTTATCTGTATTCAGTGTGATTTCAAGAGTATTATAAATGCTTTTAGTATTGTTTATTATTATTGCATTATTTTTATGGATACTCATATCGTTAACAAGATCACAGCTTAGTGATTCATTAATAGATTTTGAAGAGTTGAGTAGCTTACATTCAATATTATCAATATTATCAATATTTTTATAATTTATTATCCATCCACCATTAGCCAATTCGTTAACTATAAAATCTGGATTTATAATTTTATCGTAAACAAAAGTTCCTTTGACATAATTTTCATTACCATTTAAATCTTTTATTGTAATTTTATAATTATTAATTCCCTCTTTCGGAATTAGTGAACCTTTCGATTTTTTGTCAATAAAACTATTATTTTGATAGCTTACTTTATAAAGCTGATAATACTCTCCTTGATTCAACTCTAAAAGTTCATAATTTCGTTCCAGGTAAATTTGATTATTTTGAGTAAAAGATGTTTTATCAAACTTTATACCATATTGAAATTCATCATTGATTTCTAAATCAATTGAGTAAATTCCATAATTAAAAGGCTGACTATTAACTTTATCCTTTACATTTATTGCAATTCCAAAATCTCCAATAACTGATAAAGTATCATTAGTACCTAATGAAGAGTCATTAATTTCAAATTCTTGTATATAATTAAACCCATTCACTCTTGAGCTATCACTCAAGGGTATGAAGGCTATGAAATCAGGTTGAGGTTTCAGAGTATCTTTAAATTTTTTTCCAAGCGATGTGTTAAGTGGGTTTAGTGGTCTATTTATTTCATCTCTGATTTCAAAGTGTAAGTGAGGTCCAGATAAACCACCTGTATCCCCAGTGTATCCAATAATATCTCCTTTGGAAACTTTTATAATTCCTGGCTCTAGAAGATGGTCTATTAGATAAGAATTTCTTTTGAACTGCAGCTGTTCAACATTTTTTTGAATTTTTTCATTAAATCTACTAAGATGAGCATATAGAGATATATTATTATCATCGTGTTTTATATATATTACATTACCGTAACCTGTATTACTAACTTTTAACCGATAAATATATCCATCTGTAATAGCGAAAACAGGATCACCATTTTTACCATAAGTCCTGATATCAATACCAAGATGGTAGCGGTGAGGACGCATTTCTCCAAAAAATGCTGTTAATGTATTACTTGCATTTGTTGGCCACATATAATCTGTATCTGTGGAAAATAAAACAGCTACTAAAGAGATATTTAAAAATATTTTTTTCAAATTTTTTGTATTATTTATTTTCATAAAGTAAATCAACGTTTGTAAATTTACACAATAATGAATTTTAATCTATTCATATTAAGATTAAAAATCATGTTTTATCTGATTCTAGGTAAAATAAAAAAAACTAATCCCCAAATCAAGCTTCCAAATAGACAATCAGTTAATAAAGTTCTATTGGTTTTTCCAAAAGATGAAAATGAATTTAGATTATCGCTGTACATCTTTAAAGATTTATTTTTAATTGATAATAATACTAAGTATACTCTGATAATAAATAAGAATTTTTTCAAAATATTAAATTTTCAGAGTCCAAATATATTTTTTGTTGAATTTGGAAAAAGAAGCATGAAGTTTTGCAATAATGAGCAAAGAAAAATGTTACTTAAGGAAGATTTAGATGTTGTCGTAGATTTAAATACAAATTTCTTTTTTGGTTCGTCTCAATTTATTTCTTATCTTAAATCCCGAATTAAAATTGGATTTAAATCAAATTTTTCAGATATTTTTTACAATATGCAACTAAATCCAAAAAAAACAGGGAGCGTTGAAATGATTTTTGTTAGAATGAAGGAGATCTTGGATTCGTTATGAATTATATAATTTTTGAAGACACCCAAACTGATTTATTAAGTCCTTTTACTATACTTCATGCAACTTTTGAACTTCGTACAGGAGTTTTTACTAACTTGGATAGGATAATTAATACAATTAGTAAAAATGATACAATTCAATTGTACGTTCGTGATGAGATAGAAGAGTTACTAAAAACCCGTTTCCCGGATGCAGATATAAATCCAGAAAAATTTCATCCTGGGATTTGTCTAAATGGAAAAGCTATTTGGAACGAGAACAGCATATCAAAGATTAAACAAGAAGCAGTTATTTTTGACCAAGATGTAATTATTGGATTTAAATTAGAAAATGAAGTGTCTAAAAATAGACTAGAAAAAAATATATTAAAAAGACATTATAATGCAAATAACAATTCCAACGTACAAATTATTAATCATTTGTGGGATATATTTGAATATATATCTGTAAATATTGAAGAAGATTATAATTTAATCAAACAAAAATATAAATTAACAGAACAGAAGATTAATCATAATAAAATTCATAATTCTTGTCATATCGTGAACAAAGATAATATTATTTTTGGTAAAGATTCTATTATATCTGCTGGAGTTGTGCTAGATGCTACAAATGGGCCCATAATAATAGATGAGAATGTACTTATAGATATTGGGGCACTAGTTAAAGGTCCAGCCTACATTGGAAAAAAGAGTATTATAAACCCAGGTGCAAAATTAAGAGAATCTACATCCATTGGTGAGCTTTGTAAAGTTGGTGGTGAATTAGAAGATTGTGTAATACATGGATTTTCTAACAAACAACATGATGGGTACCTTGGACATAGTTATTTGAGTGAATGGGTCAATTTAGGAGCTAACACAAATGTTAGTGATTTAAAAAATAATTATAGCAATGTAAAAGTAAAATTAAGTGCTGATAAAGAGTTTGATACTAGACAGCAGTTTGTAGGGTCATTCATAGGTGATTTTACAGCAACAGCAATTTCGACAAAATTTAATACTGGTACTGTAGTGGGTGTAGGAGCAAATATTTTTAAAGAGTCTTTTGAAATAAAATATTTTCCTTCTTTTGTTTGGGGTCATAATCAAATAGTCGATATAAAGAAATTTATTAAACGATGTAAGATCGCAATGAACCGTAGAGAAATAGAGATGTCAAAAGCTCTTGAAAAAAGACTTAAATTCCTTTGGTCAAATTCTGAATTACCAAAAAATACAAAATAATATTTATTAGTAAAATTATTTCTTGTCGATGCGATTTCTAAATGATATATTTTCAGATTATATAAGGAAAAATATGATGGAATTTGAAGGGTTAATATGTCCTAATTGCGCAAGCTCACTTGATGAAAAGTTGCTTGCAGAAAGTTTGAGCTGTCCTCATTGCAACACAAAATTTCACAATAAAAAATATATAGCTTTCATAGAATATCTGATGATGAATGGAATAGTTGACGATATTGATTTTTTTGATAGAACGTTATATGGTGATGAAATAAAATACAAATCTGAGACAGAAGAAGAACTTCTTGATGAAACTAATCCAGATGAATATGAAGATAAAACTTTTAGAATGAAATATATTGATGACAATCCAGAACTTTCTGAAGAACAGAACAAAGATGACGGAATTAAAGATTTAGGAAAACTGAAAACTACTCAGCAAGAAGACGAAGAAGATTGGCAGGATTTCAATCGTAGAAAACAAGAGGAAATTGATAGAAAAAGGAAAAAAAAGTGAAGGATTCAAACAAAAAGCATAAACAAATAAAATTAAGTCTTGAAGGAGATAAGAATGTTGAAGAGTATGTAAATTTTGCTATTACTACTCACAGCCCCGCAGAATTTGTAATTGATTTCTTTAGAATTCTTCCTGGAATCAGCACTGCAAAAGTAAAGTCTCGAATTATTATGTCTCCAGTTCATTTAAAAACTCTTGTTAAAGCTTTACAAGATAATGTTCATAAATATGAAGCTAAGTTTGGAGAGATAGAAGTTAAATCAGATAATAGTTCTCCAAAGTTTAACTTACCTGAAGATATATTACCTAATTAAATTTTAATTTAGAAAGAAGAAGTCATTTTTAGTATTATTTGTCGCCCAATTTTGGCGCCGCCAATCATTTCTCTGTGCTGGTCGTCAAATATATTTAATGCTGAAACACTGAACTTAAGATTATCTGTGATTTTCCTGTTGAAGTGCAAATCAATAATGTCATAAGGACCTACAAATCCTTCCCAAATACCATCTCTCCACTCAAATTTTTGAACGTGACGATAGGTTAACATCAAATCTGTAGTATCGTTGGTGTCCCATTTTAAGCTGGCATTAAATTTAAATTTAGGTGCATTTATAGGGTCAAATCTTTTTGTCAAAGTGTTGTAATAGTCGGTTGAATTGAAAAAAGCAAAATTACTATCAAAAATTAGTTTCTTGCTAATAAAATGTGTTAGCGCAACATCTATACCTGAGTGTACAATATTACCGTAATTCAGAGAACTTAGTACAATATTAGGTGGAGCTGTAGGTCTACCTATTCCGTATCTTTCTTCACCATCAGAGCCAAGAATTCCTAGAGGAATTTGTTCAGCTTCATTCAAACCTGAAGTTACACCGTATTCATCTACACCAACATCGTTCCAATAGATATTTGATTTTCTGTCATTTTCATCATTTTGGTACTGAAGAAGAAATGTAAAGTCTTGTGTTAAAACATCTTCAGGTCTGTAAATCGTATAACCAAGAATGTTGTCAGATTGCCCTTCTTCAAAAATATATTCAATATATCCCCATTCACCTGGATCTTGCCAACAGGGGTTCCCATCTCCAATTGTTGCTCCTGTACCAGCGCAATCTCCGTTTAGATCGTTTAAATGCCATCCAAACGCTTCACTCCAATACATATCTTCACCAGTAGTATTAACGATATTGCCACTTTCATCATATGGATTTGCAATATAGTTTGCAAAATCTCCTTGCCAATCATTATCATCATCTAGCCCGTTCCATGCTGTACCGTAAGGTGGGTTTGAGCCCGCAGAGTTAACAGGCATCATGCCAACAGTAGAATCATCACTTTTACGTTTTACTAATGGTGTAATTATTGTTGCAGGACTGAAAAAATCATCATACTGACTTATGTATAAATCTGCTGCTATGAATGTCTTATTACCAATGAAACCCTTGTAGCCAAACTCGATTGTTTGCATTTTTTCTGGACCTAACGGATCAACATCAGGTAAATTAAAAGATTCTTGAGGAGTGTATGTTGTACCTCCATCCTCAGCAGCATATGGAACGTAAATATAGTGTCTTGATGTATCAAGAGGTATATAATCATTTGGACCTAAGTCGCTGATATTAAAAAAGAATGGAGCTCCCGTAACCCTATCTTCGTAGTTAACAGTTCCGTCATCTGTTAAAATTTGCTGAAAAACTTCCTCATATTGGGGAATTTTTATGTAATCATCATCTGAATTATAATACCCAGGACCTAATGGATTTACATTAAAATTGTAATTAGATCCGCCAGCACTATAATTCCCACCCTCATCTGGAACTCTTGAATATGGTGTTCCGTCTTTATTTCCTTTAAGAAAAACATCAAATATTCCATTCTTACCATAATAAAGATCTGTATATAAAGTAGTTATTGTAGGAGTGTTGTACGCTAATCCATAAGTTAATCTCCAGGTTGATTTTTCAGATGGATTATAATTAATACCTACTTTTGGACCAAATTGCAGGCCTTCATTTAATTGGTCCTGGTAATCTAATCTGGCTGCCGCAATGAATTCCCACTCCTCATTTCCCAATACATCCGTTTTGCTTTGAAAGTACAGCCCATACTCGTTTGATACGACTTCAGAGTATTCGTCAGGCTCATCAGTTCCATCAAATTCATCATCAATAACTCCATCCCCATTATTGTCTATTCCATCTGACTGCAATAATGCATTATCTCCATCATCATCATAGCCATTTGGACCATCATTTAGAATTGTTCCAAATGTTTTGGGCATAGTTTTTGCGTAGTCAGCACCCCAGGTAATTTCGGTGTTAATTCGCGGTATGAAGAAATCATTTTGTATTTGCAGTCCAAAGTTCGTTGATTGATCATCCAGAACCTGACCTATATTGTAGTTTCGTGTCTGCCCAGAGTTACTTTGGCTAAAAAAAGCTTGCGCAAACCAATCATAGTATCGACCTCTTAGTTGATAAAATGTAGATTCCCATCCTTCTGCCATAAAACGACCAATAGCTGAAACCTGTTGAGTCTTAGTCCACGAATATCCAGTTTGAAAAGTAAGATTAAGGTCAGGGTTAGGGTCATAATCGATTCTAAATTCGGCTTTTTTATTTTCGACTTCAAAATCTGGGTAATCTGTAATTCCATCTCCATTAACATCGTTCGTTATTTCAAAATTTTCTATATAGTCAGGGGGGGTATCTCCATCAAGTACATCCAAGTAAGACCCATCATTTCCAATATCGACACCTGGCGCACCATATAATCCGTCTCCAGCATCCATAATCCCATCCTGTTCATTTTGATCGAGCGCAATTAAGAGTCCATCATTTTCTCCAAAGTCCGGCCCTGAAATATATATTGGATTTCCGTTTTCATCGACAGCAGTATTTCCATATATATCTATTGCAATACAACCATTTGCTCCGCAAGTATTAACGTCTACATCAGAAAAACAGTATCCGTCTTGACCACAATCATGAATTATCTCTCCATCTTGCCAAACCCCGTCTCCGGGAGGCCAGACATCAGGAAAATCATCTTGAGTATAGAACGTATCACCAAGCCAGCATGTTCCATCATCATTGTTATCGTAACACCCTAAATGAGTATCTATACCATAATCTACCTGACCATTATTATTGGTATCTATCCATCCATCTCCTGGTTGCCATACACCATCACCTTCTCCAGCGTCACCAGTTCCAGGAATGCCATCAAGCCCATTATCATTAAAGCTTCCAAATAAAGCATTATATGATTCCCCAGCATTATAAATCCCATCATTTCCAGATGAATCCTCAAATGGGTCACCTGCTATTCCATCATCACCGAAATCGTATATGTACATATCAAATTCTAATTTAAATTTATCTTCGTTGTACCTCATATCACCACGAATATGATCATCACTACCTATATATTTACAGGAGAAACAATCACCTTCTGATTCTTCGATAATCCCATCTTGGTCAGAATCGAAGTCTTCCCAATCTTGTGGATTATATAGAGGATTTGTTTCAATATTTTTTTGCCTTCTTCCATCAAAAACTAAAATCCCATCATCAAGAGCAAGTGCCCAATTTCCCGTTGGAGAGGATGGATTGGTTCTAACTTCTTGACTCTCGTCAACAACTCCATCACCATTATTATCTATACCATCATACCATGTGTCATAGCTGTTGTCAATTGATTCATCAATACCAATGTCACCTTTATCGGGAATTCCATTGTTATTATAATCAATCCAGTTAGGGCCATTCCAAACCCCGTCTCCATTCCAGTCAACAAAATTTTCTCCATCATCATATTGTGAATTACCATTCGTGTCAGTGAAGGGTTCCTGGTTATCAATTCCATCAGCGTAAAAATAATCTTCATCAATCCAATTAGAAAAGCTTTGTATCGCCTCATTTGGGTAATCTGCAATATCGTTCCAGTTGCTTCCAAATTGCATTTCTTGACCATTACAGTACCCGTCCCCATCAGAATCTATTGAATCTCCATCATCATCAAATCCATTGTACCAGTCCTCGCCAGCAACTCCGTCACCATCAATATCTCCGTGGTTTGCTTCTCCGTTACCTATAAGTACTTCAACACCATAATTATTTAAAGCTGTATTGCCATACTCGGGAATACCACCAGAGGCTGGAATGCCTTCCCATGGATTGTTATCTTTACCATCAACAGTACGTTCGGGGTGGCCGGACCAAGGATATCTGTGAAGTTTATATTCGAGCTCAGATATGTATGGCCACTCATTTGCATGAACGTATTCACCTGATATTTTGAAACTTATATTTCCGTATCTCTTTGCATAACGAGTTGCAAATTTTTGTAGTTGACGCTCATCATTTGTGCCAGAAAAACTCGCATTAAATCCTTCTGAAGTAGAGGGGGGTTTAGATATAATATTTATTACCCCGCTATGTGCATTTGCACCATATAGCGCAGTTGCGGGACCTAAAACAACTTCAATTTTATCAACATCTTCAGATGATTGAGGAATTGTGCTAAAATTTATTACTCTCAAGGCTGGTAGATTTGCGACCCTTCCATCAGTCAGCATTAAGAGCCTTGTGCTAGAACTGCTGTTAAATCCACGAACTGATAAACTAAAGTTATTAATTCCGCTTGAAGTGAAATCAACACCTTTTAAACCTTTCAGATAACCACCGAGATTAGTAGTTGTGCTTCTGCGAATGTCTCTAGAACTAATTATTTCCTTTGAGGCAGGCGCTTCGGTCTTTTTTTCTTTACGTTTTTCATCTTTTACAATGATCTCATCGACCTTAATCGAACTGGGATCTAATTCTAAGTTAAATTCATATTTACTATTAACATCATCGATCTCAATTTCCAAGGAAAAAGGGACATATCCTAGATAACTGGCCTTGAGATTAAAGAAACCATCTGAAGAAATATTTTCTATGGAATATAACCCGTCTACATCTGTAGCGCTACCTCCAAGTATACGATCTCCTTCCTCAATAAATATATTAGCACCAATTAGCGGGTCTTTACTCTTCTTATCTACAACCTTACCTGATATGGTGGCAGGATGCATAAAAGAGATTTTACAGAGAAAAAATAACCATAAAAGAGGTCTGTAATTCAAATTTTTTAATTTCTTAGCAATTGTTAAATAAAACACATCAAAATCTATGATAATTAAATGTAAAGATGAAATAAAAAAAAGGCCCCGCCGTTATTGGCGAGGCCTTTTAAAACAATTATTTTTAAGATGTTTTACTTAACAAGCATTACTTTTTGACTTAATACTTCATCAGCAACTTCTGCCTTAATGATATACATACCACTAGACAAACTTGATGCATCCCATGTTATTGAGTGCATACCTGATGTCATATTGCCATCGTGAAGAACGCTCACCATCTGACCCATAACATTATATACTGCAATTGACACATTGCTATCAAATGAAAGCTCAATATCAAGGCTAGTGCTTGGGTTAAATGGGTTAGGGTACGCCTGTCCTAAATTAAATGAGGCAGGCATTGAAGTTTCAATATAACCCTCTGCACTCGCTGCAATAACCTCATCGATCGTGAATTCACCCGATGCAGTAAAGAGTTCTCCATTCTCTGGAAGAACAATTAACATTACTGTTTGGTTATTTGAAGTGTTTGATTCTGCTACAAAAGCATCATCCGTAAGGCTGATGATAAAATCATCACCGTGAGATAGTGTCATTTGAACAGCTCCAACCACACCGTTTGCAAGCATGTTTAGGCTATTATTATTTCTTTTAAATTCTACGCTATCAGCAATATCAGCTCTAGGTGTAGCATTAACAATTAAGTTAACGATAGCAACAACGTCAAGTACATTAACGCTGTTATCAGAATTGATATCAGCTCTGCATGACTGATCATCTGATAATGTTGAGTTTCCGATTACGTATTGGACAAGGGCAACAACGTCAAGTACGTTTACAGAGTTATTACCATCAACATCACCATTGTGCGTACACTCACCAGCAGCAAGTCCAACAAACTCTGTTTGAACTTCCATTGACTCAATTACAGGCACACATGTTGGCTCATATTTCATGACGAGACGACCACCTGTGTCAGACTGAGGAGCACATGTTGGGCTTCCTGAAGTCGGGTCACAAGCTGATCCATTAGTAACATCAATAAAATACATAGATGCTGGATCAAATTCGATTCCTGAATCATCTACAAGAAATGATGGTGAACCTGTTTCTCCGTACATGTAAGCATTCCATGTTACAAACTGCTTCCAAAGAGCAAAATTAGGGTCTGGGTTCATCAAGTAAAGCGTGTTAGCTAACGTAGCATCTGTGTAGTCGTCAGTTGTAGTAACTCTTGTTCCAGTAGCAACAGTAGCACCAGCAACTTCATCACAGGTAATAATTCCATCCATATTCATATCAACGAAGCCATCTTCCTCAAATCCAGCAGATGCACCACCACTAACAGTTTCAGCGCATGTTGATGATGCAAGAGCAATAGCTCCGGCTAAACTNCATANTGAATTNGAATNAGNNTCTGTNGCGANNGCNACAGCTTNNGCNCAATCNTTANNNGAATNNCCNTCNNNAGCAGCAGCTTNAGCATATGANCCAGCTAAANCTGCACAAGTTAAGCCACCAGCAACNTTAGGATCTGAAAATTCAGGGCCACCTGCTTCCAGGCAAGCGCCAGTAACAGCAGCGGCAACACCAGCAGCAGCACACGCAGCAGCAAAGTCATCACCGTTAGCAGTTTGTCCACACAATCCAAAAACGAAGTTATCTAAACCAGCTGCATCACATTGAGCGACACCATTAGCGATTTGAGCTTCGCAACCACNTTGAATTATACCTGTTAGTTCTTTAGTAATATCACCAGCAACCAAATGGTTGAAGTTACTAAAACCTAAGNTAGCAGCAACATTTGGATCAATATATGTAGCTGAAATTGCAGGTAATCCAAAAATTCTATCAAAATCTGAACCATCTCCATCTTCATCAGTTCCACCTAAAGCTGCAGGACCATCATCACCAAAGCCTGTATCAGCAGAATAACCATCAATGGTATGCCAGTACAAAGCAAGTTCAGGAGTTGGGTTATCTGGTCCACCGATTGATCCGTCAAAACCTTCAGTCTTTATCCATCCACCTGTTTTACCAACAGTTGTGTACTGATTATTACTAACACCAGACGGCGTCATGGCAGTCGCAGGAATAATCCAAGTATCTGCATCGACCTGAACAGCTCCAGTATCACCTTCTTCAGCACCAAAAAATAACGGTATTGGACTCCAGGTATTTACTGGTGTTAAAGGGAAGAAAGAAAACACAACAGACTGACTCAAGCTTAAAGAACCCATTGCTGTCCCCTTGTACGGGTTTCTACTTTCTGTACCAACTACAGTAGTTGTTGGTAAGATTTCACCCGAATCTTTGTTAGATGTATATCTTACATCATCTGTTACAGGTAAAACCTGACCAAATGTTACGCACGATGCTTCATCTAACTCAATGTCTGGGTAAGTGCTTCCAACAGGAACCATTCCTGTTCCATCAGCATATAAAGTTACATTAAGATTAACACCATTTTGAGCTAGCCCATCTTCTCCAAAAGGACCATTTGGAACTCCTAAGAACATAGAACCAACTGGGATCGTAGTTATTGGCAATGAAGCTCCCAATCCGTAAGTATCTGATACGAAAAGGGTAGTTCCTACTGTAGGATTACTCACATCAGCTGGTCTTGCGAAGTTGTAGTAGTACACATCAACTGCAGTC
Organism: Fidelibacterota bacterium; assembly: GCA_002719095.1. Classification (GTDB taxonomy): domain Bacteria; phylum Fidelibacterota; class Marinisomatia; order SCGC-AAA003-L08; family D37C17. The sequence continues at coordinate 15,440 of PBGO01000021.1, forward strand.
AAGGTCCAACTGCCCGCTACATCCTGTGCATAAGACATACAGAAAAAAGCGGAAACTAGAACGATAAATCGTTTCATATTACTCCTCCTTACTTATTTGTTGTAATTATTTTATAAAAATAAATATTATACAAAATTGCTTAAAAAACTACTCAAGATGGTTCAATTATTCAAGTAAAAAATAATACTTCAGGGGAGAGAATGTGTTAAAATGTGATATAAATCAACTTTTTTTGATATTTTTATATAGCTAACCTTTTGTGAAGTAGCGTCTAATGCTAATCAAAATAATAATAACTCCAGTTATGGATAGTAGCTTGGGGAACCAGAAGGAATTTATAATAGTATTTATATATTCAACCATCGCATTACATATTTTTCCATGATGGCCCATCGCCTGATTCTGGGGTTACCCAATTTATGGTTTGATAGGGGTCCATAATGTCGCATGTCTTGCAATGAACGCAATTTGAAAAATTAATCTGCAATCGTTCCTTATTTTCTTCTTTAACTATTTCATAAACAGATGCTGGGCAAAAGTGCTGACATGGATTTCCGTACTCTTCTTTACATTTATCAAAACATAAATCAGGGTCAATTATCTTAAGATGTGGGACCTGATCTTCATCGTGCTTTGTTGCAGAGTGATAGACATCAGTGGCTTTATCAAATGTTATTTTTCCATCAAACTTCAAATCTTTATATCTGTTTTGCGTTTTATCAGTTATTTTCTGCATTTCAAGATGACCGTGGTGACCCTCAAGTTTATCAATAAAGCCAAAGCCACGTCCTCCTGTGTATAATGCTAAACCAGCATTAGCCATACCGAACAGTGCTCCATTTTTGAAGCCTTGATGAAAATTTCTTGCTTTGTACAACTCTTTGTAAGCCCAGCTTGATTTAAAATATTTGAAATAGTTAGATAATGTTTTTTCAGAAAAATCTTCATTTTTAAAAGCATCAACAATCGNTTCAGCTGCTAGCATTCCCGATTTCATTGCTAAATGAATTCCTTTTAACCTCATTCCATTTAAAAAACCAGCAGAATCACCAATTAGCAATGCACCATTAACATATANTTTTGGTATAGAATAAAATCCTCCCTCTGGCAGACTTTTTGCGCCATAAGATAGAAGCTCTCCATCTTTTAAAAAATTCTTAATCCATGAATGAGTTTTGAGTAGCTGNAGCTCATGATGTGGNTCTATGGTAGGGTTGCTATAATCAAGACCTGTTACTAAGCCAATATCAAGAATGTTATTTTGCATACCGTAAATGAATCCTCCACCAAAAATTTTATTTCCTAATGGATGNCCTAATGTATGCGCTACATAACCTGGTTCAATTGTGCCTTCAGGAACTTTCCATAGTTCCTTAACTCCAACAGCCCAAACTTGAGGATTGCTATCTTTCATTAAGTTAAATTTAGATATTAATTGTTTTGTTAGACTTCCTCTAGTACCTTCTCCAAAAACAGTAACTTTAGCTTTAATATCTACACCTTGTTCAAAGTTAGGTTTTTTAGCNCCATTTTTATCAACGCCTCTGTCTCCAGTTCTGATTCCGGCTACAGAATTGTTCTCATCATAAAGGATTTCATCTCCTGAAAAAGGGCAAAATATATCAATACCTTCTTCTTCACATTTCTGTCCTAGCCATCTAGTTAATTTTCCCAGAGAGGCTATGTAGCATCCATGATGACTCATACCTTTAGGAATGTAAGGAAATCCAAACTTGGCGCCACTTTTGTGCAGGAAATACATCTTTTCAGCATTTACGGGAGCTTCAAATGGAAAAGATTCAGGTCTCAATTCTGGGAAAAGTTCTTTAAGCGTTATCGGATCAACGACCGCTCCAGACAATGAGTGCGAACCTATTTCATTAGCTTTTTCTATTANNGCAATCTCTATATCGATGTTATTTTTCTTTGCTTGTCTATTTAGATGAAGGGCGCCAGCTAAAGAAGCAGCTCCTCCTCCAACAAACAACACGTCTATTGGCAGTTCTTCTCTTTGATTTTGTGTCATAATATTTTAAGTCGTTTTTATCTTTACGATTCTTTTACAGCTTCATTAAGCTTTGGGAGAATCTCAAGAATATCTCCAANAACACCATAATCTGAAAGCTCAAAAATGGGTGCATTTGGATCTTTGTTTATTGCAATTATACTCTTAGAGCCCTTCATGCCCACAGTGTGTTGTATAGCGCCTGACAAACCAAGAGCTAAGTACAATTTTGGTGATACAACTTGACCAGAACTTCCAATTTGAAGGGAATGGTCAAGCCATCCTGAATCCACTACAGGTCTTGAAGATGCAAGCAGTCCTCCAAGAGACTTAGATAATTCATCAGCCATTGGAATATTTTCTTCTTTGGCGATTCCTCGACCTATTGAAACAATGACATCAGTCGAATTGAGATCTACTTGTGCTCCTGATTCCTTAAATTTTTCACCAGGTNAAATTGTTTTATTAACATCATTTAAATTNACTTCGACTTGGACTTTATTAGATGTACCTTCAACAAGGTTGTCTGCGCTAAAGCATCCAGATTGTACGGAAATAATTGTCTTGGAGCTTTTAGATTTAATTTTACAATTAACTTTAGCTCTATATAGACTTCTAATCCATTCCATATTTCCGTTCTCATAAGAATAATCTATGCAATCGCTGATGAAGGGGATATCTGATCGAGCGCTCAATCTCGGAACCCAGTCTCTTGCTTGGTAAGTGTGTCCAAGTATTACTAAGTCGTATGAATTCTGTTCCATAACTTGATTAACTGCCGCAGTATAGTATAGAGGATTGTAGCTCTTGAGCTCGGGTAAATCCAAAACAATTAAGTTTGATGCTTTAAGCTTTTCTAATTCAGATGATACATCAGGATCAAAACTTAGGACAGTTAAATCGCCAGCTGATTTTTGACAAAGATCTTGCGAAAGAGATAATGCTTCTTTAGAAACCCCATTTATAGCTCCTTCTTCTGTTTGTATAAAACATAATATGTTCATTTATTCCCCTTTAAATTACTTTTACTTGATTTTTTAAAACATCAACGAGTTTTTCAACAATTTCATCAGTTGAACCTTCGATGAATTCGGTTACCTTAGTTTTTTCCGGATTGAACAAACTCACAAGCTCAGTCTGCGATTGACCGGAAACGCTTAAATCATCAAAATTGTGAGTATCTATAGTCTTCTTTTTAACTCCCATGATCCCTTTTAGAGAAGCATAACGAGGCTGATTCAGGCCGGATTGAATTGTTAGTGAGATAGGAAGTTTTAGCTCAGACCATTGAAACCAGCCATTCTCCAATTCTCGCTTCACTTTTACTGAATTATCTTCGATAAATTCTGTACCCATAACAAGCGATGCATGGTTTGCATTCAAGAACTCAGCTAAAAGAATTCCCATTTGAGCATATCCATCATCATCAGATTGAAGCCCGGATAAAACAATATCAAAATTTTCTTTTTCAAGAACACTTGCAATGATTTTTGCTCTGAAAAGAGAATCCTGAAATTTTTGATTGGGATTATTTATAAAAATACCTCTGTCGGCGCCTTTTGCTAAGGCATCTTTTACTGTTTGAAGAGCAGATTGCGGACCCATTGTACATACAACTACCTCTTCCACATTATCCATATTATCTTTCATCAATAATGCTTCCTCAAGCGCGTATGTATCAGGTTCATTCGTAATAAATGTGACATTATCTTCCATGATTGATGTTCGGCTTGAATCAATCTTTATAGCTGCATCTTCGTTTGGCACCTGCTTCATTAAAACTACAATTTTCATATATTCGTCCTTTATTTTAAAACCGACCAACCGGTCGGTTTTGTAATATATCATTTTTTATTATCAAAAAAAAGAAAAAACCGACCAATTGGTCGGTTTAGTAAAATTAGTATCAATTTGCGTAAATATTTAATATATTTTTTGAAAGAAATGATAAAAAGAAAAGAAATATTATTATTTATATTCCCAGTCGCGATCATATGTTCTGAACCTTTTTTTAACGAAAAAGTTGGTAAAGAATATATCATTAAAAAAATTGACACTACTATTGAAATCGATGGACTTATGGCAGAAGAAGCTTGGCGTAATTCAGGCTCTATCACAGATTTTTTACAGTATTTTCCCGAAAATGGAAAAAAAACAACTTTTGAAACAGAAATTAAATTAGTCTATGATGCAAAGGGATTATACATTTACGCAAAAATGTACGATGATGAACCAAATAAAATACAAGAAAGACTATCAAGTAGAGATGATTTAGATGGTGGATTTATTGAATCAGCAGATTGGGTGATGTTTTCTTTTGATAGCAGGCATGATCATCAAACAGGTTATATGTTTGCAGTAAATTGTTCTGGTGTAAAAGCAGACGCAGAAATTTTTGATGATTTAGATTATGATATTGATTACAATAGTTTGTGGTATGCTGATACTAATATTGATAATCAAGGATGGACGGCTGAAATTTTTCTTCCCTTTTCAGTTTTTAATTTTGACTCTGATCTAAATGAAACTTGGGGGTTTAATGTTAAAAGGTATGTATACAGATTAAATGAAGTTAATAATTGGGTTTCATTTCCATTAGAAACAAAGGGAATTTCATCTCTTTTTGGACACATAAAAGGCTTTAAAAATATTAAAAAATCAAAAAATATAAGTTTTGCTCCATTTTTATCATTTAATAGAGGTAAAGAAAAAAAATCTAAATTACCTGTTGACCAGTTCGGGTACATCACAAACGGTAATGTTCATAATAATACGGAATATATTCTAGATAAAAATAATTTCGGATTTGACATCAAATACAGTATAAGTAATTCTTCTGCATTAAACTTTTCCTACAATCCTGATTTCGGACAAGTTGAGGTTGACCCAGCAGATATTAATATATCATTCTATGAAACCTATTTAAAGGAGAAAAGACCATTTTTTGTGGACAATGGAGCAATGTTTAATCTACCAATAGAAATGTTTTACTCTCGAAGAATTGGCGAAGTAAAAGATCTTAACTATAATACACGAATTCCATCGTTAATAGATTTTGCGACAAAATTTTCAGGTAAAAGTGCATCAGGTTTTTCTTATGGAATTATTGCCGCAACAACTTCAAACGAAATAGCAGACTCTCTAATCTTCGAGCCTTCTTTTCCGAGCTCAAATAATTATTACACACTTAGATTAAAAAAAGATTTGCTTGATGGGAATTCCTTCTTAGGGTTTGCAGCTACTTCGTTTGATGGCTTGAGAGGAAATTACAAGCAGAAAAAAAATAGTTCAGGAATACCAATATCTAACCAATATGAAATTGAAAATCATACATTTGAATCTAAATCAATATCTATTGATGGTGTTTTTAATCTTTTAGAAAATAGGCTTTATAGTGATTTTCAATATGCTTTGACAGATGCTAGTAATCAGGGAAATGCCTACAGCTTTCAATCAATCTTTGATTTGAATAAAAATTGGTCATTAAATGTAGATATTGAAAACTTTGATCAAAATTTTGATAATAACGACATGGGATATAGTTATAGAAATGATGTGAATTCAAAAAAAATAGAAATTTTATATCAAGATTTGAAACCTAATAGCAGATTCCAAGAAAGAAATTTTGCTTTATTAGTTAATAGAAAAAAAAATAATTCTATGAATCTTTTGCTTTTAGATGCAGTGAGTATATCTTTTAATACCTTATTGAAAAACAGTAATAAAATTAATTTTATGGTAGCGAGTAGCGCAGATTCTTACAACGATAGGCTAATATACGATTATAAAGATGATCAGCTTGGAATTGCAATGTTTACCCCAAAGAGTACTCTATTTGATATAAGTTGGAGCAATGATAGCAGGCTAAAAAATTACTTTCAACTTGGATTTGGAAGATTTGATAATAAAATAAATGATTGGGGCTACAATATTAGATACAGTCACACATACAGACCTGAATATAATTTGAAATTAAGCTTTGATTATGAATATTCCAGATCAAGAGAAAAATATCATTGGCTTGACATTATAGGAATTGATGATCCTAAATACATATTTTGCAACGCTAGCAATAGATTACATAAATACACAATGAGGTTTGAGGCTTTTTTAAATAAAAGTGTTACATGGCAGAACTATATTGAAATTAATCATCAGAAAACACATTTTCAGAATTGGATGGAGCTTAAAGATGGTGAAAAATATCCAGAAAATCTTATTGGCGCAAATTATTTTGCTCAAGAAGGATTTAATCCATTTCCAAATCAATCCCCTAACCCGAACGATGATATTTATTTTTTTTCTGATTATACTGAATTAGTTTATAATGTTGTATTGACATGGCAATTAAATCAAGAGTCAAAGTTTTATTTCATTTATTCAAGATATTGGCTTTTAAACGGTGACAGGTTAGCATCTGTATTTGATTTTTTTAATGGAGAAACGTACAGCATGAATAGTGATTCTTGGGCAGAAAAAACCTATGATCTAGGGATATCTATAAAGTATGTTCGACAATTTAATTTTTAAAAGGAGATTGTATGATTCAAAAAAGCATCTTAGTATTAATTAATTTAATTTTTGGAAGTATGGTTTTGCTAAGCTATTATTACGGACTTGAAAAACTAAAATCGATGGATAAAAATCCAAGTGTTTTGTGGGGTGGAGTGCCCGAGATTCTACAGCCTGGAATAGTAGTTTTTATGTTCATTGGTGCAATAGGATATTTCCTCTTCACGTATAATTTTTTATTTAATGTAAGTTCTGATAAGTTGTTTTTGGGAAAATTTAGTTATTCGAACCTCCACCTATTATATCTATTAGTTTTCATCCCCTCAATGGTATGGATTGGTTTAACAATAGATTATGTAGATTCTCAAAAAAGTATGTTTGATTGGATAGTTCTTGTTGTGATTTTATTTACCGTTGCAGCTTCATCAGTTATGCTTTTGTTATTCACAATTGATTTAAAAGTAGAAAGTGGTTCGATGTATTTAGCTTACGTTGTTGGCGCTGCTTTTTTTGCTTTTCACACACTTTTTTTGGATGCGATTTTATGGACATCGTTTTTTCATAAATCGAATTAATATTTAACTAGCTTATTTCAACAGCAGAACAAGGTTCTCCGAAATATATCTTCTCTGCTTTGCCTGAAAGTTTTGCAGTTATTATTAAGTAGCTCCAAATAGGTACGGGAACAGAAGTGCAGCCTTTAATCAAAACTTTTTTTCCGGAGTAAGATTCCCAGTCAATTTTAGATATTTTGTTTCTGAAGTCTTGCTCTTTCAAAATTCCGTTTGTTAAAAAGTCATCGAGCTCAATTTTCTTCATAATAATATTTACTTTTTGTTGAAACCTAGTTTTTCTCTCGCTTCATCACTCATCATGGAAGGTTCCCATGGAGGATCAAAGGTAACCGTGACATTTGCTTGAGATATTTCATCAAGATTTTCTAGCTTTTGCTTAATATCAGCTGCCATATGTTCGCCCATTGTGCAACCAGGTGTTGTAAGAGTCATAATTATTCCAACTTCATGAGTCCCATCATTTAGTGGTTTTGCATTAATTTCATAAATTAATCCCAAGTTCCACAAGTCAATTGGTAACTCTGGATCAAAGCACTGTTTTAATATATCAATTATTTGTTTATCCATTATTTTATATAAATATTCATTTTGTTTTTGTTAACAATTTCTCCAATTTCAAAAGCATCCATTTCTTTTGATAGGGCTTTTAATAAATCACTATAAGTTTCTTTTGAGCAACTTACAAGTAGGCCTCCTGAAGTCTGTGCATCAGCGACCATTACTTTTTCAAAACTGCTTAAATTCCTATCAAATTGGATGAATTTTTCGTAGTAAGTTAAGTTTCTTTTTGAACCACCTGGAATTACTCCTGCTCTAGCTAATTCATATGTACCAGAAAGGAATTTTATTTTATCAAAATAAATATTAGAGCTTACATCACTCGAATTGCAAAGCTCATTTAAATGACCTACTAGTCCATAACCAGTAACGTCCGTGCAAGCATTTACTCCAAAATCAACCATTATCTCTGAAGCCCTCTTATTCAGTTCGCTCATGATTTTAGTAACTTCATCAAGCTGTAACTGTGTCGCAATATTTTTTTTAATTGCTGTAGTGATTATTCCAGTTCCAATTGGTTTTGTTAAAATTAAATGGTCTCCACTTTTAGCACCAGAATTTTTAATAAATCCTTTTTTGCCTGACTCACCAGTAACAACTAATCCATATTTGGGTTCTTTATCTTTAATACTGTGTCCTCCCAGTATTGATATTCCTGCAGAGTTACAAGTTTCTAGACCACCCCTTAATATCTCACTCATTACTTCAATTGGAAGTTCATCAGATGGAAAAGCTAAAATATTTAAAGCAAATAAAGGTATACCTCCCATTGCGTAAATATCTGATAAAGAATTTGCCGCAGCTATTCTTCCAAAATCATAAGGATTATCTACAATTGGAGTAAAAAAATCTAACGACTGAATTATTTCTTTACCATCATTCAAAGAATAAATGCAACAATCATCCATATTTTCAAATCCATATTGACGATTTGAATCAGATTTTAAATTTATAATTCCCAAAACTTGGGATAGAGTCTCTGGACTTAATTTACATGCTCAGCCAGCCCCTGAGCTGTAGCTTGTTAATTTAATATGTTTTTTTTCTTTCATGTTTCAAAGTGTAATTTATAAAAAAAAATAATTACTTTTTGTTCAATAATTTGTATAGTGTAATTTAGTAATGCTATTAATTTAAAAAACACCGAATAATAACTTGACCGACACAAAAAAAAATATTGAAGAATTAGATGATGTAACTATCCGTTTTGCAGGTGATTCAGGGGATGGTATGCAGCTTACAGGCAATCAGTTTTCAGACAATACTGCTCTCTTTGGAAATGACCTTACGACTCTTCCTGATTTTCCTGCAGAAATTCGTGCTCCTGCTGGTTCTTTAGCCGGAGTTAGTTCTTTTCAGATGCAGTTCAGCAGTAACGACATTCATACACCGGGTGATGATTTAGATGTTTTAGTTGCTATGAATCCAGCTGCTTTTAAGGTCCACCTTTGCGACTTAAAAGGTAATGGAATGTTAATTGTGAATACTGCTAATTACTCTCCGAAAAATTTAAAACTTGCTGGTTATGAAGAAAATCCACTTGAGGACAAAAATATTTTGGAGGAATATAGGTTAATTAAAGTTGATATGTCAGAGATGGTTTCAAAAGCTCTTGAAGACATGGATTTAGATGCTAAGTCAAAAGCAAGATGTACAAATATGTTTGCCCTTGGGTTGCTTTATTGGATCTATGAACGAGATATGAATACAACTATAGATTTTTTAAAAAAGAAATTCAAAAAAAAACCTGATATAGTTGAAGCAAATAAAAGAGCGCTAAAAGCAGGATTTTATTTTGGAGATACAATTGAGGCCATTAAAACTACTTATAAAATTAATCGAGCAAAATTTAAAAAGGGTACATATAGAAATATCATGGGTAACCCAGCATTAAGCATGGGTCTTTTAGCTGCAAGCGATAAATCATCAACTGAATTATTTTTTGGAGGTTATCCAATTACTCCTGCAAGTGATATTCTTCATTTCTTGTCAAATTATAAAAATCTTGGAGTCAAAACATTTCAAGCAGAAGACGAGATAGCAGGAATTTGTAGTACTTTAGGTGCTTCATTTACTGGTTCCCTCGGTATAACTGCTAGTAGTGGTCCTGGTATTGCACTTAAGGGAGAAGCTATGGGCCTAGCAATAATGACAGAATTACCTGTAGTTATTATTAATATCCAAAGAGGAGGACCATCAACAGGGCTTCCAACGAAAACCGAACAATCCGATTTAAACCAAGCAGTTTTTGGAAGAAATGGAGAAGCTCCTTTGGTTGTATTGGCGCCCAAGTCACCTGGAGATTGTTTTTACATGGCCTTTGAGGCGTGCAGAATTGCATTAGAATACATGATGCCTGTAATGTTATTATCCGATGGTTATCTTGCTAATGGATCTGAGCCTTGGAAGATACCTGATTTCAGTAAAATGCCAAAAATAAATACAAAAAAAACTGTTCATTCTGATGAATCATTCATGCCCTATGCAAGAGATCAAAAATTATCAAGACCGTGGGCTATACCTGGTACAAAAGACTTGGAACACAGAATTGGAGGCCTAGAAACCGAAGAATTGACTGGCAATGTTAATTATGACCCTATTAACCATGAAAAAATGGTTAATATTAGAAATCAGAAAGTTGAAGTGGTTGCAGATGAGATACCTGAGTTAATACCATATGGAGACGAAACGGGTGATATTTTAGTTCTTGGATGGGGTAGTACATATGGAGCTATTAGATCAGCTGTTGAGAGAGCTAGGTTAGAAAAGAAGTCTGTTTCACACATTCAGCTCCAGTACATCAACCCCTTACCAAAAAATCTAGGTGATTTACTTTTAAAATATAAAAAAGTTATAATTCCTGAGCTGAATTTGGGACAGTTAAATCATATTATTAGAGCAAAATTTCTAGTTGACACAATTGCTTTAAACAAGGTTCAAGGTAAGCCATTCACTATAAATGAGATTTACAATAAAATTTTAGAGGTTAAAATATAAAATGAGTGATGAAAATATAGCACCAATTTTAAAAAAGAAAGATTTTGTATCAGGTCAAGACGTAAAATGGTGTCCTGGATGTGGCGACTACGCAATTCTAGCGCAAGTTCAGAAGGTATTCCCATCTCTGGGGATAAAAAAAGAAGATTTTTTAGTTGTATCTGGCATAGGATGTTCAAGTAGATTTCCATATTATATGAATACATTTGGATTTCACACAATCCATGGAAGAGCACCGGCGGTTGCTTCAGGAGCTAAATTAGCGAATCCAAGTTTATCAGTTTGGATGGTAACTGGAGATGGAGATGCCATGAGTATTGGAGGAAATCACTTCATTCATATACTAAGAAGAAATTTAAATATAAAAATCCTCATGTTTAATAATAAGATTTATGGTTTAACAAAAGGTCAATATTCGCCAACTTCTGAACTGGGTAAAGTTACTAAGTCAACCCCAATGGGATCATTAGATTATCCATTCAATCCCTCTAGCCTGGCGCTTGGGGCAGGGGCAACTTTTGTTGGGAGGTCACTTGATAGAGAAACAAAACATCTAGCAGAAATGGTCGGCCTAGCAAATTCTCACGAAGGTGCATCTTTTATTGATATTTATCAAAACTGCAATATTTTCAACGATGGTGCACACTCAGCATATACTGATAGAGAAACAAAACATGACACTTTGATAAAGCTTGTTAATGGAGAACCAATGATTTTCGGCGATGGTGGTTCAAAAATATTAAAGTTAGAAGGTTCTAAGTTCAAAGTTTTAAAGCTAGAAGATGGTTTTTCTACAGACGATGCAACTATTCATGATTATAATGATAAAAATTTAGCATTTTTATTAAGTGAAATGACTGTTAATGAAGAACTTCCTACACCAATTGGGATACTTTATAAGGAAGAAAAACCTACTTATGAAAATATGATGATGGATCAACTAGATAATGCATTAAACAAACAAGGAAAGGTTGATATTCAAAGTATAATTTCAGGGACCAACACATGGGAAGTTTCATAGTTACAAAATACTTTATTGGAGAATCATAATGAGAGTTGAAAGAGATTCAATGGGTAATATTAAAGTGCCAAAAAAAGCTTATTATGGGGCTCAAACTATGCGAGCTTCCAACAATTTTAAGGTAAGCGATGATAAAATTCCGCTAGAGATTATTTACGCAATAGTAATAATTAAGAGATCCGCTGCAATTGTCAATCATTCTTTAAATAAATTAAATTCTGAATATAAGGTTGCAATTGTAAAAGCTTCAGATGAAATTTTGCAAAAAAAATATGACGACCAATTTTTAATCGATGTTTATCAAACCGGTTCAGGAACATCGACAAATATGAATGTTAATGAAGTAATAGCTAATAGGGCAAATGAAATTTTAGGGTATGATTTAGGTAGTAATAAGCCAATTCATCCCAATGATCATGTTAATATGGGGCAATCAAGTAATGATGTAATTCCCTCTTCAATTCACATAGCTGCTAAAAGCTTAATTCATAATAAGCTTACTCCTGCGTTAAGTTTAATTTGCGATGAGCTTAAAGAAAAATCCGAAAAATTTAATTCAATAATCAAAATTGGAAGAACTCATTTACAAGATGCTACTCCAATTAGAATGGGACAAGAATTTTCAGGATATTATTCATCAATATCAAATTGCAACTCAAGAGTAACTAATGCTTTAACTTCAATTTCAGATTTAGCTCAAGGTGGAACTGCTGTAGGGACAGGAATTAATACTCATCCTGATTTTGGAAAATTAATTTCAGTTGAGATTAGTAAGTTTACAAAATTAGAATTTAATGAAGCTTCAAATCATTTTGAAGCTCAAGCAAGCCAGGATGCGGTTGTCGAGCTTTCAGGATCCCTAAAATCCATTGCTGTATCAATGACCAAAATAGCAAGTGATATAAGGCTAATGGGTACCGGACCTAGATGTGGAATTGGTGAATTAATAATTCCTGCTGTTCAGCCTGGTTCTTCAATTATGCCCGGTAAAGTAAATCCCGTTATATGTGAATCAATGTTGCAAGTTTGTGTTCAAGTCATTGCAAACGATTTATCAATAACTTTAGGAGCTCAGGGTGGAAACTTTGAGCTAAATGTAATGCTTCCTCTGATTGGGAGTAATTTAGTTTATTCAATTAATATCTTATCAAACAGTATTGTAATGTTTACTGATAAATTACTTAAGAATTTGAAAGTTGATGAAAAAAAATGTAAAGATTACATAGAAAAAAGTTTATCAATGTGTACGATTTTAGTTCCAGAAATTGGATATGATAAAACTGCTAAACTTGCATATGAAGCCTATAATTCTGGAAAAAATATTAGGGAACTTTTGCTTGAAAAAAACATATTACCAAGTGAGAAAGTTGAAGATTTATTAAATCCTTTCAAAATGACCGAACCTTTAAAATAATTTGAATGATAAAATAAAGTACCCTTTGAAGAATTCATTAAATTTAAAATTTAAAGAAATGATGAAAAAATTTTTACTTATCGGGGTTTGTCCGATGATTCTTGGATTTTGTTATATTTTTTATTTATCTTACGATCTTCCATCTCTTGAAGCGCTTCAAAATTATGTGCCTGTTCAAACAACAAAATTAATTTCTGCTAATGGAAAACCAATTCGTGATTTGTATGTACAAAAGAGAGAAGTAATCGATATAGCTGAAGTACCTGAAGATCTTAGAAAAGCTTTAGTTTTTATGGAAGATAGACGTTTTTTTGAACATCCTGGAATTGATATTTGGGGAATTTTTAGAGCAATTAGTGTTATTGCGAAAGGTGGAAGCACGCAAGGAGCTAGTACCCTTACTCAGCAACTAGCCAGGAATATGTATAACATTACTATTGGAAGAGATAAAACTCTTTCTAGGAAGCTTAAGGAAGCAATAACAGCTTATAATATTGAAAAAACTTACACAAAATCAGAAATCATGGAATTATATCTTAATTCTGTTTTCTTTGGACATCAGGCAAATGGAATTCAAGAAGCTTCAATATTTTATTTTGGAAAAGAAGCACGAGAATTAAATCTTAATGAGTCTGCCTCAATTATAGGATTACTCCCAGCACCAAATACATACTCACCTAAAAATATAAATAGGATTAATACAGTATTTGGATATTCTGAAAATTTTTTTGACGGCTTAGGAGATGAATCTTATATCCAAACAGGAGGATGTGTAGATAGTAATTTTGATTGGTTTATAGACTGCGATGAAACCATGACAATTTGTGAGGGCGATGATTCTTGGACTTCGGATTTAGGTAATGGTTATTGGGATGAGGGTGAAGTTTTTAATCATTCTGATTTTCCTAGTAATTGTTATCATGATACAAGTAATGAGTGCACCCAAGATTCTGATTGCGTATGGATTAAAGCTCCTTTGAAAAAAAATATCTTAACTAAAATTGATGGAATTAAAAAAGGAGAAATAGAAATTGAAAATATTTTATTCATTGATGAAAATGATGACGAAGTTCCAGTTAGGTTCTCTCAAAAAAGTCAATTAAACAATATTATTTCTTATGAATATGACAAAGAAAATCAACAACTTTTAGTTTATCTAAAGTCTAGCAAAAAAATAAAATATTATAGATTCAAAATTAACGGCTTGAAAGAAATCAGCTGGAGTTCAGCAAATGGTGGAGGACTTGCTTCAGAAATGAACTTCATCGAGTCAAACCACAGTTGGTTATCGTTTAGTAGGAAAAATTTAGTTCTCAAAGTAATGAAAGATCAAGGATATTTTCAAGGTGATAACTCAAAAGATTATTTTTATAAAAACCTACTTATGCCAGTAACATTAGTTAAAAACTTCAAAAGAGATTATGGATTGGCATCATATTTCACAGAGGATGTTCGAAGAAAATTATTAAGCTATAGAAAGCAAGAAACTTACCAAAAAATCAATTTTATTTTACCTACATTGAATAACGATTCAATATTATTTGATATGAAAAAATGGGTTGCGAAAAATTATAAAATGAGGCTCAATATTGATGGCTATAAAGCTGATTTATATAAAGATGGATTAAGGGTTCATTGTTCTCTTGATACTAGAATTCAGGATTTGGCATCAAGTGTATTTAAAAAGTATATGGATAAAAATCAGAAGGATTTATATACAACCTATACAAATCCGACTAATAAAGGCTTGCTTGACTCAGTTATTCAAATTTCCAGAAAAAGAAAAATCAAGGAGTTGAAGAAAGAAATTCAGATTAAATATTCAAGAACTTTAGAAGAAAAAATTATTAAAGAAGAGGTTAAAAAATGGCAAAGTTTTAACAAAAGTACTGAAGAAATTGATTTAATTATAAGTGCTGGAAAACATATAGGTGAGAAATTTTTTGACTGTAACAATGATTTTAGTATTTGTGAAGGTGATGTTTCTTGGTCTCCAGAGTTAGGAAATGGCAGATACGATTTTGGCGAAAGATTTATTGATGGAAATAAGCAATACAATAAAGGCGAAAGATTTAATGATGCGAATGGCAATGATATCTATGACCCAGGTGAAATCTTCATTGATAAAAAAAATAAAAAGTATGATCCAGATGGTTCAATAATTATCAGACTCCGAAAGGAAATTAATTTAATGGTAAAAAATTCAATTGATACAATGAATTACGATAAAAAATTTATTTTAGATTTATTAAAAAATAATAAAGAAATTCCTAGTTATTTGCGTAAAGAATTTTTGATTCAAGGTTCAGTAGTTGTATTGGATGTTGAAACAGGTAATGTTATCGCNATGATTGGAGGAAGACAGGAGAGAAATTANGTAGATTTTTTTAATAGATCATCTAGAGCATTAAGACAACCTGGTTCAGTTTTTAAGCCATTTGTATATATGACTGCTCTAGAAAGTTATGACTATCAGGATAGACCTTTTTCTCCGAATTATAAAATTCAAAATCAAAAGTTCAGTATAATTGATGGACCTCGTGACTATCAACCGGAAAATTTTGACGGAAAGACTGGTGGAGAAAAAACACTACGCGAAGGTTTGAAAAAATCAATTAATTTGATAGCAGTAAGGCTAATAAGTAAAATAAGAAATGGCCCTGAAAAAGTTAAAGACATGGCAGAAGATTTTGGTATATCATCTTCAATTTATCCGGGAGAAGCAATTGCTCTTGGAGCTTCTTCAGTCTACCCTCTGGAAATAACTGCAGCTTACTCAGCAATTTCAAATAACGGTGTGTATATGAGACCGAACTATTTTTATAAAATTGATAATAATCTTGGAAGTACTATTAAAGAACTTGATTTTGAGGATAATTACGCCAACCCGAATGAAGCATCAATTTATTTAATAAGAGATATGATGAGAGATGTTGTTAGNGATGGAACAGCTCAATCTCTTAGATGGAAATATAAATTTAATTCACCTGTTGCAGGAAAAACTGGAACTACAAATAATAGAACAGATGCATGGTTTGTAGGATTTACACCACAAGTGTGCATCGGAGTATGGGTTGGAATGGATAATCCTGCTGTTTCAATAAAAAAATATGGTAGTGAAGCGGCACTTCCAATTTTCGCAGAAACTATTAAGAAAATATACGATTTTGGAGAGTACAGCTTAGGNAATGAAAAATCCCGTGAATTAGATTCCAAACTTGATTGGGAATTTCCAAAAAGTGGTATTGTNACGAAAGAAATATGTAAAGAAAGTCTTAAAATATCAAATAAATATTGTAATACTAAGTCAGGAGTTCAAAATGAGATATTTTTAGAAAATCATATTCCTAGTGATAAATGTAATATCAAATCACACATTTCGAGATTTAAATAGATTCAAAAAGATTTAGGTTCATTTTCTCACAAATTTCTGAAATATCTTCTTTTATTTTTTGAAAATTTTTCTCATTCTCATCAAAAGTTACAATCATATTAAATAAAGGTGAGCCTGTCGTTGGGGCTTGCTCGACATAAGTTTCAATTTGAGTAATATTAATTGATTTATTTTTAAAGTAATTACTTATAGAATCCATTATGCCTTTATCATCGGCACCTTTGATTGAAAAACTGTTATTATGAACTTGAAGCATATTGCTTTTTTTAGTCTGTTTACAAAAAAAACTTAATTTTTCAATTGACTTAAGCTCATCTTCAATTAAACCACTATCTCCTTTGATGGTGAAATTGATTATAATAGCAAATTGATCATCAATTTTTATCATTTTACTGTTTTCAATACTGCCGTTATTATCGTTTATAATTTTAGTAATTTTATTAACTAAGCCAGGTCGATCTTTTCCAATTGCTGTAATTATAATTCTATTCATAGATTAAAGTTTGATTATTGATTTTATCGTTACTTATGAATATAATATCTTTAAATGTATTTTTCACACAATCAATTTGATTTTGATTTGATCCGAAAATTTTAAGAATAGGTTCATTTTTGTTGATTTTATCTCCGATTTTTTTAAACATTCTTAATCCACAGGTAAAGTCAATTTTATCTTTAAGAGTTTTTCTTCCTCCTCCAATTTCAATCAAGGTATTACCTAATTTTTCAGTATCAATCCTTTTTATAAAACCAGATTGTTCAGATAGAACTATATNTTCATATTTAGCGTCATTAGAAACATGTGCTTTATTTATATCACCTTTTTGTGAAGATATCATTTTTTCGAAAATCTCATATGCTTTGCCAGANAGTATTGATTCTTCAATTTTTTTTGCTGGATTTTCAATTTGCGCCATTTTTAAAGCAATGAGACATATTTTGATTACTACATCGTTTAAATTTTTATCCCGATGTATATTTTTTAAAAAATTTATACTTTCTTCTACTTCGCACCACAATCCTGCAGTTTGACCCAAAGGCTGATTCATATCAGAAATTATATATTCAGAATTAATAGATAAAGATTTTCCAAGATTAGTAAGCGCTTCTCCAAGAGATTTGGCATCTTGAGCATTTTTCATAAATGCACCATTTCCCATTTTTATGTCTAAAACAAGTCCTGATATACCCTCAGCTTTCTTTTTGCTAATTATACTACCGCAAATTAAAGGAGTTGATATTATAGTAGATGTTATATCTCTAATAGAGTAAATGGATTTATCAGCAGGGCAAATTTCTGCATTTTGTCCAATTATTGAAAGATTGTTTTTTTTGACAAATCTTTTAAAATCATAAATTGATAAATCGCCATTAAACCCATTAATTGATTCAAGTTTATCAAGAGTTCCACCCGTATGAGCGAGACTTCTGCCTACAATCATAGGTACATAGCAGCCACAAGCAGCTAAAATAGGTCCCGCAATTAAAGAGACTTTATCTCCAACACCTCCTGTGCTATGCTTATCAACTACGTATCCATTAACATCAGAAAAATCTAGTGATTTGCCTGAGTTAATAATCGTGTTTACATATTCATTAAGTTCNCTGGTTGTCATTCCATTAAAACAAACTGCCATTAACCATGCTGAAAGCTGAGAATCTTCTACTTTATTTTGCAGATAATCATTAATAAATTTTTTTATATCTCCTTCAGGATGATTTTTTCCGGACTGTTTATCACTNATAAATTGATAAGGACTAATCATTTTTTTTGAAAGGGTTGGTAGGTTTAGAGAAGATTTTCTCACCAGCATTAATTTTGTAGTTAAAATAAATACCTATAATAAAGAGTATAATATTAGGTAGCCACATAGCTAATACGGGATTGATTGACCCTTTATCAGCAAAATTTTCACCAGCAATTAGAAAAGCCCAATATATNATAAAAAATGTTACACTAATCCCAATACTAATAGAAAACTTTCCTTTTCTAGTGGTTACACCTAAAGGTGCTCCAACAAGAATGAANACAATGCAGGCTATTGGTAGAGAAAACTTTTTGTGCATTTCTACAAGAAATTTGTTAATTTGTTTTTGAAATCCATCTATTCTATTATTTTCTTTTTTAATAGCCAACTTAATATTTTTATAATACTTTTCATTTTCTAATCTTTGAGCGGATATATTTGGAACATGTTGGTTAACTAAGAAGTTATAAGGATAAGATATTACAGAAATTTGATCTATTCTTCTTATATGTCTTTTAATCTTTTGTTGGCATTTATCGATTAAGTCGCTATGCCATTTAATAGTATCTTTAATACCTTTAAAATCTAATTCTCTGTCACCTCTTCTTTGATTATGTGAAAATGAGAATTGATCCATATTCATTTTAAATTGATTTTTCTCAAATTTTATAATTTGATACTTATTATCATCTAAGTCTTGATAAAGAGATCCATTTTCTAACAAAAATGTCATGTGCTGTGAGTCAAAATTATTTACTTTATATGCTTTATTACTCGTTATAGTTTTTTTAATTTTTTTATTAAATTTACCTTTTTCAAGAATTACTACATCTTTAAAAAAGTCATATCCATCTTGGTTAGGTTTTTTAGTATTATCTTTTCCTTCATTTTCAAAATAAATACTGAAACCATCAATTTGATTGTTTAGTTGTTTTGAATCAAGAATTACCTTTAGATTTTTGGTTGAGATTTCTGATAAGAGTTTTTTAGATTCATAGTTCATATTTGGTAAGATCCAATTATTGAAATAAATCATTATTATTGCAACTATTGACGAAAATATAAGTGGTGGTAATACTAATTTGAAATATTGTATCCCTGATGATTTCATAGCAGTTATTTCATTATCTGAACTTAATCTTCCGAAAGCCATGAGTGTACAAACTAACATAGCCATTGGAACAGCCAGAGCTATCACAGCTGCCATGCTATAATAAACCATTTCTATTAAAATTGAAATTTCTAAACCCTTTCCAAGAAATTTATCGATGTGCTTAATTAAATATTGAGCTAATAAGACAAAAATCATTGCAAAAATACATAGCATAAATGGATTAAGATGCTCTACTATTATATATCCATAGATTTTTTTATATGATACTGTATAATACAAAATCAAAATACTGTATAATATCAAAGCAAACATCATTTGACCNTTATTGATTAGAGAATATGAGAAAGCNATTATAGAAACTGAGATTATTGATTTAACAATTAAAAATAATAATGGACTATCTTTTTTAGATGACAATAGCATTTGAGAAATTTATACTCAAAAAATTAATTCTATAAGAAATTATTTGAAAAGTTTATCAAGGCTATTAACTTATCATTCTAGTTTTTTGACTTATCGAGGTGTAGCGTAGTCCGGTTAGCGCACCTGCTTTGNGAGCAGGGGGTCGCAGGTTCGAATCCTGCCACCTCGACATAAGATGAGATAGNAAGAAACCCCTTCAGAANTGTTGGGGTTTTTTNTTNNTCCAANNATNNCCTANAANTATCNNATTANATNCANTACTNNACAACATTTTACTCAACAACANTAGNNTACTCAACAACATTTCAAATNNTTNNNNTCAACCAAATTCAACCCCATAGGAGGACAATTAGGGGGGGTGCATATATACAATAAAGCACACACACATTCTTGAATAAATTTTCAAAGTTTGTATATTTGGCTATGAAAAAAAGGAGTGATTTATGAAAAACTTAATTAAATATTGTTTATTATTTACTTCTGTAATTTTACTTTCAGGATTTCTCAAAGTAAAAGAAATAACTGAAGAACAAAAAACATACCAGAAAGTTCTAGAAGTTGAAGGCACTCAACTTGATTTATATAATAAGAGTTTAGAATGGGC
>PBGO01000022.1 GCA_002719095.1 Fidelibacterota bacterium
CATCCAAATTACCATTTGCATTCATGGATAAATAAATTGTGTTTTGGTCAAAACAGTTATTTGGGTCTGTTTCTGTACCCTCACATGTACCGCATGCATCAACTTCTGCTGAACCACCGCACTCACCAGAACAGTCCTCAACCGCTGAACCACCGCACTCACCAGCACAATCCTCAACCAAAGAACCCCCACACTCACCAGAACAGTCCTCAATGTATGCACAACTTCCATCATCATTTATAGCCTCTGAATCATAATTACATGCTGATACATCAGTACAACCAGAAGGAATTTGGCTCCATGCAAAACTAAGAGGATCTCCGGCAGTGTCAGAAAAGACAAAACCATTCAGCTCATCCTCAGTGCACTCATCACTTCCTAGATCAACTAATATTCCTGCTCCAGCTGGAATGAACGAGCCCGAGAAAGAAAAAGCTAAAACAGTTGAAGGTGAAGTTGAAACAGTAAATCCGTTATCAGCGGCATCACCACCACTAGCTCCACTTGCACAACCACTGTGAGCAAACTGAAATCCAGAGATATTTTCTAAACTTGTATATTCCAGGCTTGAACCGTTTATTGAAAGACAAACTGATTCCCCATCAGGACAATTACCCAAAATAATTGAGTAGAAAGCGAAAAGTATAAAAATATTTTTTAAAGTATGCATAAGGACTCCTCCATTATTTAATTATAAAACAGAATTCTAAAGGGAACTTACAAAGAAAAATATAAAATTATGATATTATTTTTGTTTCATAATGTTACGAGGATATTGATAAAATACCATTTTTTATATCATTTTTTAGGTCTTCGTAATTTTCTATACCAACTGAAAGCCTTAATAGGCCAGGCGAGATTCCAATTTCATTCCTAATTTCTAAAGGAACAGAAGCATGAGTCATTGTGGCTGGATGGCAGACAAGACTTTCAACTCCACCAAGACTTTCTGCTAGTGTAAATATTTCAAGATTTTTTACAAAAATTTTCGCTTTTTCATAGCTACCCAACTCAAAAGAAATCATGCCACCAAAACCAACATCACCATTTGGTGACAAATGCTGCCTTTTGGCTAAATCATGCTGAGGGTGTGATTTTAGCCCAGGGTAGAAAACTTTCAATACCTGGTTTGAATCATTTAAAACGTTTGATATTTTAATTGCGTTCTCATTGTGTCGCTCCATTCTGACCGCAAGTGTTTTTATAGATCTCTGAGTAAGCCAACAATCAAAGGGTCCAGGAACAGCGCCAATAGACATTTGCAAAAATTTTAATCTTTCAAGAAGTTCTTTATTATCCTTAACAACTATGAAGCCTCCAATGATATCACTATGACCACCAATATACTTGGTTGCACTATGTATGACTAAATCAGCTCCTAAATCAAGAGGCCTTTGAAAATATGGCGACATAAAAGTATTATCTACTGCTAATAAAATATTTTTCTCCTTAGCTATTTGAGAGATTGCATTAATATCACTCATTGTCATCATTGGATTTGTTGGAGATTCAATAAATATCAGTTTAGTTTTTTCAGTAATACTTTTCGCAACTTGATCAACTGATGATGTATTTATCCATTTAGCATTAATTGATAGTTCGCTCATGACTTTTTCCATAAGACGATATGTCCCGCCATAAACATTATTTGTGAATATTAAATCATCTTCTGGTTTAAAAAGCTGGCAAATCGATGATATAGCAGCCATACCTGATGAGAAAGCTATCGCTCCAATACCGTTTTCAAGTGAACTTATATTTTTTTCTAAATTATTTCGTGTTGGGTTATCAGCTCTTGAATAATCATATATATATTCACCAAACTCATTCTGTTTGAAAGTAGAAGTCTGATATATTGGCAAGGAAACCGCTCCATATGGAGCTTCGGGCTCTTGACCTACGTGAATTACTTTTGTATTAAAATGTTTTTTATTTTTCAATTATAGTCCATCCTTGTTCAATTAGAGATTCTGCTTTCTTAAATTTTAATTCTTTTGTAGTGTTGCCGTCTGAAATTTTTATCTTGTCATTTCTCCCATATTTTTTTGATGTAATTATTGGTTTTTGAGAAAATTTTATTGGAACCTTGCTTTTTGGGCTATCTTTGATTGGAGACTGATTCATAAAAGATGAAGGCATCTTATTGTGCGATAGATTAATATTCTTCGGACCTGCAGAACCTGATTTATCTTTTTCAAATGTAATATTCGACCGAAAAATACGCTTTAAAGTCTCCTCATTTGTATCTATCATCATTTGTGTAAACATGGCATAACCTTCTTGTTTGTATTCTACCAAAGGATTTTTTTGACCATAAGCTCTGAAATTTATACCTTCCCTTAGTTGGTCCATCGAATGAAGATGCTCTTTCCATTTCTGATCAATTGTTTTAAATAGAACAAATTTTTGAAATTCATCGAAAAATGTAGCCTCAACAAAATCTTCTTTCATATTAAGAATTTCTCGTGCTTTATCATTTATGGATTTCTTTAAATTTTCGGTTGTTTCGGTGTTATCTAAATTATTGTAATCGATTGATAAAATTGAAAGCAGATTATCACTTAATTGTTCAGTATTCCAATCATTTGTACAATAATTTTCAATTAAATATTCAATGTGCTCATTAATTATGTTTTCAACTTCAGCCCTAACACTTTTTCCGCTTAGTGCCTCATTTCTTCTATCATAAACAACTGAGCGCTGATTATTCATAACATCATCATATTCAATCAGATTTTTTCTCATACTAAAGTTTCTACTTTCAATTTTTCTTTGTGCTCTTTCAATTGATTTCGAAACCATAGAATGAGTTATTACTTCTCCCTCTTCAAGACCGAGCCTATCCATAACTTTTGATATACGTTCAGAACCAAATAGTCTCATCAAGTTATCTTCCAAACTTAAATAGAAAATTGATTCTCCAGCGTCACCTTGTCTACCCGCTCTTCCTCTAAGCTGTAAATCAATTCTTCTAGATTCATGCCTGCCTGTCCCAAGAATGAACAAGCCTCCTAGCTCCTCAACACCACTACCAAGTTTTATGTCAGTACCTCTACCTGCCATATTAGTTGATATAGTTACCGCATTTTTTTGACCTGCTCTTGCAACAATATCCGCTTCATTTTGGTGCTGTTTTGCATTTAGTACATTGTGAGGAATTTTTGTTTTTCGAAGCAACCTTGATAATGTTTCAGACTCTTCAACTGATGTTGTCCCAACTAAGACTGGCTGTCCCTTATGGAATAATTCTGTTATCTTATCAATACAGGCATTATATTTTTCTCTTTTAGTTTTATAGATCATGTCATCGAGGTCTTTTCTAACAATAGGTCGGTGCGTGGGAATTTCGACTACATCGAGTTTATATATTTCCATCAATTCTGGAGCCTCAGTTACAGCTGTGCCTGTCATTCCAGCTAACTTTTCATACATTCTAAAATAATTTTGAATTGTTATTGTAGCAACGGTCTGCGTCTCTTTTTCAATTGTAACTTTTTCTTTTGATTCTAACGCTTGATGTAGTCCATCACTATAGCGTCTTCCGTGCATTATTCTTCCCGTATGCTCATCGACAATTTGGACTTTGCCGTCTTTAACTATGTATTCCTCATCCTTAAAAAATAAAGAGAAAGCTCTTAACAATTGATTAATTGTATGAATCTGATCACTTCTTTGAGAATGCAAAAGCTGCGCCTCATCTTTTTTTAGCATTATTTCTTTTGGGGCTAGGTCACTATTATCAAGAGAGTGAAATATCTCTCCCAAATCGGGAATGATAAAATCATCTGGACTATCTGGGGACAACTCGTTTCTTCCTCTGTCTGTCAAGTCAACAATATTTGATTTCTCATCGATAACAAAGTACAACTCATCATCTATTTCATTCATTTTTTTATCTCTTAAATACTCACTTTCAGTTTGGTAACATAATTGTTTAACTCCGCTTTGCTGAAGAATTTTATTTAGCTTTTTATGTCGTGGTGCACCTCTGCTAGCCTGTAATAGCTTGATTCCAGCTTTATTTTTATCACTGTCCAATAATACCTCTGATTCGCCAACAAGCTCATTAACAAGATTATTTTGTTTCTTAATTAATCTCTCAATCTGGCTTCTCCAATTGTTGTATTTTTGATTTGAGGGTTGATCGACTTCTCCTGATATGATTAACGGAGTTCTTGACTCATCAATTAAAACTGAATCCACTTCATCTATGATTGCAAAAACGTGAGATTTTTGTACTTGGTGTTCTGATTTGAAAGTCATGTTATCTCTCAAATAATCAAATCCGAATGTGCTATTGGTCCCATATGTTATATCGCAATTATAAACATCTTTACGTGCCTCATTGCTCATTTGTGATAGATTGCAACCTACACTGAGATTAAGAAACTTGTAAATGTAACCCATCCATTGACTATCTCTTTCAGCTAAGTAATCATTAACAGTTACAACATGCACACCTCTACCTGTTAGAGCGTTAAGCACAATTGGTAGTGTTGAAACTAAAGTCTTTCCTTCACCAGTTTTCATCTCTGCAACCTTGCCTTGATGTAGCACAATACCTCCTATAAGCTGCTCATCATAATGAATCATATTCCAATCGAGCTTTTGGTTCATAACTATGATGTCCTGGCCACACAGTCTTCTCGATACATCTTTAACAATTGCAAAGACTAAACATAAATTTTCATCTAAAAAATTTGTCTCTAGTTCATGAAGTTTTTTATCGATTTCAAAAGAATCATATCCCTCTGCATTCAAAACAGTTTTCTTTTGATTTATTTCTGATGCTAAAGTTGCTTTTAGCTCTTGATATCGAATGATTAGTTCTTTATCTGTTAAAGATTTGAGCGATTTATAATGATTATTTATTTCTTCAATTTTAGGATAAAGACGCTTTATATCTTTGGCTGACTTATTGCCAAAAATCTTCGATATTAATGAACCTATCATAATGTCAAGGCACTCTTTTTATATATTGAGTCCAAAATCCCATTTATGAATCCGGCACTATCGTCAGTACTATATTCTTTAGAAATCTCTACCGCCTCAACAATTGAAACTTTGGGAGGAATTTCCTCAAAATAAATCATCTCTGTCAGTGCAAGCCTTATGATCAATCTGTCAATTACTGCAATTCTTGAAATATCCCAGTTTGAAGACTTAGATATGATTAATTTGTCAAGATTATCATTGTTTTCTAAGCATTTTTTGGATAATCTAATTGCATAATCTTTAATCTCTGAAGAATTCTCAAATTTATCGTAACCAAGTTTTATTTTTTTAAAAATATCATTGTTGTTTGACATTTGATATCCATACGACATTTGCAAAGCGCATTCTCGAGCAAATCTTTTTTCTTTCTTATCCATTTCTACAATTTATTAATAAGTTTATGATTTTTAATTACCTGCAAAGCTAGCTCATCCGACACTTTGTTGGTTGGTATATTATTTTTTTTTGAAATATTAAAAATTTTCATAAGATTTTCATAAATGATTTCTAATTGTTTGAAAATATTATCTCGGTTATATTCTGATTTAAATTCATTATAAATATTTATTAGCCCACCAGCGTTAATCACATAATCTGGAGCATATAAGATATTTTTCTTAAGCAAAATTTCCCCATGCTTTTGATAATCTTGAAGAACATTGTTAGCGGCTCCCGCAATAATTTTACATTTAATTGTTTGAATAGTTTTATCATTAATAATGCTTCCTACTGCGCATGGACAAAATATATCATACTGAAGCTCGAAAAGTTCATCATTCGTAATTGGGATTACATCATATTTTGCAATACATTCATCTATGTTTTCTATCTTTATATCACTTATATAAATTTTTGTATCATACTTTGCTAAATAGTCAATTAATTTTAAACCAACACTTCCTATGCCTTGAACTGCTATGCTTAATCCATCTAGGCTATCAGTGCTGAAAACAGATTCGACCGCAGCTTTTATTCCAAGATATGTTCCATATGAAGTAAAGTCAGCAGGGTTTCCACTGCCTCCTTTTTCTTGAGATAAGCCTGTCACGTTTTTTGTAGTTCTATTTATTACTGCCATATCATCAACTGTCATACCCATATCTTCGGCTGTAATATATGTGCCTTTAAACGTTTCTATAAAAGTACCAAAAGATTCTAGCAACTTATCATTTTTGTCAATTTGAGGATCTCCAAAAATAACTGCTTTTCCTCCGCCCAATTTTACGCCTGCAAGAGCTGCCTTGTATGTCATACCTTCCGACAATCGCAAGACATCTGATAAAGCAACTTTTTTACTTGAATAATTTCTCATTCTACACCCACCTAACGAAGG
This sequence comes from Fidelibacterota bacterium, assembly GCA_002719095.1. Classification (GTDB taxonomy): domain Bacteria; phylum Fidelibacterota; class Marinisomatia; order SCGC-AAA003-L08; family D37C17. Next base: position 6,329 of record PBGO01000022.1, read on the forward strand.
TCCTAATTCTGTATTATGAATGGCCACTATTGATTCTAGTTTAGATTTTGGATCATGAAAATAAACTACTTTTTCATGTGTTTTCTGATTTATTTCTTCGATAAATTTCATGTAATTATTTTAATAAGTCTCTTGCAATGACTACTCTTTGAATCTCCGAAGTACCTTCGTAAATCTGAGTTATTTTGGCATCTCTCATCAATCTTTCAACTCCTGTTTCTTTAATGTAGCCATATCCTCCGTGAATCTGAACGCACTGATTAGAGGATTGCATTGCGACCTCAGAAGCAAACACCTTAGCCATTGATGCGCTCACTCCAAAATTCATATTAGAATCTTTCTTCCAAGCAGCCTTATAAGTTAGTAGCCTTGCTGCTTCAATCTGCATTGCCATATCTGCTAATTTAAACTGAATACTCTGGTTGGCAGATATAGGTTTACCAAATTGTTTTCTTTCTTTAGAGTAGTATATAGAATTTTCAAGCGATGCTTGCGCAATCCCTAAAGCTTGTGCAGCAATCCCAATTCTTCCACCATCTAATGTTGATAAAGCTATTTTAAAGCCGTCGCCTAGTTCTCCAACTAAATTATCTTTTGATACAGAAACTTGATCAAAGTATAACTCGCAAGTATCAGAAGAACGTATTCCAAGTTTTTCTTCTGCCTTACCTACTGAAACACCTGGAGTATCTTTATCAATAATAAAGCACGATATTCCTTTATGTCCAATATTTTTTTCTGTCACACAGAACAACATAATAACATCTGATTGAATTCCATTTGTCACCCAATTCTTAGTTCCTGATATAATAAAATTATCACCTTCTTTTTTTGCATATACATTCATATTTGAAGCATCTGAACCAGACTGGGGCTCAGACAATGAAAAACAGCCAAGCTTTTCGCCTCTACACAAAGGAACTAAATATTTTTTCTTTTGGCGATCATTGGCGTACTTCTGGAAAATATAACAAACAAGTGAATTGTTGACCGACATGATAACTGCTGCAGAGGCATCGACTTTTGCAATTTCTTCCATAGCAACAACATATGAAATTGTATCCATATTTGTTCCACCCCATTTACTATCAACCATCATACCCATAAGTCCGAGTTCAGACATTTTCTTAATCTGCTCGTGAGGCCATATTTTCTCAACATCTCTTTTGACACTTTCTGGAGCAAGCTCTTCCGATGCAAATTTTTGAGTCATATCTTTTATCATCTTTTGTTCTTGAGTTAATTCAAATTTCATATTTTTCCTATTTAATATTTATAAAATCCCTGTCCAGTTTTTTTACCTAACAACCCATCATTAACCATTTCGATTAATAATGAGCATGGTTTATACTTTTTATCATTAAAGCCTTCATACAAAACGTTCATAATATCCAGGCACACATCCAAACCTATAAAATCTGCTAATTGAAGTGGACCCATTGGGTGCGACATTCCTAATTTCATAATTTGATCGATTGCATCAACTTTTGCAACTTCATTTTGGAAGCATTGAATAGCCTCATTAATCATTGGCATAAGTATTCTATTTGATACAAATCCTGGTGAATCTTTGCATTCAACGGGAAATTTATTCATTGATTTAGATAGCTCAACAACTTTCTGAGTTGTCTCTTTAGATGTAAATTTTGTATTGATAACCTCAACTAGCTTCATTACTGGAACAGGATTCATGAAATGCATTCCAATTAAATTTTCTTTTTCATTTACATAGTTTGCAAGTTTGGTTATCGAAATCGAGGATGTATTACTTGCCAGTATTGTTTTGTTTGAGCAAAATGCAGATAAATCTTTGAACAATTTAGCTTTCATTTCAAATTTCTCTGGAATTGCCTCAATAATCATATCAGCTGAAATACATTCTCTAATATCTGTTGAAAAGTTAATTCTATTAATTGTGTTTTCTTTTTCGTTTGAGGAAATAATATCTTTTTTCAACTGTCTATCTAAATTATTTAAAATGTTTTTTTTTGCAGTATCAAGTTGTTTGATATCAATATCAATAAGAGTTGTTAGTACATTATGTTGTGCGGCCACATGAGCAATACCATTACCCATTGTTCCAGAACCAAAAACACATATTTTTCTTATTCTATTCATTATTACATTGTCTCAATCAATATTGCTGTTGCTTCCCCTCCACCGATGCATATTGCTGCCAATCCTAAATTTTTATTATTAAAGTTTAAAATATTGACAAGGCTTGTAACAATTCTAGTTCCTGAGCATCCGATGGGGTGCCCCAATGAAACCGCTCCTCCATTTACATTTACTTTTTCAGGGTTTAACTTTAACTTCTTAATTGCAACAAGTGGCACAACAGCGAAGGCTTCATTTATTTCAAAAAAATCAATATCAGTTACACCTAAATTATTTTTCGCAAGAAGTTTTTTAATTGCATACACAGGTGCAGTGGTGAACCATTTTGGATCACCAGAGAATTGACAATAGTCTAAAATACGAGCTACAGGTTTACAACCAATTTCAGAAGCTTTTTTTTCAGATGCCAGAACACAGGCAGCCGCGCCGTCATTTATAGTGCTTGCATTAGCTGGTGTTATGGTTCCATTTTTTTTGAATACCGATTTTAATTTGCTCATCTTATCAAAATCAACTCTAAAAGGTTCTTCATCGGTTAATTCGAAATCTCGGCCAACTTCATCTACAACTTTGCAAATCTCTTTTTGTATTATTTTATTCTCGTACGCTTTTTGTGCCCTACGATATGATTGTTTCGCATAATCATCTTGTTCAATTCTACTAATATTATATTCTTCAGCACAACTTTCACCATGATTCCCCATGTGAACTTTATTATATACATCCCATAATCCATCATGAATTAAGCCATCTATTTGCTTAACATCCCCCAATTTAGAACCTTTTCTTGAATTGAGAACATAGTGTGGGGCGTTACTCATACTTTCCATTCCGCCAGCAACTACTATTTTATCATATTTATTTTGTATATATTCAGAAGCCAGCATAATTGATTTCATGCCTGAACCACACACCTTATTAATTGTTAGGCAATGCACTGAATCTTCCAGTCCAGATAACATTGCTGCCTGCCTTGCTGGAGCTTGTCCCAAACCACCAGATAATACATTACCCATAATGACATCATCTACTTTCAAATTAGGATTGCTTAATTTACCAATTGAATCTTTAATAGCTAAAGATCCAAGCTGCGGAGCACTCATATGAGATAATTTACCTAGAAAAGATCCAACAGGAGTCCTGGAATGGGATAATATTACTATACTATTTTCTTTCATTTTTTATCATAAGCCTCTATTATATCTCTAACAAGCTGGTGTCTTACAACATCACTAGATTTGAAGGTTACAAAAGATATGCCATTAATTTTTTTTAAAATCTTTGTTGCAGCCAGAAGACCAGACTTGTCAGACGGAGGTAAATCTATCTGTGTAATATCGCCAGTAATTATGGCTCTTGAAGTTACCCCCAATCTTGTCAAAAACATCTTCATCTGAGTTTGAGTAGCATTCTGGGCTTCATCCAATATCATAAATGCGTTATGTAACGTTCTCCCCCGCATGTAAGCTAGAGGAGCAATCTCAATTATTTTGTTTGACAAATAAACTTTGAGTTTATCTTTTGGTATCATATCGTTTAGTGCATCATAAAGAGGTATCAAATAAGGATCAACTTTTTCTTTCAAATCTCCTGGCAAAAAACCTAATCTTTCTCCAGCTTCAACAGCTGGACGAGTAATCACAATTTTTGAAACTTGTTTTTTTTTCAAGCTAGCAACAGCTGAAGCCACTGCTTGGTAGGTTTTTCCTGTTCCCGCAGGTCCAATGGCAAAGACAATATCATTACTTAAAACTTCTTTGAAATATTTCTTTTGACCATCTGTTTTAGCAAATATAGGACCTTTGTGGCTATTTAAAATAATCACATCATCTAAAAATTCATCTTGATTTAATACTTTATTTTCGGATTTAATTAGATTTATTATTGTCTCAACATCTTTCTTTGATACAAATTCTTTTTTTAACCCAATCGATATTATATCATTAATTACTTTCGTGATTAATTCGATATCATTTTTTTCGCCTTTTAAATTAACTTTGTTGCCTCTAGATATAATTTCTGATTCAAAACTATCTTCAATTATTTTCATATTTTCATTATTTGTCCCAAAGAGAATTATCGGTGGGATGTCAGTGATTTCAATGATTTTTTTCATAATTGTAATTATTTGTCTAGTTTGATTCCCAATTCACTAAGTTGCTCTTTGTCAACATTTGATGGAGATAAATCCATAAGCGACATCGCTGATGTTGTTTTGGGAAATGCGATTACATCTCTTATCTGATTAGATTCTACAAGCAGCATAACTATCCTATCTAAGCCAAACGCCATACCTCCATGCGGGGGGGCTCCATATTTAAAAGCATCAATTAAAAACCCGAATTTTTCTATTAATTCAGGCTTCGAAAGACCAAGAAGTTCAAAAATTTTTGCCTGCATGCCAGAATCATGGATTCTTATTGATCCCCCCCCAAGTTCATAGCCATTCATTACAATATCATACCCCCAAGATCGTATTTCTCCTGGGGACTTATCAAGCAAATGAATGTCATCAGGGTTTGGTGACGTGAACGGATGATGAAGTGATTCCCATCTTTTTTTTTCTTTATTCCAATCAAACAGTGGAAAGTCTACAACCCATAATGGTTTCCAATCTTTTTTAATTAATTTTTCCCTGTTTGCAAGATTTAACCGCAATGCTCCCAAAGCTTCAAGAGTAATTTTTTCTTCATCACCTATTAAAAATATTATATCATCATTCATTACTTTTAAATTATTAATAATTTTACACTGTAGATTTTTATTAAAGAATTTACTAATTCCGCCTTCAAGCTTTCCATCGAAACATTTCATAAAAGCTAACCCTTTAGCATGATGATATTCTTTAACAAAAACTGTAAGTTCATCAATTACTTTTCTTGAGTAATTGCCTCCATTTGGGCAAACAATTGCTTTAACAATTCCACCTTTTTCAATAGTTGTTTTAAAAACATTAAAATCTGATTCATCTATAAAATCATTAAAATCTTCAAGCAACATGTCAAATCTCAAATCAGGCTTATCGCTGCCGTAAAGATTCATAGCATCTTTGTATGAGATAACTTTAAATTCATTTGGGAGATTTACGTTCAGTACTTCCTTCCAGATGTGGCGAATCAAATTAGTTCCTAGAGTAATAATATCTTCTTGGCTAACAAACGAACATTCAATATCAATTTGTGTAAATTCTGGTTGTCTGTCGGATCTAAAATCTTCATCTCTAAAGCACTTAACAATTTGAAAGTATTTGTCTAAACCTGAAACCATGAGAAGCTGCTTGTAAGTTTGTGGCGACTGAGGCAAAGCATAAAATTTACCCTTGTGAATGCGACTTGGGACAAGAAAATCTCTCGCTCCTTCAGGAGTTGACTTCATCAAAATAGGAGTTTCAATTTCTAAAAAATTTTCTGCTGACAAAAAATTTCTAACTGACAATGTTGCCTCGTGGCGTACTTTAAGATTTTCTTGCATTTCCGATGTTCGTAAATCAAGGTATCTATATTTTAAGCGATTTTCCTCCATTGTTGAATATCTATCATTGACATCAAACGGCATGGGATCTGCTTCATTATATACTTCTATTGCATCCACCTCTACGTCAATTTCTCCAGTTGGCAAATCTTTATTAATAGCTTCATTTGGACGTGCAACTACCTCACCAGATATTCCAATTACATCTTGTAATCCAAGCGGTTTAACTTTATCGAACGCTTTTTTATTCGTTTGCTCATTAAAGATAATCTGGGTTACCCCATATCTATCTTTAAGATCAATAAAAATAATTCCTCCTAAATCTCTTGATTTTGAGATCCAGCCATTTAAACTAATTTTTTCGTTTAAATTTTTTTTTGATAAATCTCCGCATGTGTGTGTTCTTTTAATCATATTTTTTTAATTATTTGCACTATAAATTAACATTATATTAGGAACGTTTAATAATCATTTTTACCTTCTATTCTATGAATTCATTTGAAATTAAATATAATGGACAGTTAATGACTGAAGCTAAACACCTTGAATCTGGCCAAATAATTAGGACAGATGCTCCAAAAGATAATCATGGGAAAGGTGAATATTTTTCTCCTACTGACTTGGTTTGTGTTGCTCTGACAAGTTGTATGCTAACAATAATAGCAATATCTATAAAAAAGTATGATGTAAGTCTTCGTGGAGCCACAGCAATTGTTGCAAAGAAAATGCAATCAAGACCACGAATGATTTCCGACATCAACATTGTATTTAATTTTAAAGAGAACTATGAAAGTAAAATAAGAACTATAATTCGAAGGACGGCACTAAATTGCCCAGTCTATAGAAGTCTATCGTCAAAAATCAACAAAAAAGTTGAATTCAAGTATCCTAATTAGTTAAAGTTTGATATTTTATGTTAATTTAGTCATCAATTTTTATCAATATGTCGCTTTCAAAGTAGAAATTAACATACTTATCATCAAGCTCATCAAAATAAAACCACAATTGCTTTATCTCGTTATCCACAAACTTATTTTCAATGAAAGCTGGCTGACCTAATAAATTGATAACCTCATTTTTTTTCATTCCTATCTCTACTTTTTTATATATTCTTTTTTTAGCTTTATTTTTCTCTGATTTGATGTAACTCTCAATGTGGTCTTTAGTTTTTATATAACTTATTTCCATTAATTTTTCTTTTAATGCCTGAATCCCAAATGAAAATTCAGATTCCAACTCTGGCCTTAACTCAACAAGTTTTGAAAGTGAAGTTAAGGCAAAAAGAATATCACCTTTATCTGTCGCCTTATTTGCCTCATCTAGAATTGCAGTTGTTACTTCCTTAACTTTTGTAATATATTGAACTTTATCTTTTTGATTATATGAATATGATTTTTTGTAATTTTTTAAAGCAGCTTCATAATTTTTTACTTCATAGAAGAGATCTCCTTTTATCATATATAAATCCGATAAGTATTCATTAGCAACTGCTTCAATTTCTGGAGTTACAGCTTTTGCTTTTCTAATTAATTTTTCTGCGTTATTAAACCCAATATCGTCTAAATTAACAATTGCACTATCAAGAAAGACCATTGAAAGTTCTTTTTGTTTTGTAATAATTTCAAAGCTCAAATCATCATCAGATGTCGTTATAGCCGACTCATACCATCTAGCGGCTTGATCAAGATTATAATCTGCAAATGCACTTTTACCGTTTTCAAATTCTTGATAGGGTCTTTGTTTTTTACAAAATTCCAACATTTTTTGTGCCTTAATTTTTTTAATATGTCGGGGATTTCTATCCAAAAATTCCTGGAATTCGCTTACAGCAGAAATAAAGTCATTTTTGAGCATACTCTGATATGCTTCATCACCAATAGATCTTTCACCTCCAAAAATGATACCAAAATTTAGAGCCCATCCTATTCCTTTCATATCAAACCCCGTGATTGGTGAGATTTTATTAGGATCATTCAAATCGTCAACATACGCACGAATCCACTTTGCTTCAGCTCCATAAGTAACTTTATAATCTTTCATATCATACCTACTATTAAACATTCCTTTTAGACCTAATGCAAAACTTTCTCCTATACCATTTCCATCCAAATATTTGTCACCTCCCTCTGACTCGTAGAGTGATAAATTTGCTATACCAATTGAATGCGATAAATACCCTAAAATAAAATCATAAAATTGCCAATTTATAGTTGTGTTAACATTATAGTCACGTATTGAAGGTCGATATTTGTATTTTCCCCTATCTTGGCCACTTGGATCTGAATCAGAACCTGTCAGGAAATCGTCAGGTAAATCGATGCCAGGATTTTCAATAAGACCCATCATTTTCATCCCTAAGCCAAACTGAATATCGATATAATTTTGCTTGTAAACATAATTTGGTATGTTGTACTTCAGAAAGTCTACTTCAAAAAGATAGCACTTTCTTGAGTTAGCATTCGATAATCCTGAGTACTGATAATTCGATGAGTCTAATAAAATTGGCGATACCCCTAGTTCATTTGCTCCAAATCCCTGATCCCAGAAATCTGAACCACCGTAATTAAATGTACCAATTTTTATATCAAAAGGAGTGAAGCTCACCGGCTCCCTAAAAGTTGTCCGGTTGGTTGTACGACCTAGTACATAATCAAGCGGATTAGTGTACCATGTTTCTGATTCTGAAAAAATTAAACTAAAAAATAATATGTATGTTAAAAGTCTCATTGTGCCAATTAGATTATTTAAAATATAGAAAAAATTAAAATTTAATAAAATTCTATTTACATATATAAAATATCAGATGATATTATTAATTTTTAATCTATGATTTATAAAATATTATTTATTTTATTGTTCTCTGCCGTAACACTTCTATCAAGCGATTTTACGATAACAAGATTAAAATATGATGGTGGTGGTGATTGGTACTCAAACCCTTCGTCAATTCCAAATCTACTTCGCTTTATAAAGAATGAAACAAATATATCAGTGTCTTTGGAAGAAATTAGATGTTCAGTTGGAAGTTCAAAATTCTACAACAATCCTTATTATTATATTACTGGACATGGAAAAATTATGTTTAGCGATGACGAGCGTGATATATTGAGAAAAGTTTTAACGAATGGTGCTTTTTTACACGCTGATGATAATTATGGAATGGATAAATCTTTTAGAGAAGAGGTAAAAAAAATATTTCCTGAAAAAAAATGGACTGAACTAATGCCATCTCACGAAATTTTTAATAATTTTTTTAATTTTGAAAATGGTTTGCCCAAAATTCATGAACACGACGGTAAAAAAGCACAAGCACTCGGAATATTTCACAATAACAAGTTAGTTTTATTATATACATACGAATCTGACCTGGGAGATGGTTGGGAAGATCCAGAAGTACATAACCACAATTTAGATTTACACTACAAAGCTTTAAAAATGGGAACAAACATTGTAATACACTACTTAAAAAATTAATATGATTAATAAACTTATTTACCAATACAAGAAAGCAAAAATAAAAAAAATTTTTTATAATGATTTAATCGTTTTCTTTATATCGTATATATGCTTATTAATTTTTTTTCTTATTTATGAAAATATTTTCTTTTTAAATCAAATAGAGAGAGAAAAAATATTTGTTTTACTTTTTATCATACTTATCTCTTTTTTTGCATACAGCTTTCTTAAAATATTTATCAATTATTTTAGCAAAAAGTCAATTACCAGCAATAAATCAATAGCTTTGGAAATAGGTCAAAAGGTTCCAGAAATATCTGATAAAATTCTTAATGCATATCAGCTATCAAAAATTGAATCTTCAAATAAAATTGAAAAAGAGCTATCAAAAATTGCTATTAAAAAGACAGAAGATTTAATTGAAAAAAATATACCCAAGAAACTTTTTCCTAAAATCTCAAGAAATAACAAATTAGTATTTTCGTGTTTTGTAATAATTTTTCTTATTGCTTTATTTTCTTCAGAATCTTTAAGATTTAGTGCTTTTAAAATATACAATCATAAAGTTTATTTTGAACCTCCAACTCCATTTAAAATTGAACTTCCTCAGCAATATTTGAATATGAATGTTATGGACGGAGATGACATAAGTATTTCATTTCCTGTTGAGGGTGAGATAACAGATGATATTTTTATATTGATTGATAATGGACTAGATCCCCAACTTGAATTAATAGACATTCAGGATAATTCTATAAAATATACCTTTTCGAATGTCAAAAGTGATTTCAAATACAGATTAATGTCTTTTTCTGAATCGCTGTTTTCAAAATGGGATACAATAAAATCACATGCCGGATTTGTTAATGTTTCGTACTGGCCAGAAATAGCTGATATTCAAATTTCAATAGATCCGCCAGATTATACGGGCTCTAGAGAAGTCTTGTATAATAAATTACAGCCACAATTTCGTGCCTTAAAAAATTCTAAAATCAACTATAAAATATTTTCTAATCAGGAACTTGAATCATTAACAATCTTTAATAATGATTCTGAAAAAATTCAACTCGAAAATAAAAATTCTGAATTTTGGACAACAAATATCAAATTTGATAGTACGATGGGTCAAAAAATTATTTTGAAAAATTCAAATGGTAATACCAATAAATTAGATTATAAATACCAAATCAAATTAATTGATGACTTCAGCCCAGATTTATACGTTATAGAACCTCAAGAAAGAATTATTGAAATTAATAACGAAAGTAAAATTAAAATTGAATTTATGCATTCTGATGACTACGGCTTAATCGAAAGCTTAATAGAATTTTCTGTAGAAAAACCAGACTATATTGGAGCTGACACCTCGTTAAAGTATGTTAGGATTAACCAATACAAGAATACAAAGCAAGCGAAAGAAGAGTTTACATGGAATTTAAGTACTTTAAATTTATTCCCAGGCGATCAAGTCAAATTTAAGCTTATTTCTAAAGACAATAATCCCAATGCACAAGGCATAACTAAAAGTAAGGAATTCAATGCTATTTATCCATCACTTGAAGATATTTATTCTTCAATTGAAAAAGATGAAGAAGAAATTACTGAGTTAACAAATTCAACACTACAAGAAATTGATAAAATTGATAAAGTTCTAGAGGATATAAAGCTTGATCTATTGAAAGCAACAGATGTAGGCATAGAAAATCAGCAAAAAGTAAATGAAAGTCTTGAGAAAATGGATGAAGTTCTTAATGAAATCTCTAAAATGGATGAAGTGTTGAGCAGCCTAAAACAACAAGCAGAAAACAACAACATTGTTGATAATGATTTAATGGAAAAATTTAGTCAATTTCAAGAGCTTCTGAATGATATAATGACACCTGAATTGATGGAGGCAATGCAAAAACTGCAACAAGCGATGGGTGATTTGGACTTAAATGAAATGTTGGAAGCTGTAGAAAATTTTGATTACAATTTAGAGCAGTTTGAATCACAGCTCGAGAGATTTATTGATATGTTTGAGTTAGCAATTGCTGAACAAAAAATTGATGAACTAGTAGCAAGCTTAGAAATAATGAACGATGAGCAACTAAAAATTAAAAAATCCTTTGAAAATAAAGAAAGTTTAAAAAAAATGACTTCAATGCAATCAAGACAAAATGAGCGATTCGAAAAATTTCAAAATACAATGATTGAAGCACAAAAAAGTGTACAGAAATTTTCAAAAAAAACATCTGAATCAATTAATGATTTAATATCTTCAGAGTTAAATTTGAAAACACAAGAATCTTTAGATATAGCCAAAAAAAAATTATCAAAAAATGACTACAGTGCTATTAATTCTATATCACAGTCTGAACAAAATCTAAATGAAATGAAAAAGATTGCTGAACAAATAAAATCTGACTTTTCAAGTGATATGACAAAAGAAATGGTGATACTTTTTTATTCTGTAATAGACAACATATTAAAGTTATCATCAATACAGGAAGAATTAATTAATAGTTCAGATAATTTACGAATAAGTAGTCCCAAAATTAGGAGTCATGCCTCAATGCAATTTGTTATTAATAAACAATTTTTAAAGTTTGTAGAACAAATAATGACTTTATCTACTAAAACTTTTTATATATCTCCTGATTTAAATATCGTGATGGGTAAGTGTAGGAAATCAATAGATAATAGTATTTTAAATCTAGAACAAAGAAAAGTAAAAACTGCAAGAAACGAACAGAAAAACGTATTAGCTTCAATGAACGAAATTGGTTTAATGTTGATTCTATCAATGAACGAAATGCAAGAAAACCAATCCGCATCAGGTTTGTCATCTTATATGGAAGAATTGCAAGAAATTAGTCAAGGACAATCTGAAATAAATATGAATACAATGCAACTTGGTCAAATGGGAATGATGCAACAAGGTGATATGATGCGACAACTACAAGAACAACAAAAAGCACTCCAACAAAAACTACAACAAATTCTTGATAATCTTGAAGGGCAGAAACAAGATGGGCTATCAAAAGCGTCAGATGACATGTTGGATGTGGCAAATCAATTAAATCAAAAAAGAATATCTAAAGAAACTACTGATAAGCAAAACAAAATTTTATCCCGACTACTTGATAGCCAAAAATCTTTAAAAGAAAAAGACTTTTCAGAAAAACGTCAAGAATCAGTGGCGCAACAAAAATCTTATTCAGAATCTATTTTAAAACAAAAAGAGATAAATGAAAAAAATATCATTTATATGAACGCGATGGAGAATGCTCTTGAAGAAAGTTATTCTGAAGAATATAAAAAGATGTTTAGAAAATACTACAGAGGACTATTAGAGCTTGAAAATGATTAAATATATTATGATATATTTATTAGTTTGTTTTCTAATACCTGAAAAAGTAATCGCTCAATCAAATAATGCTGAATCTCTATATAGAAGAGCCAGAGGCCTTGAAAACACAGGGTTGATTGATGAGGCTGAGAATATTTATTATCAGATTTTTATCAAAAATCCCAATAACGAAAAATACTATAATGCTCTTAAAAANATATTAATCAAAAAAAATGATTGTCTAGAAATGATGAATAATGTTGAAATATTTTCNAATGCAAGANCAAATTCAAAATATTCAAAAATTAACACGCTAGAAATTGAAATCATTTGTAACGCTGATTGGGAAAACACATTTANTAATTTAGTCGAAAAGAATATAACCGATTTAGCATTTTTAAATAAAGTTTTTTCTAAATTAATGAATAATGGTCAGGCAGAATATGCACTATCAAGCATTCCTAAAATTCGNGAAATATCTAACAAGNAGTCTTTCTATGCTAANGAACTCGGATATTATTACATGTCTATGAAAAAATNTGACCAATCTGTTGAAGAATTCTTAAAACATTTAAAGCAATTNCCAAATCATCTTGAAATGATTAACCAGAGNATAGCAACTTTTCCTGAGCTTAGCNAATTCACAAATGAGAAAATNATTAATCATCTAATTAGTTCAGATACTAAAGAATCAAAAATTATTTTAGCTGATTTCTATTTTAAACTCAAACTCATAAATGAATCTGTTNGTTTACTTAAAAAATACGGTTTAATGTCAGAGCTACTTTCTCTTACACAAAACATTGAAAAGCTTAATCAAATAGATCTTTCAAATGAACTTTTCATATANATAATAGAGAACGGAAACCAAAAAATTGCACAAAAAGCGGTTTTTGANTTNGCCAAATCTCTGGAAAATAGAAGTTTCATCGATGAAAGTCAGCTTCCAATTTCGCAGTTNATGAAAAAAAACAGTTTCTTTTCATCGCCGTTTGTAAAAATAAAAGATTCAGATTCCAACTTGATGCATAGAGCAATATCTCTATATGATTCTCTTTCTACTAATCAACTAGATTTGAATTCTTTTTATCGTCTTGGTGAAATACAATTCAGAGCTTTGGAAGACCTTGATGCTGCATTTGAAATTTATAAAGAAATTTATGGTCGCTCGTACAATAGAGACTTACGATTAAAAGCTCTAAANAGAATGATTGATGTATCATTAGCAAAAGGAAATTTGNAAACTAGTAAGCAAATTATAAACGAGCATATTAATCAAAATATTTGGAGTGAGGATGATCGAATTGAACTAAGGATGAAGCAAAATCAAATACTCTTCTACGAATCAAATATAGACTTTTTATANGATGANTTGTCGATTATTTTAAAAGATTTTTCTGTTGATCATAAAGATTATAATGAGATTCTAGATGTTATGAGAGTATTAATAATATTTAAGAATNAGCAAANTATTTTTGAAAAATATACTAAAGCACAGTTCAAAATTCANCAGAATAGAAGAAACGAGGCTTTATTGATATTAAATGACTTACTAATAGGTTGNGAGGACAATTTATTAAAAAGCCTAATCAGCTATCAACTCGCGANTCTGTTAATCAAACAAAACAAAATTGATNCTGCAATTGAACAATTAAAATCTTTNAAACATGAAGGTGTTTATNACGAACTATCACTGCTAATGCTTGCAGAAATTGATGACTACTTATTAAAAGATTACACAGCAGCAAAGAAACANTACTATGATTTTTTGGTAAATTATCCAAGCTCGATATATCAAGAACCTACTAGAATAAGATTAAAAAAAATAACTGAGCTATCAATTCAATGAAAAAATANATTTATATCATAACTTTTTTACTTTCATCAATTTTTTGTAATAAAATATTAATTCCTATGGACCTAAGTCAAACGAATCATTTAAAAGCTTATGGTGTNGTTTTTTGGAATTTGAAACANGGCAATGAAGTTGATTGGCTTCTAAATTTCAAAGGAGGCTCTTTTTTAATGGAATCAACTGATAGCATTAAAAATGANTGTATAGTTAGAGGAGTCCAATTCNAAAATATAANCGTTAATGAATATTCTCAGATATTATCNTTAATAAGCGAAAATAATATGGATATAGCTTTATTAGAAACCGTNCCCAAAATAGCTGTTTACTCTCCTCCAGGGAAACAGCCCTGGGATGACGCTGTAACTCTTGCTCTNACATATGCCGAGGTAGAATATGATGTGATTTTTGATGAAGAAGTTTTGAANGGCGGACTTGCTAAGTACGATTGGCTTCATTTNCATCATGAAGATTTTACAGGTCAATATGGTAAATTTTATAAAAACTATAGAAATAAAGCGTGGTATAAAAATATGGAGTCTGAGTTTAATTTAACAGCATCGAAATTTGGCTTTACTTCNGTGCANANTTTGAAAAAAAATATTGCTANCATTATAAAAAATTATGTTCAAAAAGGAGGTTTTTTATTTGCAATGTGTTCNGCTACTGATTCGTTTGATATAGCTCTATCTGCATTAGATTGCGATATAGCACACAGCGTATTTGATGGAACACCNATTGATCATAATTGTAAAAATAAACTTAACTATGATAATACGTTCGCATTTGAAAAGTTTGAATTAATAACCGATCCTCTTACATACGAATATTCAAATATTGATATTCCTCAAAGTCATAAACCNATTGCAAGGGGCGCAGAAGAAGACTACTTTTCATTGTTTGAATTTTCAGCAAAATGGGATCCAGTTCCAACAATGCTTACCCAGAACCATGTAGGAATTGTAAAAGGTTTTATGGGACAGACAACAGCTTTCAATAGAGATTATTTAAAAGAACAAGTTGTTATTCTAGGNCAAGTTGAAGGCTCCAACATAGTTAAATACATACATAACAACATCGGAAAAGGTTCGTTTACTTTTCTTGGGGGGCACGATCCAGAAGATTACAGGCANATGGTAGGAGATCCNCCGACAGATTTATNGCTNCATAGAAACTCTCCTGGTTACAGACTTATTTTAAATAACATTCTTTTTCCTTCNGCAAAAAAGAAAAAGCGTAAAACATAGTANCAAAAACTANGATGANGCGCTCTCATAATTATAAANTCCTCTACGCCAAACATATCTTGTAGACATCAAGCAAAGNAGACATATTNATGTCTGTAAAAAAAACAATGAAACNCCTGCTGAAAGACCATAAATCAAAAATCTAACTGGGACAGAAGCAATTAAAGCCATGGGTGCAAATGAAAATAAAACTTTTCTAAGAAACCCTGAATAAATTGTGTCAGGTCTTCTAGAAAACTGCCTAATATTATTACTTAACCAACCTGAAACAGAAAAATTCTTAAACCAAAAAGATAAGCAATGAACNATNAAATCAGTACAATACCAAATTATATTTCCCATTATAAATGATATAGNGAACAGAANAAGATTTATATATCCAATTTCTGAATGAGGGTAGTCATATACAAGGTATAATAACAGTGAACTTAAAATAGTCAAAGAAACTAANCCATTAAATCCGACATATCTAAAAGAAACTAAAAATTGTGAGTTTACAGGTTTGGTAAGAACGAAATCTAGGTTTCCTTTAACAACCATTGTATTAAATTCTCCAATATTTGCTGAGAAAAAGAATTCAAAAACAGCNTCTATCATATAAGTGACAATCATAAAGATTATAACTGTCTCTTTGTTAAATTCTCCAATNGTATCTGTAAACTGAAAAATAACATAATAAAATAAGTANAAACTTAAATANTAAATTAAATCTACAATAAGTTGAGATATNAAATTTGCTTTAAACTCTAACTCTCTAGTTAAACTATTAAGTAAAAATCTAACCCACAATTTGAAATATCTACGCACCGAATGCCTCGTATTGTTTGATACCAAAAAAGTATATAGATTTTCCAATAAACATCATTAAAATGCTCCAGAAAATTTGTAGGAAAACTCCATTAATAAAATAATCTATATCGAAATACTCCATTGTCGCAATACTTGCTGGNAAGTCAACCATAAATCGAAATGGCGAATTCATNACAAAACTTTTTAATCCATCTGGGAATAAAGCTATTGGAATTAATTGACCAGATANGAATATATTNAGAATATTATATGAAACAATAAGTGCTCTGACTTCTCCAAACCAAAAAGCAAAACAAANCATTGAAAAATATATTGTGTAGGATAAAAAAATTGANATAAATAACGCTATTAAAAAACCTAAAATTTGAAAAATTCCCATAAAAATATACCCTGGACCAATTATAATTGGAGTTATAGTCATCATAACAAAGTATACAATGTAAAATAAAGAATTATGACCAATGAAATTCATAAAGTTATAAGTAAAGTATGATATAGGTTTTGTTAANTACTTATTCAATTCTCCAGATCGAATCTCATCNATCATCATCAGCGAATTATGCCAAGATGACTTTAGCTGACCAATCATCATACATAACATGATATAAACCATCATGTGATTAAATGAGACAAAAGTTTTTATAGACTGGTTAGTTTGAATCTCGTTTTCGAAAACTTTGCTTAACAAAAGATATTCAATGAGCAGTCCAGATAAAACTGCGAAAGCTCCAACAAGTGCATTTGCCCTATACTCAAGAGTCTGAATCCAACTCATTTTCAAGACTGAATAATACTTTTTAAAAATTTCGTTCATTAAAGAAAAAGGTCAGGATTGGTAAAAAAGGCTTTCATTGCTTCCTCAACAGGAAGCTCTTCAATTGAAAACTTTCTTGATGAGCTATGCCTGAGTAGCTGNGTTAGAAGATTTTTAATTTTNTCGTCTTCAAGCTCTATAAATANTTGATTATTAATTAATGATATATTGTAAGTATTTTTTAATTCTTTAATAAAATCTTGATTTGGTTCTTCGTTAAATTCAAAAGATAATTTACTCTTTGGATTGATTTTCTTGATAAGCTCATTAAAGTTTCCATCATAAAGTTCTTTTCCCTTATGAATTACATACACTCTTTCACATAATTCTTGGATATCCTTTATATAATGACTTGTGATTATAAAAGTTGTTTTGTTTTCTCTATTATACTTTCTAATAAAGTCTCTGATTTTTGATTGAGATATNACATCTAGACCAAGNGTAGGCTCATCAAGAAAAACAATACTTGGATTATGCAGTAGTGCTGCAATAATTTCCATCTTCATTCTTTCTCCAAGNGATAGTCTTCTNACTTGAATATTTAATTTTTCTCTCACNCCAAGCAAATCAACAAGTTCGTTCATTCTCGNATTATAATCTCTATCGCTTATATTGTATATGCTTTTATTCAAAAGAAANGATTCTGATGCAGGAATATCCCACCAGAGTTGATTTTTTTGACCCATTACGATTGATATGTTTTTTAAAAATTGATTCTTNCGTTCCCANGGATTATAATTATTAATTAGAAGCGAACCAGATGTTGGATGAAGTAAGCCTACCATCATCTTGATAAGTGTGGTTTTACCCGCNCCATTTTCTCCAAGAATTCCAATTATCTCTCCTTTATCAACGTCAAACGAGCAATTTTTTACAGCACATAATTCTTCGTATTGCCGATTAAAGAAAGATTTAACAGCACCTTTTAAGCCGGGATTACGTTTAAATATTTTGAAAGATTTTTTTAGATTCTTTACTTGTATTAAAGCTGACATCTAATTATTTCATNAATACAACTTTTTGTTGATATATTTCAGACCGAATCTCTGCAACAACAAGATATGTTCCAGATGAAAAAGATTTAGCGTTCCATATTAAAGAATGTCGACCAGAGCTATAGAAATNGTTTGTNACATTGTGGATTAAGTTACCATTTATATCAAAAATATCAATTTTTACAAGACTCATGGTTGATATTGAAAAAGGTATATTAATTTCTGGATTGAATGGNTTTGGATATGCTTGCTCTAAAACATAATCNCCAGGTATCANAATATCATCATTTGATAAAGAATTTAGACNAATACAATCTCCAAGNTCTGCCTGGTATTCTTCACCNTGNACTGTCACAATANTAGAANCAAGAAAACATATGTCTCCATCTATTTCTTCATAGTTAATATCAAATAAAAGCCCATAATTNTGCGGTAAGGGATTAGTTATTGAAACCCAATTAATTNAATTATTGNTTACTACTGGATCTAACACAAAAGATGGGTCATNTATCATACCATCCGATAAATTGAATCCATTAATTCCACTAATACTAAAATTATAATTTGTTACTGGGAAAACGCAATCAAGATAAACTGGNAAAGAATTATTTTCTTGATTTATTTCACCAAAATAAAGAAGTCCAACTGGACAATCTCCATTATCGAAATANAATTCTTCGCAGCTAAAATCTGCTNCTCCATTTGAACCGTTATTGCATTCATTATTTCCAAGCAATNCTTNAAGCTGGCAAGTATTGTTACAATCATAAGTATAGCCCTCAACACAACCGTCAACACAATCATTAGGATCTGTTTGACCACCGCCACACTCACCACATATATCAATTACTAAGGAACCTCCGCACTCACCACTACAATCTTCAATATTTCCATCGCAGTCACATGCACCATCTGAAATACCATCTCCTCCACATTCACCACACTCATCAATTACTAAGGAACCTCCGCACTCACCACTACAATCTTCAATGTTTCCATCGCAGTCACATGCACCAGGTTCTAGTTCATTACATCCACATTCATAAATTGCACCAGGACCACCACAAATACCACACGCATCAATTACTGCTGATCCTCCACACTCTCCGCTGCAATCTTCAATGTTTCCATCGCAGTCACATGCACCATCTGAAATACCATCTCCTCCACATTCACCACACTCATCAATTACTAATTCTCCGAAACAATCCCCATTGCAATCAATGTCACTATTCGCTTCATGACCAGAATTTCCTCCAGAACAAACTTCGCAAGTGTCTAAGAAAGCTAGTCCAAAACAATCCCCATTGCAATCAATATCACTATTCGCTTCATGACCAGAATTTCCTCCAGAACAAACTTCGCAAATATCTATAAAAGCTTGTCCTTGACAATCTCCATTGCAATCTAAAGTTGCACCTTGTCCATTTTCGCAATTACAACCATCTATGGGATACCAGCAGCTACCATCATCTTGAGTTGCTTCTTCTGAAAAATTACAGGCATCAGAATTAGTGCAACCCCAACTTGAATCTTGTAATGAAATTTCTGAAATAGCTACAAACAAATCACCGAATGTCCCAGTTCCTGCAGAGAAAACTGCAGATGCCTGATATTCCAAGTTAAGGTTTGATTTATAAATTTTAATAACTATTGGATTTCCTTCTTGGTAACCTGGAAGCTGAAATCCACCAAAAGCACAATTATCTATAGAGCCAACATTAACAATTTCTAGTTGTTCACCATCCCATATACCTGAACCAACAAGCAACTCGTTA
>PBGO01000029.1 GCA_002719095.1 Fidelibacterota bacterium
AATATTATTATATAATGAAACTAAAAATTAACGAAATATTTTACAGTATTCAGGGCGAATCATCATATACTGGACTTCCCTGCGTATTTATTCGTCTGACATATTGTAATTTAAGATGTTCTTATTGTGATTCAGAATATGCTTTTTATGAAGGTAGAAATATGAGTTTTTCTGATATTAATACAGAAATAAAAAAATATCCAACGAAACTTGCAATGATTACAGGAGGAGAACCCCTTCTACAAAAAAAATCAGTCGATTTAATGCAATTATTAATAGAAGATGGTTATTCTGTAATGCTTGAAACAAGCGGTTCGTTAAGCTTGGAGAATGTTCCAAAAGAAGTTATAAAAATAGTAGATTTTAAGTGCCCATCAAGTAAAATGAAGCATAAAAATGATTGGAGCATATTAAATGATATCGATAATAAAGATGAAATAAAATTTGTAATTGGAAACGAAGAAGATTACAATTGGTCAAAATCAAAAATTGTTAAGTATAATTTAAACGAAAAATGCCAGATTTTATTTTCTCCAATTTACGGTTCTATTGACATTAAGGAATTGTGCAATTGGATATTAAATGACGGTCTTAATGTTAGACTGCAAACTCAACTACATAAACTTATTTGGGGTCCTGATAAAAAAGGAGTTTAATGACTTAAAGAGATTTTTTTAAAAATCTTACTTGGTAGTGGTTATAAATTTTATTTTTTTGATTTGACTTATCTTTAGACAGTTTTATGTCATAACCATCAATATTTTTAATTTCTTGAATTCCATCGATATGCATTTTATTATCAATATAAATTTTTCTTTTTTTAACTTTTTCTCTTGCTGAGTAAACATCTTTAGCAGCCACAAAAATATTTGAGTGTTGTTCATAAAATCCATCATCCAAAGTTTTATTATAATAACCTGTGTGAATCAAAAAAAGTTTCATATATCTAGGAAAGGATTAAATTAACTAAATTGACAATATCAATTACATTTAGTGCATTATCACCATTTATATCTGATAGAATAAAGTCGTCATTGCTTGGAGAATCAATTCCCAAAACGTAGTTAACTAATACAACTACATCAAGGATATTAAGCGATAAATCTTGATTTAGATCTCCTATTAGAAGATTACTATCTAAATAAGCAAAGATTTTTAGATCATCAATGAAAGCTGCATCATAACAGCCTGAATTTGAACAGTCAGTAGAACCTCCACCACCATCTTTTGAATATGTCCACATTAATTCGTGTGATCCAATAGATAAGTCGGAAGAAAATACATTCCATGGAGAACTTCCATCTGATTCAGGTTGAAACTTTCCAAATTCTTGACCATCAACAAAGAAAGTTAGACCATCATAAAAATTTTCACCAGATGGACTATATTCTGATGATACTTTGTAAAAAAATTCAAGACTACCAGCAGATGGCATATCTACATTTAATATTAAGGACGACTGTTGATTATTTTCTATTGCTCCGGAAGAAATTGATGAAGAAGGAGAATTAAAAAATTCATTTGAAATTCTCCAGTCACTATCACCAGCAAAAACCCAGTCCAGATAATCATTAGTATTAAAGCTATCACTAATAATGACAGAAGGCTCACCAACTAGAAAAGTTAAAGATGAATTTGAAGTAAACTCCTGATCATTCTGAACTATTAAATCAATTGTAATTTCTCCCCCACTGGGAAAAGTGATTGGAATTGTAAAGTCACCTACAACACCGAAATCAATGGAAGACCTCCCATCAATAGAGCTTATTACAATATCATCAATCTCGATATTTAATTGATCTGACTGTATTGATAAGTAGGTTGTCGATTGAGATTCAGATAAACCCACATTATTTAAGCTAATTGATAATGGGTACGAGTTCCCCTGTAGATATGAATCTGACGCGTTAGTTATTAATTCAGATTTAATATTTGCTCCAGCATGAATAGCTATGAATTGATTGGGATATAAATTATCCTCAGCAAGAGGAACTATTCTATCAGTCGCTGGCCAAAATCCATCTTGTTGGGACCCAATCTCTGGTGTGTAAGCAAAAATTTGATGTTCTCCATACATCCAATCGCAGGCTTCTCCATTGACGGGATATAATAAATCTGTTCCTGTTCCTAAGGCATAACCATTGAACTGAACCATATCTTGTCCGTAATCTATAAAAGTTTGCAAATCCTCTTCTGGAACAGTGTTTTCATAATCAAAACCATAGGGATAAATCATCAAATTACTATAGCTATGATAATTAAAAGCAATAGGGAAGTCATGTTCGTTAGTAAAATCTCTAACTGCTCTTGTTTCAGGCTCAGAAAATGCACTTGAACCTCTGTAAGTTTCATTACATCCATCACCACTTGAACCTTGGTCATCTAATGCCCACATAAAATCATAATTTCTATTCAAATCAACACCGGTTGGAGTAGATGAACATGTCTCGCGCATGTTTTTTCTCTGCATTCCGCCACCACCAGGAGCTATAGTTTGATTATAGACTAATCCATCAGGATTAATAGCAGGAATGAACCACAATTCTCTATTATTAATAATTTTTGTTGCTAAATCATCAATACCATAATTGTCGCATAACCAATACATGTAGTAAAAAAGATTCATGTAACTCATTGGCTCTCTGGAATGATGCAAACCTGTGTAAAGTACTTCGGCTTCATCTTCATCAATGTTTGGGTTATCACTAAACTTAATTGCCCATATTTCTCTTCCTTCATAAGTCTGGCCAATGGATACTTTTTGACTTATAATATCCGAACATTCTGAAAACACTAAATCAAGATTATTAACAATCTCATCGAAAGTGTAATAGCCACCCATAGATCCTAAACCAAACTCTCTAGTATAGTTGTCAGTTAAACGAGATAAATAAAAAGACTCAAGATCTTCAATAATAATATCATAATCAATTTCCAAAGAATTAATTATTTTCATATCACTTGCAGAAACAACAAATTGAATGTCACCGTTATGTAATCTGTGCAAATGATCTATGTGAACGCTTTTTCTTAATTTTTCTATTGTAGTATCATCAGGTTTATTAACTATTATTTCTGAATAAATTTCAATATTGCCTGAAATGAAAAAACTAAATAGTATAAAATTTGTTAAAATTATTTTTTTTATCATTCTATTACCTCATTAACAATTAAAATTACATCCAATACATTAAGTGTTTCATCTGAGTTCATATCTGCATTATTAAATTGTACAGATGTTGGTATTTCTTCACCTAAGACAAAATTAACACATAGAACAATATCAAGTATATTAATAATGTTATCAATGTTTAAATCTCCAGGATTAATACTAAAAAAACTTAAATCAGGAATACCTTTAATCCTGCAATGTAAAGCATCTGTTGACTCCCATGTTCCTGTAAATGGAAGAATCTCGTATCCCGGAAGAGCTGATTCATAAACTTCTATAGCATCTGAATCGTTAATACTGTTCATGACTGGTATGAAAACTTTATTATTAAGAATCAATGAATTTGTGTAAGGTTCATTATTAGGAGTATTAACTCTAATTATCTCATAACTCGTGTTTTCTGCGAAATAATTAACAATTTGCTCTATTTCATCATACTGCGGATGATTAAGGGGAACTTGACGTATTAGAATTTTGGATGATGATAAAAACTTCGCCCAGCAATCTATATGGTCGATGTAATCATTATTTGGATCAGCAATGACATGATAATTATTAACTCCATAATAATTTAGCATTTTCTCATCAACATAATTACATGGGGAAAGAGGTACACTTGAATCATCGTTTGTTAAGCATTCATCATTTTCAGTATAAGCAATATGAGAAGATGCAGAAGCACCGTATCCATCTGTCATGTAATTTCCACCGGTCGAAATAAAATCAGCAGAATAATAAGGTACATCTAAATGGCTCGAAACTTTGAGCGGAGCTTGATTATCGTTTATTCTAGGTCTGTTATAAGTAAAATCGATTATAACAGCATCTCCGTTAGCATCAACTGCCCACCACGGCCCATAATCTCGAGTCCAATAGGAATCGGTGGGTCCAATAATGAATTCTACATTATCCATATTAACTTGCGCATTATTCATAGTGTTAAAAGCAGCATTTTGCAAACTAGATGAAACCAAACAATATACGATCTCATCTGAGGAAATTTCTTTAATAAGTGAGGTATTAATACCAAATGGATATCTGATTAGTACTCCTTGCATTGGCTCATATTCTGCTATGCTTCTTACTGGTCCTTCTGGAGGCTCAGTTTCTCTACCCATGTTTAAGATTAAATGCCTGTTGTTCCATTCTTCTTGAGTGAAACCTATAGGGAGTTCAGTTGCGATTAAGAGAGTAGCAAGTGCAAAATTTGATATAAATAATTTAAAAATCATATGTTTTATTACCAACACAAGTAATTTAACAATATTAATTGATTTTATTTGTTACAAGATGTTAATAATTATAACACGAATCAGAACAAGAATTATAGCAATGATTAATTGATATGGGAGAAGTATCATTTTCCGTTTCAATTGTTATTGACCTATAGCCATCACTATCAGAACAACTGTTGGTTAAATCATTTTCTTGATTATTAATATTACCATCATATGGCCCATTTATAAATTTATATCTGAAATTTACTTGAGTACTTGTTTCGAAATATGTATCAATGCAATCCAATAACTCATCTCTTAGCTTTTCTTCGCTAGATTGAGAAATAGTGGAAAGCCCATCAAGGTTGCAAGGAAGAAATGGTGTAACATTTATAATAACTTTACCTTCAGCATCTAGAACGTAAAGATCGCTTGAATCAATAACTTTATTTTGGAAATCTCCAATTAAAAATAAATCTTCGTTCAGTGGAGTCTCTGAATTTAGTTGAAATTCCAAATTAATTGTAGGCAGATTCATAGTACCAATAAAACTAAGAATTTGGTTATACATTCCTTTTCTTAGATAGTCTTTTATTAACATCATCTTAAAATTATTAATATTTAATTTTTGGAATGGAAAATTATAATCTGGACAATCATCGATGAGCTTATTTACAAGAAAATTTAATCCCGGCTCGAAGTAACCATTCTGATTATAATCAGTAAATTGCTCGACCTCATCATATAGACCATTTAAATTTGAATCTTCAAAATCTTCGCCTGTACTAAAAACCTCAACTTCATCTAAATATTGACTATCTCCATCAAAAGAAAAATACTGACTGAAACCAGAATATATTTTATAATCATGATAAAGTATCTTTCCAGCAATAATATCGCAATCGTAATCAAATGAATAATTTGCAGATTCAAAATTAATTTCTTTAAGAATACTGTCAGAAATAAAAAAATTTGAATAAGAATTTTCTCTCAAATGTGCTTTTTGATCAGAATTTTCAGAAACATTTGCACTAAAGACTTGAGACCAAGCTGTACCATGATACGCTTCAAATAATAAATCAGGACCAATCGTTGATGAACTTTGGGAATCCGAATTTTTAAATGCATCAATTATGTAATTAAAAAAAGTTGAGGCTCCTATGTAATCAGATGATTGAAATGAGGACCAGCCTTCTTGAATATAATACTCGAACTCTAAATCAATTTCAGACTCATCAAGCTCAGATATTATCTCATTAAAAGAATCGCAAGATTGGTTAAACATTATTATTAATAATATATACAGTATTTTTATCATTTCAGCATTGTGACTTTTTTAGTAATTGTTTGATTGTTGAATTTTGTCATTACAAAATACACACCTGAGCTAATATTAGCTCCATTGTCAGATAGCCCATCCCATTCAAGATTGACATTACCCTGATTAACTTTTTCATTAAAAAGGGTTTTAATTTTTTTTCCATTTAAATCAAAAATTTCAACATTTAAGAAAGATTCGTATGGAATGCTTACCAGCACATTTAATGTTGGGTTAAATGGGTTTGGATACAAATCAACAATATCAAATTCATTTGGGACCAAATTAATCGAATCTTTAAATTCAAATAGTCCAAAAGATCCGATATCTGAAATTTCTGCTTCAAAAAAATCTGTGTTTTCAACAGTTTTGATAGGAACCCATACATTATACTCATTTTTATGACAGATATTTACGTTCTCAGTATCCAAACCGTCTTTTTTAAATCTAATTTTCATTGGTGACTTAAGCTCTAAATTTGGACTACTAAGTATTACTTCATCAGAAATAGATTTCATTTCCGAATTTACCAAATTTAATGATGATTCAGAAATTAAGATACCACTACTATTTACAACAGAATAATCGGGTATGATTAAATTGATCTGTTTTGAGGGTGATTGTGAATCAGAGAAAACACCTTCTTGAGCGTAAACAAAAGATACCGAATAATCTGAAATTCCAGCATTTTTTAACAAGTCCAGAGTATAAAGTTCGAATTTGTATATTCCAGTTCCATCTACTCCAAACTGACCCGAGTAATAAAAAAATTCGCTATTACCAAGAATATTATCATCTTCATCAAATGGTAAAATATTGAATGGAGTATCATTTATGAACAAAGATGACTCACTAATGAAAACTTCTTCATTTGTTATCATGTATAATTCATAAAGTTCACTAAAAATGGGGTTTTGTATAATCGAAAAATTACTGTAAGGTCTCTCCAAATCAATAAAAAATCTCATTTCTTCAGATTCTGATATTGTTTCGTTTTCATTATTTGAAAAATAGTCCCACCATCTATTATAGGCGGTTACCTTCCATTTATATTCTGTAGTTCCAAAGTAATCAATATAACTATATCCATTGTCATTAAGAGAGCTATCAACATATGTACGAAACCCTAAAGGACCAGACTGCGCATTCGGATTATCAAAAAAACCATCTTTATATCTAAAAAAGGGCTGAGCAATGTCAACTATTGTCCAACCAAATTGATTGCTATTTGTAAACGCAAAGTTATCGTTTGAGCAAATATTATTATCTCCAATAATGTTTAGACATGAGTTATTTTCCTGAAAAATTGAATCAGGAATCTCTGCAAGTATATACCTAAATTCACTTGGTGGGTCACATATATCGTTCTGGTTAATATCCTGACAAGGTTCACCAAAATCATATATTCCATTCTGATTCAAATCATCATATTCGCCCGTCTCAACGAGCTCAACTCTGTAAAATAGTTCTGGTCTATAATAATTGTTCAAATCTAGATCAAGGTCTATATCGGAAGTTCTATCCCATTTAAAAATAATTTTACCCAAATCGAAATTTGAATAATCAACGGATTGCTTTATTAAGACTTCACCATTATTATCTAGAACATTATGCAGCCTAAAAAAATTATCCTCATTTGAAAATGGATAACCATGTATAATTTCAGTACATTCAGGGTCGTTATCAAATTCACAAGGTGTATAAAAAGTTGTTTGGTCTAGTGAGTAGTTATAAAGTTCAGCATCAATATTAAAGTCTTCAGGAGAGTCATTAAGAGGTAGTACTTCAACTGGGAGAAGAACTGTATCAAGCATAACAAGCTGATTATTATAATTTGATGATATATTCATAGGTATGGTGTCGTTACCATTCCAATTATCTTTCAATGTATTGAAATGAATTTGTTTATAAAATTTAAGGTCATCATTACAATTATTTTCAAACTGTATGTAATTATCTAGAGAAAAATCTTCTAAAATATCACCTAAATAATCTGTTTCCCACAACAATTCATCTGGAATAAAAATAGCTGGATCAAATGGTATTGGGTCAATAGAAAAATCATCTGGATTATAATGAAAATTATTTAAAGCTGAATCACAATCTACGTCATTATAGCTGATTGCATATTCAATAATTTTATTTTGTTGACCATCTGGTAAAAAATTATCCTCATATATCGTTGAATCTTCCAATGATGATTGCCGGTCACTATAATTTGCAGAAAAGTTGAACGGTAAATCGTTTACAGGAAGAGTCTTTATTGTGAAATCATAATCACTACAGTATCTAGATTCTTCATCGCAGGCTCTAAGAGATAAAATCTCTTGACCATTCCAATCTTTCTGAACAGAATCGATGTAAAAAGTATTGGGGGATGTTTCGCTGACAAACAACTTATCATTTTGTGATATAAACTCCCAATCTAAATTATCTAAATTGAATGGATTGTTGTTTAAATCAGAGGATGAGTCAATATCAAAAAATTCGACCTTAAACTCTATATTGTAATCATCCTCGAAAATATAATTAATTGTATCATTTGATGAAGTTAAAAAATATGCATTTATGATGCTTGGAGGATCGTTAACAGCATCGATAAAAAAGTCGACAATGAAAGGTACGCTAAGATTGTATGCACTTTTTCCATCATTGGCCCTTAATGCAACGCTTATTTGACCGTTGTAATCTTCTTGAAAAATTACTGTAGTTATCCATTCTCCTCCGTTATACTCACACTCCGATTGACTGTAAATCTCAGCCAAACTACATTCAGAATTTACTGAATATCGCTCATTATCAATAATTTGTTCATTTATTTGTCCATCCCCCTCACCAAAATCTGGACCTGGATAGTTGAGATCTTCAGGACAAATACCATCTAAACCACAATCAGCCCATCCTTCACCATCATCCCATTGATTATTACCCTCTCCTTCATCATTTGTGTTTGGCAAGCCATCTTTTCCATAATCATTCCATGATACTGCATGAATTTTATTTATCTGGTCTCCATCTAGATCGATAAATTCAAAGTAATCTAAATTAATTTCATCAACATTCAGGACTCCATCTTCAGTAAGTGTAATATCTGATATGCTCTCCTGATCATAAGCAATTATCTCTGGAGAAAAATTACATAAGTCAACGAAAACCTCTGCAATAACCTCATTACTCTCCGAGGGATTTTCAACGACCAACGCAACTCCATTATTCTCTACAAAGTCAAAACCATCGTCTATGACTTTGAATTTAATTTGATCAACGCATCTGAAACCTGGATTGGGCTGATATATAAATTGAGTATTGAATGAATCCCAACTTTGACTAAAGTTGTCGTCTTGATAAAATTCACCCTCATCCCAATTACAATTTAATTCTGTTCCATTTGGATTATTAAAATAATCATAGTTATCACCATTTTTATCAATATTATCTCCATTTGGATCAGATGAAATATATACGGTATTTATCTCGTCCAAACATCCACCCTCACCATCCTCGTACTCATCATCACAACCATCAAAACCAAAGTCAGGTACATTTAAGCAACCCCCAATTCCGTCCTCATATATGTCATGACACCCATCAATTCCAGAATCTTCATAATGTTCGCCTATTATTAATTTTCCATTGTCAGGACAATCTGTAATTTTGAACTCCCAAGAATCACCTTCAACATCATAAACATACGGGGAATCTTCTCCCTCATTTGTAGACTCGCTAGACATCAAATCTATTGTTACTGATTTTAATTCTCCACCAATGGGAGACATATCAACATATTCTGAACCTGAATAAAGAATTGGCGGATCATTTTTCGGTAAAACAGCCACCTCAAAATTATAAATCTCTGATATAGATTCAGAAGAATCTTGCACAGATATATCAAATGAGTTCACATCAAACACATCTTGTTCATTAATCCCAGAATTAATATTAAATAATGACTCTATTATGAAATCACCAGACTCGCTTAAAACATGATTAAATAAATTAAAATTTTGATCTGCTGGATAGTTGAACGTTAGATAATCATCATCGATATCACTAAAGACTTCGTTGAAATTGAATAAGACGCTATCCTCAAAATCTTCAGACATAAATAGGTTGAATTGATTACTGTCTTGCTGATCCCAAATACTTGTTGGGGGATCATTAACAGGAATTAAGTTCAATGTAAGGTTAAATATCTCACTTTCATTTTCATCGTCTTCAATTTTAACAGGAATTATTAAATCCCCGTTATAATTTTGAAAAGGAGTAATGATTAGTTCTTCAACCGAAAATGGTGATGAGTCATTTTCATAAACATACAAAGTCCAAAAACTGTTATCAGGATCATCAATAATTAAGTTTTCAATAGATAATTCAAACGAATTATCCTCATAAAAATCGAAGTTGGGAGCGAGCCCAATGATTTCAGGAATATCATTAACTGGCATAACTACTAGCTCTGCGTTAAAAGCTGTAATGTTATTAAAATCCTCGCCATCATCAAATATGAATGAGATATCAATGGTAGATTCTTGCAAATCTTCCGTAATAGGCATAATTAAATTCTGAGATTGATTAATTATTTCATAATCAGAACCATTTAATATAACCATGTTAATTTCATTATCTAAGTTATCAGGATCACATATTTCAAAGTCACTTATAAAAATTGAAAAGCTTTCATCTTCAGTAGATGTTTCAAAATCGTAAGATACGATTTCTGGAGGCTGATTAATGTTTTGAACTATAATTGTTGAACTAGCAATTGAAGGTGAAATTGAACTGTCATTCTGTTGAAATGGATCTCTAGCAGTAACAGAAATTGTGTATTGGACATTATCTGAGTTATATCTTACTTCGGGAGGATAAAAGATAGCAGATACAATACCCGTTGATGAATCAATATTTTCAGAACTAGAAAATTCCAGTAAATTTGCTTGGTCCCATTGACCATTACCTTCTGTTTGATTGATGTCAGGAAAAGTACAATCAACATTATTTGAACATATCCTATCCAATCCACAATCTAGAAAATCTTCTCCATCATCATATTTTCCATTTCCATTTGAGTCAGTAAATTCTTCAAATGAGACACAACCATCTCCAGTACATGATATAGACCAATTAATTTCTAAATCATCAATCAAATGTTCGTTGTCTGATATTTGCGCTTCAATTATTATCGAGTTATATTGATCTCCAGAATCCCATACTCCGTTTGAGTTTAAATCAATATATTCATCAACAAAGTAAACACTTTCTTGCATTGAAATCATTGGGTATGTATTTTGGACCGAAGAATTAATAGTTATAACAGCATCGTTGTAATCTCCGTATACATCAATTGCCCGATAGATTAGATATCTAGGTTCGGAACTTGTAAAAGTAACCGAATAAGCTTGAGATGAAAGTATGTTATTGTCCTCATCATACCAATCAGATGATGATATTTGGTCCCCTTCTGGATCTACTATATCGAGTAAATAATCATCTAAAAAAAGTAAAATACACTCGAATCCATCCTCGCTTCCCTCAATTGAACCTCCGCAATTTATAGAATTATTTTCACTGTCATCAAGACCTTGGAAGGTTACTACTGGAGCAGTATTTTCTTCATCTTCTACAGTAATAGTTATAAAATCTTCATCTGAATCTGTCAAATTGGATACTGTTAGCTTGAATGTAAATACTTTGTCATTTTCTCCATATCCAACAGAAGATGAAAATGAGGCAACAGACTGGTTTTGATTGATGATATCAACTAACTCATCACCATTAACTTGCTCCCATAAGTATGAATCAATAACACCAATAGATGAAGAACCATCTAATACATTTTCGAAAAAAGTTAAATTAGAATCAATGCTGCCATTATGGAAAGTTTTAACAGTAATATCTTCACCAGCATCAGCAGTAATAGAAAAAGTTATTCCTCCTAGAATCAATAGGAGATGAATTTTTAAAATAATATTCATAACATATTGGCTATTGTTTTAAACGGGCGCTGATTCCAGCTATTGTATCTTGGAAGTGATCGACTTCTGTTTTAATATTGAATAAATCCTCAATTTTATGCGAAAGATCTGATGGATAAAGTTCTGAATCGAAATCCATTAAAAAGTTAGCCTCCAGCTTTATTTGATAATCTTTTATAATCTCTTTAGCTTCTACTCTATCACGCATGTGATTAATATGAAATTTAATCTTTCCGTTAGTCGTAATATTAAATAAAGGGACTAAACCATAATCTTCACTCTTGCATTTATAAGTCATAGTACCACAATTCTCACCCTTGCCCCACTGAAGATTGTCTGCAGTGTCTTCACTAAAATTGACAAGATCCACAATAACATTAGTGGTGTGACCGAAACAATTAGTTTTAACTGTTTTTATGAAATTTTCTTTGTTCCATTTTACCATATAACAACTCCTCTATTTTTGCTATATTTAAAAATAATTTGAAATAATTAAATAAACTGAAGAGTAATTTAATACTTTTTATGATAATTTCCTTGGAATAAAAGAGTTGTACTACTTTTGCTGAACGAATTTAATAATTTTTTTCGTTATTGAATCAACGTCTAAACCAAGACTCTCTGCAACATCTTTACCAGGACCAGATTCTCCAAAACTATCAATTCCAATATTTAAACCAGTATTAGAAGTATATTTTTGCCAACCATCTGTTACACCTGCTTCAATAGAAACTTTATGACTTGAATCAAATATTATTTCTTTTTTGTAATCATCGCTCTGCATTTCAAAAAGCTCCCAACAACCAAAATTGACAATTCTAATATTGAAATTATCTAATTTTTTCATAACATCTATTGCAAGACTTACCTCAGATCCAGAGCAAAAAATACTTATTTTCTCTTTTTTAGAGTTGTCATAATCGGATAAAACATATGCACCTTTTCGAAATCCTTTTTCAGAAGAGTAAATATCACGATTAAGAACGGGAAGAGCTTGACGAGAGAGAAGAATCAAAGATGGATATTTTGATTGTTCAAATGCAATCTTAGAAGCAACAACTGCTTCATTTGCGTCACAAGGCCTTAGTACTAGTAATTTAGGTATTGCTCTTAACGCCATAAGATGTTCAATTGGTTGGTGCGTTGGACCATCTTCTCCAACAAAAATTGAATCATGAGTATACTCTGTAATTACTGGTAATTCTTGCAGAGCTCTCATTCTAATTGCAGGTCTTTCATAGTCAGAGAAAACAAAGAAGCTAGCACCAAAAACTTTTAAACCACCATGTTGTGCAATTCCGTTATTTATTGTTCCCATTGGAAATTCTCTAACCCCATAAGCAAAGTTTCTGCCTTTATGATTTGTTTTATTAAAATCTTTTACCATATTAGCAAAACCGGTAGTACAATTTGAAGGCTCCAAATCTGCAGAACCTCCAACTAAAGTTTTGATTTTAGGAGCCATTGATTCTATTACGGCACCCCATACTTTTCTAGTAGCGATATTTTGTCCATATTTATATTTTGGCCATTCTATCAAAGCATCCTGATTATTAATACAAATGTTCCAGCTTGATGAAAATTTTTGGTCAGAAGCCAACTTATTTCTAAGAGCTGTATTCCAAGCCTCGGCTTCAGTTCTTGCATAAGAATAAGACTCTCTGAAGTCGGATATAACATCTTTTGTTACATGAAAAAATTTATCAGCTTCGAGACCAAGTTTGATTTTTGTTTTTTTTATTTCATCATGAGGTAGCGGTGCTCCATGAGTGTTATGATCGCCTTCCATAGTAGCGCATCCAGGAGCAATAACATTGTGTCCAATTATTATTGATGGTTTTTCTACTTCCATCTGTGCATATCTGATAGCGTTTCTTATCTGATCTCTATTTTGTCCATCAACCTCTTGTACGTGCCAGTTATTAGATTCATAGAACTTGACATAATCAACTGAGTCTGATCTATCAACTTCTCCTGATATTTGTGCTTCATTTGCATCATAATAGCCAATAAGCTTTGAAAGACCCCAGTGCCCCGCTATTGCAACTGAGCCTAATGCAACAGGTTCTTGAATGTCTCCATCGCTGTGGAGAAAGTATGTAAAATGATTGATAATATCACTACCAAATTGATTTCTCAAAACTGATTCAGCAACAGCCAATCCTACAGCATTTCCAACCCCTTGCCCCAATGGCCCAGTTGTTGCCTCAACACCAGGGGTTATGCCACGTTCCGGGTGTCCTGGTGTTCTTGAACCAATTTTTCTAAAATCTTTCAAATCTTGAATATCTAGCCAACCAACATAATACAACATAGTATACAGTAGCGCAGACTCGTGACCTGCTGACAAAACAAACCTATCTCTGTTGAACCAATCTGGGTCATCAGGGTTAAATTTCAGAAAATCTTTATACAGAACATATGTGAAGTCAAGAGAAGAAAAAGGTCCCCCTGTGTGACCGGAGTCTGCACCACGAACCATGTCCATAATCAAAGCTTTGGCCTGATTTATAGACATTTGTTCAATATCGATTTTTATATCATTTTTTTGCACTATAACCTGAGGAATTAATATCTTAATATATAAATTAACTTTAATTTTAACACATATTTTTTATGGAAAATGCGAGCATATACATACACATACCTTTTTGTAGCGATAAGTGTATTTACTGTGATTTTTATTCATTAACAAAATCCGAACATTTAATAGATGATTTTGTTAGCATGCTTTGTACAGAAATTGATCTTACATGCAAAAAAAATGAAACTAAACCATTAATAAAAACTATTTTCGTTGGCGGTGGAACACCAAGTCTTTTAACATCAAAACAACTTGAAAAAATTATAAAAAAAATTAATAAAAACTTCAACATCGATAATCTTAAAGAATTTACTCTGGAAGCCAATCCTGGTGAATTTGAAATTAATAAAATGAAGGAATTTAAGTCTTTAGGGATAAACAGGCTTTCATTTGGAGTGCAAAGCCTAAATGACAAAACACTAAAAAATTTGACTCGTTGGCACAGCAAGTCAGAATGTATAAGTTCCTTTAATAATGCGAGAAAAGCTGGCTTTTGCAATATTAATATAGATTTAATTTTTGGTGTACCTCAACAGTTAAATACAGATTGGAAGAATGATTTAAAAGAAGTGATTAAACTAAATCCAGAACATATATCTGCATATTCCTTAACAGTTGAAAGAAAGACAAAACTTTATAATCTTGTCAAAGCTGGAAGAATCGTAATGCCTGATGAAGAGAGTGATATTGAAAAGTTTCAGACTGCCATTCAAACGTTAACTGAGGCAGGATACCAACACTATGAAATTTCTAATTATTCAAAATTTAATAGAGAGTGCTATCATAATATGCAGCATTGGCATAGGAATCCATGTTACGCTTTTGGTCCATCCAGCCATGGATTTTTAAACTCAAAAAGATATTGGAATGTTAGCAATATAAAAGACTACATGAAGTCGATTAGTTTAAATGAATTACCAATTGAAAATGAAGAAATTCTTACAAATGAAAATATTTTTAACGAGATAATAATAAATGGTTTGAGACTAAGAACTGGAATTGTTATTAATAAGATTCAAAATGATTACAGTTCCAAAACCTTTCAAAACTTTAAGAAAAAAACTTTAGATCTACACAAGTATATTGAAGTCGATGAATCCTGTGTAAAACTAAATAAAGATGGAATCATGATTGCAGACCAAATTTCTTTAGAACTAATGTCTTGTTTTAATGAATGATGAAGTCATTCTAGAGTGTCTTTAAATATTAATTCTACATTTATTTCAACTTCATCTGACATTGGGATAAATAGAAGCTGAGGTCTTTCAACTTCAAAGTCGGTAAGATTAATTCTAAAAGTTGAATTACCTTTAATAAAATTGCCTTCATTTCGTAGATAAACTTTAGTCATAATTTGTTTTTTAAATCCATTAAAGCTTAATTCGCCCTTAATAATAAAATCATCTTTCAAAGATATAGAAATATCAAATTTTTCTGACTTAAAAAAAACTAATGGGTATTGGCCTGATTTCATCATAAGCAGCATATTTGAATCTCTTGTGGAATTACCACTATCAAAAGTGGAAAGAGGAACAGCTATTTCTAAAGTACATTCATTTAATGAATCATCATTGCATATAATTCGACTATCAAAATTAGAACTCGTTCCAATCCAGCTATGAAGCACATGGTATCCTAAATATGAAATACTAGAACCAGATTCAAAATTAATTCTATTTTCAAAGGGGATAACTGCTGTTAAAAGTAGAATGTAAAAAAGTTTTATTTTACCTGAGCTCATAGTTTTGGAATCAAATTAGTGAAAAAAATAAATTAAAAATATGATTTAGTACTCTATTGGTTAAGAATAATATTAACGAGCAAGATTACATCCAAAATATTAACCTCAGAATCGTTGTTAATATCAGCATTAGACGAATTTAAATCAGATGAATCTAAAATAACGTTTACTATTGAAACAATATCAAGAATATTTAGAACATTATCAAAATTGATGTCTCCAACTAAATTTCCCGAAAAATTTGATTCAATATAAAATTCAGGACAAGCT
>PBGO01000030.1 GCA_002719095.1 Fidelibacterota bacterium
CGTCACATCCTGGAGCTGGAGAAGGTTCCAAGGGTTGGGCTGTTCGCCCATTAAAGTGGCACGCGAGCTGGGTTCAGAACGTCGTGAGACAGTTCGGTCCCTATCCTCTATGATCGTAGGAAATTTGAAGGAATCTGCTCTTAGTACGAGAGGACCGGAGTGGACGAACCTCTAGTGTACCTGTTGTTGTATCAACAGCATCGCAGGGTAGCTATGTTCGGCAGGGATAAGCGCTGAAAGCATATAAGTGCGAAGCCCATCCTAAGATAAGATTTCCCTACTCTTTTGAGTCTAAAGACTACCAGAAGAATACTGGATTGATAGGCTACAGATGTAAGTACAGTAATGTATTTAGTCGAGTGGTACTAATTAGTCGTGAGGCTTGATCAATTTTTATAAAATTACATGTATAGAACATCTATGTTTCTAATAAAACTCAATTAAGATTTTCCGGTGATTATAGCAAAGAGGATACACCCGATCCCATTCCGAACTCGGAAGTTAAGCTCTTTAGCGCCGATGGTACTGCACGGGAAACCAGTGTGGGAGAGTAGGTCGTTGCCGGTATATTTAAGAAAGCCTTAATCTTTTTAAGATTAGGGCTTTTTTGTTATACGATAATTTTATATTTATGTGTTGAAAATGTATTATTGTTACTATATTTAATTTATAATTTTAACATGATTAAAAATATGTCATTTAATATACAAAAAAATTTACTTAAAGTAATTCTAACTATTACGATATCATCATTAAGTCTTTCGGATGAAAATAATATAGAATGTGAGCAAACTTTTTCAATTGACGAAGTTTTTTTTAATGAAGATATAGTTGGTTATTATATTGCCGCGTTTGATTTATCAACCGGTGTTTCAAACGTATTAATGTTCGATTACGCAATACAATCTAATGAACAAGAATGCTATCTTCCAGGTGAACTTATTTCGCTCACGATTGACTTTTCAATTAAAATACAAATTCCTGATATCGGAATTAACTCTTACACGCAACTATCTTCTGGAAAATTTAAAATTACTAATGTTTTAGGACCCTTGCACTTTAGGAATACAGATTTAAATTTATCAAATTCATCAATTGGTTCTGCAAACATTGAAGTGTTGAATTTTAGCATTGATGAAAATAATATTAATCTTGAAGAACTCTCATCTTCTGTACTTCAAACAGGTAAAATTCCAAACGGAAGCTATATGTTTGATTTTAAGCTGCTTGATAGTCAGAACAATATTATAGATACTGAAATTAGAACAATCGATGTTTATGAACCTTCTTTTTTGGAACTTATTTCTCCAGGTGGTGAAGTTGCAGATACGTTAGAAACATCAATATTTTCTAGTTATCCAGTTTTTAGTTGGAATGCTGATTTCTGTTCATCTTGTACTTACGGAATTAGAATTGCAGAATATAACCCATCCGAGCATCCTAATTTAGCGGACGCAATAAATGATATTTCAAGTTTTCCACTGAATCAATCAGATGATTTTTTCAATTTGCCCGCAAATATAAATGTCTTTCAATATCCTGTAAGCAATGCAGCAGATTTAGAAATGGGCAAGTTATATGCGTGGCAGGTTAGAAGAACCTACGAAACAACAGTTGGTAGTAGTGATGATTTCAGTCCTATTTATGTATTTAAAATATTATCGCCAGAAGATATTGCAATAGAAGATAATAAAGATGTGGATATACTTGAACTAATTAAGGAACTTCTAGGTGAGTCAAAGTATAACCAACTTTTTGGGCCTGGAGGACAATTAGAGGGTTATTTCGTTTATTCAATGAGCTTAAACGGAACAGAAGTAACCGAAGAGGGTCTTCGTCCGCTTGCAAAAGACCTCGGAGATGGTAAAAGAGTTATAATAGAAACCATTATTATTGATGAGTAACAAATTTATATTATTTTCTTTTATCTTTATTTTTTCAATTTCTTTGAATGATGGAATTGCTCTTATAACAAAGTCAAAAGGGACAATCGAATATAAAAAAAATGATGGAACCATAATTAAAGATAATTTAAAAAAAGGTACATCATTATTTAATAATGATAGAATTGTTACCGGTTCAAATGGTTTTGCAAAGTATGTATATCTTGACGATGGCTCAATTATTAAAGTTCATAAAGATGCAGAAGTTTACATTTATGGTGCAATTGATAAAAGATCAATAATTAAACAAATTAACGTATCATCGGGCAATGTTAAATTTGAAGTATCGAAACAAGGTAAAGACGATTTTACTGTTGTTACCCCTACCTCCGTTGCAACAGTTAAAGGTACTGATTTCTGGCTAGAATCAGATGAAGATGATGGTGATCAATTTTTCGGATTGAGTGGTTTAGTTAATGTACAAAATGTTGAGTCGAATGTAATTTTACAATTAACAAGAAACACAACAATTTTATCTCAACCAGATGGAAGTATTGATATTAAAAAAACAGATGTTGAAGACTTCAAAAAACTGCAAAAACTTGAATTAAATGCAGGTGAAATAGATGAGGTTCAATATGAAACTAGTATTTTAGAGCAAATAGGAGAGGATTTACCAGAGGGAGAAATTAAAATTCAATTAGATGACGGTTCTGGTTCTTTAAAAGAAATTTTAATCAAGTATAAATAAATTCAATGCAAATTTTTTTTATAATTTTATTTCTTAGTTCTTTGCTACAATCTCAAGCAATTCTTCACTCTCCAGTTGAAGATGCTGTAGAACAAACTCCAGTATTGATTGAGGCATTCATAGATTTGCCAGATTACGAAATAAAAAAAGTTACTTTATTTTTTAGAAAAAAAGGTGAAGTGAAATATTTAGAGTCTCCAATGTTTAAAATTGATGCAGAATATTTGGGCGAAATACCGGCAGGTTTTGTTGAAATTGGAGGAATTGAATATTTTTTAGTTGTTGACACATATGATATGGGATTTGTTGGTCTTCCAAATATTAGTCCCACAAATAATCCCTTTAGAATTGAAATAAATAAAAAGAAGAAAATTAATCAAGTAAATTTTCTCAGTGAATTTAATCCTGATTACACAATTTTGAATCCTGAGCCTAATACAAAAAATATATTGGATGATGTTTTTATATCTATTTCATATTTTCAAATGGACAACATAAATTCGAGTAAGTCAAAATTTTTTTTTAATGATATTGATATCTCTAATGCTGTAAACTTTAATAAAAATTATCTTATTTTTTATCCAGAAAAAGTTCTTTTGGGTATAAATACTGTTAAGATAGTTTTAGTTGATGATTTTGGCATCGAATATAATCCAATTACTTGGAATTTTATAGCACAGAAAGAAGAACAAGTTTCTCTTTTAAATTTCAAGCAATCCGGTAAGATCAAAACTGATTATTCAAATTCTCTGGTAGACACAACTACTTTTAATGAAAAGACATTAGATTTCATTTATAATGCCAAGTTCGATTGGCTTGACTTAAGAGCAAATGCACACCTGTCATCTCTTGAAAATAGTTTAGAGCAACCCAAAAACAGACTTTATGTTGATCTACGATCTGAGTTCTTCCGATTGAAATTAGGAGATGTTTATCCAAATTTTGGTGAGTATTTTATAAAAAGAAATAGAATTAGAGGTATTGATTTTAATTTTAATTCCAAAAAATATACGTTTAATTTTATATTAGGAGAAATCAACAGAGCCACTCAAGGTAATGCTTTTTCTGAATCAACTATCATTACAGATGTTTTTCTCGATTCAACTTATAATGATGATGGAAC
The DNA here is from genome assembly GCA_002719095.1 of Fidelibacterota bacterium. Classification (GTDB taxonomy): domain Bacteria; phylum Fidelibacterota; class Marinisomatia; order SCGC-AAA003-L08; family D37C17. The sequence goes on from PBGO01000030.1 coordinate 3,758, forward strand.
ATTTCTTTCGTTGGACAGTCCTAGATTTTCTATCAATAGAGATAATTATACTTTTTCAAGAAAAATAACTGCTTTACAATTTAAGTTTCCAATTAAAGAGAATATGAATTTAAAATTTAATATTCTCAAAGCAAAAGATAATATCCCTTCAGTTTATACTAATGTTCCAGACGCTATTGTAGAGTTACCCAAGTCTTTAAATCCTTATATTTTAGATGGGAGTTTATTATCTTCTTCAGATTCCTTATTTCAAACAATTTCGGATACAGTCTTTTTGGATAACGGCCAAATAGACTCGATAAATCAGATACCTGACACTACAATTACTAATTATATTTCTGCTCAGCTTTTAAAAAATAATTATTTAGATTTGTTTAAAAAATCTTTAACTGGATTGAATTGTTATGATTCAAACGGAAATTTAGCTGAACAATTTAACAATAAGATTGATTGTCAAGGAAATGGATTTTTATGGATTCAGTCAGGTTTGTGTTATGAAAATGATGGGCAGTCGGAAGAAAATATTAATGAAACTATTTTTGAGGAATCAAGCTGTATAAGTGAAAACGGTTTGATAAGGAGATGGGTACCATTTCTGAAAATAAATGTTCTTGAAAAACAGTGGACTGGTGTTAGTCCAAAAGATAATTTTGTTATTGGAACCGAGTTTGAGTCCTTCTTTGATAGGGACAGATTAAGATTTAGTTCAGGACTCTCTTTAAGTTTACTTAATGAAAATACCTGGGATCCAGTTTTAACTTATGCAAGTTTGGATACTTTAGGTGGTGACCCTGAGGATGGTTCTTTAGCCGGTTATGAAATTCCAGAAAATTTAGATTTGTCAAAATATGAAAGTATTTTTCAATCAGGAATTAATCAGGTTCCTTTAATTCCAATTGATATCACTGGGAAATCTGGCTTACTAAAAGTTTTATCCATGCCATCACTAGCTTATCACTTTTCATTAGAGGGTGATTATTATGGTCACAAAGTTTCATATAAATTTAAACAGATTGGTCCAGAGTATAATAGCCTAGGGAATGTCTATCTCCAACAAGACATTCGCGAACAATCGATATCTGATAAACTTGGGTTACTCGATAATAAATTATATTTGAATGTTAAGTATAAATTACTAGAGGAAGGCGTTTCGTATGATAACCAAGAGAAAGGTAAAACTAATAAATTTGATATAATTATTAATTTCTCTCCTGGAGCTGGACTTTCAAGGCTAAGTTCAGCAATAGGTTATCAGAATAGAACAAATGGAGTTCGGTCAAATGATTTCATTGAGTATCAGATTGATGATAGTCAAAAAATTGATATTGATTCAAGAAAAGAAGATACTGAAATTATTCAATTTAATTTTGCTCTAACTACTCCAATTGTATATTACGGTGATCACAATTTAACTTTAAGTATTTATAATTCTAATACTGACGACTTAGTTTCAGATGAAAATATTTTATATTCTTTTGAGTCTGATAGTACATTTGATGCTTTTCCTTATATTTCACCTAAATCTTCTACAAGAACTACAAATATAAATCTTCAATCAACTCTTTCACCTTTCATATCAACATCTTTAAACTTCAGTAGAACATTTTTTGATTATGGTATTGGAATACCATATTATTATTCCATTTTAAATCAAAATGAGTCTACTTTCAATCTCGATTCAGATTATGATTACAGCACAGCATTGGCAAATATCCAAAGGTTTGACGATATCTATGGTGATATTTTATATCAAAAACAAATTTTGAATAGCTATGAAACAAAAGTAGTTTTTAATTCTTATTTTATTTTTGATATAATTAAGCTTGGAGCAAATTTTACAAATGCATCAGGTGTGGTAAAATTTGATCAGTTTGGGCTTTCTATGTCTTTAGTTAAATACTTGTTTGATGATTTCTTTTTAACTTTTGATTATGACCGTAAGCTGAAAAAGATTGCGGGGGGAGATACTTATAATAATTCTTATTCATTTTTGAGACTTGGTTACGAGTTTTAATTATTAAATATTCAATGCAAAAGCTAATAAAAAAAGTAAAAAAACGATTTTCAAAAAAAGAATTATTACCTTTGTTTGTTACATCTTTAATATCGTTTATAATTATAATTTTTTTACATGTTCTAGGAACATTTGATTTCCTTGAATTAAAAATGTACGATTATAAGTTCAACGTTAGAGATGATTTGTACAAAATTCAGAGAGAAAATTTAAGTGTTTCCATTGTCTATTCAGATGATCAGTCGTACGAACTTCTAAGTGAAAAATTTTCTTACCCCTATCCCAGAGGAAAAGTTTGGGCTAAAGCGATTGAAAATATTGCAAGCCTTGGAGCCAAAGTAATTGTTTTAGATTATATGTTTGATGCTCCTGATTTAAATACTACTCTTAGTAAAAATGTTAGAGATAATTTGCTTAAAGGGAAGTATTCAAGTTTAGATGAAAAAAATAAACTTGAAAGGGAATTTTTCGTTGAGGACAATGATAAATTATTTTCTCAAATCATTTCTAAAGTAAAGAAAGATTACGGTACAGATGTTATACTTGCTGGAAAAATTGTGTATGATCCAAATAGTACTCAGCAGTATTCAATTTTAAGTCCAACAGATGAAATTAATACTTCAAATGGAATAAATTTTGGGCTGATTGACATTGCACAAGATGCAGATGGATTCCTGCGTAAATATATTGTTTACCAGAAACTACCGAACACATATAACTATAATTATTCGTTGGCTGTTGAATCTGTTTTAAAGTTCTTCGATGAAGATACTAAAAATCTAGCACCTGTATATGATCCATTAACAAGAAAAACTAAAATTGGCAACAATATACAAATTGACACTTATGGTGGAAAGTCAACATTTTTATTGAATTTTTATGGTCCCTCTTCTGCAGCTCTTGGTGCTTCAGGAACTTTTGAAAATAAACCTTTAAGTCAAATCCTCGATGATGACGAAATATGTTTTGGTAAATGCGTTTGGGATGAAGATGAAGAAATTTATTTACCAGATGAAGAATTAAATGAAGTAGATGATGACTGGGTTAATATAATGAAGTGGACCAATAATAAAGTTTTTGATAATCAAATTGTAATTCTGGGAACCTCTTTAGCAGAAGAGCAAGATGTAAAAAGCGTACCTTTGATGAGAACCGAAGCCGGAAGCTTTTTAATGCCAGGTGTTGATATACATGCAAATGCAATTCAGCAGATTTTGGACAGTTCGTATATAAATGCTTCTTTTAATGAGCTAAAAATAAATTACAGCAACTGGGATAAGCATTTATTTTTAATTATAATTTTGATTTTATTAACCTTATTTATTGTTTCTCCGTTTTCAACTTTTGGAAGTACGGTTGGTATGGCATTTTTAATCGTCTTTTGGTTTTTATTTTCTGTTGGCGAATTTGTTGGTCAATTTTTCTGGATGTTTAGTTATTTTTTTGAAAATGAAAAAATTATTAAAGTTGCTTTAAATGAATCTAATATCATCCCTACAATTTTTCCAATGGTGTCAATACTTATTCCTTATGGATTGAATTTGTCTTACAAGCTTTATACAGAGAATAGAAATAAAAAGTTTCTAAAAAATACGTTTGGTAATTATATATCTTCTGAATTGGTAGATCAAATGTACGAGTCTCAACAAGTTCCAGAGCTTGGTGGTAAAGAAGGATACCATACTTTAATTTTTTCAGATGTTGCGAGCTTTTCGTCATTTTCTGAGGCAATGACTGCACCTCAGCTCGTAGAATTGCTAAATGAATACCTAACAGCAATGACACAAATCATTCTTGATAATGGTGGTACAGTTGACAAATATATAGGTGATGCAATTGTAGCTTTTTATGGTGCCCCGGTCGATGTCGAAGACCACGAAAATAAAGCTATTTTAACGGTAGTTAAAATGAATGAAAAGTTAGATGAATTAAGAATAAAGTGGAGGTCTGAAGGAGATAAATGGCCAGATTTAGTTAAAAATATGGAGCATAGAGTTGGAATAAATACAGGATATCTTGTTACGGGAAATATGGGCTCAGAGCTACAAATGAATTATACTTGTATGGGAGATACTGTGAATCTTGCAGCTCGTTTAGAATCTGGTTCAAAACAATGGGGTATAGACGCTCAAGTAGCACAGAGTGTATATGATAAAACAAAAGATAATTTCGTCTACAGAAAATTAGGAGGAATAAGAGTAAAAGGCAAAACTGAACCTGTAAATGTTTATGAATTAATTTGCGAAAGAGGAAATGAGCCAAAAGGATTGCAGAAACTTTTAGACAGCTTTGATACAGCAATGAAATTATATTTGAAACAAGAATGGGATAACGCAATTAAAGCTTTCAAGCAGTCGGATAAGTTAGAAGATATGTCTGGTCCGAGAAAAACCAACCCCAGTAGAACATATATTAAAATTTGCAATGAATTTAAATCCGAACCCCCTGGTAAAAATTGGGATGGAATATATACCTTTAAATCAAAATAATATGTTAAATAAAATTAGTTTATTGTGGGCAGATGATGAAATTGAGCTACTTAAATCTCATATTCTTTTCCTTAAAGAAAAAAAAATCAATGTGACTGCTGTAAGCTCAGGTGAAGAAGCTATTCAAATATTAGGAGGGAAAAAATATGACATAGTACTTTTAGATCAATTGATGACTGGTATTGATGGTATAGAAACATTAAAAAAAATAAAAAAAATAAATCCTTCTATTCCTATAATAATGATAACAAAAAATGAAGACGAATGGATGATGAATGAAGCGATTGCATCACAAATTTCGGACTATTTAATCAAACCTGTTAATCCAAATCAAATCTTATCATCTTGTAAAAGAATTCTATCATCTCAAAGAATTCAAGAAGAAAAAATTGTTAAGGATTTTTTAAGTATATATAAAGAGCTCGATAATGAGATTTCAAAAGTTAAAAATATCTCAGAATGGATGAAACTTATTGAAGAAGTAATTGATTGGGAGATACAATTAGATAAAATAAATAATCTATCTGTTGAATATTTTATCATGGATTTAAAACAAAGATTAAATGATAATTTTACAAAATTCTTTGAAGAAAAATATACCAAGTTATTGTCCGAAAATATTTTTCCAAATAAGTTTTTAGACACCGAGATTAAACCTTTGCTCAATTCTGGAGACAAAGTAGCACTAATTGTTTTAGATTGCTTGAGATATGATCAGGCAAAACTACTTTCGAATGATTTATTTGAACATTTTAATGTTCAAATTCATCCTACTCTTTCTCTGGTCCCAACAACCACGGAGTTTTCTAGAAATTCGATTTTTTCTGGGCTTCTTCCAAATCAAATAGAAAATTCTTTTCCAAATGAATGGCAAGATATGAAATCTGATTTATCAAAATTGAACAGCTATGAGAATTTTTTCTTAAAATCCTACTGCAAAAGTAATATTAATAATAAGGTTTCTATCTTTTATGATAAAGTAACAAATTTGAAGTATGGTAATAAATTAAATGAAAAAATAAAAAATTATAGAAATGTTGATTTGATATCCGTAGTAGTAAATTTCATTGATATCCTTGGTCATGCTTCGGTTGACTCAACTGCAGTTAAGGAAATTATCCCAAATGATAAATCTTACCGTAAAGAGGTTAGAAATTGGTTTTTAAACTCGTGGTTATTTGATATGATTATGAAGTTTAAATTAGATAATAGAAAAATAATAATAACAAGCGATCACGGTAATACACTAATAAAAAAATCTGTAATAGTAAAAGCTGATAAAAATACATCATCAGGGTTGAGATACAAAACTGGACGAAACTTGAGTATTAATCCAAAGTATGGATTTAGTTTTAAAAATCCGGATAAATATTTTTTGCCTAAAACAAATCAAAATCAGAATTATATTATAGCGAAATCAAATTACTATTTTATTTATCCAAATGATTTTAATTATTATAAAAAAAACTTTGAGAATACATACCAACATGGAGGAATTTCAGTTGATGAGGTTGTTCTTCCCGTTATTAAATTATTATGAAGAATAAGTATAAAACTAATAGTGATTTAGAAACACAAGAAATAGGTAAAATATTTTCAAAAGAGATCGTAGTTGGAGACGTTATTTTACTATTTGGTGACTTAGGTGCTGGCAAAACTACATTTGTTAAAGGTCTTCTAAAAGGTCTTAAATTTGACGGAGTTGTAACTTCTCCAACTTTTTCCCTAGTTAATGAATATAATGCATTAATGAATGTTATCCATATTGATTGTTACAGAGAAAAAAATAAACAAAGATGGATAAATATTGGTTTAGAAGATTATTTTAATAATTCAAATTTAGTCATTATAGAATGGCCTGAGATTATCATGGATATCATTCCTAAAAATACAATTAAAGTTAATTTGAAGCATATAGATAAATCAACTAGAGAGGTGTTTTTCTCGTGAATTTCACTGCAATAGAGTGCTCAACAAACGTTTGCAGCATTGCATCTTACAAATCAAATAAGCTATTGAACGTTATTGATATAAGTGATTCATATAATCATTCCACAAACTTACCAATTATATTTAAAAGTATTGATGACGATTTAAAAAAAATAGATACTAAAGTTAATTATTATGCAATTTCTATTGGTCCAGGTTCTTTTACAAGCCTTAGAATTTCATTAAGTTTTCTTAAAGGAATTGTTTTTTCCAAAAATATACCAATTTTACCCGTTCAAACTCATGCAGCGCTAAATGTTGGAACTGAAAAAATAGGTAAACATTATATTATAATTGATTCTTCTAAAGATAGGTGTTTCATTCAAAAATTTAATAATCATACTCAAATAGGAACACCATATATTGAAAAAATTCTAAATCTTAAAAATCTAGATTATCCCATATATGGCTACTCAAAAAACATAGAAAAAAATAATTATATAAAACCATCATCATTACTTATTGGAGCATATGTTACAAAAAATTATAAACGTTTAATTAAAAAGCCAGCGAAGGATATTTCTCCAATATATTTATCAGAAAATGTCTATAAAAAAATAGATGATACTTAAAGCAAAAAAAACTCATTTAAAAGAAATTTTAATAATTGAAGCAAAATTAGAGATAGCTTCATGGTCAAAAAAAAGTATCATAAATGAAATTGAAAATGATTGTAGTTATAATCTTGTTTCGGTTCATTCAAATAAGGTATCAGGTTATATGTTTGGATGGATGATTGCTAATGAATATCATTTAAATAAAATAGTTGTTTCTAAAAATTTTAGAAGAAAGGGGATAGCTAAAAATATGATTGAAATGGTATCCAACTTTCCTAATTTAAAAAGAATTTATTTAGAGGTTAGTGAAAGAAATAGAATCGCAAAAAATCTTTATGAAGGTTTTGGATTTACAAAACAAGGTCATAGAAGTAATTATTACAGCGATGGTACAAATGCGAAAATGTATAAATTGGAAATTAAATGACAGAATGGTTTAGAAGAAAAAGTGCAAAGATAAAAACATTTGATCGAAAGGATATTGAGGCAGGTAAGTGGCAAAAATGTATTAATTGTGGTGAGATGTTATACTATGGTATTTTGGAAAAAAATTTTTATGTTTGCTCAAATTGTAGTTACCATATAAGAATGCCGAGCAAAATGTATGAAAAATTAATTTTCGATGAAAATAGTTACCAAGAAATGGCAGATAATTATAAATCTAAAGATCTTTTGAATTTTAAAGGTCATAAAGAATACAAGACCCAGTTAAATCAGGCTATTGAAAAGACAAATGATAATGATGCCATAAAGATTTTTACGGGTAATATCAATAGCCAAAAATGTATAGCAGGAATTATGAATTTTTCTTTTGTAGGAGGAAGTTTAGGGTCTGTTGTTGGAGAAAAGATTGTTATCGCAGTAGACTATGCAATAGATAACAAGATTCCTTTAATTTTATTTTGTTCTTCAGGTGGTGCGAGAATGCAAGAAGGTGCAATAAGCTTAATGCAGTTAGCAAAAGTTTCAACAAAGTTGGCAAATTTAAGCAAAAATCATGGGTTGTTTATATCAGTTTTAACTGATCCAACTACTGGGGGAGTTACTGCAAGTTTTGCAATGCAAGCTGATATTATAATTTCTGAACCCAATGCACTTATAGGATTTGCTGGAGCTAGAGTAATAAAACAGACAATTGGACAAGATTTACCCGATGGTTTTCAAAGAGCAGAGTTTCTAATAGAAAAAGGGTTTATTGATTCAATAGTGCCAAGAAATAAATTAAAGCAAACTCTTTCTGGGATGATTAATTTTTTTGGTAGCGGTAATGAGTGAAAATAGAATATTAATTCTTGATTATGGATCTCAATATACTCAATTAATAGCTAGAAGAATAAGAGAACTTAACGTTTTTTCAGAAATTTCAAATTACGATACGCCAACAGAAAAAATAAAAAAAAAGAATCCTTCAGCTATCATATTATCTGGTGGTCCAATGAGCGTTTATAATAAAGGAGCATATAAAATAGATAAAAAAATCTTTGAGCTTAATATTCCGATTTTAGGAATATGTTATGGCATGCAATTAATAATGAACGAATTCGGTTCTATTATTACTAAATCAAAGGTTCGTGAATATGGAAAGATGAATATTAAAATTATTAACCGTAGTAGTTTATTTGAAGGTATTAATAAAAAAATCTCTGTTTGGATGAGTCATGGGGATAAAATATCTTCTCCAGATGGCAACTGGGAAGTGTTAGCTAGTTCCGAAAATAATATCATTGCTGCGGTCAAACTTAAAGAGCATAATTTTTATGGTGTCCAATTTCATCCTGAAGTAATCCAAACTGAACAAGGCTTAGATATTTTAAAAAATTTTATATTTGAAATTGCAAAATGTAAAGCATCTTGGACTTCAAAAAATTTCACATTAAATGCTTTAAAATCCATTAAAGATAAAGTCGGAGACAACAAGATTGTTTGTGGTATTAGTGGAGGTGTAGATTCAACTGTTATGGCTGTTTTAATAAATGAAGCTTTAGGTAATCAATCTCATTTTATATTTGTTAATCACGGACTATTAAGAAAAAACGAAGAATCAGATGTAATTAATTCTTTGAAAAATAATTTGGGAATGCAAATTAAGATAGTTGATGCATCAACTATCTTCTTTGAAGGATTAAAAGGAGTAACTGACCCAGAACAAAAAAGAAAAGTGATTGGTAAACTATTTATTGATACTTTTGAAAAAGAATCTAAAAAAATTGGAAAAGTTAAATTTCTGGCCCAAGGAACTCTCTACCCTGATATTATTGAATCTGGAGGAAGCCATTCAGCTGTTACAATTAAATCACATCATAATGTAGGTGGGTTACCTAAAAAATTGAAATTTAAGCTAGTTGAGCCTTTAAAAAGCTTGTTTAAGGATGAAGTTCGTGAAGTTGGAAAAAATTTAAAAATTCCTGATTTTTTAATTGATAGACATCCTTTTCCTGGACCTGGATTAGCAGTAAGAATAATTGGTGAAGTTAATGAAAACAGAGTTAAAATTTTGCAAGAGGCTGATGAAATATTTATTAAAATTTTGAGGGATAAAAATCGATATAATAATATATGGCAAGCTTTTTGTGTATTAATCCCTATAAAAACTGTTGGAGTAATGGGCGATGGTAGGACATATGAAAATTTGGTAGCATTGAGAGCAGTAACAAGTGTTGATGGAATGACTGCAGATTGGTATAAAATGCCAAATGAAATACTTGAAGAAGTATCATCTGAAATAATTAATAATGTAAGGGGCGTAAACCGTGTTGTTTATGATATTACGTCTAAGCCTCCAGGAACAATTGAGTGGGAATAATTAGGATTATTAGTACAAAAAATCCTAATTTATAATTATATGTGTGGAATAATAGGTTATATTGGAAAAAAAGAAGCTTCAGATATATTGATCGGTGGACTTAGGCGTCTTGAGTATAGGGGTTACGATTCTGCTGGTATATGCACTGTCGAATCAGATGATTTAGTGACAACTAAGTGCATTGGAAAAGTAGTAGAATTAGAAAAAAACGTTAATAAAAATAATCACAAAGGTTCCATAGGAATTGGTCATACTAGGTGGGCAACACATGGTATCCCTAGTAATATTAATGCTCATCCCCACTATGATACGAAAAAAAATTTTAGTTTAATTCATAATGGTATAATTGAGAACTACATTCCCTTAAAAAAATTTTTAGAGCAGAAGGGAGTTAGCTTTAACACACAAACTGATAGCGAAGTCTTAATTCAGTTTATAAGCTATATCCATGAAAAAGAAAAAACTGATTTTTTTGAATCTGTCAGGTTAGCTCTAAAGGAAGTAGTGGGTGCCTATGGAATTGTTGTTATGCACAAAGACTATCCAAATACTTTAGTTGCTGCCAGAAATGGAAGTCCTCTTATTATTGGCCTATCAAAAGACGAAAAATTTGTTTCCTCTGATGTTTCAGCAGTTCTTGAGCATACTCGTAATATTCTATACCTTGATGATGGAGAAATTATTTTACTTAATCAGGAAGATTACACAATAAAAAACGTATTAAGCGATAGAATAGTGTCTAAAGACATTCATAAGATTGAAATGAGTTTGGATAAAATTGAAAAAAGTGGTTTTGAACATTTCATGTTAAAAGAAATTTACGAGCAACCTAATTCAATAAAAGATTCTATTAGAGGAAGAGTTAGAGATAATAAAGTTGTTTTGGGTGGTATATACGATAAAACTCAAGATATATTAGACGCAGATAACATTTATATTACTGCATGCGGAACATCATGGCATGCCGCTCAGATTGGAAGCTATATTATTGAAGAGTTGCTTAAGAAACCTGTAAAGGTTGAGTATGCATCAGAGTTTAGATATAGGAATACACCTATTGGGCCAGATTCTGTTGTTATCGCAATAAGTCAATCTGGAGAAACGGCAGACACTTTGGCCGCTGTAAAAAAAGCTAATGAAATGGGTTCTTTGACATTAGGAATAGTGAACGTAGTCGGTAGCTCAATTGCAAGAGAAACTGATTGCGGGATTTATATGCATGCTGGACCAGAAATTGGCGTAGCTTCAACGAAAGCCTTCACATCGCAGGTAGTCATTCTAAATATGCTTGCGCTATATTTAGCAGAAAAAAAGGGTATTGAAAATACAATCATTGAAGATACCATAAAAGATTTACACATTCTTGGTGAAAGTATTAATGAAATTTTAAAGCTAAATGAAAAAATTCTTAACATAGCAAAAAAATATTGTAATGCTGAAAACTTTCTTTATTTAGGAAGAGGATATCAATTTCCAACGGCTCTTGAAGGTGCGCTTAAACTTAAAGAGATATCTTATATACATGCTGAAGGATATCCAGCTGCAGAAATGAAGCACGGACCAATAGCTCTTATTGATGAAAAAATGCCAGTTGTTTTTATTGTTACTCCAAATGGATACTCGAAAATTTTATCAAATATTCAAGAAGTTAAAGCTAGAGGGGGTAAGATTATTATTATTACTCTTGTTGATCCATCTGAAATGGTTGATTTTGTAGATCATATCATTTATATAGAAAATTCTGAAAAAATAAGCAATTCACTTTCTCCTATACTGACTTCAATCCCATTACAGTTGCTTTCATATCACATTGCTGTTCGCAAGGGATGCGACGTTGACCAGCCAAGAAATTTGGCTAAATCTGTGACCGTAGAGTGAGGTTTTATAACAAACTGATTATCACTTGTCTTTCTTATAGTGTGTAGTTCAGTTCCTTTTTGGACTATAAACTTATCACATTTTTTTTGATCAGAAAGAGAGACTAATTTGTGAAAGTATCCGTTCCCATACTTTCATTAATTTTTTTTTGATACCTTGGAAACCTATTTGAAATTATACCTTTAAGATTTGAGTTTGAAAACATATATTA
>PBGO01000031.1 GCA_002719095.1 Fidelibacterota bacterium
TACCAAATGATATTAATTTTGTGCAGGATAATGAATCTGTATCTAATTATGGTGTATTAAGAGGGCTTCATTTTCAAAATGAGCCACACTCACAATCTAAATTAATTAGAGTTTCCAAGGGAGAGATAGAAGATGTCGTTGTTGATATAAGGGTAAATTCTAAAACTTTTGGAAAGCATGTTAAGGTTGAACTTTCAAAAAAAAATAACAATCTTTTATTTGTTCCTAAAGGTTTTGCTCATGGGTTTTTAACCCTCTCTAAAACTGCAATTGTAAATTACAAAGTTGATAGCTATTATTATGAAAGCAGTGATAATGGTATTAATCCATTTGATTCAGATTTAAATATTGATTGGAAACTTAAAAAGTCAGATTTAATCATTAGTCAGAAAGACATGAAATTAAAATATTTTAAGAATATTTCTTTATGATTGATTTTCATAATCATGTTTTACCAAACGTTGATGATGGCCCAAAAACAATGGATGTGACTTTGGATATGCTGGAATGTGCAAAGCAACAGGGTATTAATATTATTGTCAATACAGTTCATTATAAGCATCCTAAAATGAAGGGAAAAAATACAAATTATGACTTTATAAATAAAATTAAGGATGAAGTCGTCAATGAGTTTTTAAGTAGAGGTAAAAAAATTAAAATATATATCACATCCGAAGTTTACTTTTCAAGTAATTTATGTTCGATTTTAAACGATCCTATAGCCACATTTAATGATTTTATGCTCATTGAATTTCACCCAACAATAAAACCACCGAACTATATAAATACTTTTTTTGATTTAAGAATGAAAGGAATAACACCTATTCTAGCTCATCCAGAAAGATACAGATTCGTTCAAAATAATCCGTATGAGCTTGAGAGCTTAAAAAAAATTGATGTTTTATTTCAGATAGACGCTGGAAGTATTTTAGGACAATTTGGACTCAAAACCAAAAAAACGGCCTTTAAATTATTGCAAAACGGGTTTTGTGATTTAATAGGTTCAGATTCTCACAACAACAGGAATAGAAATTTCTGCATAAAGAGAGCCTATGATTTGCTTTCGAAATCAAGCGCAAAAATACCTAAAGCATTAAATCACAACTCAAGTTGTATTATAGATAATTCTGATGACTTTATTAATGTTGATTTTAAAAAACAAAATTTCTTAAATAAACTCTTAAAAAAAATTGTAAATAATTAACTTAAAACTATGTCTTTGTTAATTGACTTTTTATATACAAATTAGCGAAGTAATAATAAGGTAAATAATTGTATACTAAGCCAAAAATCATTGCTGAAATAGGATGCAATCACAAAGGTAGCATTGATATCGCATTTGAACTAATTGATTTAGCCAAAAATTGTGGTGCTGACGTTGTCAAATTTCAAAAAAGAAATTCCAAAGAATTACTCACTGATGAGCAATATAACGCACCTCATCCTAATCCTAATAACTCGTATGGAAAAACTTATGGAGAACACAGAGAATTTTTAGAATTCAATTTAGAGCAAAACATTAAGCTCTTTAAATATTGCAACAAAATAGGAATTGAATACTCTACATCAGTTTGGGATATTACTTCAGCAAATGAAATTATTTCTCTGAATCCGAAGATGATTAAAGTTCCATCTGCATGTAATAATCATTTGGAGATGCTTGAGATATTGCGAGATAATTATAATGGAGATGTGCACATATCGTTGGGAATGACATCTCAAAAAGAAATAGAAGAAATAGTTTATCTCTTTGACAAAAAAGATATACTGAAACAGAGAGTAATTCTGTACGCATGTACATCTGGTTACCCAGTTCCTTTTGATGAGCTTTGCTTGCTAGAGATTAAAAAAATAAATCAAAAATATGGAGATAAAGTCAAATCAATTGGATTTTCTGGCCATCATCTTGGTATTGCAGCTGACGTTGCTGCGTATACTCTTGGAGCTAAATGGATTGAAAGACATTTTACAAAAGATAGAACATGGAAAGGAACCGATCACGCAGCATCATTGGAACCAGCAGGTTTTGCTAAATTAATTAGAGATTTAGATGCAACACACAAAGCTCTAAGCTATAAAAAAGAAGACATTCTTGAAATTGAAAAACCACAGAGAGATAAATTAAAATGGAAAAAGTAAAATTTTTTTACATTGTTTTATTATTAAGTTTTTTAATTCCATTTAGTAAAGTAGACAGCAATATTCCTACAGGTGAAGATTATATTACAGGACAAGATGGAATTAAACGTATCTATGTGAATATTTGGGGTCATGTAAAATTTCCGGGTACGTATTTAGTTTACAAAGACATTGATTTAAATACTCTTTTATCGATGGCTGGTGGTCCCTTAGACGGTGCAGATATGTCTAATATAAAAATAATTTCAAAAAACAATAAAATCGACACTATTAACTTTAATCACCTAATTAAGTCACACTCTAGGTTTGATTATGATTTTAAACCGTACGATACAATTAATATTTCACCGTCATTAAACTTTTATCTTCGTGACAATGCTTATATTTTAAATGTTATTCTGCAATTAATTACATTAGGTATAACATTAAATAATAATTAAAAATGGAATCACAAGCAACTACACAATATGGATTTTATGATATTCTCTATTTTTTAAAAAGAAATTATAAATATATCATATTAGTTACTCTATTATCAGTTTTTATTGGTGCTTTGATCACACTTAGAACAAAGCCAGTTTTTACTTCATTTTCAGAAATTGAGATTGTGGAAGATGATAATTCCGGTTTTGGAAAAATGTCTGGCTTTGAAGCCTTTGTTGACCAAAGATCTCTTTCTGATAAAATTCGTAATATTGGATTAAGACCAATTGCAGAGAAAACAATTGATAAACTTATTAAGCCAGTAAACTCTGTTTTTTTGACTAAAGATAATAAATTACTGTACAACTATAATTATGATAAGATTGATACATTATACTTTACCTATAATGGTGAATCAAAAAAAATAAAAATCAATGTTACGCAAGGTTGCGGTGTTTTATATGAAGATGTGCGAGTTCCATTAGGAATTAAAAAAGTAGATACGAATGATGTTCTGGTGTTATCTGACAATTCTTTAAATAACAATTTTAAAATTAGTGATACTTTAATTCCTGATGGCGAATATCATAATGGATGCGACCTTCCTGATTTCAGACAAATGTATCTTTTAAATACTAAAAAGTACAAATACTTTGGTCTCAGGAAAACTTTTAAAAATATCATTACGATGTTTGGATTATTTCCAATAATTGATAAAAATGATGACTTTAGTCGCAACGAATCGTTTTCAGATGGTGAAATTAGATTTTTTGTTAAAAAATTACAAGAATCACTTTTTATTGAGCCTGTAAAAGAAACAAGTCATCTCGTTATTACTGTTAAAAGCTTTAGCCCTAGTGAAGCGGCTGATTTAGCAAATTGTGTGATTGATTCATACATTGAAGAAGAAATAAAGATTGCAAATAAACGAACTAGCGCCCAAATAAAGTTTCTAAAAAAAGATATAAAGCTCAACTCAGATATTCTTAAAGAGATTGAAGATAAAATTCAAGATTTTCAGCAGGAAGAAGATATACTGTCAGTTGATGGAAACGTCGATGAGCATGTTGGTCAATTTTTAAAGTTGAAGAGCGATAGAGTTACGCAAAAGCTAAAGCTAAAAGACCTTATTTATTCCAAACAAATTTTTGAAGATGAAATTATCAAACAAGATATACCTAAGTCTTATGAATTATCAGTCAAAGATACCTTGAGGTCATTGAATATAAACATTGAACTAGTAAATAATCGAATTGAAAATATTGCACAAGAAATTAGTTCATATCAGGAATTTTTAGATGATTTGCCAAGAAAAACAAGAGAATTTAACAACTTAAAAGAACGAAAAATTGAAATTTCTACTGAAAATATTTTTCTTACAGAAAAACTAAAAAATGCAGAATTAATTTATAATTCTGCTCAACCTGGCTTAACAATAAGAGTAGATGCTAAAGAAGATTTCGAAAGGCTTAAGCCTAGTGTTTTTGAGAATCTTCTTCTCAGCTTTACTGTAGGAATAATAATCGGAATATTGGGTTTATTTACAATAGAATATTTCAATAATTCGATAAAGACTATTGAAGATTTAGAGAGGTACGGATTAAATGTTCTAGCAATAATTCCTTCAATTGGTAAAAAAAATAAAAGCACTAAAGGAAAAAATATCGAAAGAACTTTAATAACACGTGAAGACCCGAAATCGCCTATATCAGAAGCATACAGAACATTAAGAACAAGCATTATGTACTCATCAGAAAATAAAAAAGATGCTAAGATTGTAATGGTTAGTAGCCCGGGACCTGGAGAAGGTAAGACAACGACAGTTGCGAACTTAGCCATAACTTATGCCAACCTCGGTAAGAAAACATTGCTTATTGATGCAGACTTAAGAAAACCTGTAGTTGATAAGGTTTTTGACCTAAAAAAAGTTCAAGGACTTACAAAATACATTGTTGAAAATATTAATATAAAATCTATTATTCAGAATTCTTCGATCGATAATTTAGACATTGTTACTTCAGGTGTTATTCCTCCAAATCCATCTGAGCTTCTTGATTCTAATAAGATGCGAGACTTATTTGATAATATAAAATTAGATTACGATATTATATTGATAGACACTCCACCAATAATTGCAGTTACTGATGCACTGATTATTTCAAAATATGTTGACAATTTTATTTTAGTATGTCGATCTGGTCAGACTCAAAAAGGTGCATTGGATAGGTCAATAAAAAGTTTGAAACTAGTGGGAGGAAAATTTGATGGTGCAATCCTTAATGCAATATCAGAGGGTAATAATTATGGTAGTAGCTACTACTATAATTATTATCAATATTATTATAATGAGGAATCTAATTGAAAAATTTAGATAATAAAATTTGCATTATTGGTTTAGGCTATGTTGGGTTTCCGCTTGCTATTGAATTTTCTAAATATTACAAGACTTATGGTTTCGATGTTAATAAGACAAGAATTAGTGATCTAAAAAATAATTTAGATAAAACAGGAGAAATTGCCTCCATCACGATAAAAGAATCTGACCTTAATTTAACTAGTAATAAAGATGATATAAAAAGTTGTAATGTTTTTATCATTACTGTACCAACACCCATTGACGAATCAAAAAAGCCTGATTTAGGAGCTTTGAGATCGGCCTCTGAGTTTGTTGGTGAAATTATTAAACCAAATGATTTGGTAATATATGAATCAACAGTGTATCCAGGATGCACGAGAGAAGAGTGTATACCTCTAATTGAAAAAAAATCAAAACTCAAGCTAAATAAAGATTTTTTGTGTGGGTATAGTCCTGAGAGAATTAACCCTGGAGACAAAGTAAATAACTTGAAAAATATAACAAAAATTGTTAGTGGTTCAAATGAAAAAGCCTTAAATATGGTTGATAAATTATATTCAAAAATTGTATCTGAGGCTGAAACCTTTAAAGTGTCTTCTCTTGAGATAGCAGAAGCTGCAAAAGTTATTGAGAATACTCAAAGAGATTTGAACATAGCTTTTGTTAACGAACTTGCTTTAATCTTCGAAAAATTAAATATTAATACTAAAGAAGTAATTGATGCAGCGGCTACTAAATGGAATTTTTTACCCTACAAACCTGGTTTGGTAGGAGGGCACTGTATTGGAGTAGATCCATACTATTTAACTCATAAAGCTGATATATCTGGATACTCTCCTGAGATTATTTTAGCAGGAAGAAAATTAAACGATAACATGGGTTTTTACATTGCAGAGAGAGTTATTAAACTTATGATTTCTAAATCTATAATTGTTGAAAACTCAAATATTTTAGTTTTAGGGTTGACTTTTAAAGAAAACTGTCCAGATATTAGAAACTCAAAAGTTATCGATGTCATTAACGAATTAAGAGAATATAATACAAATATTGACATTTATGACCCATGGGTAGATGATAAGACTGTGAAAAATGTATATGGTTTAAGCTTATCAGATAGTTCATGTTTTAATAAAAAATATGATTCAATCATTTTAGCAGTAGCGCATTCGCAATTTTTAGAAATTAAATTAGAAAAAATAACACATGATAGATCGGTTATTTTTGATATAAAATCAGTTCTACCTAATAATAGAAATCTCAACATTTACCAATTATAGGGATGATTTCAAAAACAAAAATATGTGTTGTTGGGGCTGGTAGATGGGGCATGAATCACATAAATTCGTTATCTAGGTTAGGATATCTGGGGGGTATTGTTGAACAGAATGCTGATAAGTTAAGAGAGCTAAAAAAAATATTTCCTAACAATATCTGCTATTCATCATTGGATGAATCATTTAATTCAAATTTCGCTGGTTATGTAGTTGCATCACCTGCTCATACACATTATCAAATATCCAAAGTCATTATTGAAAATGGCTATCCGGTTTTGATTGAGAAGCCGATGACTTTAAATACCTCTGATTCAGAAAGTTTAATACAAATAGCTAAAGAGAATAATATAAATATGATGGTTGGACATCTTCTTCTTTTTCATCCAGCCATTCAAAAGATAAAAAAATTAATTAGATCTAATAAAATAGGAAAGTTGCAGTACATTTACAGCAATAGGCTGAATCTTGGTCAGGTAAGAACGGAAGAAGATGTTTTTTGGAGCTTTGCTCCTCATGATATATCTATATTACAGTATTTGACCGATTCGTTTCCCACAAATATTGATATAATGGGGGGTTCTTTTTTACAAAAACATATCGCTGATTCTACAATCACTTTTTTATCTTACCCTAACAATATCAAAGCTCATATTTATTTGAGTTGGTTGCATCCATTCAAAGAACACAGAATTGTAGTAATAGGTTCAGAGGGAATGATTTCATTTGAAGATTCTATAACTAGCAAGCCTTTAAAATTTTATGATAAAAAGTTCATTCGAAATGGAGTTTCTTTCGAAAAAATTGATGGAGAAGTAGAGCAAATTGAATATGATAAGACATCTCCATTGGATAATGAGCTGATATATTTTATAACAAACCTTGAAGCAGGTTTTAAAACTGCTAACGGTGAAAATGGACTTGAAGTTATTAAGATATTAACTATGGCATCAGAAAAATTAAATAATGGTAATGTTAATGAAAGATAAGTACTACATTCATAAATCTTGTTACATTGACGAAAATGTAAATATTGGAGAAAATTCAAAAATTTGGCATTTTTCTCATGTTCAGTCAAATTCATCCATTGGAAACAATTGCTCCATAGGTCAAAATGTTAATATCGGAAATAATGTTAAGATTGGCAATAATGTTAAAATACAGAATAATGTTTCAGTATACGAAGGCGTAGAGCTTGAAGACTATGTATTCTGTGGACCATCTATGGTATTTACTAACATTAAAACACCTCGTTCAGAATTTCCTCAAAGAGGTTCTCATTTTTACTCTAAAACTTTAGTAAAAAAATCTGCATCAATTGGAGCTAATGCTACTATTGTGTGCGGAGTTATAATTGGTCAGTATGCGTTGATTGGATCAGGTTCTGTAGTAACTAAAGATATTCCAGATTTTGCGTTAGTTGTGGGTAATCCAGGTAAAGTAATTGGTTGGGTTGATAAAAAGGGAAATAGATTAAAGTTTAGTGATTCAGGTATTAGCTTTTGTAAAAGTTATAGTCTTAAAAATAATAAAGTTGAGTTAATTCGATAAAATTATCTAATTATATAAGTAATATTGCGACTTTGTCTGGAGGAACTTTAGTTTCTCAAATTATATCACTATTTGCAGTTCTTATTATATCTAGACTTTATGAGCCTGCTCAATTAGGAACAGCTGCATTTTTTATTGCAATTGCGAGCGTGCTTAGTCCTCTGTTTACATGTAAGTATGATTTTGCAATCTTTTCACCAAAGGAAAATAAAGAAAGTATTAAATTTTTTTTTGGGTCCATTCTAATTAATTTATTTCTATCCTTATTTACAATATTTTCAATACTTTTAATTAGTTTTTTTCTTAACTATAATTTTAAGTGGTATTTAATTACAGTATTTCTCTCTCTTCTAAATGGACTAGATTTTTCCCTTACAGCTTGGTTTAATAGGAATAAAGAATACAGATATATCACTATTGCAAGAATCTTAAGAATTTTAATTTTAAATATTTCAATTATTTTATTTGGTCTTTGGAATCCTAAGCCTATCTTTATTGTATTGTCCAATGTCATTGGACTGATAATATTTAATCTATTCTTAAGTCTATTTTTTAAAATAAAATATCATAATGAAGTTTACTTTTCTATAAATGAAATTATTCAAAAATTAAGAAATAATTTAGATTTTCCTCGTTACTCATTACCCGCAAGTATAATTAATATATTATCAGCTCAAAGCCCTGTTATTATTTTGAAAATACTATTTGGAGAAGCTGTCGCTGGCGTATATACATTAGTTAATAGAGTCATGGGAGCTCCATCTCAACTCATTGCTGGAGCTACAGGAGAAGTTTATAGGCAAAAAGCTTCTTCTGATTACAGTCAGGAGGGAAACTGCTATAGTTTGTTTTTAAAAACTTTTAAGGGTCTATTTTTAATTGCAACAGTACCTTTCATTGTAGTTGTTATTTTTGGACCTAGCTTATTTTTTGGAATATTTGGAGAACAATGGATTGAATCTGGATACTTTGCTAGATATTTAGCAATATTCTTTTTATTACGTTTTTGTGTCAGCCCATTAAGTTTTACGCTTATAATTGCCAATAGGCAAAATTATAATTTTTCTTGGCAAGTATTTTTATTTATAAATACTACAGTATCAATCATGTATGGATACATACTAGAAGATTATATGATAAGTGTTATAGCATTTTCTCTAGTTTATTCTATAATGTATATTCTTTACTTTAAAGAAATAGCTTCCTCAGCTAAAGGTAATATTGATAGTGGAAAGAACTAATTTATTTTTAGTTTGCTTAATCTTATTTATTGGAGCTCAATCAAGTATTCTATCTCAGTCTCCTATTTTTATATTAGGGTCTTCTTTTGTGTCTTTGGTAGTTTTTATGTCAAGAGGTCTCAAGGTTGATAGATTTTATATATTTTTTAGTTTAGTATATTTTTTCTTATCGATCCCCTACTATCTGATTTTTAATTATGTTGATACTTTATATGTTGTATACTTCTATATTTTATTAACCTATGCATATCTTACAATCAGAATTTTAGAATATGATTTTTTTAAAATTTTTCATCAAGTAGTATATATTTTAGCGGTTATAAGCTTGCCTTTTTTTCTTATTCAATTAATTAACTTTGATTTTGCTTTTACTGTTGTTGGTGTTTTTCAGAATAATTTTTCATTTTTAGAGTTTAATAATGATATGTTTGCAAATAATTTTCTTTTTTCAATAGAGGCTGATGGGGCAATGTTTAGAAATTCGGGCTTTGCATGGGAGCCCAAAGGGTTTTCAAACTTCTTAATATTAGCAATTATTATTAATTCAGTTTTGTATGATTTTAAGATTAATAAAAAAATAATTATTTTAGTTGTTGCTCTATTAACAACATTTTCTACAGTAGGCTATATAGTTTTATTTACTGGTTTTGCAGGATTTTTGTTTATTAATAATAAAATAAAGATTTATTATGTTATCACAGCTTTTATAGTATTTTTAATCGTTGTAGTAAGTGAGAATGATTTTATTTTTGATAAAGTCAGTAATGAAATCTATACTATGCGAGATCAAGCAGATATGATTTATGATAAGAGATTTTTTGAATCAAGGTCGCTTGGGCGATTTGGCTCTTTGCTTATTGACTATAATGACTTCCTTCAACATCCTGTATTTGGGTATGGCATTCAGAGAAAGGATACTTCTAAGACTCAGCTAAGGACACAGGCAAAATATAATTATACAAAATTAGTAAGAGTTAATGGCTTATCTGATCGCCTTGTTACCTTTGGATTAGTGGGTATGCTATTTTATATAATTTCCATATATGTAGGCTTTAGAAGATACCTATTCTATCATAATAAAAAAGGAGCTTTCTTTATATTAATGATATTTTTAATGATTGAGTTTGCAACAAATTTATTGACGGATCCTATATGGATGATTTTTTTATTTTTATTCACTGTAAAGGAACCTACCAAACTTATTGAAGAAGGTTCAGATGAGTAAAAAAATATTAGTTATTGCGATGTCTGACTTATCTAAATCTCCAAGACCGATGCGTCAAATTGAGGCTTTAAAAGATAGAAATATAGTGGATACTGTAGGGGTCAGAGCTTCTGGGTTAGAGCGTAATTTTTATAAGATAAATAAGAGTCACGTTATTATTGAGATTTTAAAATTACCATTATTGTTGCTTAGGATGTATCAAATCTATTATTGGGATAAATATAAAAAAAATATTCTTAAAACTATTGGAAAGAATGACTATGATTTAATCATTGTTCATGAAATTAGAATGCTGCCTTTGGCATTAAAAATCTCTAATAGGGCTAAAATTATTCTAGATGCTCACGAATATTCTCCTGAAAATTTTAATGATGATTTGATTTGGAGAATTTTCATTAAACACTTTTATATATATTTATGTGAGAGATTCATTAATAAGTGTGATAAAATTATAACTGTTTGCGATGGGATAGCAAATCTTTATAAAAAGAATTTTAATGTAGACTGTGAAGTTATTACAAATGCTACAGAACATTTTGAGTTGGAGCCAATTAAAACGGAATTAAATAAAATTAAAATTATTCATCATGGAAATGCAAGCTCATCTAGAAAGTTAGAATTGATGATTGAAATGATGGATTTTTTAGATGATAGATTTGAATTGTATTTAATGCTAGTTGCGAAAAGAACGAATAAAATTTATTTTAATAAATTAAAAAAAATATCTAAAGGTTATAGTAATGTTTATTTTTTAAAACCTGTTACATATTCTGAAATAGTTCCATATTCAAATCAATTTGATATAGGAATTCAATTTCATCCTCCGGTTAATATTAATTTGCAGTTTGGTTTAGGTAATAAATTCTTTGAATTTATTCAATCTAGGCTAGCTATTGCGATTGGTCCATCCGTAGAAATGAGAAAATATGTAGAAAAATATGACTTAGGGATTGTATCTGAAAGTTTTAATCCGAAATCTATGGCAGCTAAATTGAATAGTTTGTCTTCACAGGATATTATAAATTTTAAAAATAATTCTCATAAAAATGCATTGAAATTATCTTCGAATAGTAATAAAAAGAAATTTCTAGAAATAGTAGATAGGGTTGTAGAATGAGATATCTTTTCTATATAGTTCATCCTTCAAAATTTCATTTATTTAAATTTACAATCAATGAATTGAAAGAAAATAATACTGTCGATATCATTATAAACTCTAAAGATGTATTAGAGGATTTAATCAAAGAAGAAGGTTGGGCTTATTACAATCTTTTTCCATATGGGCGAAATAAATCTAAAAAACCATCAATTGTAAAATCGGGAGTTAATTTTTTATTAACTATATTAAAATTGGAATTTTTTTTATTTAAAAATAAAAAATATGATTTATTTATTACTGATGATTCCTTAGTTGTTAATGCTTGGTTACGCAGAAAAAAATCCTATCTATTTTGTGATAACGACATTAGAACAATTAAGCATATTAAAATTTTATTTTATTTTGCTTTTAGGATTATTGCCCCACATACTACAGATTTAGGTAGTTTCTTATCTAAAAAGATATCTTTTAAGGGCAACAAAGCTATTGCCCACCTTCATTCTGATTATTTTTCTCCTAGCTTGAAAACTTTGAGTCGATATAATTTGATAAAATATAATTATTTTGTTATTCGATTAGCTCACCTAAATGCTACTCACGATATTGGAGATAATAGAGGTATTACAGATAAAAATTTGAAGACTTTAATTGATTTGGTTAAAGATAGATATCAGATATTGATAATTTCTGAAAGAGAAGTTCCAATTTATGCTAGAGGTATGTTATATAAAGGTTTGCCAAGTGATATTAAAGATATAATATACTTCTCACATTTTATTGTAAGTGATAGCGGTACAATGGCAACAGAAGCAGCAGTTATGGGAACTCCCAATATATTAATTAATAAATTAGCAAAGGAGATAGGTGTCCATAGGGAATTAGAGGACAAAAACCTTCAATTTTATTACGATGATTTTGAATCAGCTACCAGTAAAATTACAAGCTTTATTAATGATAAAAACCTATTAATAGAATGGGATAAAAATAAAAAAAGATACCTTGAAAACTGCGATGACTTAAATAAATTAATGATAGAAAATTTCACTAAAGGAGAAATTCAGAATTGATTAAAAATAAAATATTAATATTATCACCTCATACAGATGATGCAGAACTAGGCTGCGGTGGAGCTATAGCAAAATTTGTAGAAGAAAAAAAAGATATATTATGGTATGCATTTTCAACTGCAGAAGATAGTTTACCTCAAGGGTGCCATAAAGATACTCTTAGAAACGAATTTATTGATGTATGCAATCAATTGAAATTAAATGAAAATCATTATATTATTGATAATTATGCTGTAAGAAAATTACCTAATTACCGACAAGAAATTTTAGAGAAATTAGTTTCAGTTAAAAATGATTTTAAACCAGATTTAGTTATTGGTCCTTCTCTTAATGATTTCCATCAGGACCATCAGGTTATTGCAAATGAAATGGTAAGAGCTTTCAAATCCTCATCTTCAATAATTAGTTATGAACTTCCATGGAATCATATTGATTTTAGTACTCAAATGTTTATTCCATGTAAAAAAGAGCATATACTTAAGAAATTAGAAATTTTATCATGCTATAAGTCTCAAGTTGAAAAACAAAGAGAATATTTCTCTAAAGATTTCATTCTTGGTCTTGCAAAAACAAGAGGAATTCAAATCAACTCTAAATTCGCAGAAGCATTCGAAGTAATTAGGTGGATTGAATAACAAATTATTTATGAATAAAATCAATATTTTAGTTACAGGTGGCGGTTCTCCAGGAATAATAGGCACAATTTATTCTTTAAAGAATAATTATGATCAGAGAGATATCCAGATAGTGTGTACAGATGCAAAGTCAGATTGTGTAGGAAAATATGTTGCTGATAAATTCTATCAAATTAAGAAAGCTAATGACATTCAGGATTATTTAAGTGATATTTTTTCAATAGTTATCTCTGAAAAAATAGATGTTATTTTGCCTCAGAATACATCAGAATTATCTGTTTTATCTCAGAATAAATCCAAATTATTAGATATGGGTTGCAAAGTGATAATTAGTTCATATAATAATTTGATTCGTGCTAATAGTAAGTTTGAACTATTAGAAGTATGTAAGGAATTAGAGATACCATATCCTGATTATTATTTAATTAAAAATAAGGATGATTTAATAGCAAAGGCTACAAAGTTAGGATGGCCTGATAATACTGTATTAATTAAACATCCTAGTCTTAATGGATCAAGAGGAATAAGGATTATAGATGAGAATATAAATTATAAAGATCTATTTTATAATCAAAAACCCACTAATATGTACACAAAGTTAGACGATTTTTTGAAAATTATAGGAGATAATTTTGATCCATTGTTAGTGATGGAGTATCTTTCAGGAGAAGAGGTTAGTATTGATGTGTTTAGAGATTCTGAAAATTTCATATCTATTCCCAGATTAAGAAATGAAATTAGAAGTGGAATAAGTTTCAAAAATAGTGCTGTTAAAAGATCTGATTTAATTGGATTTTCTAAAAAGCTGTCAGACTATCTTGATTTGGAATTTTGTTTTGGCTTTCAATTTAAGTATGATAAAAATGGCATCCCTAAAATATTAGAATGTAACCCTAGAGTACAGGGAACAATGATTTTTTCAACTATTATGGGTGCTAATATTATTTATTCATCAATTAAAAGTTGTCTAGGTGAGAAAATTCCGCAATTCTCATTGGACTGGAATACTAGACTTTTACGTTATTGGGGTGCTGTAGGCATGAATGACAAGGTTACAAAAATATAGAGTGGTAAAATTGTTAGACTATAGATTGTTTATTTTTGATTTAGATAATACTATATATGATGAAAATAATTATTTAAGAAAAGCATATAATTATATTGCTGAAATGATTTTTAAAAATAACAGCAGCCTTTCAGTTAAGCAAATGAGCTCCTTTTTAATTTCTGAATTTGAAAATTATGGAAGATTTAATTTATATCAAAAACTATTAGATAAATATGATATCGGGAATTTTCCTTTGAAAGAATTTCTTTATTGTTTAAGAAATGTTCCCATTGATTGTAACAGCATTCCTATTGATAGAAAAGTACATGAATTAATCACTATTTTAATTAATCATAAAAAAATGGTTTCAGTTTTAACAAATGGCAATCCTGACCAACAAAAAAATAAAATAAATTCTATAGATTTTCCATATAAAAATGAAATTAAGATATATTACGCATCCTCTAAAGGAAGTGAATTTGAAAAACCAAGCCCATATTTTATAGATAAAATAAAATATGATTTATGTGTTGAAAAAAATGAAATTTTATTTATAGGAGATTCAAAGGTAGATAGTGATACTGCTAAAAATAGCTGCATAGATTTTATGAATATTAATCAAATAGAGCAATTGTAGTATGTGTGGTATATTTGGAGTAATTGGAAAAACAGAAAAGTATGCTAACGCAGATTTCGTTGGAATTTTAGAGAAAATTGCTAGGTTTTCAGAGGTTAGGGGGAAGGATTCATCTGGCTTAGCATTTCGATGCGATTCTAATAAAACTATAAATATATTAAGAAGTCCTGTTTCAATTAAGGATCTTTTAAAATCAAATTCATATATAAAAAATAGTTTGGCAACTAAGGAAATAGAAAATAGACTTTTTTCTGCGATAGGTCATGCGAGGCTTGTAACAAATGGAACCCAACTTAATCATAATAATAATCAGCCTGTAGTCAAAGATGGAATAATTGGTGTTCATAATGGTATTATAGTTAATGATGAGAATCTTTGGAAAAAACATCCTGATATAATTAGAAAGTATCAAATTGATACTGAGATTATTTTTTCATTATTTAGAAAGTATTTTGATGCGACAGGCGATATTAAGAAAAGTATAGAGGAAACCAACAATCAATTAAAAGGAACTGTATCTATTGGATTTTTTGTAAATGAAAATAGTCAATTTGTTTTATTTACAAACAATGGCTCACTTTATATTTTAACTAATTATACAGATTTGGTAATTTATGCGTCAGAGAAATTTATGCTTCAAAAGTTAATAAAGAGCTATTCAAATATTTTTAATAAGAAATTTGATTTAAAGCAGGTTGAGGTAAATAATGGATATGTAGTAGACTGTGAAAAATTTAAAATTTCTGAATTAGATTCTTTT
Organism: Fidelibacterota bacterium; assembly: GCA_002719095.1. Lineage (GTDB taxonomy): Bacteria > Fidelibacterota > Marinisomatia > SCGC-AAA003-L08 > D37C17. Next base: position 15,453 of record PBGO01000031.1, read on the forward strand.
AAATGGAAAAATGATTCATCTAATTGTCCTTATGATATTGTTGTTGAAAATCTTGATGGACATAAAAAACAATTAAATGCTGTGCTTGATTCTAATTTTTTAATAGCCCAAAATAAAGATAGTCTTCTAGAATATAATATAAGTGAAATAAATAAGCTTAAAAGATGTTCTAAGTGCTTGCTTCCAGAAACTTTCCCCTTTATTTATTACGACAATAGTGAAGTATGTAATTATTGTCATAATTATAAAAAAAGAAATCAGGCTAAACCAATTGAGAATTTGTTAGAACTTGTTGATCCCTACAGGAAAACAAACAATCAAGCAGATTGTTTGGTGCCTTTTAGTGGAGGTCGTGATAGCACATATGTTTTACACTATGTTAAAAATATTCTAAACCTCAATCCAATTGCCTATACGTATGATTGGGGTATGGTAACTGATTTAGCAAGAAGAAACATTGCTAGAGTATGTGGTCAGTTAGGCGTTGAGAATATTATTGTTGCAGCAGATATTTCTAAAAAAAGAAAAAATATCAATAAAAACATAAGTGCGTGGTTAAAAAAACCATCTCTAGGTATGATTCCGTTATTTATGGCAGGGGATAAGTATTTCTTTAAATTCGCAAATCAAATAAAAAAACAAAATAATATTGATTTACAGATTTGGGGAATAAACTTTCTCGAAAACACTGATTTTAAAGTTGGTTTTGCAGGTGTTCCTCCAGAATGGGATAAAGATATGATTTATTCTATGAATGCAGGCAGGCAATTAAAGTTGTTTAAGTATGTTATTGGAAATATAATATCTAATCCAAGATATATTAATAGCTCAATCTTTGATACTTTTGGTTCCTATGTTTCTCGCTACCTTAACCCTAGAAGAGATTATTACCATTTTTTTGATTATCATGAGTGGAATGAAAGTAAGATTGAGGATATAATATTGGATGATTATGATTGGGAGGTTGCGAGTGACTTAAATTCTACTTGGCGTATAGGAGATGGAACTGCAAGTTTTTACAATTATATTTATTATACTGTTTCGGGCTTTTCTGAATTTGATACTTTTAGAAGTAATCAAATAAGAGAAGGGATGATATCTAGGTCAGATGCCTTGATTAAAATTAATGAAGAGAATAAGCCTAGATTTGAATCCTTGGCCTGGTATTTAGAGATTTTAGGATTAGATTTTGTATCTACAATAAGAAGAATTAATAATATTCCTAAGATGTATAGATGATTGTTGAAAAAATTAAAGATAAATTAAAAGATTATGAAGGTGGTCAATTCCAATCAGAATTAATAGTGGCTACAACAAATAATTTCAATATTAGATCAGACAAGAAATATGACTTAATTATTAATTTAGAAATTACTAATAATATAAGAAGAATTAATAAATTTCATGAAACAGTTAATTTAAATTTAATTAATAGCGGATATTATGTTTCTTGCTGTGAAACTCTTTCCGAGAGAAAAGTTAGAAATAGAAAAAAAATTCCCCTTGGATTTAAGAATCTATTTTTAATAATAGATTTCATATACAAAAGAGTAGTCCCTAAGCTTCCTGTATTAAAGGTAATTTATTTTGCTGTTTCCGATGGGCGCAATAGGGTTATGTCCGAGTATGAGATGCTTGGAAGGCTTATTTCTTGTGGATTTGAAATAAAAGAATCGTTTGAGTATGATAATTTATTATATATCATATCAAGAAGGAAAAAAGGTCCTGATTACAATCTTCAAGCGTCTTATGGTCCTTTATTTAAAATGAAAAGGATAGGGAAAAGTGGAAAAGTGATATATATATATAAACTAAGGACGATGTATCCTTATTCTGAATATCTTCAGGAAAGCTTATATGAAACAAATCAATTAAATCAAGATGGAGATAAAATATCGAATGATCCAAGGATAACTGGTTGGGGTAGATTTTTTCGAAAATTTTGGATAGATGAATTGCCTCAGTTATATAATTTAATTAAAGGAGATATTTCTCTTGTTGGGGTAAGGGCTTTAAGTCAGGCAAAGTATAATTTATATGATGATGATTTAAAACATAAAAGAATTCAATTTAAGCCAGGGCTAATTCCTCCTTTTTATGTTGACTTGCCTCAGAATTTCAAAGACTTTCAATCTAGTGAAAGAAAGTATTTAGATAAAAAAAATAAAAAACCTTTTAAGACTGACCTAGAGTATTTTTTTAAAGCTTGTATTAATATTTTATTTAAAGGAGCAAGAAGTAGTTAAGATGAGAATCTTTTTAATAATAGTGCTGTCTTCTTTTGTAGGGGCTAATTATTTAAATTCTTATTTTTCATTACGAAATGAATTAGACTACAACCTAATTGAATATGCGATTCTTAAAAGTAATAATTCAGATGTATTTGTCCTTAATCAGCCATATAAAAACAATCAAGTTTTTAAAATTTTAAATAATAAAGAATTAGATGGAATTAATCTTGATAGATATGATTTCTTAATCAGGAAGAATGATAAAAGAAAAGGCCTCAGGGTTTTGATGGGGTTTAATCGTGTTGAATATGATAATGATTTCAAAGCGTTTATAAAGGCAGATGGCTACCTTCAATTAGATAGTTTGATTTTAGTAAATTCAATTGATATGGATAAAGCATTAAAGGATGATGTTAATTATCATGGAGATAAGAAAGAATGGGCCACCGCTTACATTTATGACTCATATTTTCTTTATCAAAAAAACAAAATTGATATATTTGCAGGCAGAATACAACGTAATTTTGGAATTTTAAATGAATATGGTTTGTTGCTTTCAAATAATCCATATTCATTTGATCACTATGGATTTTCTGTCTGCGATAAAAAAATTCAATATAGTTTTTATTTTACTAGACTGAATGATATGTCTGATGCCGAGGATAGTGAAGGAATTCTTATTCCTGTAGGAGAGATTGATATCGCAAAGAGATATTTTTCCATTCAAAGGTTAGATTTTAAAATTTCTAATAATTTTCAAGGCTCTCTTTCCTCATCTACTGTTTATGGAGGACCTAACCAAAACATTGAATTTTCATTTATTAATCCTTTAAACCTTTACTACTTATCTCAAAGAAACAAAACAACTCAGATGAATAATTTTTACCAAATCGGGTTCTTTTATAAGTTTCTAAATAAGAGTGCTTTATATCTTGATTTTTTGATAGATGATGTTATTATTAATAATGAACCTGGCATGAGAGACACTGACCCTGATAGATTAGGCCTTATTCTTAAGTATAGTATGCTGGATCAAATTTTAGATAAGAGCATTTTAAGTTTAAGATATACTAGGATATGGACAGGAACATACACAACCTTTAGAAATTTTGAGAATTATATTTATTTTGATAAAGGAATCGGCTATCCTTATAATAATTTCGAAAGCCTTAAATTTTCTTTGAGTGTTTTTTCTCTGAAAAGTTTGTTAAATGAGATTGATTTAGAGATATACAGATTAGGCGACAGTGATCTTAGGTCTATTTTTGATAATGCAATATATCCTTTCCCTAATGGGAATGTGGAAAGAGGGTTTAATTTTAATGTTAAAGTAATTTATTTTATGCAAAATAACTTTGAATCTTCATTAGGTTTTAAATATAATAAATTTAAGAATGAAGATAATCAAGATAGTTCTCTCAATTTTAATTTTAAAGTAGTTTATAATTTTCAACATTAATAAGATATAGAATATGAATATAACTACAATAGGGACTGGATATGTTGGGCTTGTAACGGGTGTTTGTTTATCTAATGTAGGCAATAGAGTTATTTGTTTTGATATTGATAGAAGTAAAATTGATTTGTTGAATTCTGGAAAAGTTCCTATATATGAGCCCGGGCTTCAAACAAAATTAAAATCAAGTATAAAGTCACGAAATTTAAGCTTTACCTCTAATCCTAAAAAATCTATTAATTCATCAGAAATTATTATGATTTGTGTGGGTACACCCTCAAAATCAAATGGTGATACGGACTTGAAATTTGTCAATCAAGCAGCCGATATGATAGCTGAATATATAGATTCAGATAAAATTATTCTTATTAAATCGACTGTTCCAGTTGGAACATCAGAAAAAATAAAAAAAAATATTAATGAAAAAATAAAAAAGCGGAATATTAATTGCAAAATCGATTTAATTTTTAATCCAGAATTTCTCAAAGAAGGTAAAGCAATTAACGATTTTGAAAGCCCTGATAGAATAGTAATTGGCTATGAGTCAACTAGTTCGCTAAAAAAAGTCATTCAAATGTATGAGCCATTTAATTTACATCATGATAAAATTATTACTATGGATATAAAAAGTTCCGAACTAACAAAATATGCATCTAATGCTTTTTTAGCAACGAAAATATCATTCATTAATGAGATTGCTAATATTTGCGAAAATGTAGATGCAAATATTAACTCTGTTAGAAGGGGATTATGCTCTGATACAAGGATTGGGTACGATTTTTTGTATCCCGGCGTAGGTTTTGGTGGCAGTTGTTTTCCGAAAGATTTAAAATCTTTGAGTAAGTTTTCAAAAAAAAATGGATATCAGACTTCTATCATTGATTCTGTAATTGAAGTTAATGATATGCAAAGAATAATTTTTGCTGAAAAAATAATTAAGTACTTTGAAAAAAAACCATTTTCAGGGCATATTGCTATTTGGGGGTTATCGTACAAGCCAGAAACAGACGATGTGCGAAAAGCCCCAAGCATTGATATAGTTGAGAAATTATTAGAAAATAATTTCACAGTAAAAGCTTATGATCCGGTGGCAATGAAAAATTTCAATAAAAAAATAAAGCATAAAAAAATGAGTTTCGGAAAAAATCTTTATGATGTATTGGAGGGCGCGAATGCACTTGTTCTACTTACAGAATGGAATGAGTTCCGGAGCCCAAATTTCATTAGAGTTCGAGAACTCATGAACACTCCAGTTCTCTTTGATGGTAAAAATATTTATAATAAAGAAAATATTCAATCACTTGGCTTTGAATGTTTTCAGGTTGGAGTTCGAACTTGAGAGTCCTTGTAACAGGCGGTGCCGGGTTTATTGGTAGTAATTTGGTTGATGAGCTAGTTAAACTTAAATACAATGTTGACGTATTAGATGATTTTTCAACAGGAATTCAAGCAAATAAAAATGATTCTGCTAATTACATAATCAGAAGTATTAATGATGACCTCAAAGACATTGGCGATTATGAGGTTATATTCCATTTAGCTGCAATGGCAAGAATACAGCCTTCTTTTGATGATCCATTGAATACTATTGATTTAAATGTTCGAGGAACTGCAAATATATGTGATTTGGCAGTCAGAAATAAATCAAAATTAGTTTATGCGGGCTCAAGTTCTATCTATGGCGGTAAATATCTAAATCCTTATGCATTTTCAAAATGGCAAGGTGAAGAAATTTGTAAAATGTATAGTAGCGTTTATGGTCTATCAACCTCTATAGCAAGATTTTTTAATGTTTACGGACCAAGACATTTAAGTGAAGGCCCATATGCAACAGTGATTGGAATCTTCGAAAGACAAATTATTAATGACAACTTTTTAACAATAACTGGCGATGGCAATCAAAGAAGAGACTTTACTCATGTGAATGATATTGTTAACGGATTAATTTTAATGTCAAAGGATAACTGGTTTGGTGAAATTTTTAATTTAGGTACTGGCGTAAATCATTCTATAAATGAAATTGCAAAAATATTTAATCATAGACAAAAGTTTATATCAAAACGTCCCGGGGAAGCAAAATCAACATTAGCAGATATATCATTCAGTAGAGACCGTATTGGATACGAGCCAAAAGAAGTTATAGAAGATTATATCAAAAATTGGCGAAAAAAAAATATTTTAACTAGAGGTTGAATAAATTTAATTTTATATACAAATCCAGTCCTGAAGTCCAATCACCTTGTTTGCCTGGAAAACCAAGAAATAATTCAGGAGACATACCAATTTTAAGATCTATTTTTTCAACAAAATCTCTTGTTTCAATATTTTTATTTAGTAAATTGATATTGGATAAAAAATCGTAGAATTTTATTAACTTAATTTCAGTTTCTAAATTCAATTTTAAAATTGGAGCAATTTTATTGTAAGAGCCTTGATTCATATGACAAAGCCCAATTCCGTAATTAATTTTACTGGTTGATAAATTTTCGGGTTCTAAAATTATATAAAAACCATTAGCATTGTAATTAGAGTTATAGATACTGCTTTTTTTGTATTTGTAGTTTTTTAAGAAAATCTCTGAGGACAAATTAAAATCGAAAATGTTAAAAACTTTTGTTATTCGATATGGAGTTTTTACAACTATTGATAATGAATTACCTGTCTTAAAACTATTTGTTAAATTAGTTCCAATTGGTACAGATTGCCCAAATGAAACATAGTACTCGTATAATTCAAAATCTCTATTAATTTTATCAATTTTATTTTCTGTAGAAATATTTTTTTCTTCTTCAATAAACTGATAAAAATTTGTTAAAATTATGTTAAAATTAATTAAAGCAAAAATTATAATTAGATATCTTTTATTCATCTTATTATAATGTAAAAAATATTTTTTATAAGTTACTACAATAATTTAAGTCAAAAACATTAAGTAAATATGAAAGTAATCGTTATATGTGGTGGTAATTCTGCTGAAAAAGAAATATCAGTAAAATCAGGTTTGGCTATTTTTTCTGCAGTGAAAAAAAAATATAAATCCGAGATTTTATTCCTTAAAGATGATTTTTCTGTTATCGACAAACATTATGAAAATGGTGATATAATCTTTAATGCTCTCCACGGTGGATATGGTGAGGATGGAAAAATACAGTCTTTTTTTGAAGAACGTAATTACGGATTCATTGGTTCAAATTCTAAAAGTTGCAAAATAGCAATCGACAAAACAAAGTGTAAATTTTTTGCAAAAAATATAAATATTCCTGTCCCATTTAGTAGAATTTACAATCAAGATTTATCAGTAATTGATGATTTTGATCAATCATTTGTTATTAAACCAAATACGGAGGGCTCTTCTGTAGGATTCAGAAAAAATCTATCAAAAATAAAAGCATTAAAATTTCTCGAAAAAAATAAGCATAAAGAAATGATGATTGAAGAATTGATTATTGGCAAAGAAATAACTGTGTCTGTTTTGGGTAATAATGTTCTTCCTATAGTTGAAATAATTCCCAAAGATGGAACGTATGATTACGAATCAAAATATACAGAAGGATTGACCTCCTACATTGTACCGGCAGATATTGAATCTGAAGTAACTTCTTACATTTCGCGAAAGACAATGCAATTGTTTCAAGAAATAGGATGCAAAGATTATGCAAGATTTGATTATATCTTATCAAAAGATAATAAGCCCTTTTTTTTAGAGGCAAACACATATCCGGGAATGACTAAAACTAGCCTATTTCCGAAGTCTGCTGCGAGCTTGAAAATGGATTTTGATTCGCTTATATACAAATTAATTTCAATGAATGAAAAATAATGTTGTTTTTATTAAAAAAAATAATCTAAATTGACAAGCTATATTCATTACATCTGTGTGAATGTGCAATGTTTTTTGATAATTTGCCATTGTAGCTCAGTTGGCCAGAGCGGCTGATTTGTAATCAGCGGGTCGGGGGTTCGAATCCCTCCAATGGCTCATCTGAAATGTGAGGGTCGGTGGCCGAGTGGTCAAAGGCAACAGACTGTAAATCTGTCGGGGCAACCCTACGGTGGTTCAAGTCCATCCCGGCCCACAATAAGGCGGGAGTAGCTCAGTTGGTAGAGCATCAGCCTTCCAAGCTGAGGGTCGCGGGTTCGAGTCTCGTCTCCCGCTCATTGCCTACATAGCTCAGGAGGTAGAGCACTTCCTTGGTAAGGAAGAGGTCACCAGTTCAAGTCTGGTTGTAGGCTCTGCTTAATGTTGAAAGATTTAATTTAAATA
>PBGO01000032.1 GCA_002719095.1 Fidelibacterota bacterium
AAGCTGCTTGAAAGATTCGTCGTCAAAATTATATAAATCGTAATAATCTCCCGTTATAATAACATTGTCTCCTACCTGGAAGTCAACTTTCGTGCCGATGTCGTGGTAAACTATTTTAACATATTGCCCTGAAGAATCAGTAAGATTGAAAACAGCGTGTGTTTTTTTATCATTAATAAATAACCTATCTAAATTTAAATCTTCAGCGTAAATAACTTTTCCTCCAATTATTAATTGCTTGTTCGGATCAAAATCCATGGAATCTATTTTTTTATTAAACTGTTCAATTGTAACGTACTCTGAGAAATCATTAAATAAAAATATGAACGAAATAATTAATAAAATTAAAGCAGATATGGTTAAAGAAAATTTTGTTTTATATGACATTTACTCCCAAATGGTAAATTTTACAGAAAAAAGCGCCATATTAAATTTAATAAACTTTGAATCTTATTACAGGTAAAATTGTTTTCTAATCGTAGATGCTAAAATGAATTTCTTTAGTAATATATCTAACATTGGTAGTATCTGGTACCGGTACCGTAACCTCATATTTTGCTGAGGCGCCTGATTCAATAGTACAATCCGTTATAATCCCAGATTTATACTTAATATCAGAACCTTCGATAAATGCAGAATCTGATGATATTAGGTTTGTATTTTCATCCCATAAGTAAAAAATAATCCTCGTGAAATCTGCTCTTCTCATTCCTTCGTTTTGGATTTCACCTGAAAAAACTCGTTTATCATTAAAGATTTTTTGTTCTGGTTCGCCATTGAAAGATAAGTCTGGAGAGTTTGGAGCTATTTCTTTGATAGATATAACATCATTTTTTTCTATTCTTATTTGACCGATTTGAGTTTTCAATATAATTCTATCAACATCTTCTTGAAGAATAGAGCCTTGTACCATACTTCCATTTATTAATTCAATTTCATGGGAAAGTACGGGAGCTTTAATCATTTGCAGTAAATTTGGATCTAATGCAACACGATTAATTCTAGATTCGTACTCAACGACTCTAGACTTTAAATCCGTAATTTGGTTCTGAATATCGTCAACTGTTTCATCCATTGGATAAAATGGGCTTGCATCACGAATATCTATCTTTTTTTTTCTATCACTGAAATTTGCTTCGGACGGTGTCTCGTTTGTAGCAGGCTCAGCATCACTTTCTGATGATTGCAGATTTTGAAATGGATTTAATGAACACCCTGACAAAAATAAACATATAAGCAATACTAAAATTGGATTCAAATACATTTAGTTTTCTCCTTTATCATTCTGCATAGCTTGAAAAGCAACTTTTCTTAAATTTTCTTTAATTGATTTTTCATCACCAACTTGCTTTATTAAATCAATTATTTCATTGTAATATTTATAGTTATTCTGATCTTGCAACATTACTAGCATTTCGTCAACAATCTCTTGATCTGCTAAATCCTTGAGTGAACTTAAAGCTTTAATTCTAATGTGATGAGGGTTATCAGCGTCCTTTGATATATCAAGCAGGGCAAACTTAATTTCGTTAGAATCATAATTTTGCATTGCATCAATAAGTACGTTTAATAATCTGTGATATTCTGATTTTCCTACCTGATAAGATTCTACAAGAGACATCATCATTCTTGGATCCTCAAATTCTTCAAAAATCATGTTTGTATATTTATTAAGATTGTCATTCATTGAAGGATTATCAAGAATTTTTATAAAATAATCCACTAAATCGGTAGAATTTTTTTTTGACAAGACATCAATAGCTTGCGCTCTAACATTTAAACTTAAATCATTGTTATTGGTAATTTCCATTAGAATTGGAATAACCTTATCGTCGCCTATTGATCCAAGTGACAGAGATAACAACTCATTCATTCTATTGTGGTTAGTTCTACTAATTTCGTATAGCTCAACAAGAGTTAGTACCTGATCCGTACTTCCAAGGGTTCCAATAGCATTTACGATATTTTCGCGTACATCCATAATTACGGATTCTGTTACTTTGAGCGAGCTAATTAATGCATCTGTGGATTCAGAATCTCCGTATTTAATCAGAACGTTAATTGACTGGTTTATCATATCAATCTCTAATAAGCTCCCTTCTGCAACAGACTCCCTAATTGACTCCCTCACAAATGGTAGCTCAGAATCAGACAAGGCCTCCAAAGCTGCTAATCTAACATCGTATGGCTGCTTGATGTCTCTATAAATGATAAGCAAGCTTTCAGCAGACTTTGTTTTGCCTTTAATGAGCTTGGCTTTTTCTTTTTCAATATCTTCAATTGAATAAAAATCAGGCGCAGCACAATTAAAAATAAAAAGTGATGTAATTATTGGCAAATATGTGATATTTTTAAAAATCATGTTTAAATTCATCTCATTTTAATAGTAAAATAACTTGCCTCTAAAACTAGTATAATTTATAATTCATTCCAAGAGAATTGAGTCCATTCGTTACCATCGTATTTAGTAATTGTGTAGTGTTTGAGCCAATCTCCCATAAATATTAACATTTTTGATTTTTCTTTAACAATTAATTTTTGATGATAGTGTCCAACCAAAACCACATCAATACCCTCTTCCCATTTTTCATTTGCAAAGTTAGATACATCTTTTATTATCTCGTCAACATTATTATCAAAGTGATTATATCCATGACTTGTATTTGAGACTTTACTTCCAACTTGATAGCCACGTTTTTCACCTAAAAGTCTAAAAAAGAATATAAATAGTTTATTCCTTATCACTTTTTTTAAGGCTCTATAGCCAACATCTTTTTTTAAAAGACCATCGCCATGTGTGATTAAAATCTTATCATTAAAATCTTCAATGACTAGATCTTTTTTGTAGAAAGAGTGAGTAAATTTTTGTTCAAAATAGCCTAGATTCCAATAATCATGGTTTCCAGCTATATAATGTATTTGAATGTTATTTTTTTTTAAATCTTCTAATCTTTCAAATACATCCCAGTAAATCTCTGGCGTTTTTTTTCGAAATTCAAACCAAAAATCAAAAAAATCACCTCCAATAATCAACGTGCCTCCACTATTTTTTATTGATTCAAATAGCTGAAATAGTTTGTGCCTTCTTTCTAATTCTTTGGAATTGAGTTGCATACCAATATGACAATCTGATATAAAAAATAATGGGAGCTTCATCTTGAAATTTAAAACAATTAATTAATAATATGATGAATTTATATAAATTTAGATACCGTTATGAAACATATTTCATTCTATATCTTATTCCTTTATTCAATTGTCCTATCGCAATTTGGACAGAATATACTTCAATATGAGAAATTTGATTGGCAGTATATACAAACGGATTATTTTGATATTTATTTTTATGATATTGGATTAGAAAATAGAGATTTTCTAAAATTTGAATCAGATCAGGCATATGAAAAAATGTCATCTTATCTTGATTGGAGCTTGAAAGATAGGTATACAATTATTCTACACAATTCTCACAACGACTTCCAACAAACAAATGTAATAAATATGTATATGCAAGAAGGAATAGGAGGTGTGACTGAGCTTTATAAAAACAGGGTTGTTATACCTTTTGATGGATCTCTTGCTGATTTGAAACATGTCCTTCATCATGAACTAGTTCATCTGTTCATTAATGATATGCTTTACGGTGGCTCTGTCAGGAATATGATATATAGTAATGTTAAACCTATTCCGCTTTGGATGAATGAGGGGCTTGCTGAATATTTATCAGAGAAATGGAATTCAAATTCTGAAATGTGGATTAGAGACATTGCTGCAAATGGTGGTACTCTTCCCAATTTTAACCAATTGAATGGTTATCTTGCATACAGAGGAGGTCATTCGGTTTGGAGATTTATGACTGAAAAATGGGGTGATGAAATTATATCTCAACTTTTATGGGAAGTAAAAAGATCTGGTAGTGCAAATAAAGCTTTTGAAAAAGCACTCGGCTTAGACGCAGAAGGACTCCTTGAACTTTGGCACAGTTATCTTAAAGGTTTATATTGGCCGGATATCAAAAATCGCAAAAATATTAGCCAAATAAGCGAAACGCTAATAAACCACAAGGACTTAGATAATAGTTATAATATTGCTCCATTTATATCTCCTACTGGTGAAAAGTTTACAATTTATTCAAACAAGTCTGGTAGAATGGATATTTATCTTGTATCCACAAATGATGGAGAGTTTTTAAGAAAAGTAATTGACGGGGAAGAAACTTCAAAGTTTGAAGAATTACATATATTAAAGCCTGGCGTATCATGGTCTAATGATGGAAGCAGAATTGTTTTTGCTGCTAAGTCTGGAAAATCCGATGCTCTATATATTTTAGATCTGAAAACCAACAAGACTTCTGAGTATAGGCTTGATTTGGAAGGAATCTTTCAGCCAGTTTGGAATCCTTTAATTAATTCGTCAGAAATAGCTTTTATTGGAAATAATGGTCTTCAATCAGACATTTATATTTATGATTTTGAAAAAGACGATTTATTAAATTTAACAAATGATTGGTTTTCGGACACAGATCCTTCTTGGTCTGGTGATGGAGAAAATTTATATTTTGTTTCAAACAGAAACGATTACAATTTCACAAGTAGTGGCCTAAGCTTTAGCTCATTAGATAAATCTTTCGATGTTACACAAAATGATATATATAAAATAAAAATAAAAAATCGTAAAATTATTAGATTAACGAACACACCCTGGAATGAGTCCTTGCCAAGCGAACTTAAAGATAACAAAGGAATTATTTTCTTATCAGATGAGTCGGGTATAAATAATCTTTACGTTAATGATTTTGTTGAAAATTTTCCTATCACAAATATAGCTACTGGGATAACTCAGTTTTCTATTGATAGAGAAAATCGCCAGATTTTATTCTGTGGTTTAGAAAAAGGAGGGTTTAATATATACAGCATCACCGATCCTCTGAGGCTTCTAAAAAAAGATGTGGTTTCTGTTGAAGCAGACTGGTTGGCTCTAGATTTAAGCTATGATACTTACATCAACCAGAAAGATAAAAAAGTATCAAATAAAAATAATTACAATAATAATTACTCAAATTTTGTTTTTAATAGAATCGATTCCTCTAAAATCAGTGATTTCAGTATCACAAAAGACGTAAAGAAAGAATACAACGATACTGTTTATAGTTATGATAAACCACGTTTTACATTAGATTTCATGCAGGCAGCATTCGGATATGACTTAACGTACAATAATACCCAAGGAATGGCACAAATTCTCTTAAGCGATATGATGGGTGACTACAGAATTTATATTAATACTGAAATGGAGGTAGATTTTAAAAATTCTGATTATATGTTTGAATACCATTATCTGCCGAATAGGATTGACTGGTTTTTTAGAATCTATCACTACGCGTACCTATTTGACCAAAATTATAATTTATTTGCTGATTATAGAATTGAAAATATGGGGATTAATGTTTTGTCAAAGTTTCCTCTAAATAGATTTGAAAGATTTGAATCTTCCGTAAATTTGAACCACACTACAGAGACTTCCTTTGATGAGCAAAATTATTTTCAAGAAGAATACGAGGGCAGCTCAAATATATTTCAAGCTAGTTTAGGATATGTTTGGGACAATAGTAAGTGGGGCGGACTACATCCAATAGATGGAAGTAGATTTTATACTAAATATAGATTTTCCCCAAAACATAGTGATTTCAATTATGACTTTCATTGCCTTACTCTAGATTTTAGAAAATATAACAGATTTCAAATTTCCAGCTTAGGTATGAGATTTTTTGCTGGAAAGTTTTGGGGTAACAGTCCATATAAATTCAAGCTTGGTGGTGCACCTTGGATTGCCTCAAGCGAGAACCGTCCTCAATATAATTACGATAGTGAAGAGCATTACTTTTCTGAGTATGTTTATCCTATAAGAGGGAAATCTTTAGGCTCAATGTGGGGTAGTAATGTTCTGCTCATGAATCTTGAATATAGACTACCAATGTTATTATATTATCTACCTACAATTCAATGGTTGGGGCAGATAAACGGTGTGTTTTTTACAGATTTAGGAACAGTTTGGAATGAAAATATACCTGATTTTAATGACTCTGCTAGCTGGAATCACTCAACAAATGGAGAAAGCGTTGAGGGATGGGCTTGGACTTATGGCTTTGGCCCTAGATTTGTTTTTCTTGGAATGCCCTGGCAACTTGACTATACATGGCAATATTACCCCGTAACAGGCAAAAATCAATATAATGGTTGGTTTTTATCTATGGGCCTAGATTTCTAGTTACTAATTATTAATGTTTAAATGTTTCTTAACTTTTACTTATGATAAAAAAAATTAAAGAGTTTGGGCATTCTGCATCAATAATACAAAAGATAGTTTTAATTCTTGTAATAGGGTTTCTAAATTGTTTTTTATATTTAATTTTTCAATCATTCAGTTTAATTATTGCGCAGTATCTTGATTGGCTAGATGAGTGGGTTTCATTGTTTTGGTCTCTAGTTGAAATAATATTTATAAATCTATATGTAATAATTCCTATCGGTATTTTTTTGGTATATAAATTATTGCCTAAAAAAGATTAGTTTAAAAACCTGCGTGTTCAATATTCCAATTAATAATTATTTTAATCACTCTCTAACATATTGAGCAGAAAAAATTCATCCTCTTAATTCTTGTGCTTTATCAAATATTTTAGAAGAGACTGGCTGTAATCTGAGTCCCTCCCATTCTTGAATAACATTATTCTTACTTTCACAAAAAGTTTTTAAGATATCACTATTCCCTACACTATGAAAACTAAATTGAAAATTGAAGATTTTTATATAAATGACATCTTCGCCTTTTGATATAAACATTTCAATTCCATCAATATTCTTTTTAATAATTTGCTCAATCCCTTTTAATAGATAACCCTTAAATTTATAAGAACTTACAATATCTTTATTCCTATTTGGGTTTTTAACGTATGTATTTAATAAATTCATACTTGCGCAAAAATAAAAAGCATCCTCTAAATTTTTAATTGTAATTAATGATGCAAAATAAGCATCTTTTGCTTGCTGTTCAGAAATTTCTAAAGGTTTATCAATTTTAGTTAATTCTTTTTTGAATTGTGTTAAATCTATATTCATAATTAATAATTATTTAATTTTTAGTAGCTGACCAGCTCTTTAATCTGATCTAGTAAGGTTGACTTGGGCCAAAAAACATTCTGTTCTAACTTTTGGTTAAAAGGTGTGGGTATATCGATAGAACCAAATCTTTGAAAAGGTGCATCTAAATATTCAAACATATCTTTATTTACCGATGCTGCAATCTCTGCTCCCACTCCACCAGTTTGATTTGCTTCATGAACAATCATGCCTTTGTTTGTTTTTTTAATTGATTCATAAACTATGTCCTTATCCCAAGGCAACAATGTCCTCAAATCGATTAGCTCAATAGAAATTTCATTTTTTACTTCCTGTATGATCTCATTTATCCAAATAACGCTAAGTCCATAAGCAATAATTGTGATGTCTTTTCCGGTTTGAACTAATCTTCCCTTACCTATCTCAATGTTGTATAAATTTTTAGGAACCATCTCTTTTTGTGTTCTATATAAAAACTTGTGTTCAAAAAAGAGTACCGGATTTGGCTCGTTAATTGCAGAAGAAAGTAATCCTTTTGCATCATAAGGAGAAGATGGATAAATAATTTTCAGGCCAGGTATATGCATAAAAATACTTTCTAAATTTTGTGAATGAAAAGGGCCAGCATTTACTCCTCCCCCTGTTGGCATCCTTAATGTTACTGAAACTGGGTGGCTCCAACGATAGTGTGTTTTTGCAAGATTGTTAATTACTTGATTAAAACCGCAGCTAATAAAGTCTGCAAACTGCATTTCCACAATAGGCTTAAAGCCTTCCAATGAAAGCCCTAAACATGCGCCTATAATTCCTGATTCAATGATTGGTGTATTTCTTATTCTACTTTTTCCAAATTCTTTGACAAAACCTTCAGTTATTTTAAAAACACCTCCATACTCAGCAATGTCTTGACCCATAATTATTATTTTTTCATCTTTTTTCATACTTTGATGCAAGCTCTCCTGAATTGCGTCTACGTACCTTATTTCTTTTTTACTTTCGGAGGGCTCTATTTGCTGAAAATCATAATCTGCATAAACATCTGATAATTCTTTTGATTTTGAGCTTGAAGGCAATCTTGTTTTTAAGGCACTTTCTATATCCTGTTCTATTTTATTCTTAATTGATTTTCTGATTACATCAAAACCTTCTTCGTTAAATATATTTTCATCAGCCAATGTAGATTCAAAGTTTTTAATTGGATCTTTTCTCTTCCATTTTTCAATCAATTCTTTTGGTACATACTTCACGCCGGAAGCTTCTTCGTGACCTCTAATTCTAAATGTTTTTGCTTCTATTAGTACTGGTGAGGGATTCTTCCTCATATCTTCCGCAATTTTTTTTATTGTTGTATAAACAGATTCAATGTTATTCCCATCAATTGTCATCCCCTTCATCCCATATCCAACAGCGCGATCAGATAAGTTTTTACATAAATATTGTTCCGAGGTTGGTGTTGATAAACCATAGCCATTGTTTTCAATTAAAAAAATTACAGGCAACTGCCAAACTGCTGCTAAATTTAATGCTTCGTGAAAATCTCCTTCACTTGTTGCTCCATCACCAACAAAAGCTAGCGCAACCCTTTTTTGCTTTTTTAGTTTGTATCCCAAAGCGACGCCATTTGCAACGGGTAGCATAGCTGCTAAGTGAGAGATCATTCCTATGATATTATATTCAGGTACGCCAAAATGAAAAGAGCGATCTCTTCCTTGTGTGAATCCTTCCTCAGTTCCAATGATTTGACCTATTAGGTTCTGCAAAGGTATTTTTCTTGACGTAAAAACACCTAAATTACGATGCATAGTAAAAATTGTATCGTTGGGCTTAAGCGCGTTTGTTGCCCCAACACTAATTGCTTCTTGACCAATTCCGGAAAACCATTTAGATATTTTTCCTTGTCTAAGAAGATTGAGCATTTTTTCTTCAATCAACCTTGGCGTTAATAACTCACCATATAAATCTTTTTTTATTTTTTTATTAATTTTCAAAATTTTTGTTTTTCAAAGTATGTATGTTGATAATTTAAGCTAATTATCTTTAAAGCTCCACTTTAAAAGACTGTGAATTCAAACGTAAATCGGCTTTTTTTGATTGTTTTCGAAAAAAAATTTTAATCTATTAAATCAACACATCCCTACATATTGTGTTATTGATTACTATTGGCACAACATATAGTTACTTAAAGTAATACTTTAAAAAAAGTTTTTGCATTTGTTAGTTTGATTTACATAAGTTACGCCCGATGGGGTAATTTTTTATGGTTGCCTCTTCAATTTTCAACTCTGGATTATGGTTCAGAGAAAATATAATAACTAAGGAGAAAAACAATGAAAGATGCTTTAAATAATGTAAATGGATGGGTAACAGGTTTAGTTACTATCTTTAAAAGCGTTATAGTGTTCTTCGTTTTTGCTGGTATACTTTATCCAACTGAATCGGTTAACGCGATTGGCGGAATAATAAGCCTGATTAAGCAATTCACTTCAGGTGGGTTAGCAGGATTACTAGCATTAGTTGTATTTGCTTCGTTTAGCAAATAAGTAAGCCTTTGATGCATGCAGAGCTATTTGATGCTCTGCATGCAATTTATCAAATTTCTAAATAATAGGAGATCTTATGAAGCAAGGTTTACAAGCAGTAAAAAGTTGGTTAGAAGCAATAACAGGAGTATTGGCAAGCCTGCTAGTAGTTTCTTTATTGATTAACATTTTGTTTCCAGACGCACTTGGCGAATTTAGTGCTTTAGACAATCTAGGCATATGGATGAAAAGTGTTGGCGATAATGGCTTAGCTGGTGTTCTCGCAATACTTCTCGTTTATGTTTGGTATCAAAAAAAATAAGTCAGCTTACACATATTCTTAAAAGTTAAAAAAGCCTCCTTGTGAGGCTTTTTTATTTCTTCCAATTTATTTTTAAAAATGGGCCAGTCAATCCTATCAACAACACGTAGTATGGATGTAAAATTGTTAATATTGTATATGCTAATAAGGACCAGTTCTTCTTTAATTTACCTAAAAATATTGATGAAATTAAAAAGTCAGCAAATGCTTTGATTAATATTAGATATAAAGGAATTAACTTAAAATTTGCTAACAATGAAAAAGTGGATATGATAAATATCATATTAGTTAGAAATAATAATATTAAAAAAAATTTGAGCTCAAAGGTTGTCGATGACTGAAAATAGTAAAGACCTTTAGATGCATATCTTAATCTCTGTTTTAAAAAATTATGAAAATTACTTGGAGCTTCTGAAACCACAATGCTTTCTGGACAAAGAACATATTCAATTTTTGAATCTGTTTTAGTTGCTATTTTTTGGAGAAGAAGATCATCATCTCCTGACTTTATATGCTCATTACCTATATATCCATTAACTTTTTTAAAAACATTTTTTGTAAACGCTAAATTTCTGCCTGTGCAAGATAAATAAAGTTTGTTTTTAATTGCTCCGGCATTTACAGATTCTTGTATTAAACTTTCCATTTCAAACAAACTTGAAAGAAATAAATCTTTATGAACGAGAGGAGTAGGTCCACAGACCAATCCTACTTTTGTATCCTCAAAGTAATCAGCCATTGACTTTATCCAGTCTTTTCCTGGTATACAGTCTGCATCAGTTTGTAAAAGTATATCACTTTTAGACTTATTAATGGCTTGGTTTAGTGCCCATTTTTTATTGCTCCATCCTATAGGAGTACTATCAATATTTATTAATTTAATGTTATTAAAATCTTTTTTAAAATCATTGACAACTTCTGCAGTTTTGTCGGTAGATCGGTCATTCACGACGATGATTTCGTAATTATCGATACGGTAATTTTGAGAAGTCAAAGCTTTCAAAAGTTTCGGTAGAGACAGTTCTTCATTTCTGGCTGCTATTATAACTGATACAAATGGATTATATGTTTTCAATTCCTTCTTTTTATCATAATAAATCCCGGAACAGAGCTTTAAGATAGTTAAAAGGTATGTTTTTAAAACTATGATTGCAAAAATAATCATTTTTGAGCCCTATTTTGCCATGATAGATGGTGAACAAAAAAACTTCCTAAACACATTAGAAAAACGTATGGAATATTAATAATGTACCAAAAAATAAAATGTGTTATTGGGATTGAAATTTTAAATCTATAAGAGCCAAGCCGCTGCAACATTAGCTCACTAATTAATTTTATTACGAAAACAATGTAAAATGTGTCAAATGATTCTGTGAAAAGTATAAAAATAATAAAAAAATTAGACAAAACAGTTGAAACCATAATAATGTAAAAACTAAAGTTATATCTCCACATTATCTTACCATCTCCTGCCCATCTGACTCTTTGTTTAAAAAGATCAATCCATTTTTTTTCTGGTCTACAATAGACAAATGATTCCTTGTCATCGTTGAAAACAATATTAGCTTTTAATTTATTACATAGTTGTAAAAAAATAGAATCATCACCCATTAATAATTTTTTAATTTTTTCATAGCCTCCAATTTTATTAAACAGATTTTTACGATATCCTTGATTTTGGCCTGAAGATGCAAGAGGATATCCTAAATCACAAAATGCTTTTGCAGAAAACATCAAAATTAAAAAATCTGTTCTTTGAAATAAATTAGCTAATCCATATTTTCTTTTTGCTTTAGAAAATCCTACAACATAATCAACTTTATCTGAAAATTTTTTTGCCATAGATGAAACCCACTTGTTGCCAAAACTACAATCAACATCAGTAAATAAAAGTATATCATATTGCGACTTTTTAATGCCAGCATCAAGCGCTCTTTTTTTAAATGATAGTTGATTGTTGCCTTCGACAGAGCTCGCGTACTTAATTTTTGTGTTTGTATTTACAGCCTCAAGAATTAAAGATTTTGAAGAATCTTCCGACTCATCATCAACTAATATAAATTCAAATTGTCCTTGATAATTTTGTTTATTGATACAGTTAATGAGATTAGGTATAGACTTTTCTCCATTTCTTATAGCAATGACTACAGATACTGAGGGATTATCCTTGTTATTTTGAATTTTTGGAGGTTTAAATACTAAACTGGATATGTTGAGAGCTAAAAAAAATATATAAATTATTACTGCTGCTAAAAATACAACTAAATGTAATTCCATAATTAATCAATAAACTTATTATCTTTCATCCAACTATCATTAACAAAGCTGCTTAAGTAATTTCGAACTGAGTCAGGTAAAATAATTAAACAATTACCGCCATTTAATTCCTTGGCAGCCTCAAGCCCAGCGTGAACTGCTCCACCACAAGAACCACCGATTAGCAGACCTTCTTCTCTAATTAATCTTCGGGCCATGAGAAAAGAGTCTTTATCATTAATTTTAATATATTGATCGACCAATTCATTATTTAAAACCTCAGGAAAAAAATCATAACCTATGCCTTCTACCTTGTAGGAATGGACTTCCGTTCCGCCACCAAGAATTGAGCCGTAAGGGTCAACGCCTACTATTTTAATATTAGGATATACTTCCTTTAGTTTTTTTGCAAGCCCAGTGATTGTTCCTCCAGTTCCAACTCCCGCAACAACCATATCTAATTTCTCAAACTCTTTAATAATTTCAACCGCTGTTTTTTCATAATGCGCATTTGGATTAGCCTCATTAGAGTATTGGTCAAGTATATGTGAATTTGGTATCTCTTTATTCATTTTTTTTGCAACACCAATATGACTTTCTTCAGCGTTCCAGGCTGCTTCAGTTGGGGTTCGTACTATTGTTGCTCCTAAGGCTCTTAAAACTACTTCTTTTTCCATGCTCATTTTTTCTGGCATTGTTATAATCATTTTATAGCCTTTAACAGCCGCAGCCAAAGCTAAGCCAATACCTGTATTGCCTGATGTTGGCTCTATTAACGTATCTCCAGGTTTTATTCTGCCTGATTTTTCAGCTTCAATAACCATATTATACCCTATTCGATCTTTTATCGAACCGCCCGCATTAAAAAATTCGCACTTAACAAACATATTGCAGGATAATTCTTTGCCAATTTTGTTAAGCTTTACAATTGGCGTATTGCCAATTAATTCTAATATGTTGTTATATATCATGTTTTCTCCGAAAAATTAATTTGAAAAATGGTATAGAAATATACCACATGCAACAGATACATTTAAGCTTTCTATTTCATCGTTGTTAATAATTTCTATTTTTTCATCCACTAATTTTGATACATTCTTAGATAATCCCTTTGATTCACTGCCCATTACGAGAGCCCATTTTTCTTTACTAAGTTTGAAATCTTTTATTGATTTTCTTGCGTTAACATCAGCAGCTATTATTTGGAATTCATCTTTTTTAAGTTCTTGTAATTGATCCTCTATTTGCCCGGAAATAATATTCATATTGAAATGAGCTCCCATTGCTGATCTAATAACTTTTGGATTATAGGGGTCTACACAATCTTTAGATAGTAAAATGTTTTTAATTCCAAACCAGCAGGCAGTTCTCAAAATTGTTCCAAGGTTGCCTGGGTCAGCAATATCATCTAGTACTATAATTTGATTCGTGTTTTTTTTTGTAATTACTCTTGGTATTTTTGTAATCCCGATAATACCTGATGGATTTTTAGTCAAACAAATTTTTTTTAGCTCGACATTAGATATTAAATTAAATTTCTCCCTTGAGCGTATCTCTTTTAAAAAATATTTATTATTGATTTCAAATTCTTGAGTTGTCCAAATTTTTTCAAATTCTATATTGTAATGCACTAACTGACTAAATAATCTTTTGCCTTCAATCATAACTAAACTATGGAGCTTCCTGCCTTTATTTGTATGCAACTTCCTAATTAATTTGATTTCAGACTGACTAATCATTTATTTCAATAGCAACAGGGGCATGGTCTGAACCTAAAACATCTTTTAAAATAACTGAACTAACTAATTTTTTTCTTAGCGTTTCTGAAATACAAAAGTAATCAATTCTCCAGCCTATATTTTTTTTTCTTGCCTGAAACATATAGCTCCACCATGTGTAGTGACCAGGATCTTTATTAAAGACACGGAATGTATCTATAAAACCCCCATTAATAATTCTATCAAGTCCCGAGCGCTCTTCATCAGTAAAGCCTGGATTTCTTTTGTTTGTTTTAGGATTTTTCAAATCAATCTCTTTGTGAGCAACATTTAAATCTCCGCACACAATAACTGGTTTTTTCTTATCAAGGGTTTTTAAATATTGAAAAAAATCTAAATCCCATTTTTGTCGATAATTCAACCTTAATAGCTCTCGTTTTGAATTTGGAGTATAAACGGTAGTTAAAAAAAATGTTTCGAATTCAAGCGTTATCACTCTTCCTTCTTGATCATGTTCTAATATGTCTAATCCGTAATAAATATTCTTTGGCGGGATTTTTGAAAATATAGCAGTTCCAGAATACCCTTTTTTGTTTGCAGAGTTCCAAAATTTATGAGGATAATCATCTAACGTTATGTCCACTTGTTCCTTGTGAGCTTTAGTTTCTTGTAAACAAATAATATCAGGATTTTCTGTATTTATAAAATCTAAAAAACCTTTTTTTAAAACTGCTCTAATACCGTTTACATTCCAAGATATTATCTTCATTTTTTCTCCAATAATAAGTTATAAAAATTACTTATCTTCATTGAACTCAACATCAAAATGTTTATGAATAGTATCCAGTGGAGCTTCAAATTGTTCGCCCGATGACATTGTTTTGATAACACCAACATTTCTTTCAATTTCTTCCTCACCTAAAATTATAACGTACTCACTATTTAACTTATTCGCTTGCCGCATCTGAGATTTAAAACTTGCTCTTGAAAAATCCATCAAAACCTTGATTCCTAGCTGGTTTCTCAAAGAATCACATATTTTGAGAGCATTTAAAATAGCTTCTTCGCCAACGCTAATAATAAATACGCTGGTTTTAATTTCGTTTTCTTGTGAATCTAAATTTAGCGCCATAAGTAATCTTTCCATACCTGCTGCAAAACCAAAAGCCGGCATTGAATTACCCCCTAGGTTTTCGACTAAGTTATTATATCTTCCTCCTCCACATAGAGCATCCTGTGAGCCTAAATTGCTTGTGCGAACTTCAAAAGTGGTTAGTGTATAATAATCCAGACCTCTCACTAAGTTTTTATCAACTTTGAATGGGATGTTAAGTTTATTTAA
This sequence comes from Fidelibacterota bacterium, assembly GCA_002719095.1. Classification (GTDB taxonomy): domain Bacteria; phylum Fidelibacterota; class Marinisomatia; order SCGC-AAA003-L08; family D37C17. Next base: position 15,276 of record PBGO01000032.1, read on the forward strand.
ATACCTTTGAACTTTTTTGAAGTGATTTTTCTCATTTTCATCAAGACACTCTAAAATACTTGGTGCTTCTCTAATTATTTCAATTTCTTTATCAATTTTTGTATCCAGAATTCTTAAAGGATTTTTTTCAAATCTTTCCCTGCTGACCCTTGATAAATCGTTAATGTACTTGGTTAGATATTGTTTTAATATTTTAGAATACTTTGCTTTGGTTTGTTTCGATCCAACACTATTTAAAATAAGGCTTAAATTTTCAACCCCAAGCATATTATATACATTATATGACATGGCAATTATCTCTGCATCTTGTTCCGGATTTTCAGAGCCAATTGCCTCAACTCCAAATTGGTGAAACTGTCTCTGGCGCCCTTTTTGAGGGCGTTCTCTTCGAAAAGCTGGACCGATGTAATATAGTTTGTTAACTTTCCTTAATTTATCCATGCTATTCTGAATAAATGATCGAACCGTTGGTGCTGTGAGCTCGGGCCTAAGCGCAAGCGAGTCCCCGCTGTGATCTATCCATGAGTACATTTCTTTATTTACAATGTCCGTTTGATCTCCAATAACCCTATTAAATAAATCAGATTTCTCGATTATTGGAGTTCTTATTTCGTTATATCCATGGATTTCAAAAAAGTTATGAAGGATGTTTTCAACTTGTCTCCAATTTTTACATTCGTCTGGACCCAGGTCATGCGTTCCTTTAATTGATTTTATTTTCATTTTATTTTTTTATTTATAATGTAAAGCTACTAAAATTATCGCTATAAACTACTAAAGACCAAAGAAACTACCACCACTTGATTTAATTTTTACATCTCTTAAATCGGGATTTTTAACATAAATGTTGAGTAAAAAGCCCTTATTATTTCCTGTTGGCCACCATTTAAAACTAAACTCCCAACAATGCAGTGGTCGAAATAAATATAGACTATGATTGACAATTCTATTTTCAACTAAATCAAATCTTGAAGAATAAGTCATTTTCCAACTTTCAGTCAGTTTTATATTGATATCCGAATTAACCCAAAAAGTTTTATTCCAACCTATTTGATTTTGATTCGTGTAAGATTGCAAAGTATAGTGAAGCCTAAGGCCCGCATCCCAAACTTTGCCCTCTTTAATAACAGGCGTGTAAGGCTTAGTCGATTGGTGCATAGACATTTTCTGCTCAAAGTCAAGTGTGTCTACTATGCTCTCTTCCGAAGTATCTTTATCATTTAAGTATTGACTGCCACTAAGTCCCAGATCAGTAGAAAAACTAGCATATGTCAATCGTGGAAATGATTCAAATGTGTTAATACTTACAAGGTTTCCCGAATTTGGATCTATCTCCTGCTTGTATGGGTCATGGGTCATCGATATATCTAAATCAAATAAATTAGGAATTAATGCTTGAATTCTTGAATTAATCTTAGACCATTTTAGATAAGTGTCCGGATTATAGGAAGAACTTAGAGTCCAATTTAAAAAATTCTTTTTTTCAAAGTTTCCTGATTGGTTTTCATATTTGATTTGAAAGTCATTACGTATTGATAAAGAATACCTTCTCGACAATGTTGCAGGAGTACTCCCTACAATTGATCCTGAAAAATAATCTTTAATTTCTGTAGCACTTCTTTGAAATAAGCTCGATTTGTTTGATAAATCTGGTAAATAACTAAACGTAATATTTGGACTTAAAGTATGTCTAAAGCTATTTATTCGCCCTATTGAAAAAGGAATGATCCCATATAATTTTGTCCCCATTGAAAGAGATACAGTGCCTGATAAGCGTCTTTTGTATGATTTAACATAATTGAACTCATCCGTAAACTCATCATTCTCATCTAATTCATATTTTTTATATTTAAAAATCCAACTTTCTTTCAAATTAACGCTAGGAGTAAGACTAATCCACTTGAATATTTTATTTGAATATGAAAGATTCATAGTATGAGATATTCCTGAATCGAAATAAGTAGTATCTATTTTATCGTCAATGAAAACTTCTCCAACATCATAACTGTTATTATCATTTTCATCAACAAAAACTTCTCCAGCATCATACTCTGAGTAATTTTTAGCATAAAATCCTATTTTTTGTGTTCCTGTACCAAAGGATGATGCTGAGCCGAAGATTTTATTATACCATTTATTACCTTCTCCAAAAATTTTAAAAGAATTTTTCCTAAATGTTACTCTGGGCAAAGTTCTATTTTTATAATATTGCGGGCTTTCTAGAGCTTGCTCATCATATGTTAGTAAATCATAACTTTCTGATAAATATAGTGTCACA
>PBGO01000033.1 GCA_002719095.1 Fidelibacterota bacterium
CAACTTAAACTGAACTTCGCTTGACTCGGAAGACGATTGGATACTTTTAGCTTCAAATTTTGTAGGTAAACTAGAATCAAAACCAACCCAATTTGTGGAAAAGGTGAAGCTTGAAACAAGAATAAGTGTAAAAAATGGATGAAAATTTTGCATTAATAAAACTCCGTTTGTTTAAATATAATTTTAAACAAAGAAGCAAATGATTAGTAGTTATTTTACATTCTGTTACAGGTGAGCATAAAGTAGTTACTCAATATTTATTTCGTCTAAATTTGTTGATTCAAAAATTTCATTTCCTATACCTTTTCCAGTCTCTATTGAACGGTCAATAACTTCTTCAACTGCACCTGAACCTTCTGTTAAAGCTATGTAGCCTAAATAAATTCCGATAAAAAGGAAAACTAAGATTGCAATTTTAAATAATTTTTTTGTTAGAGTGTATAAAACAACACCCAAAATAACTAGTGAAATGATTAAAATTATCGGATCCCCTGAAACTTTCGTGATTATACTTTTGATACTTTCCATAGTTAACAATCTCCATAATGGTGATTAAAAATCAATTTTCAGACTCTAATCTCTTAATTATGTATTCTTTCTTTGATTCGAAATTTTTCATAATTATATTTTTCATTGTATCAGGGTCTTCAACATATCTAAATTTTTCAAAAGTTAAGTAGATTGCTTCACGAATACTTTCATCAATGACATCAGGAAATAAATCCATAGGTCTTTTACCATTTTCATCATCAGACTCATACCAATTTATAATTTGTTCTTTATCATAGTAGCCATTATCTCGGTTTTTAACCCACTTTTCAGCTGACTCAGAAATGTACTCTTTATAATTTTCATATTTTCCTGAAGGAGTCATTTCGTCATAAACTATCACCAACATTCTCCAGGGAACTATAATTAATAAAAAAACTGACAATAATATTAAAAATATTTTGTTCATAAAATTTATGTGCCGAGAGTGGGACTCGAACCCACACGTCCCGAGGGACACCGGATTTTGAATCCGGCACGTCTACCAATTTCATCATCTCGGCTACGTGTTAATTTAAGTAAAATGAATCTAAATTCTAATTAATTTGGATTCATTACTATCTTTAACATACTTGTCAAGTGATTTGAAAACATCATATTTCACTGCCGCATTCCAATCACCAACGATAATTAATTTCTTTTTTGCGCGAGATAGGGCAACATTTATTTTTCTCTTATCTCCTAAGAAACTTGAATTGTTTTTATCTGAAACGCATGTTGAGAAAATAATAACATCTCTCTCATCCCCTTGGAATCGGTCAACCGTGTCTACAAGATCTCTAGAGTCAATTTTTAAACTTTTATTTTCTATTGATAAATCTAATTTTCTTCTTATTAGAGCTACCTGTGCACGATATGGTGCAATAATCCCAATCGTTTTTGGGTTCACACCTTTTCTGATTAAAAATTCAAACAAATCAAGAATTATTTCACCATCTTCCTCAAATGATTTTGAGTCTAAGTTATCATTTGAATTTTGAGTATCAACAATTGTTATTACATCTTTTGGATAACAAATTTTACTTATTGTACTTGGTGTTTGTTTTTCATCATAAAGTTTTTTGAAAGAAATTTTTGTATTATTCAGCAATTTTCCATCATAAAATTGTTTTGATATAAAGTTACCTAAAACTGGATTCATCCTATGCTGAGTATTTAGCATTACTTTTACTGAATCTGGAACATTTTGGTTATCAAATAATTCTTGAAATAAAGTTTTATTTAGTAATCTTGAATCATTGCTAGTCAAAATAGGTGGCTGCTGGTGATGATCACCAACAAGAATATGCGACTTAGCTAATCTTAAGACACCGAATGAGTTAGGCATAATCATTTGAGATGCTTCATCAATAATTGCTACATCATATCCATCCTTTCCAAGCAAAGAATCATACTTACCTGATGACCATGAGTAGGATGTTGATGCAAGAATTGGAAAATCATCTATTATTTTTTTTGTCTCCTCTAATCTCTCAGTGTTGGTTTTTTCGGTTTCTTCATTCATAGGATTTGACTTTAATTTGAAGCCAGAATTAGTTATTCTAAAAACTTTCAAGTCAGAATCTAATTCGTAAATTTTATCTATCATCTCATCCAGAGCCCTATGAGTGAAAGAAGAAATAATGATTTTTTTTCCTATTTTATTTAATTCACGAACAATCATTGCAATTATTGATGTTTTTCCTGTTCCTGGGGGACCTTGAATCAATAGTAATTTCTTGATTCCCAGCGATAACATAACTGCTTTTTTTTGTATGGCATTTAGCTCGAAATTTGATGACTGAAAGTCAAACATAATTTCTTCATTTGGTTCAATATTATCATTTCCTGAAATTGTATTTCTTAAATAAGATAAATTTGAATCTTTGAAGAAATTAAACAGAGAAACATAATTAACGTCAAAAATTGAATCCGAACGCATTGTGTCAATCCATTTTGGTAAAAAGGTTAAAGGTTTAGAAAAATTTAACTCTATTGAATCATTTCTAACTTTTTTAATAAATCCTTGAGCAACATTTCCCTTTACAGGGCCGTAAATATCACTCACTAAACACATATCATTTTCTCTGATTTCTGAGTTATTAATACATTTTACTTTTATTGAATTTTTATATTTTTTTACTATCTCTATAACCTCAATTCGCTTCCCAGATTTAATTTTTTCTTCTGAGGATATTTTAAAATAATTACTAAAATTTCTTTTCACACTCAAGGATTCTACGTTTAAAAATTTATTGTAATTATTAAAAAATAATTTCTGATTATGATTTAATGAATTATAATGATCAATCAATAATGGATTTAATTCAAAATTTGGTTTAATCTTACTATTGTTAATGCATACACATTCTTGAAGATGGAAGCATTTATCGCACATAGAAAATCTTTTATGTTCGTAGTCAAAATTATAGAAAATCTCATCAGCAACTAGCCTATTTCTCAAATTTATAACATTACTTATTGTTTCGTAATTTAGATCGACTTTAAGACCCAATTTAATGCTTTGAGGACTTTTGAAATCATATTTTTTGTAGTCTCCGGAATAAATGATAAGGGGTGGCACAACCTCCTTCTGTTTATATTTATTAGCAAGAAGTAATGAATATGCCTGTACTTGGTAAGAATGTCCTGTTTTTGCATGTTTTTTCCATGTTTTTCCAGTTTTTAATTCAACAGCTATTAATTTTTCTTTTGACATAATCACGCTATCAATTTTTCCTTTCATGCCAAAATCAGTATCAACAATATAGTGTTCCGAAAAAACTTTTTTATTAAAATAAAAATTTTTATTCTTTTTTATATAAAGGTATAGCGCATTTAAATGATTCTTTATTCCTTGTGTTATTTTTTCAATATTTAAATTAAGTATTGCAAAATAAATAATATTCTTATGAATTGTTTCATCTAACTTCTTTCTTAGTTTATCAAAATATTTACTTTTATCAAGACTTATGTCTGTAATAATATCTTCAAAAACCTCATGAACAATATTTCCTATAAGCGTGTACTTATTTGGCAAAAAATTTGAAAATTTCCGATTAAATATTGATCTCTCATAGTAGTCAAATTTTGTTAAATCTGTAACATTAATCAAAATAGATGGGTCTAGGACAAAGTAAGATTGAAGCTCTTTATTGAAAGTTAATTCATTTTTATTAAGTTCAACGTTTATTAGTGCTATTGGAACATTTTGAGAAACTGATTTATTCACGTTGGAATTAAAAATATCTTTGACTATTCTAAATGAAGTTTTGAATTCGTTATTTAGCTTGATTTTTAATTTTTCATTTCTATAGGTAACAATTATATCATTAGTAGCATCATCAAAGCCTGTTATTTCACATTTTAAATTTATTTTTTTATTAGATTCCAATCGTACAGTACACTTACTTACTTAGTAAATACTTTTCAAAGGATTTTAAAATTTCAACCTGCTGATTGTCCAAATTAGATATGTCTTCAAGTTTTGAACGGGTTTCATTTAAAGCATCTTCAATAGTATTTCTTTTTTTTCCTGAGGCATCAATATGAACATCTTCCTTTGTTGATTGAATATACATATCAAACTCTTTCTTCAATGTTGATGATAAGTGATTGTAATAATTTCTCCCTAACAATCTGGTTGCTTTTGCTTTTACATCATCATATTGTATGTTTTCAACAAAATTAGCTTTCTTATTTAAATCAGTTATTTCATGAAAATCATTACAAACCTTTTTTTTGCCTTCATCAAAGTGAAATGCACCTTTAGGATAGAGTGAAGCATCTAAGTCAAAGTCTCTGTCTTCATACTCAATAGATAAGAAATATTCAGATAGTTCATGAAGATATTGAGGATTAGATTGTATCCATTTCTCGTTGATTGAAAAAAGTTCTTTTTTCTTAGAGGATGAAACATTGTACTTTTCAGACATTGGTAAAATAAAATCAGGAACACCTGTTTTTCTTGAAACAGTACTTTTTTTGAGTTCAGAAAAAATTCTTTTTTCATTTATTGAATCAAAAATTTTTGTATCGAGCCTAAGCCAAAATGTTTTGTTTAGTTTATTATCCTCTGCAATTTTTATACATTGTGAAATACAATTATTCTTGTAGCCAAATTTATTTCTAATAAATAACCCTTTTGAATATGAACTACCATCTGATAATTCTATGTGCTCAAGATTATTTAACCTTTGTAAATCAGTATTTTTATCAAAACCTTTGCATAGGTAACTCCACATTTCTTCATTTTCTTTTCTTAATAATTTCGCTAGCTCAATAGTAGCTTCTACATCTACAAGAGCATCATGCGCCATACCTTGTGCCAAATCATTAAAACTGTTTAAATACTCTAGACGCAAAGAAGGTTTATTATTCACAACAGGCCACTTCATTGTATTTTTTTCATAGAGGAAATATAAAATAGTAATAGGCATAATATCCATTCTAGCACAATTAGATAAATTGTTTTGGTTTGAATAAGGATTTAATAAATTCCTATCATAAGTAAATCGCATAAATTCATCATCAAAACTTATAGTATTGTAACCAAGATTGATTGTATCTTCGGAAGAAAGAATAGAGTGCATTTTTTTTGTAGCCTCGTACTCATTAGTTCCTTTTAAAAGATAAGAAACATCTAACCTATTAACAATTAAAGCTCCTGCATGAGGAATTACATCCTCTCTCAGTTTAATTTTGAATTCATGTCTTTCAATTTCATTGAAATTCAAGTCAGTTCTAATAGCTGCAAATTGAAGAATTTGGTCAAATGCTGGGTTCATTCCAGATGTCTCTAAATCGTAGAATGAATAATATTTATAAGGTTTTCTGGTTAAATCCATAGTGATTTAGAAAATCAGAGTACTCATAGTCATTAATTAGAATATTTTTGTTTGGGTTGTTTCTTTTTGGGAATTACCTCTGAATCTAAAAATATTTCAGGTATTTGAGGATATTTTTTTCTTATTTGTCTTATTTTTCTTTTATAATCTTTTTTCAGCTGCTTCAATTCCTCTTTTCTTTCAATTTTGAGCTGACTAATCTTAAGATTATAATTATCATCAATTTGGCTTTTATCTGCAAGATAATTGCTTTTGATCTCTCCAATTAGATTTCTCACATCAGGCATACTGAGTTCTGATTTTTCACTAAGACTGTCTTCATGAACAGTCTCACAGATAATTAAGCTCAATAATAAAAAAGTATAAATTAAAAACATAAACAGCTTTCCAACTATCTTCTTGAATTTAGTTTAGCTAGTAATCTCAAAATTTCTAAATATAACCAAACAAGTGTCACTAATAATCCAAAAGCTCCGTACCATTCCATATATTTGGGTAACCCCTTACCGGATGCATTTTCGATGAAATCAAAATCTAAAACAAGATTTAAAGCAGCTATTACTACAACAAAAAAACTAAACCCAACACTAATTAGAGGTGCAGGTTGTCCAGGTCCTCCAATTTGCATGAATGAAAATGTTGATCCACCAGAGAATATTCCATATAAAATTGCAACTAAGTAAACTATACCTATACCTGCTGTTGCTGCAAAAAGACCTAATCTGAAGTTTTGAGTTGGATTTATGATTCTTGACTTGTATGCAAAAAGCAATGAACAAAAAACTCCAAAAGTTAAAAACACAGCTTGTTGAGCAATTCCGGTATACATACTATCATATATAGATGAAATGCCACCTAAAGCTATACCTTCTAGCAAAGCATAAAATGGTACAGTAAAAGGCGCCCATTCCTTTTTAAAAATTGTCACTATTGCAAGTATCAATCCACCTATTATACCAAACCATATTAGGTTTATCATCTGATAATTAAATGTAAAACATGCAGAAATGAAAAGAATAAGTAACGAAATACCGGTTTTGTTAACAGTACCGTTGAGTGTCATTTGTTGTTGGTGAGTTCTATTAAAAGACTCAAAAACGTTAGCATTTAAAGCAGGATTACCAGACCTAAAGGATATATTTCTATTCATTGTAAAATTCCTATGTTTAAATTAAGTTTGAAATTTAATAAATATTTAAGGATTAATCTATGTTTATCGAAATGAATTTAATATATCCATTCAAAAGTACAAGAAAAAAAATCATTCATTCCCTAGAGAAGTATAAACTTGACATTGAGAAATTAGATGATTGTATAGAGTTTAATATTTACAAGGATACATACTCTGAAAAAATAATTTATATGATAAAGTGGACTTCTTGGGAATCTATGAATGAAAATACAGATAAAGAAAAATTTAAAAAAAGAGTTGAGGAAATGATGAATCTTCAAAAATTTCCTGCAGAAGTTTACAGGTTAGAAGAAAATCATTAAAAGTTAATATCACATTTTTCGATTGAGGAACTAATATGTAAATCCAATCTGTTATAAATTTGAGGATTACTTTCCAAAGTTATTGACTCGTTATTCATTCTAACGTACTCTTCATAGGAAAAGTCACCAATGAATATTTTAGTGACACATTCACATTTCTCTTCTGTTACGCCTTTAGATAAACATTTAGAAATCATTTCTTCATACTTCAATTTGTCCCATCCATTATCACTGCATGAGAAATTAAATGTTAAGATTGAAAAAAAAATATAAAAGCATACATTGTTCATTTTGTGATAGAGCATAATAATTAATTTACACATCATTAACGATGAATGTTAAGGAAATAAAAAAAGGAAGGAAATATTGCCTCCTCCAAAGAGACCATACAAACCTTCCTTTTTAAATGGTAGCGGGGGCAAGATTTGAACTTGCGACCTTCGGGTTATGAGCCCGACGAGCTACCAGACTGCTCCACCCCGCGTCAATTTTTACTGCAAAAACTTCCGCACAAAGTTTTTGCTTGAATCCCATAACTTAAAGATACATAAATGGCCTAAAAGATAATCATTATTTAATATATAATTCAAGCAAAGTTTTAAACTACTTCAAAAAAGTTATGTTTGTCGAGTAAATAATACTATGATTATCCTTGATGACTAATTTATAACTTCCAGATGAATTAATATATTTGCTTAAATCAAATTGTATTAATTCAGTAGATTGATATGAACTTAATTTTATTTTTTCTGTGAAAATTAAACTCCCTTTTAAATCGTAACAAAGTAAATCAACATTATCAGAAAATTCATTGGTAATTTCTATAAATAAATTATTATTGAGCTTTATTGGATTGGGATACAAACTAACTACTCTTGCTGTAATTAATGGCTTAACTAAGGTCTGTACTTGCAAAGCTACATCAACAACGTCTTCTTCAGATGAAAAAATAAAAAAAATTTTATCACCATTATCTAATAATAGTTGATTTTGATTTAAATTATCACTTAAATAATTTGAATAACCGATTCGACTAAAGGATGCTTTAATATTGTTTGAACTAGAAATACTGTTAAAAATCAATTCGCTTAATATACCTACACCAATGATATTAACAGATAAATCATCAGCAGTTTGAGTAAAATAGATTTTTTCATCAGGAAGAATGAAATTTGATGTACTCACGGAGATTGGATTTATAAGGCGTTGATCTTCATGAAAATAAAAATTTTGATTAAAATAATCATACTTCCCACAAAATAGATTCTTTGATATAAAATCAGTCCAAATTGAGGAAAATGATTTTTTAAAATCTTCTTCTACGGTTCTTAATATTGATTCCCTTGGACTAAGACCTGATGAAAATTTATTCCATATATTTCTTATTATTGTTGTTTCATTAATTGACGAACTATAGTCAACAATATTTGTTAGGTAATGACCAAACAATGCCATACTATAGCCAAAATTAGCCTCACTTTGACCTTGCACTAAATCACTGCCATCAAATTTTTGAACAGGATTATTAAATAGGGAATAACTAAGTGCATCAACGAAAGACAAGTAATCATTGCAATTTGGTACCATAACATCCTCAAACCACATTGATGACATCTCCATAAGAAAATCACTATTTTCATTAAAATTAGGTTTATAAGCTCTTTGTACAGCGTGAAAATATTCATGGGCAACACTAATTTGCATTTTTTCTAATGAGTTATGACAATAATCAGATGAAAAATTTAAACCGTTGTAATCATTATCAATTTTTACATAACTGGCTCCTGGATAATTGCTATCTACGACATTCCACCCCCATGCACTTTGATTTAGTAAATAAATATCGTAGATACCATCAGCATCAGATGGCTCTTCTAAAAAATGCATATCTTCTAATAATGTTTTTCTACTTAATTCAGCAAACTGTGCAACATTTTGAACATAATCTGGAATGGAATCTTCATCCAAATCCTCGAGATTTGGAGCATTATCGCTTTCTAAGTCATAATGAATCATAAAATTTCCAAATTCTGAAATGTAACTATGACTTAGTGATGGTCTTATTCGGTTTATTTCATTATCATGAATGCATCTATCTGGTAATAACAAATCATATGTAATAAATATCAGAAATAAATATATCATAATTATTTAGATCTAAAGGATATTTTGATAGAAACTCCTAAAAATCCAAACTTAAGTCTAAGCTGATTTTCTAGATATCTTTTATATGGAACAGAAAAAAGCTTTGGATGATTAGTATGAAATACAAACAAGGGCGGACATATTCTGATTTGCGATACAAATTTTATTTTTAAATTTTTTCCTTTTATTGCAACAGGTGGGTTAGCTTTTATTACATCAGCAAGCCAGAGGTTTAAATCACGTGTCTTAATTTTTAAAGATCTATTATTATTAACTTCCAAAGCAGTTGATATCACATCTCTGACTCTTTTATTTTCTTTGACAGATGTAAAAATAAAGGGATAATTTTTTAATGAACTATATTTATATCTTATTTTATTTATATAATTTGACATGGATTCTTGTTTATTCTTTACTAAGTCTAATTTATTAATAACTATCACTAGCCCCTTGCCTTTTGAAATGATATTTCTAATAATATCTTGATCTTGCTTTCCAAAATCTTTAGTTATGTCAAGCATCATTAGCACTATATCGCACTCATCTATAATTCTGCCAGTTCTAACTGTACTGTAATACTCAATATCTTCAGTAATTTTACTTTTTTTTCTAAGTCCTGCAGTATCAATTAATCTTATTTTGTGATTAAAATAGTTTATACTAGAATCTACAGAATCTCTTGTAGTTCCGGCTATATCAGTTACTATGGATAAATTCTTATTCATAATTTTATTAATTAGTGACGATTTTCCAACATTTGGAGTTCCAATTATTGCAATACTAAAATCATGTAATTTATCATTATTTTTTTTAGCTGATAGAGACCCATGAATTCTGTCCAATAAATCTCCAATATTTTTTCCTGTTTGCGATGAAATCATTATTGGATCATTAAGCCCAAGTTCATAGAAATTATTTTTATTACTTACTAATCTATCGTTGTCAACTTTATTTAATATAAAAAGATAAGGTTTATTTAGTTTTAAAATACTTTGTGCTAAATCTCTGTCATTTGCAGTAATTTCCTGCTTCACATCCATCAGTAATAGTATTAAATCGCTCTCATTCTTAGCTATATCAGACTGTATATTTACTTCTAAATCCATTACTTTTTTTGAATTACTTATATATCCACCCGTATCAATAATATCATAGTTTTGACCATTCCAAATAAATGAACTCTTTATTCTATCCCGTGTGACGCCCTCCTGTTCTGAAACTATTGAATGAGATTTTCCAATGATTCTATTGAATAGAGTCGACTTTCCAACATTAGGCTTCCCAATTATTACTATTGTATTTTTATTTGACATTTTATGATATTAATTTTTACAAGCTAAAATTAAGTAAATATAATATATAATATTATCTATATTAATTAAAGATGAAGGATTCTAAAAAAACAATATTAAATGCATGCTCTCTCCTCATATGTATATCCAAAGCTGACGATATTATTACAAACGATGAGATAGCTATTATCGAAGAAATTCTAATAGATTTTTTTAATATCGACCAAACGGAAGTAAAGCAAGTAATTAAATCTGGTTTTCAATCTGTAGAACAATCAGTTGATATATTTCAATTTTCGAATCAAATAAACGAATCATTTACATACCAAGATAAAATAGATTTCTTAAAATGTATTTTTGAAGTAGGGTATATTGATGGAGAATTGCATGATATGGAATACCATTACATAAAAAAAATATCTTATCTTCTTAATATAGAACGTGATGATTTGATAAATGTAAAATTAGAATTTAAAGACTATATCTAATTAAGTATTTCTTTCTCTTTTGCAGAAGATAAATCAGAAATCTTCTTGATAGTATTATCGGTAATTTCTTGAACATTATCTAATGCGCGTTTAACATTATCTTCGGATAACCCTTCTTCTTTCATGCTCTTAATTTTCTCGTTGAAATCTCTTCGAGTATTTCTAATCGATACTTTACCTTCTTCTACAATTTTATGGACATGTTTGATTATTTCTCTTCTTCTATCTTCAGTTAAAGCAGGAATATTTAGTCTTATAACATTACCATCATTATTAGGAGACATACCTAAATCTGATGAAATTATAGAAGATTCTATGATTTCAATACTTGATGGATCGAATGGTGTTATAACTATCATCTGAGCTTCTGGAACTGAAATATGAGCAATGTTTTTAAGGGGTTGCGGCGTTCCGTAATAATCAACTTGTACGGAATCTAACATAGACGAAGAAGCTCTTCCAGTTCTCATTTTTGATAACTCTGATTGATAATAACTAATTGTTTTCTCCACTTGTTTTTGCATCTCTTTGAGCAAATCTTCTACCATTTTAATCCTCCGTTGGAAATTATTGTTCCTTCTTTCTTACCTTCAAATAAATTCTTAAGCGATTTTCTTTTTAATATATCAAAAACTACTATTGGTAAATTATTTTCTTTACAAAGTGTAATTGCAGTAAGATCCATTACCTTTAGCTCTCTATCAATTACGTCTTTAAAAGTCAAATCGCTAAATTTTTCAGCTTCTGAATCCTTGTTAGGATCGCTAGTAAAAACACCATCAACTTTAGTAGCTTTAAGAAAGACTTGAGCGCCAACTTCGATGGCTCTAAGTGCTGCGGTTGTATCCGTTGTAAAGTATGGATTACCTGTACCACCAGCAAGAATTACAATTCTACCCTTTTCAAGATGTCGAGTAGCTCTTCTTCTTATGTAGGGTTCTGCGACTTTTTTAATATCGAGAGCAGACATAACCCTAGAATCTAAACCAAGCTTCTCTAACTCTGATTGAAGCGCAAGTGAATTCATTATAGTTGCCATCATGCCCATATAATCTGCTGTTACTCTATCCATTCCTTTAGATGCTATGGATACTCCTCTAAAGAAGTTGCCACCGCCAATAACAATTGAAATTTGTTTGTTGGGATGATAAATATTTGAAATATCTTTAGAAATTGTATTTAAAGTAGAAGGATTTATTCCGAAATCCAGATTTCCGGCAAGAAACTCGCCACTTATTTTGATTAATACTTTTTCTAATTTGAGATCAGAAACAGAAGATTTCATCTTCTATTCGGAATTTTCTTTATTTGATGTGGATATAGTTTCGCCAAGCTGAAATCGCATAAACCTAGCTATAGATATATTTTCACCTAGCTTTGCAATTGTATCAGTTAAAACTTCCTTGACAGTAGTATTAGGATCTTTCACAAATTGCTGTTCCAAAAGAGCATTTTCTTTGCAAAACTTATCCATTCTACCTTCAACCATTTTGTTAACTATTTCATCAGGCTTACCTGACGCTTTAGCTTGTTCAGCATATATTTCACGCTCTTTACTTAAAACGCTCTTTGAAATTTCATCTTTCGATACAGAGACTGGAGCCGCTGCTGCAATATGCATAGCTATGTCTTTGCAAAGAGACTGAAATGCATCTGTTTTTGCCACAAAATCAGTTTCGCAATTAATCTCTAGCATTACACCAAGCTTCGAACCTGGATGTATGTATGTTGTAATAAGACCATCCTTGACTTCTCTTCCTGCTTTTTTCTGTGCTTTTGCAATACCAGACTTTCTCAAGAAATCCATCGCTTTTTGAAGCTCACCATTTGACTCAGTAAGCGCTTTCTTGCAGTCCATCATGCCAGCACCTGATATATCTCTTAATTCTTTGACTTTTTTTGCACTTATAGAACTCATAGTTTTTTATTACCCTTTAAAATTACTTACTTAGTGTTTCTTCTGCTTCTACTTCAACATTTGCGTTTTGTGTGTCGCTTCCTTCATTTTTCAAATTTCTAAAGTCATTAATTGAATCAACGAAATAGCTTAAAATTAGTTTAACTGTTTTAATTGAATCATCATTTGCCGGGATAGGGAAGTCTACAGATTCTGGATTTGTATTTGTATCAACTATCCCAAAAACAGGAATACCCAAAATTTTGGCTTCATCAACAGCATTTTTTTCCAATTTGACGTCAACCACAAAAATAGCGCTTGGTAAGTATCTCATATCTTTGATACCTCTATGTAAATCTGATAATTTGATTCTTTCTCTCTCAAGCATCATAGTTTCTTTTTTGGTAAGATTCTTGTAAATTGATGAAGATTCTTTTTCAAGCTTTTCAAGCCTTCTGATACTTTTCTTGATAGTAGCAAAATTTGTCAGAATTCCTCCTAACCATCGTTCAACAATGTAAAACATACTACAAGAATCAGCTGCCTCTTGTACAACATCCTTGACTTGATTCTTTGTGCCGACAAATAAAATATTTCCACCTTCGCCCACTATATTTAATATTTCTTTATCAACCTTCTCCATCGCCTTGACTGTTTCTTCAAGATCAATGATATGAACTCCATTCTTTTTTGTAGCAATGTATGGAAGGAACCTAGGATCCCACTTTGAAGTAGGATGACCAAAATGAGCTCCAGTATCTATTAATTCTTGGACTGTAATTGACTTTTTCATAATTTTATCTTTTAGAAAACTGAAACTTCTTTCGAGCACCAGGTTGACCGTACTTCTTTCTCTCGACCTCTCTTGAGTCTCTAGTTAACATACCTTCTTTTTTTAGTAGTGTTCTTAAATCTGAATCGATCATCTGTAACCCTCTGGCAATAGCCAATCTTATAGCACCAGCTTGCCCAGTTTGACCACCTCCTTCAACATTGACAATAATATCATATTTCTTTAAAGAGTTGGTTAACTCAAGAGGTTGTTTGATAATCATTTTAGAAGTATCCCTAGAAAAATAAACATCTATATCTTTTTCATTAATTGTAATGGCTCCCTTTCCAGGATAAAAATAAGCTCTAGCAATAGATTCTTTACGTCTTCCAATAGCATGAGTTTCATGTAATTTTTTATTCATTTATATCTAGCACCTTTGGATTTTGACTTGAATGTGGGTGAGATGGACCAGAATAGACCTTAAGATGATTAAATAATTTTCTTCCTAATCTGTTGTGCGGAAGCATTCCTTTGACAGCTGAATTTATAATTCTCTCAGGATGTTTTTCTTTCAAAGATTTGTATGAAGCTACTTTTTGACCACCTGGATATCCTGTATGGTGCCAATATTCTTTTTGTTCACTTTTGTTACCAGATATGATAACTTTATCTGCATTGATAACAATAACAAAGTCTCCCATATCAAGATTCGGTGTAAAGAACGGCTTGTGCTTTCCTCTAATTACTTGTGCAACATTACTTGCGAGTCTTCCTAGTTTTTTCCCCGTAGCATCTACGACAAACCAGTTTCGTTTTATTTGATTTTCTTTAATTGATAGTGTTTTCATAGTATTTTTTATCTGTATATTTATAGCCTAGTAACTTATAATTAATACATTTAATACACAAGTTTAAATTAATCAAATGAGTGAATTTTATTTTTACAAAGAACATATTTTATTTTTCCTTTCATACTTTTACCTATCATTGGTGAATTCTTAGATTTTGAAAAAATATTTTCTTCTTTAAATACCCATTTTTCATTTGTATCAATAACATTAAAATTAGCAGGTCGGCCAGCTTTTATTGAATCTAGCTCTAGATTATATACTTTAGATGGATTTAATGTAAATAAACCTAGAATTTCTTCAATTTTAAAATTATTCTCGCTTAAAATTTTATTACAAAAAGGAAATGCAGACTCTAATCCAATAACACCATGCTTAGAATTTAATAAATCAGACTCTTTAGATTCTGATGCTCGAGGGAAATGATCAGAAACAATACAATCAATCGTACCATCTCTCAATCCTTCAATCAAACCTAAGCTGTCTTTTTCGGATCTTAAAGGAGGCGAAATTTTAAACACTGCATCAAAATCTACAAACTCTTCCTGATTCAAACCCAAATGATTAGGAGATACATCAGCAGATATCTTAGAATACTTATTTTTAAAAAACTTAATTAAATCTACTGATTTTTCAGAACTGACATTAGGTATATGAATTCTTCCACCAACATATTTTGCTATCTCAATATTTTGATAAATTGCTATAGTTTCGGATATATAAGGATTTGCGGGAAGACCCATTTCTGTTGAAAATTTACTCTCATGCGTAAAACCATTGCTTGATAAATCATAATCTTCAGTATGATTAAAATACGGAATGTTAAACATACTGGTATACTCCAGAACATTTCTAATTAGTTGGGTATTTTTAAGAATTTTGTGTGCGTCAGAAATGGCAACAACACCTTTTTTGGACATTAGGCCGATTTCGCTGATCTCTGTGCCATTTAGATTTTTTGTTGCGGCCCCAATTAATTCAATATTAATTAAAGATTCTTTAATTCTATTTTTCATGTAACAAACTAAATCTAGAGAATCTATACACGGATTTGTATCGGGTAGCATGCATATGCGTGTATAGCCACCAGCCAAAGCTGCTCGAGAAACACTACAGATTGATTCAATGTCTTCATTGCCTGGCTCACCTAAATGAGTACGCAAATCAATAAATCCAGGAGATATAACAAAACTTGAGCAATCTATAGTTTCTATGTCAGATGAATCTCCTTGATAATTCATATCTTTAATATCACCATCAATGATTAATAAGCTGGCTCTTTTGATTTTCTTGGATTCAGGATGATACACTTTTGCATTCTTGAGCAAATATTTATCTAGCTTGTTCGAAATTAAAGACACTTACTCACCTCCTCCCAACAATAAATATAAAACACTCATTCTAACTGCAACTCCATTTAATACCTGATTCAAAATAATTGAATTTGGTCCATCAGCAACACAACTACTCACTTCAACTCCTCTATTGATCGGCCCCGGATGCAATATTGTAATATCTTTATTATACTTATTTATTAAACTACTAGTAATTCCAAATAAGGACCTATATTCTCTAGTTGATGGGATAATGCCTATACCCATTCTTTCTCTCTGGATACGTAAAACATTCAGAGCATCTGCCCATTTAACTGTATCCTTAATATCGTGAGAAACCTCTACTCCAAGACTCTCAATACGTGCAGGTATTAAATTTGAAGGTCCGCAGACCCTAACTTTTGCACCTAATTTTGTTAGTCCATAAATGTTTGATCTAGCAACTCTGCTGTGGAGAATATCTCCAATAATTCCTACTTTCAAGTTTTTTATACTTTTAAACTTTTCTTTTAAACTCATAATATCAAGTAATGCTTGCGTTGGGTGTTCGTGAAAACCATCGCCACCATTAATTATTGAAGCGTCAACATAATTTGTGAGATTGATGCATGAGCCTGGAGATGAATGCCTAATTATTATGCAATCAATCTTCATAGAATGTATATTCTGCACTGTATCTTTAAAACTTTCACCTTTATTCAAGCTTGATGTGCCTTTTGAAAAACTGGTCACATCAGCAGATAATCGTTTAGCTGCTAAATCAAAGGACATTTTTGTTCTAGTAGAATTTTCAAAAAAAAGACTCAAAACATTTTTACCTTTTAATGAAGGAACTTTTTTGATTGGACGATCTAAAACTTCTCTAAACTTAAAGGCAGTTTGAAGTATTTTCTCAATATCATTCTTGGGAGTGTTTTGAAGACCGAACAAGTGTTTTATCGAAATGAGGCTCATTTATTTACCATAGCAATTTCGTCTTTTCCATCAAATTCAAGCATATTTACGGTTATATGCTGTTCAATTTTAGTAGGATAATTTTTACCAACAAAATCTGGTCTAATTGGTAATTCTCTGTGACCTCTATCAACTAAAACAGCAAGCTTGATTGACTTTGGTCTTCCAAATGAAAAAATTTCCTCAATCGCAGCTCTAATTGTTCTACCGCTATGAAGAACATCATCAATAAGAATGATATTTTTATCAGTTAAATCATAGGGAATTACAGATGGACCTAATTTAGGTGCTAAAAATTTATTTGAAAAATCATCTCTGTGAAAAGTAATATCAATAGTACCCATTGGAGTATCAAAATTTAGAATTTTATCAATGTTTTTTTTAATTCTTGCTGATAAAAATTCACCTCTAGTTTTGATTCCAATCAAAATGAAATCTTGATGATTTTCTGATGATTCGACAATCTCATTTGAAATACGAAAAACCATTTTATTCACATCTTCTTGATTGGCTAATATATGTTTATTTTTCATAATTATTAAAATTTATGTGAGGGAGTTAACAAAAAAGATAAGACTTTAACTGCCTCACGGAACAGTTTTAAAAATCGTCATAATTTATAATATTTAAATGTTAATAAAAAAATGAAAATATATTAATAACTTTAGTAAAATGTACATTCTTCATTCATATATAATTAAAAGCTTTATCTCAAAATTTTTAAGTATAATTTTTGGATTTATCCTTCTATTTCTCATAATTGACATAATAGGTAATATTGATAAATTTCTTGAGTCTAATCTTACGCAAAAAGAAATTTTTTATTTTTCATTATTATCTATACCAAGTTTTATAAGCTTTGCTTTGCCAATGTCTACTCTTCTTGCATGTATGTTTTCAATTGGGCAATTGCAAAAAAATCATGAACTAACTGCTATAAAATCATGTGGTGTAAGCCTGAAAAGTATATCAATAAGTCTAATAATTATTGGTTCGATAATAAGTTTTTGTTCATTTTTATTTGATAATACAATTGTAACAAAATCTTTAACTAAAAAAGAAATAATAAATAAAAAACTTTCAAGGAATTATAATAAATCAAATCAAAATCTAAGACATTCGCATATTATCTACGATAAAGGTGTAAAAAAGATAATGAGTATTGAGAATTATCAATTTTCATCTGGACTGGCTACAAATGTTGTAATTCAAGAATTTGAAAAACAATCAAATCAATTATCGCATAAAATGTTAGAAAATTTAAAAATTGATTCAATGATCTTCATTTACAAAGAAAAAAAATGGCACAGAAAAGGAATTTCAAGAAGAAATATTAATGATAATATGATTTCAACTTTACTTAGTAATGATACAATATTCTTCCTTAATGAAGATGAATCTTTTTTTACTGAGAAAGATCTTAACGATCTATTACCTGATTCAGATCAATTGAACTATTGGGAGTTAAAACAAATTTCGTTAAAAAGGCCTGAACAGCATGAAATTGAAGTTGACTACAATTTTAAAGTTGCTTTTAGCTTTACTAGCATAATTATGATTTTTTTTGGAATTGGTCTATCTATTAGAAATCCCAGAGATGCATCTACAGCTGGTATTGGTCTAGGTATAATTACAATATTTCTTTATTACATTGGTATAAAAATTGGTCAATCTATGGGCTATAGCCAAACACTTACACCATTTTATTCTGTTTGGACAATTAATATAATTTTTCTATCTGTTGGTGGATGGCTCTTTTCAAGAATACGAACTTAGTTTTTTTTCTCAAATCTAAATACATTTATAATATTTGAAAAAAAATCTTTTAATCTCTTTAAAAAAATATTTTCTTCATCATTAGATTCAACATAATCATAGAAAAAATTTAATGCTACATCAACTCCTCTCGCTCGGCTTGATTTAAAACTTCCTATGTAAGCATATCCAAAATCAAGTTTTAAATTACCAAAAGAATAACCTGAACCGATGCAAAATCTATACCTATCGTCTCCGCCCAACGTTGTTCCGATTCTTATGGGTATTTTTGGATTTTTATTTATTTCTGTTCCAATAGATACTTTCCATTTTTCTTCGTTTGTAAAAGTTTGATCAAGTCCAGTTGAAATATCAAATGCTACAAGCATATCTTCTTCATAAAAGTTTTTAGAAGCACCAAATCTTAATAGTGTTGGGTAGTCAGTTTTAAAAGGGATAGAATTAAAAAGATTCATTTCTGAATCAATTAAATTATCTGTGGGGACGACAACTCTACCATCATCTAGGAGCAAAATCTTATCAGATTCTATTTTTGCTTCATTTGAGGATTGGATTTGACTTGTTTGATCGGACGAATCAATGAAAAATAACGGTAATTCCGATTGATCTATTCCTGCAACATTTATGATAGGGATATCATTAAAATTTAAAATAGATACCCTATATGTATCAGTGACAAACATGTCCTCTGGTGTAGAAGTTAATAATTGTTGAGCATTCAGGCTGTCAACCCTAAAATTAAAGAAAAAATATTCTTTTTCTCGAACTGGAAATTCTACCCCTATAGATTCAAATCCATTTCTTAATGCGGTATTCTTATTCCATTGCATGCTTGAAAAAGCATTAATTAATGAGGCTCCAATTTTAATACCATTTTCAAACTCTTTTGTTGAAAAACCAAAATCTAAACCATAGCCAAACCCTCCAAGACCTTGCTTTATTAAATAATTACCACTCCCTAAAAAAGCAGTTGTATCTGTTTTGAAAAAAGCGTTACCAAGCTGCTCCATATTTGAATAATAAATACCTTGTAAAATTTTAGCTGAAATTCCGACGTTGAATTCTTCAAATTTTTTGCAATAACTAAACCCAGTTTCAAATGTTGCTATTGAGTTCTGAGTAAATGCCATATCTAACTCTTTACCAACTTCATTCCCAAAAAAAAATATGTCAACGAAAGCTTGAGGAAACTTAATTTCCCCATAAAGAAAGATATTGGATGTGAAAGCATAATTATTCTTTGAAAAATTTAGACCGGGTATGGAATTTATTGAATTAAATTTCAATTTCACACCTTCACCTTTTAAAATATTTTTTATGTTATTTTTTGGATAATAACTTGAAGCGAGCGGATTATCAAAATGAGCTCCATTAATCTGATTATATCGTTCAATTGTCAAGAAATTATTTGAAAAAGAGGACGAGGAGGAGAATGCATTTGCTGTCCAATCTGTTCCTGTGTTAATATTTGCAGGGTTTATTCCAACTGCTCTGTAACCATTTGATAATGTTGTATATGCACCTCCCAAACCAAGCATGCGAGCATCATTATAATTTTGCGATACTAAAATTGACATTATAATGAAAAAAAATATCATTTTAAGTTATCTGATTGCTTCTGCTCCTCAACAACTATTTTTTTACTTTGATTAGAGGTTACCCCTGTATCTAGCACTAATGTAAGAAATGATCTTACACCTAGATAATTTGTAGTTTGAAGTGAGCTTGGATTGCCTTCAGTGCTTGCAAGTGTAATCATTGGTACCATGTATCTTTGCTCTTTAGCAGTAAACCATGAAACGCGATTTGCATCCAGAACCTCTGATGAAAATGATATACTGGGAGTACTTACAAATCCATTCTGGTCAAGTAACTCAGGCTCTATAAACGACACATCAATTATTCTACCAATCCAAAATAAAACTGAGTCTTGACCATTTACATCGTTTTTCATGAATTCAACATAATAAGCTCTGTTGTCTTCATTATTAATTTGTTGAAAGTCAACAGAATCAACACCAAGATCAGAAAGAGAATCACTATAATTAAGCCAGGTAAAGCTATTATTTTCGCAAGATAATTGATCTTCATAATTACTGTTTGAGCATCTGGTATTTAAATTTTTCAAATTATCTAAATAAAGAGGAAATATCGTGCTATCAGAAATTAACATAGACATTGATATCCCAAATGGAGAAGAATTAGTGAACTCAGCATTAAATACTGCCTCAACAAGTGAATTATTAATTTGATTTGAAACCTCTTCGTCCATTGCTTCTAAATTTGAAATATCTTTTGGAATGAAAACCCAATTTTCATTAAAGACAAAAGCAAGTGGTGCTCTAATAGAAAACTCACCCCAGAGATTATCGTTTTCTCTGAGAGTTCCTTCTCCATCAATAAGAACAGAGCCAACCATATTCATTTGATTAGGACCAAAATAAATAAAATCTAGTAAACTAACATTCTCTTCGCCATCAAAAGGTACCGTTATTACCTCATAAGGATTTTCATCTAGCTCAGAACAATAATACTTTGTTGTTTGACTATCTTTATTAATTTCTATTTCAGTTATAGCAATATCACCTACCTGATAATTGCAAATATTTTCTTGTGTTCTGTTTGGAGAGTCAAGAACAATTTCGAAAGGAAAATTTTTAGATTCTATACTTTCATCATCAAAACAATCTGCTGTTGAAAATCCATTTGGACATTTTTTACCGGTCAAATTAAAAGTTGCATTAACTGTATTAATTGTAATTTGATTATAAATTTTCATATCCATAAAAATATCATACAACTTAAAATCATCAAAACCATTTGGAATATCTTGAAGAGGAACAGATTGAGCCTGTGGAAAGTCTATTTGTTCAGTTATTGCAGAAATAGATTTTAACTTAATATTTGAAACTTCTGCTTGATATCCAGTTTCTCCAATTGAAAGAATATTGTTAGTTAAAGGAATTCTATATTCTCCATTTTCGATCATGAAATCATAGTTAATTTCAATATTTTCTAAGCTGGTACCTAATTCTTTACTTCCAATAATTTTATTACTCAAATTAAAAGTATCGAGATAATTACTTTGTGATGGTATAGTAATTTTTTCAGAATATAAAATATCTTCATCATATATGTTTGAAAAGTCCAAATTAAGTTCTGCAGAACCAAAGAAGCCATTATCAACATTAAGTATAAATTGATTTGAATATAAGGTCTCTTGATTTTGATATATTTGATCCTGTTCACCAAAATCTCCAGTCGATTCAATACCATCTATACCATAATCGTCAAATTGTGTTCCATCATCAATTAACGCTTCCCTAACTTCAATTTGATCAAATGAAGGAAAATCAACTAAGATTGGATCCGTCTGCGGAGTATCATTAATTTCTAAATTAACTACCAGAGTATCTAGTAATAATTCACCACTAAGGCTAAATGTGATTTCATCATCTTGGATGTTCCAGCCATCTAAATTTTCAGCTAAACATGGATTACAACCTGAAGCTAAACACTCATCATTTGATGAGAACTGTGATGGATTAGTACTATCGTCATCATCAATTACGGCTGAATCTGTTGTACAAACATAAACTGAACCATTGTAACATGGATCACACTGATTTAGGCATTCAGATTGAGATTGATAAATAGTAATTGAATCTGGTATTCCATCGCCGTCAAGATCTTCTTCATTTATATTTCCATTATCATCAATTGCATCTGATGAGCATGCATGGATGGGTTCTAAAAAGCATGGATTACATGAATCTATACATTCTTGAGAAGAATTATATGTTTGTATGAGATTTGTATCTAAATTACCGTTTGAATCAAGAGCGTCTGTAAGGCAAGCAAAAAGACTTACACTCACGCAATCTAAAAAACAATTATTTGAACAATTAGATTCTTGATCATAAACATTACTATCTACTGGGCAAACATAAGTGTTTTGCTGTAAGCATGGAGAACATGAATTTTCACATAAATTTTGAGAATTGGACCCTTGGTATGTTGTAGGCTCTCCAGTAATGTTACCTGTGGAATCTACAGCATCTGCTACACAGACTGCAAGACTGAAATCCAAGCAAGCATTGCAGTTAGAACCACAATCTGTTTGAGCATCGATACCTTGATAAATTGTAGGTTCTCCAGAAATATTTCCATCACTATCAATTGCATCAGCAGCACAGACGTATAACTGTTCACCAAAACAAGGATCGCAATTACTTGAACAATCATTGTTGTCATTAAAGATAGTAAAATTATTATCATTAATTATTATTTCACCTGTATTTTCGTTTATTGATAAAGCATCAGAAACGCATATATTTAATGAACATTGATCTTGTGGAATTTGTTCAGAGTCTACCTGAATACTTATTTCTGCAAATAATGAGCTTTCAAGAGATAGTTCATAAGATTCGAATTGGACATTACCATTAACTGTTGTGTACGGAGCAATACTTGAAATGGTTAAAGAAGTGAATTTATTATTATCGATGATAGCACCTTTGAAAATATTAAATTCTAAATTATCTACAGTAAAAGGAAGTCCATTTCTAAACTCAATCTCCCACAACATAGATTCATCAAGAATAATTTTTTCAATTGATATTGAACCCAAATCACCGAGATCTATTCCATCTGTATTAATCGATAATGGCACTTCAACAACAATTGGTTCATTTATTTGCTCTGTTGCTAGGGAAATAGGGTCCGGAAAATTGCCTAAATCAAAAGGGATAGATAAGCTTTGTTCATTATCAGGAAGAAAATCAGAACATGATTGGAAAATATTATTAATAAATTCATTGTCTGATTCAGGAATTTCAATATTGACTGGAATATTTGTAGGTTCAAATAACGGACTAGGTAAATTCTCTCCCAAATCATAGGTAGAAGACTCTTGAATTACTTGAGGATCAATGGCAATGTCAGATAAATCTAATTTAAAAAATTGAAGGTCTAGCTGCTGTTCAACTTTGTTTAGTCCAATTGAATCTAAACTGCTGTCAAACTCCATTTGAATCATATTTTCAAGTGAATCTGTTGTTCCAAATGTATCCCATTCTCCATTTGAATTTTCATCAATATAATTCTCACCTAAATCATATTGGCCGTTACCTTGTGTACCATCTAAATCAATAATTTCGCAATCATTATCGATACCGCAATCGTCATACTGTTCAGCTGAAGTTGTTATAATACCGTCTTGCAATATACCCTCAAAGCCATATTCTGTATCAATAAGTGGAACAGTTAGCGGTAGGTACCAAGCAGGTGTTTCAGGCTCTTCTGGAAGTTTCAATTCACATGAAAAGAAAAAAATAGCAAATAATGCAATTAATCTTTTTACATTCATTTAGTATCTATAATGATCCGGTTTAAAAGGCCCTTTTTTGTTCAAATTTGAATATTCTTCTTGTTCATCTGTAAGCTTTGTTAGCTTTACATTTAGTGCATCAAGATGTAATCTTGCAACTTCCTCATCAATACTTTTGGGAAGAACAAAGACTTCATTTTTATGTTTTTTTGTCCACAACTCAATTTGAGCCAATACTTGATTGGTAAAAGATGTAGACATTACAAAAGACGAGTGACCTGTTGCATTACCAAGATTTACAAGTCTTCCCCTTGAAAGTAATATTATTGATTTTCCATCTTCAAAAGTAAACCTATCAACTTGTGGTTTAATATTATCTTCTTTGATTGATTCATTTGATTCTAGAAAGTGGACATCTATTTCATGATCAAAATGTCCTATGTTGCATAAGATTGAATTATCTTTCATTTTTATCATATGATTTTTATTTACAACATTTTTATTTCCTGTTGCTGTTACAAAAATATCTCCATAGTTTGAAGCATCATCCATAGTTACAACTTGAAATCCTTCCATTGCAGCCTGAAGAGCACATATAGGATCTATCTCTGTAACAAATACTCTAGCTCCATACCCTTGCATGGACTGAGCACATCCTTTACCTACATCACCAAAACCGCAAACTACTACATTCTTACCTGCAATCATAATGTCCGTACCTCTTTTAATTCCATCAGCTAATGATTCCCGGCATCCATATTTATTATCAAATTTTGATTTTGTAACAGAATCATTAACATTTATTGCTGGGAAAGGAAGTTCATTGCTCTGAAACATAATATTAAGAGATTTTACTCCAGTTGTTGTTTCTTCGGAAACTCCTTTAATATCTGATATTAAATCTGGAAATTTATTTATAACCATTGCTGTCAAGTCTCCGCCATCGTCCAACAAAAGGTTTGGACCTTTTCCACCAAAATTGAGTGTTTGCTCTATACACCATTCATACTCTTCTTCGGTTTCTCCTTTCCATGCAAAAACAGGTATGTCTCTTTTTGCTAAAGCGGCTGCAGCACTATCTTGTGTAGAGTAAATGTTGCATGATGACCATCGTACCTCAGCTCCTAAATCCATCAGAGTTTCAACTAAAACTGCTGTTTGGACTGTCATATGAATACAACCAGCTATTCGAGCACCATCAAGAGGCTTTGTTTCTTTATATTTTGAACGAACTGACATTAGGCCTGGCATTTCTTTTTCAGCAAGAGAAATTTCCTTTCTGCCAAGTTCAGCTAAAGAAATATCTGCTATTTTATAATCTTTTGTAATATTTTCCATTTTATAACTTTCCCCTTATTGGATTCTATCTTTTAAAATATCTACTTTATCTAAATTTTCCCAAGTGTAATCTTTTCTACCAAAATGACCATATGCAGCCAATTTTCTGTAAATTGGTTTTTTTAAATTTAAGTTGTTAATAATATCTTGTGGCTTTAAGTCAAATACATTCCTGATCAAGTCAACAATTTCATCATCTGTTATTTTTCCTGTACCAAAAGTATCTGCATAGACTGAAGTTGGCTCTGCGACTCCAATACAGTACGATAATTGTATTTCACATCTAGTTGCAAGCTCAGCACCAACAATGTTTTTAGCTATGTATCTTGCCATGTAAGCTGCAGATCTATCAACTTTTGACGGATCTTTACCTGAAAAGGCTCCCCCACCATGTCTTGCAAAACCTCCATAAGTATCAACAATAATTTTTCTTCCTGTGAGCCCCACATCTGCAGCAGGACCGCCTTCAACAAATCTACCTGTACCATTTACAATAAAATTAGACTCATCAAAACTAAAACCATAATCCGTTAAAATTGGCACAATAACATTTTTCGCTACTTCATTTTTTATAAAAAAATTCTCTTTTTGCTCCGTCTCAAACTCATTGAGCAAATCATCATGTTGAGTTGCGATTACCACCTTATCAATTGATATTGGTTGATTAAGACTGTTATATTTTACCGTAACCTGACTTTTCCCATCCGGCTTTAACCAAGGCAGGGTGCCATTTTTTCTAACAAATGTTAATCTTTCTGTTAATCTTTGAGAAATTGTGATTGGAAGCGGCATTAACTCTTCCGTTTCTGAGCAAGCATAACCAAACATAAGTCCTTGATCTCCTGCACCTTGTTCATGGTCCAATGAAGAATCTACACCTTGAGCAATATGCTTACTTTGAGGTTTGATTAGTGTTTCCACATCACAATTTTCATCATATCCAATATCAATCAAAGTTTTTTTCACAATCAATTCGTAATCTATATTTGCATTGGACGTTATTTCACCTGAAATGAAAACCTTCAAATCATGCCCTGTTTTTGAACCAGTAATCATTGTTTCACAGGCCACTCTGGAGTTAGAGTCTTGGCTTAATATCTGATCTAAAATAGCATCAGAAATACAATCAGCTACCTTATCTGGATGACCTTCAGTTACAGACTCTGATGTAAATAAATAATCTTTATTCATAGATTTTCCTTGATTTTTTTTGGTCCAAATTTTTCTAAATGTTCGACCTCTTGACCGTATTGTTTAAAGTTTTCTTTAAACATTGCTGATAATTTTTTAGCAACTTTCAAATATTCTTTTCTATCATTCCACATATTAATTGGCTCAAGTATATTTTTGTCTACTCCATCTATGTGCGTAGGAATAGAAAAATTTAGAGTATCCTCAATTTGAAATTCATTTTTTTCAATCGCTCCACTTAAAATATTTGAAATAATATTTCGCGTATTTTTGATGCTAATCCTTTTAGCTCCGTGTGATGGAGAACCTCCAACCCAACCTGTATTAACTAAATATACTTTTGAATTATACTTGGTTATTTTTTCTTTGAGAAGCTGTGCGTAAACCAAAGGATGTAAGGTTAAGAAAGGACCACCGAAACAAGGTGAAAAAGTAGCTTGGGGTTCAGTGACACCTCTTTCAGTACCAGCAACTTTTGCTGTATATCCCGTTATGAAGTGATACATGGCTTGTTCCAAGCTCAATTTTGATACTGGAGGCAATACTCCGTAAGCATCACAAGTCAAAAAAATTATTGTTTTTGGATGCCCTACAGAACTTCTTTTTCCAGAAGCAGCTAAAGAATTTTTTATGTGAGTTATTGGATATGAGACTCTAGTATTTTCTGTCTTAGAGCCATCATTAAAGTCAATAATATTATTTTCATCATGAACAACATTTTCAAGAAGCGCTCCATGTCTAATTGCTGAAAATATATCAGGTTCTTCAACTTTATTTAATCTGATAGCTTTAGCATAACAACCGCCTTCAAAATTAAAAATACCATTATCAGACCATCCATGCTCATCATCACCTACAAGGGGTCTGGTATAGTCGGTTGACAGAGTTGTTTTTCCCGTACCACTCAATCCAAAGAAAAGAGCAACATTTTGGCCAGATTCATCAACATTACACGAACAATGCATAGATAGAATATTTTTTTGGGGTAGAAGATAATGTAAAACTGAAAAAATACCTTTTTTCATTTCACCAGCATATTCTGTACCTCCAATAATAGCCACTTTTTTATCAAGACTGAAAATAATGAATGTTGAAGAATTTAAGCCGTGTTTTTTAAAGTTCTCATTTGCAATATCCGAAGCATTAATAATTGTAAATTCTGGCTTAAAATTATCTAGCTCTTCTGTTTTTGGCCTGACAAACATATTGTGACAGAAATGAGCTTGCCAAGCTTTCCTAGCAAGAACTCTTATTGGCAACCTATTAGTTTCACAATCTCCACCATAACCATCAAAAATAAAAGTTTTAGATTTTTTATCAGAATTATAATATTCTAGCGATTGATTAAATAGTTCTTCGAAAATATGTTTTTCAATAGGTCTATTAACATCACCCCACCAGATTTTATCTCGAGATGACTTCTCTTTGACAAAATATTTGTCTTTTGGAGATCTCCCAGTAAAAATACCCGTATCAACCATGACTGCACCATTTTGTGCCATTTTAGTTTCACCACTGCTAATACTCTCTTCAATTAATCTTTCAATTGATAAATTTCTTAAATAATTCAAATTATTACTTAAACCTATAGTATCTAAACCAAAAATTTTCATTTCTCTAACGGATGTGATTTTTTATAATCTTTTTTCATTTTTTCTAACTGTACATGCGTATAAACCTGAGTTGAAGATAAGCTTTCGTGCCCAAGTAATTCTTTCACAGACATCATATCAGCACCAGACTGCAACAAATGAGTTGCAAAACTATGCCTTATAGAATGTGGGCTTAATTTCTCATCATTTGAAATTCTTTTCAAATGTTTTTTAGTTATATTATAAATCGTTTTCTCGCTAATATGGCCTGAAATATTTTTTTTACTTAAAGATTCAAACAAATATTTTTTACCATTTAGTTCAAAAGCTTCAATATATTTTTCTATAATGACAACTGATTTCTTGCTTAGAATGACGTCTCTTTCTTTTTTTCCTTTTCCAAAAACTCTAATGATTCTATTTGATAATTTGATATTTTTTAGCTCGATTCTAGCAAGCTCTGAAATTCTTATTCCAGTTGAATAGAAAATTATCAGAATACACATTTCCATTAAAATCCTTTCATCATCAAGTTCGATATTGAAAAGTTCTTTAATTTCTCTCATTGAAAGTAAATGAGGTAATTTTTTAGATATTTTAGGTGATTTTATACTTTTCATTATATTATTATCAATAATATTATTTTTATACATGTATTTATAGAAAGATTTAAGAGTAGCGACTTTTCTTGAGATTGATTTGTCAGACATTTTTTTTGCGTGTAATGAAAATAAAAATTCTTTTATGTGTTCTTTATTTAATTCTATAAAAATTAAGTTCGAATTACATAAATGTATGAAGTCTTTAAACTGGTTTAAATCAATGGTATAATTCCTTAAAGTGTGATTGGAGTATTTTTTTATAATCTTTAAATACTCAAGATATTCATTTAAAAGAATTTGATTGCTTTCATTTAATTTTGTTTTTTCCATAAACTAATTACCTCTTTCATATCATTTGGCAAATCCACATTAAAATGAACTTTTTCTTTTGAATAAGGATGTAAGAAAAATAAAGATTGAGCGTGAAGCATATGCCTTTGAATCAAATTTAAAGTTTTTTTGAGTTTCATTGTATAATCTGTATGAAAAGATTTAATATTTTTTGAATCTCCAGAGTATTTATCATCTCCTAAAATTGGACAACCAATAGATTTCATGTGTACTCTGATTTGGTGTGTCCTTCCAGTTTTAGGAAATAATCTTAAGTATGAAATAGGCCCATAATTTTTTATTGTTTCATAGTTGGTAATAGCTTCTTTACCATCAGTTTTTGAAACTTTGAATGCAGTCTTGTTTCTACGATCTCTCTTTAAATAGTTTTTTATTATTCCTTTATCTTTTGGGTTTCCCCAAACTATAGCTTTATACATTTTTTTAATTTTTCTTTTTTGAAACAAAGTTGATAAGAGACTGTGGGTGTTGTCATCTTTAGCAACCAAAATTAATCCCGATGTATTTTTATCAAGTCTGTGTACAATTCCAGGTCTGATACTGTTAGTTTCAGATAATTTTGAAAAACAATGAATCAAACCATTTACAAGTGTGTTTGAGTGATTGCCATTTCCAGGATGTACTACAACTCCAGATTTTTTGTTTACAACAATGAAATACTCATCCTCGTATATAATTTCAATATCCATTTTTTCAGGAAGAATTAAATTATTTTGCTCTACTTCGTTTGTTTGAATATTACATTTAATTATTTGATTTTGTCTTAAAATCTGTGAGGGTTTTACACCTGCTCCATCAACGAGTATCATTTTATTTTGAATCAGACTTTTTATCTTGCTTCTTGAAAAGTCAATTAATTTTTTTGATAAATATTGATCAATTCTAATTTTATTTTCATCAACAATTATTTCTTTTGTGGGATTTGAATCCATTATTTTTTCATTGAGTATAAACTATCAACAGGTGCAAAAATTAAGAAAATCATACCTATCGTAATAAAAGTGTCAGCTAAATTAAAAATAAAAGGAAATATATTTTGAAATAACGCGATAAAATCAACGACTTCACCATAAACGATGCGATCATACAAATTGCCAATAGCGCCACCTAAAATTAACGAAAAAGGGAAACATAGAATGAAACTTTTTAACTTAGAAGATCTGTATAATGCTATTATTATAAGTACGGTAAGTGCTATGGTTATTGGTGTAAGGATATGAGCATACGTTCCAGAACCATCAATTCCCCAAGCTATTCCCTTATTAGAAATTCTTTTAATCATTAAAAAGGGATTAATAACTGATAATTCATATTGACCATCAGAGGTGACGTAAAAACCTGAACCAATATTTTCTGAAAATTTAATTTTAATCAAATATTTTGTATACAGATCTAATGCAAAACAAAATAAGGATATAAATAAATATTTAACAAAAAATAGGTTTGGTATCAGAGTCAAATAAAAAGCCTATAATTTACAGTTTACTTCTTTCTTTGCAATCCACACACTTACTACTATGAGGGACTTCTTCAAGCCTGGCTTTAGATATTTTAACACCACACGATGAACAAACTCCAAAAGTACCTTCTTCAATCATATTTAAAGCTTTTTCCATATGTTTTATGAATGTATCTTCTCTTTGCATCATGTAATATGCATTTTCCATTTCTTGGTGATCGGAGCCTGCATCAGCCATATGAGATGAATAAATCGAATTTGAGCTTCCTTGATCAATAAGGTTATCAGTACGATCTTTAATTTTTGATAAATCTTCTAGAGCCGTTTCTTTCTTTTTGATTATGCTTGCTTTAAATTTCTCTAATTCACTCTTGGTCCACGTTTTGTTTGACATTTATTGCTCCATTTTTTCCTTAGAAATTTGAATAACAACTTTTGAGGAAGCTATTGCTACTTCTTTTGTATGTTTAAGATTTCTTGAATCTAAATATAAATTTATAGCTAATACCTCATTCATAAAATATTTTTTATGCTTATTTATCGCAGCTTTAATTTCATCGTTTGCAGAAATAGCAACTGATATTCGATTACTTACCTCAAAATCAGACTCTTTTCTAAAATTTTGAATATGTCTTATTAAATCTCTTATTATTCCTTCAAGCCTCAGATTTTCATCTATATTTTTATTAAGAGCAACTTTAAATTTTGAACTTGAGGCAACTTCAAAGCCATCAAAAGCTTGTTCCTCAACAATGAAATCTGTGTGTGATATCTTAATGTTATCAGTTAATTTAAAATCAATAATTTTTTTTATTATTATGTGGTTTAATTCCTCAGAATTTATTTTTTTTATGCTCAACATAACTTCTTTCATATTTGTCTTAAATTTTTGACTAAGTATTTGGAAATCAGGTTTAATTAAAAGCTTTGAGATATCACTTGATTTATCAACAAATCGAATTTTTTTTACGTTTAACTCCTCAAAAATATCATTTTCATTATTTGATATATATTTTTGAAATTTTGAATCAGAACAATGAACGACAATTTCTGCTAATGGTTGTCTGATTTTTATATTAGCCTTATTTCTGGCTGAACGGCCAAGGGAAACAACATCAATAATGGTGTCAATCTCATCAATTATACCATCATTTACATAAGTTTCATTAGCTGAAGGATATTCCTGTAAATGTATACTTTCTTTATTTTTTGTTAGAATTTGATACATGTAGTCAGATAAAAAAGGTATCACTGGTGAAACAATTTTTAAATACTTTGTGAGAGTTGAATGCAACGTGAAATAAGCAGAATTTTTATCACTATCATTTTCAGACTTCCAAAATCTGCGCCTATTTCTTCTTACATACCAATTTGATATTTCATCTAAAAATACGGCAGCCTCATCCATCAGTTGATATACCTTGAAATCAGAATAGAGCTGGTCAGCATTATGAGCAAACTTTTCACTTTTGGATAATAGCCACTTATCCAGCTTGGAAAAATCTTCTTGATTGGGAGTGTGATTGTTCGGATCAAAATCATCCAAGTTCGCATATGTGACGAAAAACGAGAATGTATTCCAAAGCGTAATTATTTTTTTCCTTACATCATCAGCAATTGAATATCCAAATAGAAGATTTCTCTCTGGATTCTGAGAACAATAAAGCCATCTCATAACATCAACACCCATTTTTTCTGCAGCGTCCTCAAACCATATCGCATTTCCCCATGATTTATGCATGTCGCGACCTGTTTCATCTTTAACAAGAGCGTGCCCAAGGAGGGTTTTGAAAGGAGCTTTTTTCTCCATAATAGTTGACATAGCTAATAATGAATAAAACCAATTTCGAAATTGGCCAGGAAAACATTCAACGACAAAGTCTGCAGGAAACCATTTTTCCCAATATTCTTTATTTTTAGTATAGTTCAAGGTTGAATAAGGAACGATACCTGCGTCAAGCCAAGGGTTGCCAACATCAGGTATTCTTTTGCCTATCAAACCACTATCCGGATGTTTAATCTTAACTTTATCAATCCATGGACGATGAGGACTATTACCTTCGAACTCATCCCATCCTTCAACAGCAAGTTCTTTTAATTCTTCTTTTGAACCAACAACAAAATAACTACCGTCTTCAAAAGTCCATATTGGAAGAGCCAAACCCCAAAATCTTTTTTTGGATATCATCCAATCACCCATATTTTCAAGCCACTCATTTTCTCTTTCATTGCCCCATTCTGGTATCCAATTAATATCTGAGACAATTGATTTTATATCGTCTCTCCAGTCCATATTTATGTACCATTCGTCAACCATTTTATATACCAGCTCATCTCCAGACCTCCAGCAATGAGGGTAAATATGAGGATACTTCTCTTTGTATAAAAGTATATCATTTTCTTTTAAATAATTAAGAATCAGTTCACATGTATTTTTTTCAGTAGCTAATTTTCCAGATAAAAAATCGAAACCTTCAATGTATCGCGCTTCTTCATCAAGAGGAGCAATTTCGACTAAATTTTCTTTTTTTCCAATTTTATTATCAACGGCGCCACAACCTGTCGCGATGTGAACAATACCAGTTCCCTCACCGGGAACGACAATATCATTTCCTACATTATCCTTGCCACCATCAATTACTCTGTGGCAATTGATAGAATTAATGTTATTTTTTTTCAAATTTTCGTTTATTATAGGATGGCCTCCAGATTTTTTTTGAGCT
Source organism: Fidelibacterota bacterium (assembly GCA_002719095.1). GTDB lineage: Bacteria > Fidelibacterota > Marinisomatia > SCGC-AAA003-L08 > D37C17. The sequence goes on from PBGO01000033.1 coordinate 32,964, forward strand.
GGTAAGTAATCAAAAGGACCGCTGTACTTCCAACCAACCATATCTTTACCTTTGATAGTATCCAATATTTTATAACCGCCTCTTTCATTGAAAATCTGTTCAATTGTTTTTAGTTTTGGAACTCCCTGAACCCATAATTTTTTTTCCTTAAATTGCTTTTCCAATCTTTGAAATTTAAGATTCTCTTCTGCAAAATAATATATTGAACCATCATTGGACTTAACTTTAACATATTCTAAGTCTACATTTACAGCGGCAGCAACATTTGAAGTCAAAGTCCATGGTGTTGTTGTCCAAATTAATAAATTTTCGTTCTCTCTGTCAATTAGAGGAAACTTTACAAAAACCGAGGTATGAGCAACAAGTTTTCTGCCTTCGATAATTTCCATCTGTGAATAAGAAGTTCCAGATCTACCTGACCATGGAACGACATCATATCCCTTGTAAATTTTACCCTGTTCAAATAATTTTTTCAAAAAAGACCAAATGGTATAATTATTTTCATCTGACATTGTATAATAGGAGTTTTCCCAATCCATCCAATAACCAAGACGCTTAGATTGTTCAGTTTGGATAGCAGAATATTTCATCACTCTTTGCTTGCATTCATTGACAAACTTTTCTAATCCATAAGATTCGATATCACGCTTGGTTTCAAAACCCATTTGCTTTTCAACCTCAACCTCTACCCAAAGTCCTTGACAGTCAAATCCATTTTGATATCTCATATCATAACCTTTAAGAGCATGGAAACGTTGGAAAACATCCTTTAGAGTTCTGCCCCAAGCATGATGTACACCCATAGGATTATTGGCTGTTATTGGACCATCCATGAAAGACCATGTTTTATTACCTTGATTTTTTTTGCGCAACTTATCAAATGTTTTATCTTGTTCCCAAAATTTTAACATTTCATGTTCAATTTTTATAAAATCTACAACTTTAGGGATGTTTTTAAATTTGTTGCTCTTTTTGGACACTTTGCTCATAATGCTAATTTATCGTTATAAAGTGTAAATACCGATAAATAATTTATGCCAATTGATTAAAAATTTTCTTCTAAAAGAACTTCTCCTTTCTCATTAAAGCTTTTAAAAGTACCCGACCTAGCACCATTGAGATATTGACCACTAAGACGTAAATTCCCATTCGGCCAAAAAGATTTTATTTTTCCTGATAACTGATTATTCTTGTAATTTTTAACCATAATGACTTTGCCAGAACGATTGTGAATTGTTACTTTGCTAAATTCATCATTTTTGATAATATTTTTTTCGATTTCAAGTTTTCCAATTTTAATTTTTTCATTCGTAGTCTTATTTAATTTCAAATCTATTCTCCATCTCAAGTCGACTCTCAAATTTAAGAAAAAAAAATAAATGATATTTGATTGATATAAAGAAATTATTATGGTGTGACTTTTATCACATAGTGTGATTTTTTAACTAATTATTAAATTGACTAACACAACTACATCAACAATGTTGAGAAACCCATCATCATTCATGTCTGAAGCTTGTATTTCTTGAAAAGATGGCGTACTCAATTGAAGTATAAAGTTTACTAACATAACTGTGTCTAAAATATTTATTGAATCATCTTGATTTACGTCCCCAATTGTTACTTCAGGACAAACAATATCATATAAAAAGCTGCTAGTGTAATCAGCTTCAAATTCCATATCAGAATAGGGACCATGACCCTCATTTTCGTAGGTATATAACGCACTGTAGTTCCCTAATTCCTGCATTTTTTCATGAATGATATAACTTCCATCAACTTCAATATTTAACCCAAATAGAGTCACTAAATCATTTGCATATGGAACGACATCATCTTCATCACCGTGCATGCTAACAATAGGGATATCATCATCTACAAGCCAATCTGAATCACCTATTGCTCCAGATAAATTAACAACACCATTTATAGTTGAATCATAACCAGGGTTTCCGGATAGCCCCTCAAAACCTCCATTTGAGTTAAAATAATTAATTAGGAACGTAGGAACCTCAGATTGTTCATTTAAATAAGCTGAATTAATCGATGTGAATGCACCAGCAGAATATCCGCCGACAAAAATACGATTTGAATCAATATTGTAATCATTAAAAAGTTCATCGTTCATTCTAAAATAGCGTATTGCAGCCTTCAAGTCGTGAGTTGCTTTCATGACTGCTATATATCCATTGAGTTCAGTTGGATTTGTAAATAAAAGATGCTGAGATAGTCTGTAGTCTATAGCAACAGCAACATATCCCATCTGAGCATACTTATTGCAAAGGCTCACAACTAGATTAGAACTTTTCGAACCTTCAACAAATGAACCTCCAAAAAGGAAGAAAATTAAAGGTCTATCATCTAAGCTATCTTCAGCTGGATAATAAATATCCATATACAAATTTTGAGTGTATTCAGATCCAGATATTGTTTGATTGGTGTTTTGTCCATAGAGTACTTGATAATCGGTTGCTACATCAAATATATAATCAGTGTATCGATCTCCCGAACAATCATTTTGAGCAACTAAAAAACCTAAGAAAATGTAAATAAATTTTAGCATATTTTTTTATATAATAATACTTTATTTTTTATTCTTTTTACTAGTTTTTTATTATTTAAATATAGATTAAGCACAAATTAGTTAAAGTATTACTTTAATATAGCGTAAAGTATGTTTTGATACTTCCAGATTGGTGCAAAATATCAATGAGTATTATTAATCCGTAAAAGAAAGTAAATCCTGCAATTTCAATAATTACCCTTTGAATTTTTTTTATATTAACATCCATTAAAGTATCTTTTTCTTGGCTAGAATAAAGCTTGAAATCAGGCCAAAATCTCGGGGTTTTATCATAATATTTCTTATAAGAATCTATGTGCATACTAAGTAAAATTTTCTCCTCATTGTAAACTGTGGGCAAATAGATTAATAGAAATAAAATTAACATTAAACCAACAACAATGATACTTTGAATAGCTAATGCATAACCAAGAATGAGCATTATACTAAAAACATAAAGGGGATTTCTTACGATAGAATAAGGACCTGTTGTAATTAATTTTACATTTTTATTTCCCTCGATATAAAGCGAGCACCACAATCTCCCAGCGCAACCAACAAGAATCAGAATGAAGCCTATTGATTTTAATGCTAAAGATATATTTCCATTTTCTAGAGAACCATGATTTGAAATAAATAATGCGCCAATAAATAGAACCAATAATGTTTTAGATATTAGAAGCCTGTAATGAGCTATTTTACTTTTTATCATAATTACTATTTAACCAACATCAGTTTTTGTGTTTGGGTATAACTTCCTGACGTCATTTTCATAAAGTAAACACCACTTGAATGTCTTGTCCCATCCCATACTATGCTATAATACCCTGGCTGATAATTATCATTCACCAGCGTTTGAATATTTCTTCCGGATAGATCATAAATACCAATGTTTACCACTGATTCAGTTGGCACTGAGAAGTTAATCGTAGTTGATGGATTAAACGGGTTAGGATAAGCTTCTGATAGGCTAAATTCCTGCGGCACATCAGATATCGATGTCACTGAATCAATCGTATAAATCATATTATTACTCCATAATGGAGTATCAGCGATTAGATTAATGATTTCTCCTGATGACTTAAACAGCTTAAATTGAGGTAAAGACCCTTCCTTGCAATAAAGCTCCGTTCCATTTGTTCCGTCATTACCCATAACGGGTATATCTGTATAGGGACCTGCATACCTTCTATAGCCAACCACCTCATTATTGCAGTAAGAAGCAATATGATCATTAAAGGTTATATCATAACCATCAAGTTCAATCGAACCCAGGAAGTAAAATGCCTGATACATTGATTGAATATA
>PBGO01000034.1 GCA_002719095.1 Fidelibacterota bacterium
ATTTTAAAATCTCAGTCTCTCACACAACAAGAATTCCAAGATCTAACGAGGTTGACGGTGTTGACTATCATTTTGTTTCAAAAGAAAGCCCCACTCTGGTTCAAAGGGAGTTACATTAACAATAATACCGCACCTTGCATATGTTGATTTTCCAACACATAATGTCAAAACATTTCTTGGAATCTTAAAATACTCTACACTTCGAGCTAAAGCAAAGCTATTTGCAGGAACAATGCAAACATCACCTTTGAATGTGACGAAAGAATTATCATCAAAATTTTTAGGATCAACAATACTATTGTTAATGTTTGTAAAAATTTTATATTCATCAGAAACTCTCAAATCATATCCATAAGATGAAGCACCATAAGAAATAACCTTACTTGAAACTTGCCCTTCTACAAAAGGACTGATCATCTCGTGCTTTAAAGACATATTTTTGATCCATTTATCGCTTTTAATTGACATTTTTAATCCTCTCTTTTAAGGAACTTATTATTTGGCTGACTAAATTCTCAGGGTCTCTCGTGCTTACTGTTGCTCCAGAGGCAAGAGCATGCCCACCGCCAGAAAATTGTTCAGCAATATCATTAATAATGTATTTTCTTCTTGATCTAAAGCTGATTTTATATTTTTCTATACCTATCTGAGTAACTACGAAAGAAACTTCAACACCCTCAATAGATCGAATGAAATCTGCCATACCCTCATTTTCTGATAAATTGGAATTGCAAGCTTGAAAATCAGATTCAAATAAAATAACATACGCAAGCTCCCCTTTGCAGTGATATTCAATTTTGTCAATTACGCGCGCGAGTAAACGAATTTGTGATTTAGTTCGATTTTCATAAATGTTTTGATAAACCTCATTTGGATGAACACCTTTTTCAAGAAGAGATGCTGCAATCAAATGAGTTTTAGGGTTAGTATTGGAATATCTGAAAGAACCTGTATCAGTAATTATCGCTGAATATAGTGCATTCGCAACAAAATTATTGTTGATAGATTCAGGATTTAAATCATTCAAGAAATCCCATACTATATAACCAGTAGCCGGGGCATCGACATCAATAATTTCATGATTAAAAAAAGAATTTTTTAAAGATAAATGATGATCAATACTTACTTTATTTTTACAGTTAATAATCAATGAATGAATTTGTCTCAATCTGGTGTAATTACCTATATCAAAAATAATTGCTAAATCAATTTTTTCTAGCCACTCATCATGATCAGGTGAATAAACTTGAATGATATTTTCAGGGTCAATAAACTTATATTTTGAAGACATTTCAGTACAGTTTATAACTTTACAATCTTTTCCAATAGATTTCAAATAATAATAAATAGCTATTTCTGAACCCAATCCATCGCAGTCTGGATTTTCATGAGTGGATAGGAGGATACTATGAGAATCATCTATAATATTTTTTACTGTATCAAAACTAGTCGATAATTTATGCATTTGGATTTTTGAATATGGGTAAAATTAAAAGCTGAACAAAAGCATTATGTTGAGTATTTTTTGAATCAACCGCTAGCGATATATATCTGAACATTAGTTATCCTTAAACAAATAATAAATTAATTATAATGAAGCAAGGTACAAGAATAATGACTGACCAACCTATAAAACCAAAAAAGCTTGGCATTTTGACACCGTTCTCTTCTGATATTGATTTAACCATAAAGTTTGGTGCATTGCCTATATAAGTCATAGCACCCATAAAAACTGCACCGAGTGAAATAGCCAAAAGAGTTGCGGTCTGATCGTACATCAAATAATTTGCCACATTTGTATCAACTGAACTTCCTGCTAAATTGAAAAAAACCATATAAGTTGGTGCATTATCAAGAAATGATGATAAGATTCCAGTTAGCCAAAAATACATAGAATTAATATTCTGCCCATCATCTTGAACTAAAGAAATTATTGGAGCAAGAGCTCCATTCTTGCCTTCGTTGAGGATTAAAATAGCAGGTATTATTGTTATAAATATGCCTATGAACAGCTTAGCAACTTCCTGAATTGGATGCCAAGTAAAACGATTCATTTTTCTAAATTCGTTTTTTGTAAAAACTAGACTCATTACAGCTAAAAAAATGAGCATAAAATCTCTAATCACGTTACCTGCCAATATTTTAACATGAAATATTTCAAATATTGGATATTTTAAACTGCTCATACCACTTAAAAGAACCGAACATACAACACCAACAATTAATATGAAATTAAAAGAGCCTTCCAGTTGAATTTTTCGTAAAGAAAAATTTTTGCTTGATTTAAAATTTTCTTTTTTACAATAGTATGTGTCAACGAAATAGTAAGCTGAAATAAGAAGAGCAGAAATAGTGACCATGGGCAAAAACATATGTTTGGTTGTCCAAAAAAAGTCAACTCCTTTTAAAAAGCCAATGAATAATGGAGGGTCTCCCAAAGGGGTCAGCGAACCACCTATGTTGGCTACAAGGAAAATAAAGAAAACAACTGTATGAACTTTGTATTTACGTTCTTTATTAGCCTTTAACAGAGGTCTAATAAGGAGCATTGCACTTCCAGTTGTTCCCATCCAGGAAGATAAAATAGTACCAACTAATAATATAATGATATTTAATTTTGTAGATCCGACTAATTCACCTTTTATAAGGATTCCACCTGAGATTGTATATAGTGAAAACAATATTATTATGAAAGGAATGTACTCTGTTGCAATTACTTTAACTAGCTCATGAACTGCAAAATCAAATCCAGTAAACAAAAAAGGCACATAGAATGCAAGAGCCCAAAATAACGAAATTTTTCCATAATTTTCTTCCCAAAAACCGTGAGCAATCAAAGGAAGAACAGCTATTGATAGAAGAATACCGACAAATGGGATAATATATACCAAACTCAGGTCTGGAGCTGAGTAATAATCACCTCCTGCTGCAGATAAATTCGATAACAAAATCAAAATTAATAAAAACATGTTTTTCATATACCTTAAATTTATAATAAATTATTAACATATTTATGGTATTTATATTATCAATCTTATTATTGTTTTCAATATTAATTATTATGGGCTTAGGTTCCTTATTTCTCAATAAAGAGCTTAAAGGTTCCTGTGGTGGAGTAGGTCAAAATTGTGATTGTGGAGTGGCGCAAAAAAAAATCTGTTCAATCAAAAAATAAATAAGCTATTTAGTTTATAAATTCACCGAAACCAACGCTCTGAGCTGCTTTAAATTCTTCATTATCGATATAAATCAAATACGCCTCAACATTTTCTAAACTATTAACAAAATTCAAAGCATCTTTTGCGCTTTGAAGCATTAAAATAGTAGCAATCGCATCAGCGTCTATGCAAGAATTGGCAATTACAGAAGCCGAAACTATCAAACCATCATCGATTATAATTGGGTAACCATCTTTCGGATTTATAATGTGGCATCTCCTTGAATTTGTATTTATATAATCTATGAAATTTGAGTAACTGCCTGACGTTGCAATTGCGTTGTTTCTTAGTCTAATAACGTTCGATACTGAACCGATTTCTGTAATATTAGGTTTTTGTATACCAATTTCCCAAAACGACTCATCTGAAGAACTCACTTTTATCTCCCCGCCAATATCTATTAAAAATGATTTATATCCAGATTTAATCAAATAATTTGATATGACATCGACCGCATAACCTTTAGCAATAGCACTTAAATCTATAGATGTTTTTAAATTTGTTTTTTGCAACGACTTCCTAGCACTATTATATATAAGATTATCCATTCCTACGGATTTTAAAGTACTTAAAACTTGACTTGGCAAAGGTTCAGAAGCATTAATAGTTTTAGTTTGAAATCCCCATAATTCATAGAGAGGATGAACTGTTATATCAAATAATCCTTTTGATATATCATAATAATAAAAACTTTTTTCGATTACTTGGGAAAAGTAACTGGGTAATTTAAACTCTTTCATACTTATATCTTTGTTAAAATTTGAAATATAAGAATCAGTATCGTAGGTAGACATTTCTTGATTTATTTTAGCAAGAATTGTTTCAATGTCATTTTTCATTGATACAGGTTTTTCATTGTTATTTTTAATTACTACAGTATATGTTGTTCCCATAGTAGAGCCATTGAAAGAATATGATGTAACATAATCATTATCAGTACAGCTACTAATTAGAATTAGAGAAAAATAAAACTTTATTAAAATTTTATTTCTAGCCACCAAAATCATCAAGATCAATCATATCAGGATCGACACCAATGTCATCGAGCATATTTAACACAGCAGCATTCATCATTGGCGGACCGCACATATAGTACTCAATTTCGGTTGGATCTTCATGATCGTTTAGATAATTATCTAAAACTACTTGATGTATGAAACCTGTGTAACCTTTCCAATTATCTTCAGGTAAAGGGTCTGATAAAGCTACATGGTAACTAAAATTAGGAAATTCTTCTTGAATTTTTTTAAAGTGGCTATCATAAAACATTTCTCTTTTTGATCTAGCACCATACCAGTATGAAACTTTTCTTCCGGTTTTAAGTGTATTGAACAAATGGAAAATATGAGATCTCATCGGAGCCATACCAGCTCCTCCACCAATATAGACCATTTCACGATCTGTATCTTTAATAAAAAAATGACCATATGGACCGGAGATATTAACCTTATCTCCTGGTTTTAGATTATATATAAAAGAGGAAGCTACTCCAGGGGGAGCATCCCATTGTTGTGGTGGAGGATGAGCAATTCGTACATTCAGCATGATTATATTACCTTCTGCTGGATGATTGGCCATCGAATATGCTCTAAAGACGCCATCTTCTTGATTTTTCGCAACCAAATCCCACATTTTAAACTTATCCCAATCACCCCTGTATTGATCTTCCACATCAAATTCTGAGTACGAACATTCGTATTTAGGTATATCAATTTGTATATAACCGCCAGATTTAAAGTCGATTGTTTCACCTTTCGGTAGCTCAACTACTAACTCTTTAATAAATGTGGCTACACTTCTGTTTGATTTAACCGTACATTCCCATTTCTTCACATCTAATACTTCAGGAGGTAATTCGATCTTCATGTCTTGTCTAACTTTGACCTGACAAGATAATCTCCAATTTTCTTTTGCTTCAGATCTTGAAATATGGCCTGATTCGGTTGGAAGTAAGTCACCACCTCCATCACTTACCTGACACTTGCAAACACCGCATGTGCCTCCTCCTCCGCAGGCAGAAGGAATAAAAATATTCTGATTAGATAAGGAAGACAATAAAGTACTGCCTGGCTTAGTCTTGAAGCTTTTTCCATCGTCGTCATTAATGCTAATCTGAACATCTTCTTGCGATACAAGCTTTCGTTCTGCAAAATATAAAATCGAAACAAGAAAGTAAGAAATCATTAAGAAAACTATTACACCTGAAATTATTACCATATTAACATTCCTATTAAAGTTTTATCCCTGAGAAAGACAAATATGCCATTGAAATTAACCCCGTAAGTATCATGGTAATTCCAAGACCCTTTAGCCCATCTGGAACATTTGCATATTGAATTTTAAATCTGATTGCAGCCATTGAAAGTATAGCCAAGGCAAAACCAAAACCTGAACTTAAACCAAATACAACTGATTGACCTAGCTCATAATTTCTTTCTGCCATAAATAATGATGCGCCTAATATTGAACAGTTGACTGCTATAAGCGGCAGAAAAACTCCTAAACTTGCATATAAGGAGGGACTAAATCTTTCAATAATCATTTCAACTAGCTGAACCATAGCAGCTATTGTCGCAATGTAAGCTATGTAGGCCAAAAAAGTCAAATCAATGTCTAACGCATTCTCGCCTAAAATCCAATATAAGGCACCTTCATCCAACAAATAATTTTTTATAAACCAGTTTACTGGAGTACAAATTCCACACACAAAAATTACCGCTGCCCCAAGTCCGATAGATGGTTCAATTTTCTTGGAAATAGCAAGATATGAACACATACCCAGGAAAAAAGATAAAATCATATTCTCTACAAAAATTGATTTAATAGCTAAATTTATATATTCCATTAATATTTATTCCTCTACGTAACCTGTAATTGTTCTTTGAGCCCAAATTATTAACCCTAAAATAATAAATGCACCTGGAGCTAATAGCATCAGTCCGTTTCCAATATAAGACTCCGGCATTATGCCATAACCAAGTAAAGTACCGCTACCAAGAAGCTCACGAAAAAAGGCAACAAGTATTAGAATGATGCCATATCCAATACCATTAGCTAAACCATCAATAAATGAATCCTTAACATTATTTTGCATAGCAAACGCATCCGCTCTTCCCATGACTATACAATTAGTAATAATTAAAGCAACAAATACGGATAACTGCTTACTCATTTCAAAAGCATATGCTTTTAAAAATAAGTCTACAAGGATTACTAATGTGGCAATGACTGTTAACTGAACAATGATTCGAATACTATGCGGAATTACAGACCTTAGAAGTGAAATTGTAACATTAGAAAATGTAAGAACAAATGTCATAGCAAAAGTCATGATTATTGCCTTATCAACCAATACTGTAACAGCTAAAGCCGAACAAACACCCAAAACTTGTTTAGTGATTGGATTTTCATTACTTATCGGGTCTGAAAAAATTTTATTCATAAAATACCTCAGAAGTTAAAGTCTTATTATTAATTAGTATTTTTCTATATCTATCTAGAATATGGTAACCAATAAAGGTATCGAGTCCATCACTAGTTATTGTAGCTCCAGAAATATATTCTAACTCATATTTCGAATCTAATATAGATTTGGTCATTTCCGGTGATTTATTATCATTTAAGCTTATATATTTGTTTAAATATCTAGATTTGACCTCATACTTATCAATTTCTCCACCTAAGCCTGGTGTTTCTGCATGCTCATAAAAAGAGATACCTTTGACAATAAATTCTCCATTCATTTCATTGTTGGGTATAATATAGATAAACCCCTTAATTGTCGACCACAAACCTTTGCCTGAAATTGGAATTATAAATCCTCCTGTTGTCTTAGATATGAACAGTGGTAAAAAATTTTCATTACTATTTTTAAATGAATAAAGCATTTGTCCTTCTTGCCCAAGCTTTGGACTAGAATCTTCTTTCCAAACAAGGTCACTGAACTGACTTTTATTTTGAGGACTAAATTGACTGCCATCTGTTTTGAAAATCAATTCTTCTATTTCGCTATTATACAGCTTATTTAATTCTTTTTCCGATGATAGCATAGATATGTATGGATGGCTGGAATCTTTAAAATCCTCTAAATATCTAGCGAGGAGAACATTTTTTTTTCTATCAAGATCTTTATTGTTTTTAACCATTTTTTTTGTTGACTCACTAAACGTAGAGAGTATCATAGCAGCTGTTAAAGCTACTATACCAATAAAAATAAATGGGTTCTTTAAATATTTGATCATTTTGGAGATTTTCCTTGAATTCTTGCAGAAGAAATACCCACTTCAGGAGCAGCGGTGTCTACCGCAGGTTTTTTAAATTTAGAGCTACTTGGATGAGCTAGGGCAAATTTATTTTTTTTCTCTCTTCTCACGATATTAGCTTTTACCACATAATAATCTATTAAAGGAGCAAAGCCATTAGCAAATAAAACAGCTAGCATCATACCTTCTGGGTAGGCCGGATTCAACACTCTAATTAATACACCCATCAAACCTATAAGAAAACCGTAATAATATCTTCCTTGCTCAGTGTGAGCACTAGAAACAGGGTCAGTAGCCATGAAAACTGTTGCAAAAGCATAAGATCCAATCACAAGATGCCATTGTGGTCCAACAAATAAGAATACATTTTCTTTTGCAAAAAGTGGACCAACTATGTAATTGAGAATTATTGTCATAAATAACATACCAAAAACACAACCAATCATAGTTCTCCAACTTCCAATACCTGTCATGATTAAAAATAAAGCCCCAATTAATACACAAAGAGTAGATGTTTCTCCAATTGAACCAGGCACGAATCCTATAAACATATCAAACCATGAATACTCAACTACATCAGAAACATAAGGTATTTTTCCACCATACGATGCGTTTGCTAAATCTCCCAGTGGTGTTGCTTTTGTCATATACTCTACACTTTCTCCAGAAGGATAATACCAAGAAGGTTTAACAACCCACACCTTGTCACCAGACATGTATGCTGGATAAGCAAAGAATAGAAAAGCTCTGGCTACTAAAGCAGGATTAAAAATATTAAAACCTGTTCCACCAAATATTTCCTTTCCAATGACTATACCAAACGCAGTAGCTACTGCAACCATCCAAAGAGGAATATCGGGCGGTAAAGTCAAGGGTATAAGCATTCCGGTTACTAAGAATCCCTCATTGATTTCGTGTTTTCTAACGACGGAGAATATTGCCTCGCAAATTCCCCCAACTGTATATGTCACTATATATATTGGAAGTACAGTAATTGCACCAACCCATATGTTGTTAATAATATTTGACAGAAGGCTATTAGAATTATAGGATGAATCATAAAGTAAATTTGACTGATAGCCTGTATTATATATTCCAAACAATAAACATGGTAATAAAGCAATGACTACAAAAATCATTGATCTTTTTAAGTCTATAGAGTCTCTAACATGAGGTCCATTTTCTGTTTTGTAGCCAGGTACAAACAAAAAAGTATCAATTGCATCATACAATGGATGAAGTTTTTCAAGTTTTCCTCCATCTAAAAAATGTTTTTCAACTTTATCTAATTGATTTCTTAGAAAAGTCATTTTTGGCATTGTTGGTCCAGTTTTTGCTAAAACTTGTAATCTATTTAGTATATTTTTCATCCTTCTTTCTCTATTAGTTCTAATCCGTTTGATATTATTTTTGAAACTTCAATCTTAGATTGACACGAAAAGGCGCAAAGTGCAAAATCTTCAGGGTCGCATTCGTAGATGCCTAATTTTTCCATCATATCTATATCGTTTGCTAAAATACTCTTTACAAGAAAATCTGGGTAGATATCCATTGGTAAGACTTTTTCCCACCTTCCAAATGGAATTATAGCTCTAATACTTCCATTAAGGCCTGTTTTAAGATTTGATTCGCCCAAACCGAAGGCTGAAGATAAAAAAGTATTAGATAAAGAGTATTTTGAAGCCCCTGGCAATGCCCAACCAATAAATTCTCTTTCAAGTATTTCAGGTATTACTGAAATGATTTCATCAAATGAGTTCATAGCATCATCGTTTTTAGACAAAGAGCCAGATAAAACATCGCCAGATATAATGCGAAACTTTTCAGTATCTATATCGCCTAAAATTTCTTGCATAGATATTCCTCGGTCAATTTTGTAGTAAGAAGGATTGGATACACCATCTCCAGCACATGATTTTATCTTTTTCAAATCATACTCACCTGATTCATAAGTCCTTACAATAGATAATAAGTCTTGGATTGAAAGGTAGTAAACCACATCATCTGCAGATAGTATAGGCTCTATATGATGAATTTGCACACCTATATTTCCAGATGGATGTGGACCTGAAAAATAATTTATTTTCACATTTGATGTATCCATGTTTTCAATGAAATTTGAACCCTTTTTTAGTGATAGGTAAACATTACCACTTGTAAGACTAGTCAAAAGTTTTAAACCCTGCTCAATTTCATGCTTACAGTCTTCCAAAATCAATTCTAAATCAACTGAAAAAGGGCTTGTTTGATGAAGAGAGAGAAAAATAGCTCTTGGACTAATATCAGGATCAGGAACTTTAGAAAAAGGTCTTTGCCTAATAAGAGACCACATTCCCGAATCTAGTAAAAATTTTTTAAAATTATTTTCTATCTTTGAATTTTCTATTTTGATCTGCTTTGATTCATGTCCTATTTTTCTCAAACAAATTTTTTCAACAACTCTTCTTTTTCCTAAAACAATATCCTCTACAACGGCATTTGCGGGTGATATGATTTTTACATTATCTTTAGATTTATCGTAGAAGAGAGGAGTTCCTATCTTCACTGTATCTCCTTTTTTAACCAACATTTTAGGCTTCATACCCTCATACTGATTGGGATGTACAGCAAATTGTTTAGGATTATTTATATTGATAACTTTTTTCGAAGGTTTGCCTTTTAAATTTAAATTATGTCCTTTGAGTAGGTTAAAAGTCGTCATTTAGAAAGCTCCTTTTTTCTAGTTTCCACTCTTTTCATAGCTGACTTATACCGAGCATGCTCAATATCTGAAAGAGGTTCTATTTTACTAATTTTTTTAGGCTTTCCTTCATCGTCTAATGCAACAAAAGTTAGATGAGCTGAAGCAGTATGCTTGATATTGCCTGTCAAAGTATTTTCAGATTCAACTTTGACGCCTATTTCCATTGATGTACTAGATACATAATTAACAGATGATTTTAAAATAAGAATATCACCTTTGTTTGCAGGAGATAGAAAATTAAGATGGTCAATACTTGCAGTTACTACAGGAGATCTTGCGTGCTTGTATGCAGACATTGCAGCACATATATCAATCAAATGCATTACTCTTCCGCCCAAAACATTACCTAAAATATTTGTGTCATTGGGCAATACAAGCTCGTGCATAATCACAGAAGAATCTGAAACTTTTTTCATATTATATAAAATTAATGGCGTTAATCATATATCTCACAAACGATTTTTTTTGTATCATAACCCATATCTTTTAAGTTGTTCCTAGATTCAATAATCATATCTCGCCACCCGCATAAATAAAATATCGGATCTTTTAACTTATTGCTTTCGATAATTTGCTTGTAATGCTTATGGACATAGCCAGTGGCACCATCCCATTCTTCTCTCGAAAGAACAGGAACGTAATTAAGACCATCAACACTTTTTTTCATTTTGTTTATCTCATCATAGCACAAGAGATCGTCTTTAGTTCTTGTACCAAAAATTAAATATATTTTTTGGTGAGATAGATTTTGCTGAATAATTAAATCGAGCATGCTTCTAAATGGCGCTAAGCCCGTACCTGTACATATGAAAAATAAGTCGTTTTCAATCTTTTCAGGTAACAAGAAATGACCATATGGACCCTTCGCCTCAAGTTCATCACCCTCTTTAATTGAGCCAAAAAGCATTGTGGTCAAAGCTCCTCCTTCGAGTTTAACAATCAATAATTCAAAAGTATTCTTACCAGAATCGTAAGAAGCAATAGAATAGCTTCTGGTTACCCCATTTACTTTGATATTAACAAACTGACCTGCTTTATAATTAAAAGTATTTTCTAACTCAATAACAAACTTCCATGTCAACTTTGTAATTTTTTCTATGCTCTTAAAATTGCCCTTAATCCAAGTTTTTGGCGAATATGACATAAATATCTCCTAAATGTAATATGAAAAGTGTCGTAATTTGATTAAACAAATATATATAATTTACCCTTACTTAAGTTTTGTAGCCAAACTTTTATTGTACATTTATATATTTAATTAGATAATTTTTACAAAAAAACCTAAAAGACGCTAAAAATGAAATTAATAAATGCTTTTTTCTTTAAGATTTTGAAATTTTTTCCTGAAAATTTTATCAAATTTTTTTCAAGTAGATATATTGCTGGTTTCACAATTGAAGAGACTTTGTCAATTTGCAGAGAACTTAATGCGAAAGGTTTCGTGTTGACACTAGATATCCTAGGCGAGCATACAACAACAAAAGAAGAATCGTCAAAAATAACTGATTTGTATAAAAAATTACTCATCAAAATTTACGATAATAATATTGATGCAAACATTTCCGTTAAGCCCTCACACATTGGTCAAGATGTCAATGATTCATTATTCAAAAAAAATCTTGCATTACTTGCCAATCAAGCTTTGAAACTATCAAATTTCATTAGAATTGACATGGAGGATTCCAGATATACTAATTTATCAATAGAAGCATATAAAAATTTATCCAAGAATCAAAACAATGTTGGAATTGTAATACAATCGTATTTAAAAAAATCCTTACACGATTTAAAAAAACTAAAAAATAAGAATTTAAACATTAGGCTTTGTAAGGGTATTTATTCTGAATCAAACGAAATTGCTTTTGAAAAAAAATCAGACATAAATAAAAACTTTCTTGATATTTTAGAATATGCATTTTCAAGAAAAATATACATTGGCATAGCAACCCATGATGAACATCTTCTAGAAAAAAGTTATGAGCTCATAAAAAAATATAAAATGAAAAGTAATGAATTTGAATTCCAAGCTCTTTACGGAGTCCCACTACAAAAATGGTTTGCAAGAAATCAAGAAAATAGTTTCAAAACAAGACTTTATCTTCCATTTGGCGAAGACTGGTACGACTATTCTATGAGAAGGATTAAAGAAAATCCAAGTATTGCAAAGTACGTATTATTAAATATATTTAAGAGATAGATATTAATTAATTTCTTAATGGCTTACCCTTTTTAAGCATAAAACCTATCCTATCAAGTGTTTTTTGCTCACCACACAAACTGACAAAAACTTCTCTTTCTATATCTAAAAGGTATTGCTCATCAACTGGGCTCAAAGGACCACCTTTGCTACCACCAGTAAGAACATAACCTAATTTTTCAGCAATCAAGGCATCATGCTCTGAAATTTTACCTGCTTTTACAAAACTTTTTATAGAACTCTTAATTACAAGTCTTCCACTTGCACCAGGTAATTTAAAACTTTGAACTACAGGCGATTTATATCCAGGTGACATCTTCAAGATTTCTTTTTTACTTTTACTCAAAATTTGATCTCTATTAGGTACTATTATATCTTCTTCAGTAAGATAACCATATGATTTAGCGTGATGAGCAGATGTTCCTACTTTTGCAAAACCAACAGTCTCAAATGCTCTTTGGACTACAGGAAAAGCTCCAGGCATCGCGGAATTCATTTTACTGCTTAAATTACTAATCATTCGTAGATTTCCTCCTGCACCAGGAATTAAACCAACACCAACTTCAACTAAACCCACATAAGACTCTGCAGCAGCAACAATTCTATCACATGCTCCAATAGTCTCAAATCCACCACCAAGAACTAATCCGTACGGAGCAGCAATAACTGGGAAATCTGAAAATCTTATCTTCTGCATGATGTTTTGCATAAGCTCAGTAACTTGATTGATTGAATCCCAATCTTTTCGTTCTGCCATGGCTAAAATCATATTTAAATTAGCTCCGGCACAAAAATTTGGACCATCTCCAGATATAACAAGACCTTTAAAATCATGTTGAGAAACCCAATCCAGAGCATAATCAAGGGTCTGAAGAATAGAGCCATCAATTGGATTTAATTCCTTTTTTAGAGCTGAATGAAACTCAACACCAGCAACTTCATCACCTAAATCAAAAACTGATGCTGACCAATTTCTACGAATTAAATTGTTGTTTTCATTTGCTATTTCAAATGACAATGTATCTGAAGGCATTTCAATTGGCTTGTAGGTTGATGTTTTGAAGTCATAGTATTCTTTGACTCCAGAAGTATATCTATAAAAACAATTGTCATTCTTTTTATACATGTAACGCACCCATTGTGGTACATCCTTTCCTTCCTCTTTCATTCTATTTATTGTATAATCAAAACCTAACGCATCCCAAACTTCAAATGGCCCAAGATCCCAGCCAAACCCCCATTTCATCGCATTATCAATACTTACAATATCCTCAGAAATTTTTACATTCAATGAAGCAGCATATGTTAAAGTTTGCGATAGAGATTCCCATATGAAGTTTCCACAAGGATCATCAACCTTAACGAGCGACTTTAATCTTTCTTTTAAGTCAGTACTTTCTTTTGCTATCCTTATTGAGCCATAACGTTTTTTTTCCATGGGTGAATATTCTAGCGTTTTGAGAGATAAGGAATGAATAACACCTTTATCAATTTTTTTGTAAAAACCTTGACCACTTTTTTGACCTAAACGTCCTTGCTTAATCATACTTTCTAAATAGTCAGGAATTTCAAAAATCTGACGTTCGGGATCATCAGTACACTTGTCAAAAGCTGTTTTAGCAACAAAAGATAAAGTATCTAAGCCAACTATATCAGCGGTACGGAATGTACCACTTTTTGGTCTTCCAACGAGGGTTCCAGTCCATGAGTCAACATCCTCAACTGATAAATTATTTTTATGCGCCTGCTGCAAACAAACCATCATTCCATAAGTTCCAATTCTATTTGCTATGAAATTTGGCGTATCTTTGGCAAAAACAACACCTTTTCCTAAAACATTGGTCATAAAATTTTTCATATATTCTATTGTTGAGGTTTCGTTATCACTAGAAGTTACAAACTCAACAAGCTTCATGTATCTAGGTGGGTTGAAGAAATGAGTAATAAAAAATTTCTTTTTTAAGCTATCATTCATTGCTTCAGTTAAATCGGATAGTAATAATCCCGATGTGTTAGACGTCAATATTGCGTCTTTGGATAAGAAGGGAGCAAGTTTTGAATACAAACCTGTTTTCCATTCAATTTTTTCAGCAATGACTTCAATGACCCAATCACAATCTTTCACCAATTCCAAATCATCAAAAGATGCAACTTTGATTCTTTCTGCGGTTTTTATGTTATAAAAAGGACTTGGCTTCATTTTTTTGGTCGCATCAATACCATTCTGAGCAATTTTAGTATCAAGATCAAAAGCAATAACATCTAAACCAACATTATTTAAATGTGCTGCAATTTGCCCGCCCATTACACCACAACCAAGAACTCCTACTTTTTTGATATTCATTATTTAATCCTCTCAATTATTGTTGCTATACCTTGCCCTGTGCCAATACACATCGTAGCCAAGCCATACTTCAAATCATTTTGCTTCATAACATTCATTAAGGTTCCTATGATACGACTTCCTGAACAACCCAAAGGATGACCTAGGGCAATTGCTCCGCCATTAATATTTATTTTATCAATATCCCATCCTCCTTTTTTAATAACATATAAAGATTGAGCTGCAAATGCTTCATTTAGTTCGATAGCATCAATATCATTAATATTAAGCCCTGTCTTTTTTAATACTTTTTCAGTAGCTGGTAAAGGACCTGCACCCATAGTCCTCCAATCGACACCCGCTATAGACCTGCCAATGATTTTAAATTCATAACTTAAGCCATACTTTTGCGCCATCTTTTCATCCATCATAAGCAAAGCAGAAGCACCAATTGATATTGGACTAGAGGTAGCTGGAGTGATAGACCCATTAACGTCAAAAGCAGGACTTAACGACTTAATCTTTTCAAGATCAGGTTCTCTTGGCCCTTCGTCAATAGAGATTGTTTCTCCGTTAAATGTAATGGGAACGATTTCATTTTCAAAATTACCATTTTTAATAGCTCTGAGAGCTTTTTTATGTGAGTTTATTGAAAATTCTTCTTGCTCCTCTCTTGCAATTTGAAGCTCATTAGCTAGATTTTCAGCTGTCTCACCCATACCAATGTAATATTCATTTTCGTACAACTCAGGGTTGAAATCTGGATTAAAACCTCCCATAGGTACTCCAAACATGTCTTCAACCCCACCAGCTAAACCACAGCTTATATCTCCTGCATCGATTGCCTGACTAACTTGATGTACAGCATCCATGGCTGAACCACAAAATCTGTTTACAACTTTTGCGGCTGATTCTTTTGGAATCCCAGATAATATTGATACACCTCTAGAAATGAGCATACCTTGAGAACCTTCGGGAAAAGCACAGCCAATGACTACATCCTCTATATTTTCCTTTGAGAAATCTGGATTTCTTTCAAGTAATGCTTTAACTACTTCAGACGTTAAATCATCTGGCCTGATACCTACGAGCTTACCACTCTTAAGTCCTATGGGACTTCTAACTGCATCTAAAATAACTGTATTTCTCATATGCTAAACTCCTTATTAGTCTAAATAATACTTACCATATTTATCTAAATCTCTGTAAACATTTTTCTTTAAGCCAATTTTATTAGGACTATATTTAAGACTGGTCACTTGTTCTTTCAGAAAATCACTGTTTTCATCGATACATGCCAAAATATCAAAAGCATTAAGCATCATACTTTGATATTGATTAGCAACTGATAGTTTTAAAACAGGCAACATATCAGTTTTCTTTAAGTCATTAGCTTGAATATATCTTTTAATAGTTGTATCAAGTATTGACAATGAGATAAGAACATCTGCATAAGGCTCAAGGACCCATTGTTCGTTTTTTAAATCTTGTCCGTATTTAGTAATTAACAAATTAAAAACATATAGATTTAATGATCTGCAAAATTCAACAACTTTGGCTTCAGTCAAAATATCTTCATCAACAAACAAATCGTTCGGAACCCACTCGGTTGCTCTGCTAAGAATTGAATCTCTAATTGGAATATCTTCTAACAAAGCTTTTTTAAGAGCTGTACCAGCAATCAAAAGCCTATTAATTTCGTTTGTACCTTCGAAAATTCTATTTATGCGCTCATCTCTGTACATAGCGCAAATAGGATAGTCTTCAATATATCCTGCGCCACCGTGAATTTGAACGCCCTCATCAACTGAAAATGCCAGTGCCTCTGAACCAACAACTTTACACAATGATGCCTCAATAGCGTGATCTTCGATTACTTTTTGTACTTTCTCAAAATAGTCTGGGCTAGTTTTATCAAAATCTTTAATTGATTCATCAATAGAACCTGAAGTCATATAATTTAAAGAATCTGCTTCCCAACACTTGACGACCATATCAGACATTTTTCTCTTCATCATTGAAAAGTTAGCTATTTTCCTTGAAAACTGCTCTCTTTCGTTAGCAAAATCATAAGATAAGTTTGTACAAATTTTTGCTCCCGCTGCAGCGCTGACTCCTAGTTTATATCTACCAGCATAAAGAACATTAAAAGCTATTGCTGAACCTTGCCCAACATTACCAATCATATTTTCTAAAGGTACCTTACAATCTTCAAAGAAGAGAGTTACAGTTGAGGAACCTTTAATACCCATCTTTTTTTCTTCTTCACCTGCAACCCAACCTGGATAGTCTTTATCAACAATAAATCCAGTGTACTTTCCATCAACATTTGCAAATGTTACGCATACATCTGACCAACCACCATTTGTAATATATATTTTTTGACCAGACAAGAGATAGTGTTTTCCATCTTCACTTAATTTAGCTTTCATTTGTCCTGACAAGGCATCAGAACCTGCCGCGGGTTCAGTTAATGCATAGCAACCCATCCATTCACCTGAGGCAAGCTTGGGTAAATATTTTTCTTTTTGTGTTTTTGTTCCATACCATATTATCGGAAGAGAAGCAATTCCGGTGTGTGCAGCCTGTGTTACCATTATCGATACGCTTCCTCCATATGATAAAATATCACATACTATACAAGCAGTTGTTTTGTCTAATCCTAGCCCCCCAAATTCTTCAGGTGTATCAACGCCCAGAAAGCCAAGTTCTCCCATTTGCTTAAAAACTTCAAGCGAAGCCTCTTTGTTATGTGACTCAAGTTTCTCTCTCATTGGAAAGATTGTTTTTTGAGCAAATTCTAACGCAGCACTCTCGAACATTCTGTGATCTTCACTAAAACTTTCTCTACAAAAAACCTTATCAGAGCCAATTGGGGAAATAATAAACTTTCCGCCCCCACCTTGCAACTTTGAAAAATCTATCTCAAAACTTGTATTTATCTCATTCTCAACTAACATATCTTCTGTCATGATTTACTCCTTATTCCTTCTAATATTGTGTGAACAGATTGATGGAGATATTTTTCCACCTCTCTTTTGTTGCCTCCAAATAAACAAAACCAATTTATTCCCTGAAAAACTGATAACAGTTCTACAGAAATTGTTTTTGTATCAATTTTTTTAAACTCCTTGTTTCTAATTCCTTTATTTAATACAAGCTCAAAAAGCTTTAGGATTTTATCGTATAAAACTTTTGATCTATCATTAATTTCCTTATCCTTATTAGCTAATGCCCAGAATTCAATCTCTGCCAGAAAAACATGAGGTCTTTTACAAAAAACTTCATAAACTGTATCAGCAAATCTCATTAAAGTTTCTTGAGCACTTTCATCTTTGTTCGATTTTGAGTAAAAGTCAGGAAAACTAAATATCTCCCAATGATCAATTAAACTAATGAATAAATCTTTCTTACTTTTGTAATAATGATAAATTGCACCTTTACTAAGTCCTGACTCTCTAACTATATGAGACATAGTAGTGTCTTTGTAACCATTTTTCACAAAGACATCAAAAGCAGAATCTAGAATCTTTTTTTTTGTATTTTCTTGTTTGTTTACACTCATATAATAAACCGACCGGTCGGTTTAATATAACAAATTAGAAATTGAAATAAAATATATATATTTAATTAAGATCTTACTTTTACTATCCTTCCGGAATCGAGAGTTATATTTACAGAAGCAAATTTAGGGAAATTATAATAGTATCTGCAACCAGCTACAATAGTCACTCCATCATAATTTGCTTTCTTTATTAATACAGTTTTTAAAATTTTTAGTTCATCAGTAGTTAAGTACAAATCCAAATCATCGATGATTAAAACTTTTGAATCAGCAGATATTACAGAAATTAAGCTTACAATTCTTCTTTGGCTTTTAGAGAGCGTAAAAACTCTTTTATTCATGATTTTAGAGGCTCCAAGTCTTCTTACTAAACTCTTAATATCTTTTTTATTTTTTTGAATTGTATCGTATTTATCCGCGAAATGATTAATATAATTTTTTACTGTTTTGAAAGAAAAGGGCAGGTCTGAATTAAGATGTAAAATATCTTTATTAATAATATTTTTGCTCAATTGAGATAAGTCTTCATTTTCATATTTTATTAACCCTCTGTAACTAATTGAATTATTTAAAAGCTTTAAAAAAATTGATTTACCCGAAGATATTTTACCTCCGACTAAATATATTGCACCTCTATGAATATCAAATTTATTAATATTAAGTTTAAAACTTTTATTTTTAAATATTACCCTTTTCATGCTGTATAAAGAATTTCTCATCTTCTATCTCCTAAAATTTAATTCTATGAAATTACTGACTACTTTTCTACCACTATTAACTTCAGTGACAGTAAAATTATTAATATTTTTAATAGTTTTTGATCGAGCGGACATATACGAATTCATAATTTGGCTATTAAACTCAGGGTGAAATTGGACGCCAAATGTATTTTTACCATAAGAAAAGGATTGTAAACCATAGCTATTCTTTGCTAGAACTGAAATATTTTTTGGTAATTCTGTTACAGTATCTTGGTGAGATTCGTAAACAATCATTTTTTTTTCAATTCCCTTGAATAGCCTGGATTCGACGCCTTTGTCTGTGAGAGAAATTTTTGAACTTCCAATTTCCCAACCTTTCTTATTTTTTACAACTTTTGCTCCTAAAGCACTCAAAATAATTTGGTGTCCAAAGCAAATACCCAACATTGGTATATTGATTTGTATAGCATCTAAAATTTTAGATTTTAAGTTACTAATCCATTTATACGAATCATAAACTGAATGTTTACTACCAAGAATTATCCATACTACTTGTTCTGATAAAGTGGGCATCTCTGATTTATAGGCATTGATTTTATCTATAGGGAATGAGTCGTTATTTATAAGATTACTTAACCAATCAGACGAACGACCACATTGGCTATTTACCTCACTCAGACCAGGGCCACAAGAAATAATTTCTATGCGCTCTTTAGTACTCAAAAAATCTCCTTCGATTTATTATTGGCTAAGTAAAGATTATTTGGATTCCAAGTATCGCTCAACTTCAATCGCAGCCATACATCCAGATCCCGCAGCAGTTACAGCCTGTCGAAATACATGATCTTGAATATCTCCAGCAGCAAAGACACCTTCAATTGTTGTTTGCGTTGAATCAGATTTAGTAACAACATAACCCGAAGAATCGAGCTTTAATATTCCAGAAAACAATTGTGAGTTAGGTTCATGTCCAATTCCTAAAAAAACTCCATCGCATTTATGTTCTCTAATATCACCAGTAATAGTGTCTTTGATAGTAACTGATTCTAATCCATTTTTTGAAGGATCCCCATTCATTTCAATTATTGAAGAATTCCACATCACATCTATTTTTTCATTTGATAGAGCCCTATCTTGCATTATTTTTGATGCTCTAAAAGTATCTCTTCGATGAACAATAGTGACTTTTTCAGCAAATTTAGTTAAATAGCTTGCTTCCTCCATTGCAGAGTCTCCACCTCCAACAACGAGTACCTTTTTGCCTTTGTAGAAAAAAGCATCACATGTAGCGCAAGCAGAAACACCGTGACCCATAAGCCTTGTCTCAGAATCCAGACCAAGCAATTTAGCTGAAGCACCTGTTGAAATTATTATACTCAAAGCTTTATATTCTTTATCTCCAACAAATACTTTAAAAGGTGATCTTGAAAAATCAACTTTGTCAACATTTTCGAATCTTGTATCAGCACCAAATCTTTGAGCTTGTTTTCTGAACGAATCCATCAAATCAGGCCCCATAACACCATCAGGAAACCCTGGATAATTCTCAACATCAGTTGTAATAGTTAGCTGTCCTCCTGGTTGAACACCCTCAAAAACGAGAGGTTTTAAATTTGCTCTTCCAGCATAGATTGCAGCTGTCAGTCCCGCAGGACCAGAACCTATAATAATTACTTTACTTATTTCAATCATTAATTAATTTTTCCATAATATCAGAAATATCTTGTTTAGAAGCAACTCCAACTAACTGATCTTTGACTTCTCCATTTTTAAAAAATAATAAACTTGGAATACTCCTAATAGAAAATTTCTGTGCAACATTAGGGGACTCATCGACATTAACTTTTGCAATAATTGCTTTTTTAGCAAAATCATTTGAAAGCTCATTTATTACAGGTGTAAGCATTTTGCAAGGACCACACCACTCTGCCCAAAAATCAACTAAAACAGGCAAATCTCCTTCGACTGCTACATCAAAATTTTCATCGTTTAATATTTGAACATTTTCTGACATTATTTTAAAACTCCTTTAATTAGATTAATATTTCTACATAATTTATTTACAATAATGTTCTTAAAAAATTTAAAAATTATCTAATCATAAAATTGCCATTTCACATTTAAATAATTAAGGCTGTAAATAGGATTATCTAAATTTGAACCATATTCAGTAAAACTTACTTCATCGAATCTATTTAAAAAATTATAGGAAACAACAAAATCTTCAAATTCTATACCAAATTCAAGTTTACTTAATGGATATGATAATACTTTATTTGAGCTATTTTTACCCCATATACCTGAATTTTCTTGAATTAATGTATACTCTGGGTTGAGCATAACAAAACTATAGCTTAATTTACTAAAAAAATTGTACTTCTTGTTGGGAAAGCCATAAATGTAAGAACTAACAACTGAATAATTAAAGTCGATAGGGCCGTAGTTAAGGTATTCATGAATAATAAATTCTATTGAGCTTGATTTATTTTCGTATCCAATAGAAATATTTATCAATTCCCCATCCTCATCTAAAGCGCCGTCAAACTTTGATCGTAATGCTATTTTATATAATGAGAGATTTAGATTTATTCTGTTCTTTGAAAATAATAAATTCAGCATATCATAATGAACGTTGTAATTCAAATTTCTAGTAATATTAATATCATCGTAATCATAATTTCTGAGGAAATTAATTTCTTTTAAAAAGCTTGATTTCGCTAATTTAACTTTAAGTTTATAAAATACTTCTAAAAAGTCACCAAAGTCTGAATTGTGTTTGTATAATCCTACGTCAAAATTAAAAAATTGATTAATAAAGTATCTCATTCTAAGTTTTGAGCTATATAAATCATTATTGAAGATATTCTCGTAATACTTTGAACTAGTTCTATTGATTAAAAAATCAGCATAAATTGATAATTTTGCATTTGGGTGTGAAGTATATCCAAAATTAAGTGAGTTTTTATTTAGAAATGAGCTAACAAAGACTGGGTTTTCATTCTGAAATTCATCAAGTGTATAATCATATCCATTACCGTTAAAAAATGAATTTTGATAATTGGCAAAAATCTTATAATTATTTCCAAAACGATTCGTCCTCTCTAAAGATTCAATGTTTACAGCAAAACCAAATATTTCAGAAAAGCGTGTTTTAGCATCATTAATGATAGGTAATCGAATATCTTCTTTATGATAATAATTTGACAACTTAATGCAAATAAAATCATTTTCATTAACATAATCTAATAAATAATTATCTAGTACATAATCGGAACCAAAATTATTATTTCTACCAGGAAACTTTTTACCAATTCCTTTCAAGATAATTGACTTTTTGGCATCAAAATACTTTTTTAGTAATATACTAGTTTGCCTAAATGAGTAATCTCCTCTTATAAAATTAAATAGTGTCAATGTCTCAAATGAATCTCGATCTTTAATACTTTCTGCATCAATATTCATTTTACTATATGGTAAATTTGCTAAACCATTAATTTCAAAGACTCCAATTTTAAAATCTGTTTGAACGTAAGGATTCACCTCATTAAGAGTGTACTTAAATTGATTAGTGGCATCAAAACTTAGAAATACAGAACTGGGCTCATGAGTAAAATATAAATTTGAAAAGATAATTGATATTTTAAGAATGTTATTCAGCATTTTTGACCAAAGAAAATATATCCAAATACAGTTCTTTTTCGGCTTTATAAACTTCTGAATCGAGATTGAAAATTATTTTTTCAAGAATATTAAAATGTTCTTTCTTAATATATTTTTTATATTTTTTAAAAATATCAAAAAAAACAGCATGAATTCCACGACTGTCCGCTTCTTCGCTCATTTTGTAAAAAGTATTTTTTTCATATCCAGTTATGAAGTGAAAATTAGAAAGGTATAGTTCACTTGGGTGAGCTGGGTTTTATGGCAGACGTTATTGTAGAAGATATGTTTGAAAGATTGAATCAAATTGTTAGCGGTAATTTTTTAATACAAGAAAGGATGCTTTTAAAAGCTGAAATTCATAAAAGCGAAGAAGATAAAATTTTTTATTGTTTGAATGACTTTGTGATTGACAGAGGGAAATATCATAGAATATTAACTATGAGACTTAATTCTGATGATAGACATATAGCAGATTATGATTCAGACGGGTTGATAATTTCCACTCCAACCGGATCTACTGCTTATTCGCTATCTGCGGGCGGTCCCATTGTTTGGCCAAGATTAAACGCTATTGTTGTTACCCCAATCAGTCCACATACACTTACATTAAGGCCACTTGTCTTATCAGACGATAGCAACTTAGAAATAAGCTTTCCTAAAGCGAAAACAACCAATATTGCTTTAGCGGTTGATGGACAGGTAGAGAATTATCTACAAAACAATTCGAAAATAAAAATTAGCAAAGCACCCTATTCTGTAAAAATGCTGGACTTTGAAGATTCAAATTATTTCAGCACCCTGAGAAAAAAAATGGGTTGGGGCAAAAGAGGAGATATTTAAGTTTTGTCTAAGAATACTTTATGTCTTCTATAAATACAATCATCAACA
>PBGO01000035.1 GCA_002719095.1 Fidelibacterota bacterium
TCTTATTATGGCTATGTCTCGCGCATTATAGCTTGGCATTCCTTCAGCTTGCTTGTATGATGAATCATGCTCTTCGTCAACAACAATCAAAGACAATTTTTGCATTGGCAGAAAAACAGAGCTTCGTGTACCAACGATGATTTTAATCTTATTATTTTTTACGTTTTCCCAAGTCCATTTCTTTTCGCTATAAGTCATACTGCTATTCCAGACACCAACATCTTTTTGAAAATAACGCTTAAATCTGGTTGCTGTTTCCGGTGTTAAAACAATCTCAGGTACTAAAATAAGAGCCGATTTTCTCTGTTTAATTAAATTTTCAATTAATTTTATATATATTTCTGTTTTACCGCTTCCTGTTACGCCATGAATCAAGTTAGCAGAAAATTTATTTTGCTTTGCTTGAGATTTAATCGCTTGAAAAATTTCATCTTGTTTTTCAGAAAGCAAAAGATTATCTTTTTTCTTATCAGTCTCTACATACAATAAGGGGTTATTTTCAATGGTGGTTTCCTGTACTGATATTAAATTATCTCTTTCCAACGTCTTTACGGTTTGGGGGGACGCTCTTAGAATTTCTTTTAACTCTTTTAAGTTTTTTGTTCCTTTATTAAATAAATACTCTAATACTTTAATGCGACTTTTTCCTTTCACCCCTCTGTTATTAAAAAAATCTTTCCCTTTTTTTGTTAAGTGAATTTGCTTGTCGGTTTTTATTTTTTTTGAACTAGTTTTTGAATATAAAAAAGAAAAATTGTTTTTTGCTACTGTTCCTCTGCTCGTTATATAATACCTGCTCATCCATTCAACAAGGGTCCCTAGTTCTGGATTTTGCTCTACAATATTAGACTTAATTGAGATTATTGTTTTTGTTTTTCCAGGGTAAAGGGTTTTGGAGACAACTTTATTTACATACGCTAAGGAACGCCGACTACCAAAAGGAACTTGAATTATAGATCCTTTATAAATTTGGTTTTCTAACTCTCTAGGCACATGGTAAGTAAAAGCTTGATTAATGCTAATTGGAAGATAAGCCTCTACATACATATTACAGCTCTTAGAGTTTAATCAGAATCAGCGCTGACTTTGACCTTAATTGAAGCTGATATTCCCTCTCCAAAATCCACTGATACTTTGTGGCTACCTACCTCTTTGATAGGCTCCTCTAAAATAATTTCTTTTTTATCAACCTCTAGCTTTTGATTAGCTAATTCATCTCTTATCATCTGTGATGTAACAGAACCAAATAATTTACCCTCTTCTCCAGCTTTAAGCTCAAATTTTAAAGTTAGTTTGTCTAGTATTTTTGCTAAAGATTCCAGGTTGCTTCTTTCTTTTGCTTGCTTTATTTCCTGCTGCTTAATCATTGATTCAATTGATTTCATATTTTGCTCTGTGGCAAAAAGAGCCAATTTTTTAGGAACTAAATAATTTCTCGCATATCCTGCTTTCACGTTTAGGCTTTGCCCAACTTTTCCTAAGTTCTCAACATCTTGTATTAAAATTACTTTCATAATTTGCTACTCCTTTAATTACTTATCTTGTAGAAGATTTGTATATGGTAATAATGCAATATTGCGTGCTTTTTTAATTTCTTTCGCTAATCTTCTTTGGTATTTAGCCGATACGCCAGTTACATAACTGGGTATAATTTTACCTTGTTCAGTTATAAATTTTTTCAAAAACATGTATTCCTTGTAATTAATTTTTGAAATCAATGCAGGGTCCTCCTTAAAAGGACAAATTTTTCTATTTGCTAATAAACTCATTAATCTTTCTCCTTACTTTTTTTTTCGTCAGAATCTGTATCCTTGCTTAAGCCTTCCTCAGCAGGTGATTCTTCTGCAGGTGTTTCATCTGTAGGCGTTTCCTCTGCAGGCGTTTCATCTGTAGGCGTCTCCTCTGCAGGCGTTTCTTCTTTTTTATCTTTTTTCGTAATCAGTTCTGATTTTTCTATTTTTGTAATTAATGAACCTAAAACATTTGAGTTATGATCTAAATCCTTTAGGATGGCATTGTTTGTTTTACCGTCTGATTCAAATTGCGTTAGAATATAAGAACCATAATTTTGTTTATCTATCGGATAGGCGAGTCTTTTTCTGCCCCAGTTATCCTGAACCTTAACTTTTGCTCCATTTTTTTCTAATAATTCGTCAACTGATTTTGTAATATCTTGTAGATGCCCTCCCTCAAGAGCTGGATGTACAATATATAAGATTTCATAATAATTCATTTATTTTTCTCCTTCGCCTGATTCTTCATTCATATCCGTAGAGTCAGATGAGTTTTCTTGGTTTAATTTTTGTAGTTGAATAGCATTTAGCTGCATGTCTATTTGTGATTTAGTTGATAAAAAACCATACACATTTTGACTCAGTGCAGATATAATGGCAATTTTTTCCATATCACTAAGGCTTTGATATTCTTTATTAAAGACTTTATTTGAAAGCATATCCATATCAAGAGTCGTTATTTTATCGTTCAAAAAATTACTATATGTATCTGTATCGCTATATAAATGACCTTGTGTTTTGAAAAGTCCTAGCTGTATTACTTCTATTTCTTCTTGCGTAAAAAGCTCTGCAGGATTTATTGACTCCCTATCTTCAACCGCAATACCTTTGTCACTGAGTAGTTTTTCGTCAAGCTGCGTGTATTCTTTCTCTAAATTAATATAATCAACTGAGATTGATGTGGCGACAACAAGTGCAACAACTGAAATCAACTTAATTAATATATTCAAGGATGGTCCTGATGTATCCTTAAAAGGATCTCCTACCGTATCTCCCACAACAGCTGCCTTGTGTGCATCTGTGCCTTTTCCTCCTTGCTCTTCTATCATTTTCTTAGCATTGTCCCAAGCACCACCAGCGTTGGATTGATAGATTGCCATTAAAACACCTGTTACCGTTACTCCCGCTAAAAGACCTCCAAGCATTTCTGCTCCTCCTAAAAAGCCTATTAGTACTGGAACTAGAATAGCTAATAGTCCTGGCATTACCATTTCTCTAATAGATGCTTTAGTTGAAATATCTACACATTTGTCATATTCTGCTTTTCCGTCAGCAGCATTAAAGACTTTTCTATCTGATTCTGATGCCTTGCTCATATCAGCATTATTTTTTCTCATGACTTTTAGGGCTGCTTTTAACTCAGGAATATCTGCAAACTGTCTTCTTACTTCCTTAATCATATCCATAGCAGCTCTTCCTACTGCATTCATAGAAAGCGCAGAAAATACAAATGGAAGCATTCCTCCAAGTAAAAGCCCTCCCATTACAATAGGTTTTGAAATATCGATACCTCCAATTCCTGCTTTTTCCATATATGCCGCAAACAAAGCAAGGGCTGTAAGAGCTGCTGATGCAATAGCAAAGCCTTTACCAATTGCTGCAGTGGTGTTGCCGACTGCATCTAATTTGTCTGTTCTCTCACGTACTTCAGATGGTAGCTCTGCCATTTCTGCGATACCTCCGGCATTGTCGGAGATAGGGCCATATGCGTCTACTGCTAGCTGGATTCCTGTATTCGCAAGCATACCAACAGCCGCTATGGCTATTCCATATAACCCGGCAAAATAATGAGCAACTATCATTGCAATTGTAATTAAGATTATTGGAATCGCCGTTGACATCATTCCCACGCCTAAGCCTGCAATAATATTTGTCGCAGAACCCGTCTCTGACTGCCTGACAATTTCTGATACGGGCTTGGTGCCTGTTCCTGTGTAATATTCTGTAATCTTTCCCACTCCTAGGCCTGCAACCAATCCTGCAACAGTAGCAAGAAATACACCCAAAGCAGAATATTGAAATCCTTCATGATTCCATGTTTCTGGCAATGTTCCGGTTATAATAAAGTAAGAAGCAACCACCATTAAGCCTGCTGACAAAAACTCACCAATATTTAACGCTTTGTGAGGACTTCCTCCCTCTGAAACTTTTACAAAAAAAGTTCCAAAAATCGACATTACAATACCGGTTGCAGCTAAATACAGCGGTAAAAGAACAGCCTCTATTCCCATTCCGCTAGATAGAAATACAGCGCCTAGCACCATAGTGGCTATGATAGAGCCAACATAAGATTCAAATAAGTCAGCGCCCATTCCCGCGACATCCCCAACATTGTCTCCAACATTATCTGCAATTGTTGCAGGGTTAAGGGGGTGATCTTCTGGAATTCCGGCCTCTACTTTTCCAACTAAGTCCGCGCCTACATCAGCCGCTTTAGTGTAAATACCGCCTCCAACTCTAGCAAATAGTGCTATTGAAGAGGCCCCTAGAGAAAAACCAGCAAGGACTGTTAACACTTTGTCCATGTCGGAAACTCCGTCAACTGTGAAAAGATTATTATATAATAAAAATAAAGATGATAGCCCAAGCACGCCTAAACCTACAACACCCAATCCCATCACCGAGCCACCAGAAAAAGCAACCTCTAATCCTTTACCTAAAGAGTGTTGAGCAGCATTAGTTGTCCTTACATTTGCCTTTGTTGCCACCATCATTCCAATGTAGCCGGCTAATCCCGAACATATCGCTCCAACAAGAAAAGATAAAGCTACTAGCCATGAGCTATTCTCTTCGCCGGATCCCTTGAATGCTAAAAGTGCACCAACACAAATAACAAATACTGTTAAAACTTTATATTCTGCTTTTAAAAACGCCATAGCTCCTTGCGCAATATTTGATGCGATTTGCTGCATTTTTTCATTTCCTGGATCTTGCTTAGATACCCAGGCATTTTTATAATAAACAAAAATCAGTGCAAGTACCCCAAATAGAGGTAAATAATTATATAGTTCCATTTTTTAATTTTCTCCTTTAATTCTTTCTATTAAAATGATTCATTGTCTCATTAATTGTATTTTCTAACCAAAAATCTAATCCATCACAAGCTGTATTGATTGTTTGTTCAACTTTTTTTTGTAAAGCTCTCGGAAACGGTTCAAGAACATAAACTTCCGAGGGCCGCATATTCTTTTTAGTTGCAATTCCAAGCTTTAGCTTTACAAAATCTTGACTCCCAAGATGATAAATAATAGAATCAATTCCTCTGTGACCTCCGCTACTTCCACCTTGCTTAAATCTGATTGCTCCAAGATCGAGATCAATATCGTCATAAACAATTACTAAGTCTGAATGTTTAATGTTGAAGTCTTTTAAGAGCATCTTAACAGAAAAACCACTATTATTCATATAAGATGTCGGTTTAGCAATAATGGCATTATCTGCTTCTGCAAACACATAATTATTTTTGCTTAGCTTCAGTCGTAAATCATTGTTTTTCAAAAAACTGTCAATAACCCAGTATCCAAAATTATGCTTCGTACTTGAGTACTGACCTCCCGGATTGCCAAGGCCAATAATACATTTCATGCTTCGCTGCCAGATTCTGCTTCTTTGTTTTCTGATGAATCTTGACTAGCCCCTTCAGACGCTCCTTCTCCTTCTGCGTCTGCCTCTGCTTCTTCAGAACTCGCTTCAACTTCTTTTGTTGGCAATGTTACAGATACTATTAGCATATCTGCTGCCGAGTAAAGCTCCAGCGATTCGTCTAATTTAATTTCGTTCGCACTTAAAGTGTCTCCAACACTCAAATCAGTAATATCAACTTCAATAACATTTGGAATTGCCGATGGCAAGCATGTAACCTCAATTTCCTGAGCAGTCTGGTTCAGCACTCCTCCTTGTTCTTTTATTCCAACAGAATCTCCAGTTAACTCTATTCCTACTTTTACTGTAACCCTTTTTTTCATATTTACTCCGTACAAGTCCATATGTATGATTTCTTCTGAAACTGGGTGATATTGAACTGATTTAAATAAAACATTTCTGTTATTGCCCCCAACGTTTATTGCAAAAATATTTGCTTCAGATTTTATTGCATTATTAATCTCTGATTGAGAAACAAGAAAACCTATGCTTTCTTTTGAATCATAGGAATAATAAACACCAGGAATCATCCCCTCCTTTCGATATTTTTTCAAATCTGATTTTCTACTAGATTCTCTTTTTTGCACTTCTAATTTATATTCTTTAGCCATTTTGTTTCTCCCAAAATTATATCTTAAACATCGAGCTCAGTGATGTACCATCAACAATATGACGAATAGCGTCAGCAAACACTGCCTCAACGGTTATAATTTCTAGTTTATTAAAAATTTTATCTTTTTTAAGCTCTATTGTATCTCCAACAATTACTTTTGATATGCTAGAATTTTCAAGCCTTTGTATTGCTTCTCCAGAAAGAACGGGATGTGTCGCCATTGCCGTAACCGAAAGAGCTCCTTTTTCAATTGCTATATCTGCAGCATTACAAATTGTTCCGGCAGTATCTATCATGTCGTCTATTATAATAGCATGTTTATTTTTTAAATTTCCTATTAAGTTTGCAATTTCTGCTTTGTTGTGGCCAGTTCTTCTCTTATCAATAAGCGCAAAACCTATTCCAAGTTTTTTTGCATAAGATTGGCTCATTGGTGCGCTCCCGATATCTGGCGAAAGAACGACCCCATCCTGTTCATCCAATTCCATTTTTTTTACATGATCAAGCAAAGCAATTCTTGAGTACAAGTGATCAAATGGAATATTAACAAACCCTTGTATTTGCGGAGAATGAAGGTCCATAGTTATAATTCTATCTACTCCCGCCGCACATATAAGGTCTAAAATAAGTCGAGAAGAAATAGGCACACGTGGTTTATCTTTTCTATCCTGTCGAGCATATCCAAAATATGGTATCACCGCAACAACTGTTCTTGCGGATGCTCGCTTGGCGGCATCAAGCATCAATAACATTTCTAATAAATGACTTGATGGAGAATTTGTAGACTGTATTATAAAAACATCTTCATTTCTAATATTTTCATTGAAAGCCACGTACATTTCGCCATCGCTGAAATCTTTGATTGTAACCTCGCCAAGGGGTATGCCAAGAGAGTCACAGATGCCTTTTGCAAGTTTTATATTTGATCTTCCACTAAATACTTTCATTTTTTATTACTTTTTGCTGGGGGACAGGGAGTCGAACCCCGATTCCATGGACCAAAACCATGTGTCCTGCCATTAGACGATCCCCCATAAATTATCTATAAACGGGATGGGCTATTGTAGAATGATATTTTTTCTGTTTGAGCAATTCTGATGCTTTTAATACATCATCAAAATTCTTAAAAATACCAAAAACAGTCGAGCCACTTCCCGACAAACTAGAGAAAAGAGCATTGCTTGATAGCAACAATTTTTTTATCTCTCCAATTTCTGGATACCTTGGTATCACGATAGTTTCAAAATCGTTTCCAAAAAGATCAAAATTAATTGTTTCTTTAAGGGCAAGTAAGTTATATAGCTTTTTTTTACTGGGCAAGCGTTTATTTATATGGTTGTAAGCCCAAGATGTTGAAATTCCGAATCTTGGAAAAACTAACAAGAAAAAATGCTTTCTAAATATGCTTGAAATCGGCTTTAATTTTTCGCCCATGTTTTCAGCAAATTGTAGCCCACCATCTAAAAAAAAGGGCACATCCATTCCTATTGAGGTGCACATTTTGTTTTTTTCGATTTTTGACATACAAAGCTGTAAATTTTCGTCAAGACAGCGTAACGTTGCAGCGGCATTGCTTGACCCCCCTCCAAGACCTGATCCTATGGGAATATTTTTTTTTATTTTAATCGTAATCTTATTTTTTAAATTAAACTTTTTTTTCAAGAAATTGGCTATAACATAACATGTGTTTTGTTCTTCAGCACATTCAATGTTAATGCCTTCTTGTAGTATTTTAATATTTCCTCGTCTTTGGTAAATTTTTATACTTATTTCATCAGAAAGAGAAACCTCTTGAATTAATGTTTCTATCTTGTGATAATTATTATCTAGTTTTGCAGAAATGTTAAGCCCTATATTAACCTTCGCATTAGAAATTATCTCAGATTGTACTATTATATCTTTATTTAACATCTTTTAATCGATTTATGCATTCCTGGATTCCTATTGCCTGCATAAATCCTAATAATTCGGGCCCACGTGCTTGTCCTGTTAACATTAGTCTTACTGGCTGCCAAAGACTTTTTCCTTTGCAGTCAGATTCTTCTGCTACTTTTTTCATAATTTGATTAAATATTTCTTTATCAATGTGAGAGTATTTTTCTAAGTTTTTTATCATAGATGCTTGAATGTTAGATATAGTTGAGCTGGGAAAGTTTTGCTCTAGCTTTTTTTTCAGGTTTTCTGGGGTTCTAAAAAATATTTTTAAATCTTCTTTTAATTCTTCGATTGTTTGTGTTTTATCCTTAATTAAATCAACCATTTTCTCATTGACAGACCAATCTGAAGGAATATGATTTTTAGACAGTTGTATAATTTCGTTTGAGCTTTTTTGCCTTAAATAATGTTGGTTAATCCAATTTAATTTTTTTATGTCAAAAATTGCTCCTGAGCTTTGAACGCGCTTCAATGAAAAAGCGTCAATCAGGTCGTTCATAGTGTAAAATTCTCTATTGTTAGATTCGTGCCATCCTAATAATGCAATAAAGTTTACCAAGGATTCCCTAAAATATCCTTTTTTTATATAGTCTTCAACAGCTACGTCTCCCTGTCTTTTGGAAAGCTTTGTTCTGTCATGATTAAGCAGTAATGGAAGATGAGCAAACTCAGGAATTTCCCAATTAAAACATTTATATAAGTGTATGTGCTTCGGAAGACTTGGCAGCCATTCTTCTCCTCTTATTACATGAGATATTTTCATATGGTGGTCGTCAACAACATTGGCAAAATGGTATGTAGGATAGCCATCTGACTTTATTATTATTGGATCATCTAATAGGCTAGAATCAAACTTAAGGTTTCCGCGTATTAAATCTTTTACCAGTATGTTTTCGTTAGCTGGCATCGCAAGCCTGACAACACTATTTTTCTTCTTCATGTTGCTGATTGAGTCCTCTGGCCTATTATCCTTAAACTTCTTGTCGTACTCAGCTGCAGACTTCTTAAGACTTTCATCTTGAGAAATTTGAAGAATCCTTTCATCGGGATATAAACAAGTATATGCGTAACCCTTTTCAATCAGGCTCACAACGTTTTCTCTGTATAAATCAAGCCTTTCTGATTGTGCGTATGGACCCTTATTTTGATTTTTTGTATGCGGCCCTTCATCGAAATCTATTCCTATCCATTTAAGAGAAGCTATAATTTTATCAATGGAATCTTTAACTAATCTTTTTTGATCGGTATCTTCAATTCTTAAAATTATTTTTCCGTTGTTTTGCTTCGCAAACAGATAGTTAAATAATGCTGTACGCAATCCCCCAACATGCAAATACCCTGTTGGGCTAGGTGCAAACCTTAATCTTACTTCCCGTTTAATCATTTTTAATAATCAAGCAGCTTGAAAGGGCAGAAACGCCTTTGCCTTTTCCTATGAATCCCAACTTATCATTTGTTGTTGCCTTAACAGATATTTTATCAATGTTTGTTTTAAGACGACATGCCAAAGCCTCTCTTATTTTTGATATATAGCTTGCTATCTTTGGAGATTCTAATATAACTGTTGTATCAATATTTAGAATCATAAACTTTTTATTGTGTAAAATGTCAACAACTTTTTTTAACAGCTCCATGCTTGATATGTTGTGATTGTTTTTGTTTGGGGGAAACAAATGACCTATATCTTTTTCGGCCATAGCTCCCAATAAAGAATCCATAATTGCATGCGTTAAAACATCTCCATCAGAATGTCCATCAACGCCTTTTTTATAAGGGATATGAACGCCTCCAAGAATCAGTTTTCTGCCATCGATTAATGGGTGAGTATCATATCCGTTTCCAATCCTTATTTTCATTTTATATTATAAACATTGCATCACCATAAGAATAAAACTTATATTTTTTCTTGATAGCTTCTTCGTATGCTCGCATAACGAAGTCTTTATTGGCAAAAGCGGATACTAATAATTGTAGCGTCGACTGTGGCTGATGAAAGTTAGTTATTAGTCGGTCAACCATTTTAAAATCATATGGTGGGTAGATAAACTTATCAGTCCAGCCTTCTTTGGAAGTAATTTGAAACCCTGAAACAATTACTGTCTCTAACGTTCTAACAGTTGATGTTCCTACTGCAACGATTCGCTTTCTTTTTTCCTTAGCTTTATTAATTATAGTTGCTGTTTCTGGAGGTACGCTAAAATATTCAGAATCCATATTATGTCTTGTAAGATCTTCTACTAGTATTGGCTTAAATGTTCCTAATCCAATATGCAACAATATAGGAGCATTAATTACTCCTTTTTTTGTAAGTTTTTTTAACAAGTCATCTGTAAAATGCATTCCAGCTGTTGGTGCAGCTACAGAGCCCTGTACTTCCGCATAAACAGTTTGGTAGTTGTCGACGTCTGCCTTTTTACTTTCTCGCTTAATGTACGGTGGAAGCGGACAAATTCCATTTTTGTCAATAAATGGAAAGAGGCTTTCTTCACCCTTAAAGTCAAACCTCAAAACTCTTCCACCTGATATGGTATTGTCAATAACATCGCATACTATATTATCTTTAAATACTAATTTATTGCCTATTCTAACTTTTCTAGCTGGCTTTACCATAGCTTCCCATAACGTTGGCTGCAACTCTCGTAACAAAAAAACCTCAACTTCAGCATCTGACTTATCCTTCTTTGCAAATAATCTTGCTGAAAAAACTTTTGTGTGATTTTTAACAAGAACGTCACCTTTTTTAAAAAAATCAGAGATTTCTTTAAATTTTAAATGATGTATGCTTTCATCTTTTCTATCTAGAACCATTAATTTGCATTCATCTCTATTTTTAGGTGGATTCTGCGCAATACACGAGTCTGGAATTTCCATTTTAAATTCTGCTAACCTAGGTGGCTTTTCAACTGATCCGAAATACATATGATCTCCTTTTTATTTTATAAAAATATGTCGTTTTTTAATTAGTACTTTTGCTTTTATTACAATATTTATAAGCTTTGTCTAGTGCAATCCTGCCTCTGGTCGTCCTTTGAATGTATCCTTCTTTAATGAGATATGGTTCATAAACTTCTTCAATCGTTACCGAATCTTCAGATATTGCTACACTTAATGACTCAACACCAACAGGACCACCAGAAAATTTATCAATAACCGCATTTAAAATTCTTCGATCCATATCATCTAAACCATTTGAGTCAATACCAATTCTTGAAAGACAACGGTCGGCAATTTCATAGGTTATAACACCATCTGATTCCACTTCTGCAAAATCTCTTGCTCTTTTCAATATTCTATTTGCCACCCTAGGTGTTCCACGCGATCTTTTTGCAATTTCTTCGGCTCCCATTTTGTCTATTTTTATTTTAAGAATTTTACTTGACCTTAAAATTATCTGAACTAGTTCATTTGTTGAGTAATAATCTAATCTTAAGATTACACCAAATCGATCTCTCAAAGGCGACGTTAGTTTTCCCAATTGCGTAGTTGCACCAACAAGCGTAAATGGATTTAAATTTAATACAACGCTTCTGGAGTTTGGTCCCTTATCTAAAATAATATCAATAGAATAGTCCTCCATTGCTGAGTATAAATACTCTTCGATAACTGTACGAAGTCGATGAACCTCATCAATAAAAAAAACATCTTGAGAATCTAAATTTGTAAGCATTCCTGCCAAATCTCCTGCTTTTTCCAGAACAGGCCCTGATGACATTTTAAAGTTTACTTTCATTTCTTTTGATATTATCTTTGCTAGCGTTGTCTTTCCAAGGCCTGGCGGGCCAAAAAGTAAAACATGGTCAAGCGATTCTGTCCGTTTTAACGCTGCTTTTATATAAACTTTTAAATTTTCAATTAGTTCCTGCTGGCCAATGAAGTCCGAAAAAGAATCCGGCCGCAACGTAACTTCTTGTCTTTTATCTTCGGAAGTTTTTTGGGGATTTGTTATTTTATTCTGATTATTGTGAGACTCTATCATTTTTTAAAATTTACCTAAATATTTATGCTTATTCTAGATATTTTCTTAAATATTTTCCAGTAATTGATTTTTTAATTTTAACTATCTGTTCTGGAGTATTACATCCAATTATATATCCTCCTTTTTCACCTCCTTCAGGCCCTATATCTATGATCCAATCTGCAGACTTAATTACATCCATGTTATGTTCAATAACGATGACTGTATTTCCTCTGTCAACTAAGTTGTTCAGAACTTTTAACAAAAGTCTAATATCTTCAAAATGCAGACCCGTTGTTGGTTCGTCAAGAATATATAATGATCTTCCTGTAATTACTCTTGAAAGTTCAGAAGAAAGCTTTACTCTCTGAGCTTCTCCTCCAGACAATGTTGTTGCAGATTGTCCTAATTTTATGTAGCCTAGCCCAACATCAAGTAAGGTTTGTAGCTTTCTCGAAATAGATGGATGATTTTTAAAAAACTCGCTTGCTTCTTCTACAGACATTTCAAGAACATCAAAAATATTTTTGTTTTTGTATTTTATACTCAACGTATCTCTATTAAATCTTTGCCCTTTACACTCATCACATTCGATGAATAAATCAGGTAGTAAATACATTTCGATTTTTATTACTCCAGCGCCTTGGCATTTCTCGCATCTTCCTCCTCTCACATTAAATGAAAATCTCCCGGGCTTATACCCTTTAATTTTAGAGTCAGTTAAGTTACTATATAATTCTCTTATGTGAGTAAATAAGCCTGTATACGTTGAGGGGTTTGAACGTGGTGTCTTTCCGATTGGTGATTGATCTATAAGAATCATTTTGTCAATTCGTCTTAGTCCTTCGATTGACTCAAACTTTAACGGTTTATTTTTTGAATTTCCCGGGTAAAGTGATGTGTGAATCGCGCAAGATAGTGTTTGCTTAATTAAAGAAGATTTTCCCGATCCTGATACGCCAGTTACGCATACAAATTTTCCAAGAGGTATTTCGCAGACATCTTTTTTTAAATTATTGCCAGAGGCTCCCTTCAAAATTATTTTTTTTCCATTTCCTTTTCTTCTTTCACGATTGTAGGATATTTGTGTTTTTTTTGATAAATATTGTCCTGTAATTGATTTTGGATGATTCATAATTTTGCTGGGGGGTCCTTGTGCGGAAACTTCTCCTCCGTGGATTCCTGCTTTTGGGCCTATATCAATAATCCAGTCTGCTCTTTGCATAGTTTCTTCATCGTGCTCTACTACAATCACTGTATTGCCTATGTTTCGTAAGTTCTCAAGAGTAGAAATTAGTTTTGTATTATCTCTTTGATGAAGCCCAATTGATGGTTCATCTAAAATATAAAGAACTCCGCAAAGCTGAGAACCGATTTGAGTTGCAAGCCTTATTCTCTGTGCTTCGCCGCCGGATAATGTTCGCGCATTTCTATCTAAGCTAAGATAGCCTACGCCCACGTTATTCAAAAAGCTCAGACGCTCTTTAATTTCTTTTAATATAGGTTTCGCAATCTCGCTCTCTATTTCGCCAAGCTCAATCTTTTTAAAGTATATACAAAGATCTTCAATAGAATTGCGCGTTAATTCAATTATGCTCTTTTGCTTGATGAAAACCGAACAGCTTGCTTTATTTAATCTCCTTCCTTTGCAAGCGGAGCAAGGTATTTGGGACATAAATTGCTCTATCCAGTCTCTAATATACTGTGACCGTGAATTGCGATATCGCCTTTTTAAATTTGGGATGATTCCCTCAAACCTTACCGTACTCAGCCTTAATTTTAATTTTGTTCTGGCTGAGCCATTGATTAAAATATTTTGTATATCTTCATCTAACGCGTACCACGGCGTTGTATAAGATATATTATTTTCTAAAAACAATTGCTTGATAATTCTTCCAATCCCCTTTCCTGTTAGCACGTTGGCGCCTACAGGTGCAAGAGCTCCATCAATTATACTTTTTGATTTATCTGGGATTATTTTATCAATATCTAACTCTGTTTTAGTTCCAAGCCCATCACATTTTTTGCAAGCACCAAAAGGAGAATTAAATGAAAAGTTTGAGGGCTCTAATGCTTCATATGACAAATCGCAATATAAACATGCAAAATTCTGACTATATAAATAATCTTCTTTATTGTAGTTGAGTATAATTTGGCCATTTGAAATTCTTGAGGCTATCTCCAAAGAATTTAGAAGGCGATCTTGCATTCCTTTTTTAACTGTTACTCGGTCAATTAACACTTCAATGGAATGTTTTTTATTTTTGTCTAGCTTAATGCTGTTATTAATTCTTTCCACTTTGCCATCAATTCTTACTTTCATAAAACCTTGCTTGGCAATGTTTTGCAATACATCAACAAACTCGCCTTTCTTTCCTTTAATTATTGGAGCTATTAATTGTATGACAGTCCCTTGCTTTATTTTAGTAATTATATTAATGATTTGGCTTAGAGTTTGCTTTTCTACTTTTCGGTTGCATTTGTAGCAATGCTGTGTGCCAACGCGGGCATACAAGAGCCTCAAATAATCATATATTTCCGTGACCGTTCCTACTGTTGAACGCGGATTTTTACTAACAGACTTTTGCTCTATTGAAATTGCTGGAGAAAGCCCTTCAATCATATCCACGTCTGGCTTATTCATTAAGCCTAAAAACTGTCTTGCGTATGATGAAAGAGATTCAACATATCTTCTTTGCCCCTCAGCATAAATTGTATCAAATGCTAAAGATGATTTACCAGATCCTGAAAGACCAGTAATGACTGTAAGAGAGTTTCTTGGAATGTTAACGTTTATATTTTTTAAGTTATGTTGTCTGGCACCCTTAACTAATATGTTGTTTTTCTTTTTTATTGGCATATAATTGATTAAATGTCAACCTTAAAAATATGAGACTTATTATTTTTCAACAAGCATTATATATATATTTAATCGTAAATTATTATTGCTAATTAACACTATGAGACACACAATAAATAATTTTATAAAAAACAATTTAATCCTCTTATTTTTCAGCGTGATTTTCATGTTATTGTTTTTGAGCTTAAAATCCACACAAGCCAGCTCCGGTAAGTATGATAAAGTAAATACCTTCTATAAAGTTTTAAGGCTAGTTGATGAAAATTATGTTTCAGAGCCAGAGATAGGGTCCTTGGTTGAAGGAGCAATCTCAGGAATGTTAAAAAAGCTTGATCCTCACTCAATTTATATCAATAAAGATGATTATCAAGAAACCAATGAAAGCATGGATGGTGAATTTGAAGGAATTGGTGTTGAGTTTAGCATAATAGAGGACTACATAACTGTAATAACTCCTATCGTTGATGGTCCTGCTGACAGAGCCGGAATTCAGTCCGGAGATAAAATTATTAAAATTAATGGAAAATCCGCTTTTCAAATTACAATTCCTGAGGTTTTGAAAAAACTGAAAGGGCCAAAAGGAACAGAAGTTGAAGTAACAATATCTCGAGCAACATCTGATCCTTTTAACAGAACTTTGATTCGCGATAGAATTCCACTTAAAAGTATTCCTACTTTCTTTATTATTAAAGATGACATTGGCTACATTAAAATGAGCAGTTTTTCTAAAAAAACTTTTGAAGAATTTAATGAGGCTTTTTTAACCCTAAAATCTAAAGGAATGAGCAACTTATTGCTTGACTTAAGAAACAATCCTGGTGGGCTATTAGACCAAGCTATTGATTTGTTAGATATGTTTATTTCTTCAAGCGATACTCTTCTTTTTACAAAAGGTCGCATAAATGGCTCTAATAGCGTTTTTAGAGCACGCAAAGATTTTAGAGATTATAATAAAATTCCTATTATAACAATTATAAATAGAGGTTCCGCTAGCGCAAGCGAAATTGTTTCAGGCACTTTTCAAGATTTGGATCGAGGACTAGTAATTGGTGAAACTAGTTTTGGAAAGGGGTCCGTTCAACAACACTACGACTTAGACAACGAAAGCGCCGTAAGGGTAACTGTAGCAAAATATTATACTCCTTCGGGTAGATCTATTCAGAGAAGTTACAGTAGTGATGATGAAAGCTATTATAGCAATTTAAACGTCAAGAACCGTGAACTTACAGACTCTCTAAAAAAGACACTTCCTGTTTATAAAACAAAAAAAGGGCGAGATGTTTTTGGCGGAGGCGGCATTAATCCTGATATTCATTTTACCGACTCTCTTTCTCTTACAAAAACGACGCTAGATTTAGTATACAATCCTGAACGTACTATTTTTAATTATAGCGAATTAATCAAAAGAGATTTCGTGAATATGACTTTTGACTCTACTATTAAAGCCTGTGATAGTAATCTTAATTTAAAAGATTTCTACGCATGGCTTTCTAACTCCCAAGAGGAAGAAGTGTTGCTTGAAGATTTAACAAAAGACTGGTCTTATATTAAAAATCGTATAATCGCAGAGATTATTAA
>PBGO01000036.1 GCA_002719095.1 Fidelibacterota bacterium
CTAGGCTATCAGTGCTAAAAACAGATTCGACCGCAGCTTTTATTCCAAGATATGTTCCATATGAAGTAAAGTCAGCAGGGTTTCCACTGCCTCCTTTTTCTTGAGATAA
Organism: Fidelibacterota bacterium; assembly: GCA_002719095.1. Taxonomy (GTDB): domain Bacteria; phylum Fidelibacterota; class Marinisomatia; order SCGC-AAA003-L08; family D37C17. The sequence goes on from PBGO01000036.1 coordinate 110, forward strand.
GCCTGTCACGTTTTTTGTAGTTCTATTTATTACTGCCATATCATCAACTGTCATACCCATATCTTCGGCTGTAATATATGTGCCTTTAAACGTTTCTATAAAAGTACCAAAAGATTCTAGCAACTTATCATTTTTGTCAATTTGAGGATCTCCAAAAATAACTGCTTTTCCTCCGCCCAATTTTACGCCTGCAAGAGCTGCCTTGTATGTCATACCTTCCGACAGTCGCAAGACATCTGATAAAGCAACTTTTTTACTTGAATAATTTCTCATTCTACACCCACCTAACGAAGGCCCTAATTCTGTATTATGAATGGCCACTATTGATTCTAGTTTAGATTTTGGATCATGAAAATAAACTACTTTTTCATGTGTTTTCTGATTTATTTCTTCGATAAATTTCATGTAATTATTTTAATAAGTCTCTTGCAATGACTACTCTTTGAATCTCCGAAGTACCTTCGTAAATCTGAGTTATTTTGGCATCTCTCATCAATCTTTCAACTCCTGTTTCTTTAATGTAGCCATATCCTCCGTGAATCTGAACGCACTGATTAGAGGATTGCATTGCGACCTCAGAAGCAAACACCTTAGCCATTGATGCGCTCACTCCAAAATTCATATTAGAATCTTTCTTCCAAGCAGCCTTATAAGTTAGTAGCCTCGCTGCTTCAATCTGCATTGCCATATCTGCTAATTTAAACTGAATACTCTGGTTGGCAGATATAGGTTTACCAAATTGTTTTCTTTCTTTAGAGTAGTATATAGAATTTTCAAGCGATGCTTGCGCAATCCCTAAAGCTTGTGCAGCAATCCCAATTCTTCCACCATCTAATGTTGATAAAGCTATTTTAAAGCCGTCGCCTAGTTCTCCAACTAAATTATCTTTTGATACAGAAACTTGATCAAAGTATAACTCGCAAGTATCAGAAGAACGTATTCCAAGTTTTTCTTCTGCCTTACCTACTGAAACACCTGGAGTATCTTTATCAATAATAAAGCACGATATTCCTTTATGTCCAATATTTTTTTCTGTCACACAGAACAACATAATAACATCTGATTGAATTCCATTTGTCACCCAATTCTTAGTTCCTGATATAATAAAATTATCACCTTCTTTTTTTGCATATACATTCATATTTGAAGCATCTGAACCAGACTGGGGCTCAGACAATGAGAAACAGCCAAGCCTTTCGCCTCTACACAAAGGAACTAAATATTTTTTCTTTTGGCGATCATTGGCGTACTTCTGGAAAATATAACAAACAAGTGAATTGTTGACCGACATGATAACTGCTGCAGAGGCATCGACTTTTGCAATTTCTTCCATAGCAACAACATATGAAATTGTATCCATATTTGTTCCACCCCATTTACTATCAACCATCATACCCATAAGTCCGAGTTCAGACATTTTCTTAATCTGCTCGTGAGGCCATATTTTCTCAACATCTCTTTTGACACTTTCTGGAGCAAGCTCTTCCGATGCAAATTTTTGAGTCATATCTTTTATCATCTTTTGTTCTTGAGTTAATTCAAATTTCATATTTTTCCTGTTTAATATTTATAAAATCCCTGTCCAGTTTTTTTACCTAACAACCCATCATTAACCATTTCGATTAATAATGAGCATGGTTTATACTTTTTATCATTAAAGCCTTCATACAAAACGTTCATAATATCCAGGCACACATCCAAACCTATAAAATCTGCTAATTGAAGTGGACCCATTGGGTGTGACATTCCTAATTTCATAATTTGATCGATTGCATCAACTTTTGCAACTTCATTTTGGAAGCATTGAATAGCCTCATTAATCATTGGCATAAGTATTCTATTTGATACAAATCCTGGTGAATCTTTGCATTCAACGGGAAATTTGTTCATTGATTTGGATAGCTCAACAACTTTCTGAGTTGTCTGTTTAGATGTAAATTTTGTATTGATAACCTCAACTAGCTTCATTACTGGAACAGGATTCATAAAATGCATTCCAATTAAATTTTCTTTTTCATTTACATAGTTTGCAAGTTTGGTTATCGAAATAGAGGATGTATTACTTGCCAGTATTGTTTTGTTTGAACAAAATGCAGATAAATCTTTGAACAATTTAGCTTTCATTTCAAATTTCTCTGGAATTGCCTCAATAATCATATCAGCTGAAATACATTCTCTAATATCTGTTGAAAAGTTAATTCTATTAATTGTGTTTTCTTTTTCGTTTGAGGAAATAATATCTTTTTTCAACTGTCTATCTAAATTATTTAAAATGTTTTTTTTTGCAGTATCAAGTTGTTTGATATCAATATCAATAAGAGTTGTTAGTACATTATGTTGTGCGGCCACATGAGCAATACCATTACCCATTGTTCCAGAACCAAAAACACATATTTTTCTTATTCTATTCATTATTACATTGTCTCAATCAATATTGCTGTTGCTTCCCCTCCACCGATGCATATTGCTGCCAATCCTAAATTTTTATTATTAAAGTTTAAAATATTGACAAGGCTTGTAACAATTCTAGTTCCTGAGCATCCGATGGGGTGCCCCAATGAAACCGCTCCTCCATTTACATTTACTTTTTCAGGGTTTAACTTTAACTTCTTAATTGCAACAAGTGGCACAACAGCGAAGGCTTCATTTATTTCAAAAAAATCAATATCAGTTACACCTAAATTATTTTTCGCAAGAAGTTTTTTAATTGCATACACAGGTGCAGTGGTGAACCATTTTGGATCACCAGAGAATTGACAATAGTCTAAAATACGAGCTACAGGTTTACAACCAATTTCAGAAGCTTTTTTTTCAGATGCCAGAACACAGGCAGCCGCGCCGTCATTTATAGTACTTGCATTAGCTGCTGTTATGGTTCCATTTTTTTTGAATACCGATTTTAACTTGCTCATCTTATCAAAATCAACTCTAAAAGGTTCTTCATCGGTTAATTCGAAATCTCGGCCAACTTCATCTACAACTTTGCAAATCTCTCTTTGTATTATTTTATTCTCGTACGCTTTTTGTGCCCTAAGATATGATTGTTTCGCATAATCATCTTGTTCAATTCTACTAATATTATATTCTTCAGCACAACTTTCACCATGATTCCCCATGTGAACTTTATTATATACATCCCATAATCCATCATGAATTAAGCCATCTATTTGTTTAACATCCCCCAATTTAGAACCTTTTCTTGAATTGAGAACATAGTGTGGGGCGTTACTCATACTTTCCATTCCGCCAGCAACCACTATTTTATCATATTTATTTTGTATATATTCAGAAGCCAGCATAATTGATTTCATGCCTGAACCACACACCTTATTAATTGTTAGGCAATGCACTGAATCTTCCAGTCCAGATAACATTGCTGCCTGCCTTGCTGGAGCTTGTCCCAAACCACCAGATAGTACATTACCCATAATGACATCATCTACTTTCAAATTAGGATTGCTTAATTTACCAATTGAATTTTTAATAGCTAAAGCACCAAGCTGCGGAGCACTCATATGAGATAATTTACCTAGAAAAGATCCAACAGGAGTCCTGGAATGGGATAATATTACTATACTATTTTCTTTCATTTTTTATCATAAGCCTCTATTATATCTCTAACAAGCTGGTGTCTTACAACATCACTAGATTTGAAGGTTACAAAAGATATGCCATTAATATTTTTTAAAATCTTTGTTGCAGCCAGAAGACCAGACTTGTCAGACGGAGGTAAATCTATCTGTGTAATATCGCCAGTAATTATGGCTCTTGAAGTTACCCCCAATCTTGTCAAAAACATCTTCATCTGAGTTTGAGTAGCATTCTGGGCTTCATCCAATATCATAAATGCGTTATGTAACGTTCTCCCCCGCATGTAAGCTAGAGGAGCAATCTCAATTATTTTGTTTGACAAATAAACTTTGAGTTTATCTTTTGGTATCATATCGTTTAGTGCATCATAAAGAGGTATCAAATAAGGATCAACTTTTTCTTTCAAATCTCCTGGCAAAAAACCTAATCTTTCTCCAGCTTCAACAGCTGGACGAGTAATCACAATTTTTGAAACTTGTTTTTTTTTCAAGCTAGCAACAGCTGAAGCCACTGCTTGGTAGGTTTTTCCTGTTCCCGCAGGTCCAATGGCAAAGACAATATCATTACTTAAAACTTCTTTGAAATATTTCTTTTGACCATCTGTTTTAGCAAATATAGGACCTTTGTGGCTATTTAAAATAATCACATCATCTAAAAATTCATCTTGATTTAATACTTTATTTTCGGATTTAATTAGATTTATTATTGTCTCAACATCTTTCTTTGATACAAATTCTTTTTTTAACCCAATCGATATTATATCATTAATTACTTTCGTGATTAATTCGATATCATTTTTTTCGCCTTTTAAATTAACTTTGTTGCCTCTAGATATAATTTCTGATTCAAAACTATCTTCAATTATTTTCATATTTTCATTATTTGTCCCAAAGAGAATTATCGGTGGGATGTCAGTGATTTCAATGATTTTTTTCATAATTGTAATTATTTGTCTAGTTTGATTCCCAATTCACTAAGTTGCTCTTTGTCAACATTTGATGGAGATAAATCCATAAGCGACATCGCTGATGTTGTTTTGGGAAATGCGATTACATCTCTTATCTGATTAGATTCTACAAGCAGCATAACTATCCTATCTAAGCCAAACGCCATACCTCCATGCGGGGGGGCTCCATATTTAAAAGCATCAATTAAAAACCCGAATTTTTCTATTAATTCAGGCTTCGAAAGACCAAGAAGTTCAAAAATTTTTGCCTGCATGTCAGAATCATGGATTCTTATTGATCCCCCCCCAAGTTCATAGCCATTCATTACAATATCATACCCCCAAGATCGTATTTCTCCTGGGGACTTATCAAGCAAATGAATGTCATCAGGGTTTGGTGACGTGAACGGATGATGAAGTGATTCCCATCTTTTTTTTTCTTTATTCCAATCAAACAGTGGAAAGTCTACAACCCATAATGGTTTCCAATCTTTTTTAATTAATTTTTCCCTGTTTGCAAGATTTAACCGCAATGCTCCCAAAGCTTCAAGAGTAATTTTTTCTTCATCACCTATTAAAAATATTATATCATCATTCATTACTTTTAAATTATTAATAATTTTACACTGTAGATTTTTATTAAAGAATTTACTAATTCCGCCTTCAAGCTTTCCATCGAAACATTTCATAAAAGCTAACCCTTTAGCATGATGATATTCTTTAACAAAAACTGTAAGTTCATCAATTACTTTTCTTGAGTAATTGCCTCCATTTGGGCAAACAATTGCTTTAACAATTCCACCTTTTTCAATAGTTGTTTTAAAAACATTAAAATCTGATTCATCTATAAAATCATTAAAATCTTCAAGCAACATGTCAAATCTCAAATCAGGCTTATCGCTGCCGTAAAGATTCATAGCATCTTTGTATGAGATAACTTTAAATTCATTTGGGAGATTTACGTTCAGTACTTCCTTCCAGATGTGGCGAATCAAATTAGTTCCTAGAGTAATAATATCTTCTTGGCTAACAAACGAACATTCAATATCAATTTGTGTAAATTCTGGTTGTCTGTCGGATCTAAAATCTTCATCTCTAAAGCACTTAACAATTTGAAAGTATTTGTCTAAACCTGAAACCATGAGAAGCTGCTTGTAAGTTTGTGGCGACTGAGGCAAAGCATAAAATTTACCCTTGTGAATGCGACTTGGGACAAGAAAATCTCTCGCTCCTTCAGGAGTTGACTTCATCAAAATAGGAGTTTCAATTTCTAAAAAATTTTCTGCTGACAAAAAATTTCTAACTGACAATGTTGCCTCGTGGCGTACTTTAAGATTTTCTTGCATTTCCGATGTTCGTAAATCAAGGTATCTATATTTTAAGCGATTTTCCTCCATTGTTGAATATCTATCATTGACATCAAACGGCATGGGATCTGCTTCATTATATACTTCTATTGCATCCACCTCTACGTCAATTTCTCCAGTTGGCAAATCTTTATTAATAGCTTCATTTGGACGTGCAACTACCTCACCAGATATTCCAATTACATCTTGTAATCCAAGCGGTTTAACTTTATCGAACGCTTTTTTATTCGTTTGCTCATTAAAGATAATCTGGGTTACCCCATATCTATCTTTAAGATCAATAAAAATAATTCCTCCTAAATCTCTTGATTTTGAGATCCAGCCATTTAAACTAATTTTTTCGTTTAAATTTTTTTTTGATAAATCTCCGCATGTGTGTGTTCTTTTAATCATATTTTTTTAATTATTTGCACTATAAATTAACATTATATTAGGAACGTTTAATAATCATTTTTACCTTCTATTCTATGAATTCATTTGAAATTAAATATAATGGACAGTTAATGACTGAAGCTAAACACCTTGAATCTGGCCAAATAATTAGGACAGATGCTACAAAAGATAATCATGGGAAAGGTGAATATTTTTCTCCTACTGACCTGGTTTGTGTTGCTCTGACAAGTTGTATGCTAACAATAATAGCAATATCTATAAAAAAGTATGATGTAAGTCTTCGTGGAGCCACAGCAATTGTTGCAAAGAAAATGCAATCAAGACCACGAATGATTTCCGACATCAACATTGTATTTAATTTTAAAGAGAACTATGAAAGTAAAATAAGAACTATAATTCGAAGGACGGCACTAAATTGCCCAGTCTATAGAAGTCTATCGTCAAAAATCAACAAAAAAGTTGAATTCAAGTATCCTAATTAGTTAAAGTTTGATATTTTATGTTAATTTAGTCATCAATTTTTATCAATATGTCGCTTTCAAAGTAGAAATTAACATACTTATCATCAAGCTCATCAAAATAAAACCACAATTGCTTTATCTCGTTATCCACAAACTTATTTTCAATGAAAGCTGGCTGACCTAATAAATTGATAACCTCATTTTTTTTCATTCCTATCTCTACTTTTTTATATATTCTTTTTTTAGCTTTATTTTTCTCTGATTTGATGTAACTCTCAATGTGGTCTTTAGTTTTTATATAACTTATTTCCATTAATTTTTCTTTTAATGCCTGAATCCCAAATGAAAATTCAGATTCCAACTCTGGCCTTAACTCAACAAGTTTTGAAAGTGAAGTTAAGGCAAAAAGAATATCACCTTTATCTGTCGCCTTATTTGCCTCATCGAGAATTGCAGTTGTTACTTCCTTAACTTTTGTAATATATTGAACTTTATCTTTTTGATTATATGAATATGATTTTTTGTAATTTTTTAAAGCAGCTTCATAATTTTTTACTTCATAGAAGAGATCTCCTTTTATCATATATAAATCCGATAAGTATCCATTAGCAACTGCTTCAATTTCTGGAGTTACAGCTTTTGCTTTTCTAATTAATTTTTCTGCGTTATTAAACCCAATATCGTCTAAATTAACAATTGCACTATCAAGAAAGACCATTGAAAGTTCTTTTTGTTTTGTAATAATTTCAAAGCTCAAATCATCATCAGATGTCGTTATAGCCGACTCATACCATCTAGCGGCTTGATCAAGATTATAATCTGCAAATGCACTTTTACCGTTTTCAAATTCTTGATAGGGTCTTTGTTTTTTACAAAATTCCAACATTTTTTGTGCCTTAATTTTTTTAATATGTCGGGGATTTCTATCCAAAAATTCCTGGAATTCGCTTACAGCAGAAATAAAGTCATTTTTGAGCATACTCTGATATGCTTCATCACCAATAGATCTTTCACCTCCAAAAATGATACCAAAATTTAGAGCCCATCCTATTCCTTTCATATCAAACCCCGTGATTGGTGAGATTTTATTAGGATCATTCAAATCGTCAACATACGCACGAATCCACTTTGCTTCAGCTCCATAAGTAACTTTATAATCTTTCATATCATACCTACTATTAAACATTCCTTTTAGACCTAATGCAAAACTTTCTCCTATACCATTTCCATTCAAATATTTGTCACCTCCCTCTGACTCGTAGAGTGATAAATTTGCTATACCAATTGAATGCGATAAATACCCTAAAATAAAATCATAAAATTGCCAATTTATAGTTGTGTTAACATTATAGTCACGTATTGAAGGTCGATATTTGTATTTTCCCCTATCTTGGCCACTTGGATCTGAATCAGAACCTGTCAGGAAATCGTCAGGTAAATCGATGCCAGGATTTTCAATAAGACCCATCATTTTCATCCCTAAGCCAAACTGAATATCGATATAATTTTGCTTGTAAACATAATTTGGTATGTTGTACTTCAGAAAGTCTACTTCAAAAAGATAGCACTTTCTTGAGTTAGCATTCGATAATCCTGAGTACTGATAATTCGATGAGTCTAATAAAATTGGCGATACCCCTAGTTCATTTGCTCCAAATCCCTGATCCCAGAAATCTGAACCACCGTAATTAAATGTACCAATTTTTATATCAAAAGGAGTGAAGCTCACCGGCTCCCTAAAAGTTGTCCGGTTGGTTGTACGACCTAGTACATAATCAAGCGGATTAGTGTACCATGTTTCTGATTCTGAAAAAATTAAACTAAAAAATAATATGTATGTTAAAAGTCTCATTGTGCCAATTAGATTATTTAAAATATAGAAAAAATTAAAATTTAATAAAATTCTATTTACATATATAAAATATCAGATGATATTATTAATTTTTAATCTATGATTTATAAAATATTATTTATTTTATTGTTCTCTGCCGTAACACTTCTATCAAGCGATTTTACGATAACAAGATTAAAATATGATGGTGGTGGTGATTGGTACTCAAACCCTTCGTCAATTCCAAATCTACTTCGCTTTATAAAGAATGAAACAAATATATCAGTGTCTTTGGAAGAAATTAGATGTTCAGTTGGAAGTTCAAAATTCTACAACAATCCTTATTATTATATTACTGGACATGGAAAAATTATGTTTAGCGATGACGAGCGTGATATATTGAGAAAAGTTTTAACGAATGGTGCTTTTTTACACGCTGATGATAATTATGGAATGGATAAATCTTTCAGAGAAGAGGTAAAAAAAATATTTCCTGAAAAAAAATGGACTGAACTAAAGCCATCTCACGAAATTTTTAATAATTTTTTTAATTTTGAAAATGGTTTGCCCAAAATTCATGAACACGACGGTAAAAAAGCACAAGCACTCGGAATATTTCACAATAACAAGTTAGTTTTATTATATACATACGAATCTGACCTGGGAGATGGTTGGGAAGATCCAGAAGTACATAACCACAATTTAGATTTACACTACAAAGCTTTAAAAATGGGAACAAACATTGTAATACACTACTTAAAAAATTAATATGATTAATAAACTTATTTACCAATACAAGAAAGCAAAAATAAAAAAAATTTTTTATAATGATTTAATCGTTTTCTTTATATCGTATATATGCTTATTAATTTTTTTTCTTATTTATGAAAATATTTTCTATTTAAATCAAATAGAGAGAGAAAAAATATTTGTTTTACTTTTTATCATACTTATCTCTTTTTTTGCATACAGCTTTCTTAAAATATTTATCAATTATTTTAGCAAAAAGTCAATTACCAGCAATAAATCAATAGCTTTGGAAATAGGTCAAAAGGTTCCAGAAATATCTGATAAAATTCTTAATGCATATCAGCTATCAAAAATTGAATCTTCAAATAAAATTGAAAAAGAGCTATCAAAAATTGCTATTAAAAAGACAGAAGATTTAATTGAAAAAAATATACCCAAGAAACTTTTTCCTAAAATCTCAAGAAATAACAAATTAGTATTTTCGTTTTTTGTAATAATTTTTCTTATTGCTTTATTTTCTTCAGAATCTTTAAGATTTAGTGCTTTTAAAATATACAATCATAAAGTTTATTTTGAACCTCCAACTCCATTTAAAATTGAACTTCCTCAGCAATATTTGAATATGAATGTTATGGATGGAGATGACATAAGTATTTCATTTCCTGTTGAGGGTGAGATAACAGATGATATTTTTATATTGATTGATAATGGACTAGATCCCCAACTTGAATTAATAGACATTCAGGATAATTCTATAAAATATACCTTTTCGAATGTCAAAAGTGATTTCAAATACAGATTAATGTCTTTTTCTGAATCGCTGTTTTCAAAATGGGATACAATAAAATCACATGCCGGATTTGTTAATGTTTCGTACTGGCCAGAAATAGCTGATATTCAAATTTCAATAGATCCGCCAGATTATACGGGCTCTAGAGAAGTCTTGTATAATAAATTACAGCCACAATTTCGTGCCTTAAAAAATTCTAAAATCAACTATAAAATATTTTCTAATCAGGAACTTGAATCATTAACAATCTTTAATAATGATTCTGAAAAAATTCAACTCGAAAATAAAAATTCTGAATTTTGGACAACAAATATCAAATTTGATAGTACGATGGGTCAAAAAATTATTTTGAAAAATTCAAATGGTAATACCAATAAATTAGATTATAAATACCAAATCAAATTAATTGATGACTTCAGCCCAGATTTATACGTTATAGAACCTCAAGAAAGAATTATTGAAATTAATAACGAAAGTAAAATTAAAATTGAATTTATGCATTCTGATGACTACGGCTTAATCGAAAGCTTAATAGAATTTTCTGTAGAAAAACCAGACTATATTGGAGCTGACACCTCGTTAAAGTATGTTAGGATTAACCAATACAAGAATACAAAGCAAGCGAAAGAAGAGTTTACATGGAATTTAAGTACTTTAAATTTATTCCCAGGCGATCAAGTCAAATTTAAGCTTATTTCTAAAGACAATAATCCCAATGCACAAGGCATAACTAAAAGTAAGGAATTCAATGCTATTTATCCATCACTTGAAGATATTTATTCTTCAATTGAAAAAGATGAAGAAGAAATTACTGACTTAACAAATTCAACACTACAAGAAATTGATAAAATTGATAAAGTTCTAGAGGATATAAAGCTTGATCTATTGAAAGCAACAGATGTAGGCATAGAAAATCAGCAAAAAGTAAATGAAAGTCTTGAGAAAATGGATGAAGTTCTTAATGAAATCTCTAAAATGGATGAAGTGTTGAACAGCCTAAAACAACAAGCAGAAAACAACAACATTGTTGATAATGATTTAATGGAAAAATTTAGTCAATTTCAAGAGCTTCTGAATGATATAATGACACCTGAATTGATGGAGGCAATGCAAAAACTGCAACAAGCGATGGGTGATTTGGACTTAAATGAAATGTTGGAAGCTGTAGAAAATTTTGATTACAATTTAGAGCAGTTTGAATCACAGCTCGAGAGATTTATTGATATGTTTGAGTTAGCAATTGCTGAACAAAAAATTGATGAACTAGTAGCAAGCTTAGAAATAATGAACGATGAACAACTAAAAATTAAAAAATCCTTTGAAAATAAAGAAAGTTTAAAAAAAATGACTTCAATGCAATCAAGACAAAATGAGCGATTCGAAAAATTTCAAAATACAATGACTGAAGCACAAAAAAGTGTACAGAAATTTTCAAAAAAAACATCTGAATCAATTAATGATTTAATATCTTCAGAGTTAAATTTGAAAACACAAGAATCTTTAGATATAGCCAAAAAAAAATTATCAAAAAATGACTACAGTGCTATTAATTCTATATCACAGTCTGAACAAAATCTAAATGAAATGAAAAAGATTGCTGAACAAATAAAATCTGACTTTTCAAGTGATATGACTAAAGAAATGGTGATACTTTTTTATTCTGTAATAGACAACATATTAAAGTTATCATCAATACAGGAAGAATTAATTAATAGTTCAGATAATTTACGAATAAGTAGTCCCAAAATTAGGAGTCATGCCTCAATGCAATTTGTTATTAATAAACAATTTTTAAAGTTTGTAGAACAAATAATGACTTTATCTACTAAAACTTTTTATATATCTCCTGATTTAAATATCGTGATGGGTAAGTGTAGGAAATCAATAGATAATAGTATTTTAAATCTAGAACAAAGAAAAGTAAAAACTGCAAGAAACGAACAGAAAAACGTATTAGCTTCAATGAACGAAATTGGTTTAATGTTGATTCTATCAATGAACGAAATGCAAGAAAACCAATCCGCATCAGGTTTGTCATCTTATATGGAAGAATTGCAAGAAATTAGTCAAGGACAATCTGAAATAAATATGAATACAATGCAACTTGGTCAAATGGGAATGATGCAACAAGGTGATATGATGCGACAACTACAAGAACAACAAAAAGCACTCCAACAAAAACTACAACAAATTCTTGATAATCTTGAAGGGCAGAAACAAGATGGGCTATCAAAAGCGTCAGATGACATGTTGGATGTGGCAAATCAATTAAATCAAAAAAGAATATCTAAAGAAACTACTGATAAGCAAAACAAAATTTTATCCCGACTACTTGATAGCCAAAAATCTTTAAAAGAAAAAGACTTTTCAGAAAAACGTCAAGAATCAGTGGCGCAACAAAAATCTTATTCAGAATCTATTTTAAAACAAAAAGAGATAAATGAAAAAAATATCATTTATATGAACGCGATGGAGAATGCTCTTGAAGAAAGTTATTCTGAAGAATATAAAAAGATGTTTAGAAAATACTACAGAGGACTATTAGAGCTTGAAAATGATTAAATATATTATGATATATTTATTAGTTTGTTTTCTAATACCTGAAAAAGTAATCGCTCAATCAAATAATGCTGAATCTCTATATAGAAGAGCCAGAGGCCTTGAAAACACAGGGTTGATTGATGAGGCTGAGAATATTTATTATCAGATTTTTATCAAAAATCCCAATAACGAAAAATACTATAATGCTCTTAAAAAAATATTAATCAAAAAAAATGATTGTCTAGAAATGATGAATAATGTTGAAATATTTTCCAATGCAAGAGCAAATTCAAAATATTCAAAAATTAACACGCTAGAAATTGAAATCATTTGTAACGCTGATTGGGAAAACACATTTAATAATTTAGTCGAAAAGAATATAACCGATTTAGCATTTTTAAATAAAGTTTTTTCTAAATTAATGAATAATGGTCAGGCAGAATATGCACTATCAAGTATTCCTAAAATTCGGAAAATATCTAACAAGGAGTCTTTCTATGCTAATGAACTCGGATATTATTACATGTCTATGAAAAAATATGACCAATCTGTTGAAGAATTCTTAAAACATTTAAAGCAATTCCCAAATCATCTTGAAATGATTAACCAGAGGATAGCAACTTTTCCTGAGCTTAGCAAATTCACAAATGAGAAAATTATTAATCATCTAATTAGTTCAGATACTAAAGAATCAAAAATTATTTTAGCTGATTTCTATTTTAAACTCAAACTCATAAATGAATCTGTTGGTTTACTTAAAAAATACGGTTTAATGTCAGAGCTACTTTCTCTTACACAAAACATTGAAAAGCTTAATCAAATAGATCTTTCAAATGAACTTTTCATATATATAATAGAGAACGGAAACCAAAAAATTGCACAAAAAGCGGTTTTTGAATTTGCCAAATCTCTGGAAAATAGAAGTTTCATCGATGAAAGTCAGCTTCCAATTTCGCAGTTTATGAAAAAAAACAGTTTCTTTTCATCGCCGTTTGTAAAAATAAAAGATTCAGATTCCAACTTGATGCATAGAGCAATATCTCTATATGATTCTCTTTCTACTAATCAACTAGATTTGAATTCTTTTTATCGTCTTGGTGAAATACAATTCAGAGCTTTGGAAGACCTTGATGCTGCATTTGAAATTTATAAAGAAATTTATGGTCGCTCGTACAATAGAGACTTACGATTAAAAGCTCTAAAAAGAATGATTGATGTATCATTAGCAAAAGGAAATTTGGAAACTAGTAAGCAAATTATAAACGAGCATATTAATCAAAATATTTGGAGTGAGGATGATCGAATTGAACTAAGGATGAAGCAAAATCAAATACTCTTCTACGAATCAAATATAGACTTTTTATACGATGATTTGTCGATTATTTTAAAAGATTTTTCTGTTGATCATAAAGATTATAATGAGATTCTAGATGTTATGAGAGTATTAATAATATTTAAGAATAAGCAAAATATTTTTGAAAAATATACTAAAGCACAGTTCAAAATTCACCAGAATAGAAGAAACGAGGCTTTATTGATATTAAATGACTTACTAATAGGTTGCGAGGACAATTTATTAAAAAGCCTAATCAGCTATCAACTCGCGAGTCTGTTAATCAAACAAAACAAAATTGATGCTGCAATTGAACAATTAAAATCTTTCAAACATGAAGGTGTTTATAACGAACTATCACTGCTAATGCTTGCAGAAATTGATGACTACTTATTAAAAGATTACACAGCAGCAAAGAAACAATACTATGATTTTTTGGTAAATTATCCAAGCTCGATATATCAAGAACCTACTAGAATAAGATTAAAAAAAATAACTGAGCTATCAATTCAATGAAAAAATACATTTATATCATAACTTTTTTACTTTCATCAATTTTTTGTAATAAAATATTAATTCCTATGGACCTAAGTCAAACGAATCATTTAAAAGCTTATGGTGTTGTTTTTTGGAATTTGAAACAGGGCAATGAAGTTGATTGGCTTCTAAATTTCAAAGGAGGCTCTTTTTTAATGGAATCAACTGATAGCATTAAAAATGAGTGTATAGTTAGAGGGGTCCAATTCAAAAATATAAGCGTTAATGAATATTCTCAGATATTATCATTAATAAGCGAAAATAATATGGATATAGCTTTATTAGAAACCGTACCCAAAATAGCTGTTTACTCTCCTCCAGGGAAACAGCCCTGGGATGACGCTGTAACTCTTGCTCTGACATATGCCGAGGTAGAATATGATGTGATTTTTGATGAAGAAGTTTTGAACGGCGGACTTGCTAAGTACGATTGGCTTCATTTGCATCATGAAGATTTTACAGGTCAATATGGTAAATTTTATAAAAACTATAGAAATAAAGCGTGGTATAAAAATATGGAGTCTGAGTTTAATTTAACAGCATCGAAATTTGGCTTTACTTCTGTGCACAATTTGAAAAAAAATATTGCTAGCATTATAAAAAATTATGTTCAAAAAGGAGGTTTTTTATTTGCAATGTGTTCAGCTACTGATTCGTTTGATATAGCTCTATCTGCATTAGATTGCGATATAGCACACAGCGTATTTGATGGAACACCCATTGATCATAATTGTAAAAATAAACTTAACTATGATAATACATTCGCATTTGAGAAGTTTGAATTAATAACCGATCCTCTTACATACGAATATTCAAATATTGATATTCCTCAAAGTCATAAACCGATTGCAAGGGGCGCAGAAGAAGACTACTTTTCATTGTTTGAATTTTCAGCAAAATGGGATCCAGTTCCAACAATGCTTACCCAGAACCATGTAGGAATTGTAAAAGGTTTTATGGGACAGACAACAGCTTTCAATAGAGATTATTTAAAAGAACAAGTTGTTATTCTAGGCCAAGTTGAAGGCTCCAACATAGTTAAATACATACATAACAACATCGGAAAAGGTTCGTTTACTTTTCTTGGGGGGCACGATCCAGAAGATTACAGGCATATGGTAGGAGATCCCCCGACAGATTTATCGCTGCATAGAAACTCTCCTGGTTACAGACTTATTTTAAATAACATTCTTTTTCCTTCAGCAAAAAAGAAAAAGCGTAAAACATAGTATCAAAAACTAAGATGAGGCGCTCTCATAATTATAAACTCCTCTACGCCAAACATATCTTGTAGACATCAAGCAAAGCAGACATATTAATGTCTGTAAAAAAAACAATGAAACGCCTGCTGAAAGACCATAAATCAAAAATCTAACTGGGACAGAAGCAATTAAAGCCATGGGTGCAAATGAAAATAAAACTTTTCTAAGAAACCCTGAATAAATTGTGTCAGGTCTTCTAGAAAACTGCCTAATATTATTACTTAACCAACCTGAAACAGAAAAATTCTTAAACCAAAAAGATAAGCAATGAACCATAAAATCAGTACAATACCAAATTATATTTCCCATTATAAATGATATAGTGAACAGAATAAGATTTATATATCCAATTTCTGAATGAGGGTAGTCATATACAAGGTATAATAACAGTGAACTTAAAATAGTCAAAGAAACTAAACCATTAAATCCGACATATCTAAAAGAAACTAAAAATTGTGAGTTTACAGGTTTGGTAAGAACGAAATCTAGGTTTCCTTTAACAACCATTGTATTAAATTCTCCAATATTTGCTGAGAAAAAGAATTCAAAAACAGCGTCTATCATATAAGTGACAATCATAAAGATTATAACTGTCTCTTTGTTAAATTCTCCAATGGTATCTGTAAACTGAAAAATAACATAATAAAATAAGTACAAACTTAAATAGTAAATTAAATCTACAATAAGTTGAGATATAAAATTTGCTTTAAACTCTAACTCTCTAGTTAAACTATTAAGTAAAAATCTAACCCACAATTTGAAATATCTACGCACCGAATGCCTCGTATTGTTTGATACCAAAAAAGTATATAGATTTTCCAATAAACATCATTAAAATGCTCCAGAAAATTTGTAAGAAAACTCCATTAATAAAATAATCTATATCGAAATACTCCATTGTCGCAATACTTGCTGGAAAGTCAACCATAAATCGAAATGGCGAATTCATAACAAAACTTTTTAATCCATCTGGGAATAAAGCTATTGGAATTAATTGACCAGATAGGAATATATTGAGAATATTATATGAAACAATAAGTGCTCTGACTTCTCCAAACCAAAAAGCAAAACAAATCATTGAAAAATATATTGTGTAGGATAAAAAAATTGAGATAAATAACGCTATTAAAAAACCTAAAATTTGAAAAATTCCCATAAAAATATACCCTGGACCAATTATAATTGGAGTTATAGTCATCATAACAAAGTATACAATGTAAAATAAAGAATTATGACCAATGAAATTCATAAAGTTATAAGTAAAGTATGATATAGGTTTTGTTAAGTACTTATTCAATTCTCCAGATCGAATCTCATCAATCATCATCAGCGAATTATGCCAAGATGACTTTAGCTGACCAATCATCATACATAACATGATATAAACCATCATGTGATTAAATGAGACAAAAGTTTTTATAGACTGGTTAGTTTGAATCTCGTTTTCGAAAACTTTGCTTAACAAAAGATATTCAATGAGCAGTCCAGATAAAACTGCGAAAGCTCCAACAAGTGCATTTGCCCTATACTCAAGAGTCTGAATCCAACTCATTTTCAAAACTGAATAATACTTTTTAAAAATTTCGTTCATTAAAGAAAAAGGTCAGGATTGGTAAAAAAGGCTTTCATTGCTTCCTCAACAGGAAGCTCTTCAATTGAAAACTTTCTTGATGAGCTATGCCTGAGTAGCTGAGTTAGAAGATTTTTAATTTTATCGTCTTCAAGCTCTATAAATAGTTGATTATTAATTAATGATATATTGTAAGTATTTTTTAATTCTTTAATAAAATCTTGATTTGGTTCTTCGTTAAATTCAAAAGATAATTTACTCTTTGGATTGATTTTCTTGATAAGCTCATTAAAGTTTCCATCATAAAGTTCTTTTCCCTTATGAATTACATACACTCTTTCACATAATTCTTGGATATCCTTTATATAATGACTTGTGATTATAAAAGTTGTTTTGTTTTCTCTATTATACTTTCTAATAAAGTCTCTGATTTTTGATTGAGATATTACATCTAGACCAAGAGTAGGCTCATCAAGAAAAACAATACTTGGATTATGCAGTAGTGCTGCAATAATTTCCATCTTCATTCTTTCTCCAAGTGATAGTCTTCTAACTTGAATATTTAATTTTTCTCTCACGCCAAGCAAATCAACAAGTTCGTTCATTCTCGTATTATAATCTCTATCGCTTATATTGTATATGCTTTTATTCAAAAGAAATGATTCTGATGCAGGAATATCCCACCAGAGTTGATTTTTTTGACCCATTACGATTGATATGTTTTTTAAAAATTGATTCTTACGTTCCCATGGATTATAATTATTAATTAGAAGCGAACCAGATGTTGGATGAAGTAAGCCTACCATCATCTTGATAAGTGTGGTTTTACCCGCACCATTTTCTCCAAGAATTCCAATTATCTCTCCTTTATCAACGTCAAACGAGCAATTTTTTACAGCACATAATTCTTCGTATTGCCGATTAAAGAAAGATTTAACAGCACCTTTTAAGCCGGGATTACGTTTAAATATTTTGAAAGATTTTTTTAGATTCTTTACTTGTATTAAAGCTGACATCTAATTATTTCATTAATACAACTTTTTGTTGATATATTTCAGACCGAATCTCTGCAACAACAAGATATGTTCCAGATGAAAAAGATTTAGCGTTCCATATTAAAGAATGTCGACCAGAGCTATAGAAATCGTTTGTAACATTGTGGATTAAGTTACCATTTATATCAAAAATATCAATTTTTACAAGACTCATGGTTGATATTGAAAAAGGTATATTAATTTCTGGATTGAATGGGTTTGGATATGCTTGCTCTAAAATATAATCCCCAGGTATCAGAATATCATCATTTGATAAAGAATTTAGACTAATACAATCTCCAAGTTCTGCCTGGTATTCTTCACCTTGTACTGTCACAATATTAGAATCAAGAAAACATATGTCTCCATCTATTTCTTCATAGTTAATATCAAATAAAAGCCCATAATTTTGCGGTAAGGGATTAGTTATTGAAACCCAATTAATTAAATTATTGTTTACTACTGGATCTAACACAAAAGATGGGTCATTTATCATACCATCCGATAAATTGAATCCATTAATTCCACTAATACTAAAATTATAATTTGTTACTGGGAAAACGCAATCAAGATAAACTGGCAAAGAATTATTTTCTTGATTTATTTCACCAAAATAAAGAAGTCCAACTGGACAATCTCCATTATCGAAATAGAATTCTTCGCAGCTAAAATCTGCTTCTCCATTTGAACCGTTATTGCATTCATTATTTCCAAGCAATCCTTCAAGCTGGCAAGTATTGTTACAATCATAAGTATAGCCCTCAGCACAACCGTCAACACAATCATTAGGATCTGTTTGACCACCGCCACACTCACCACATATATCAATTACTAAGGAACCTCCGCACTCACCACTACAATCTTCAATGTTTCCATCGCAGTCACATGCACCATCTGAAATACCATCTCCTCCACATTCACCACACTCATCAATTACTAAGGAACCTCCGCACTCACCACTACAATCTTCAATGTTTCCATCGCAGTCACATGCACCAGGTTCTAGTTCATTACATCCACATTCATAAATTGCACCAGGACCACCACAAATACCACACGCATCAATTACTGCTGATCCTCCACACTCTCCGCTGCAATCTTCAATGTTTCCATCGCAGTCACATGCACCATCTGAAATACCATCTCCTCCACATTCACCACACTCATCAATTACTAATTCTCCGAAACAATCCCCATTGCAATCAATGTCACTATTCGCTTCATGACCAGAATTTCCTCCAGAACAAACTTCGCAAGTGTCTAAGAAAGCTAGTCCAAAACAATCCCCATTGCAATCAATGTCACTATTCGCTTCATGACCAGAATTTCCTCCAGAACAAACTTCGCAAATATCTATAAAAGCTTGTCCTTGACAATCTCCATTGCAATCTAAAGTTGCACCTTGTCCATTTTCGCAATTACAACCATCTATGGGATACCAGCAGCTACCATCATCTTGAGTTGCTTCTTCTGAAAAATTACAGGCATCAGAATTAGTGCAACCCCAACTTGAATCTTGTAATGAAATTTCTGAAATAGCTACAAACAAATCACCGAATGTCCCAGTTCCTGCAGAGAAAACTGCAGATGCCTGATATTCCAAGTTAAGGTTTGATTTATAAATTTTAATAACTATTGGATTTCCTTCTTGGTAACCTGGAAGCTGAAATCCACCAAAAGCACAATTATCTATAGAGCCAACATTAACAATTTCTAGTTGTTCACCATCCCATATACCTGAACCAACAAGCAACTCGTTAGTTTGTGAAGTACAATCACCAGAATTTGTAATCCCTGAAGAATCAAATATACCAATTTCATCTCCGGGCTCTAAACTACTAATTGAGTTTTGGAATATTATCAATTGAAATTCTCCAGTTTCATTAAGGTCAACTTGATAAAATGGACCAACGTAATTTCCGCTATCTAACTGAATATCGGAAATAGCCATAAATAAATCTCCAAAGTTCCCCGTACCTGCTGAAAAGCTAATAGTTGTGTTATATTCGGTCTCCGTTGAGGGCCTATAAACTCTTATTAAAACAGGATTACCATCTTGAAACCCTGGAAGCTGAAATCCACCAAAAGCACAATTATCTATAGAGCCAACATTAACAATTTCTAGTTGTTCACCATCCCATATACCTGAACC